>NZ_VUME01000020.1 GCF_009696325.1 Collinsella sp. WCA1-178-WT-3 (M1)
TCGCGCCGAGAGTACTGCGGGGCCAGCCCGTGGGAGGCCAGGGCGCCGCTGACCGGTGGACGGCACCGAGCCGTGCGCTTGACCTGAGAAGGGGGAGGCCTCGCGGCCTCCCCCTTTTTCGTTTCTCAGGCAATTTGTCTCACATAGTAGCTGTGTTTTATAACCCTCGTTTGTCGCATGTTCTTTGAACGGGCTACAATATCGTAGTCTGTGTAGCATGGAGGTGAACATGGCTGAAGCTGGTATCGGCGTTGATATCGTCGAGATTTCCCGAATGAAATCAATCCTTGAGAAGACGCCGTCGTTTGCCCGGCGCGTGTTTACCGATGAAGAGCGTGCGTATTGCGATGCGTCGTCTCGCCCTGCCGCTCATTATGCCAGCCGCTTTGCCTCTCGCGAAGCGGTACTTAAGGCACTTGGAACGGGGTTTAGTCAGGGCGTTGGACGTAAGGACGTTTCCGTAACACGCGATAGGCTCGGCAAGCCAAAGGCTCTGCTTTCTGGTCGCGCTCTCGAAATCGCCCAGGATTTGGGTGTTGTCGAGGTTGCTCTTTCTATTACCCTTACGGGTGACTTGGCTGTCGCTAATGCCATTGCGATCACCGAGGATGCTCGACCTAAGCCTAAGGAAGAAAAAATGAGCACCAAGGAGCGCGTTGCCCAGACATTTAAAGAGGCTCGTTCTGTATTGGATGAGCTTGAACAGCTGCAACAATCTGCTTTGTCGGAGCATTTGATCGATAATCCGCAAGATACGCAAGGAGCATAGATGAAACCGGTTTTGAGTACCGAGGAAGTTGTTCGCCTCGAGGATATCATCGAGCGCGAGGGCACCTCGAAGGCCGAGCTCATGGAGTTGGCAGGTGAATTTGCCGCCAACGAGATTTTAAAGCTCAACCCTGATCGCGTTCTTGTGCTGGTCGGCTTTGGCAATAACGGCGGTGATGGTTGGGTCGCTGCGGATATCCTGACCCATAAGGGCGTTGATGTTGATATCGTTTCTCCAGTTGAGCCGGATGAGATTCCTGCTGCCCTTGCTCGTCACGTTGCCCGTCGCACCGCCGGTCGCGACGTTCATGTGTGCGTTGGGCCTTCGCGAGACGAGCTAGAGGTTCTCATTAACAAAGCGGATGTCGTGGTCGATGCTATTTTTGGTACCGGTTTTCACGGCAACCTTCGTGCGCCGTTTTCTATTTGGATTCCTACGGTTAACGAGTGCGCCGATCACGTTGTTTCTATCGATGTTCCCTCGGGCCTGAATGCCGAGACGGGCGTTGTGGATGACGACTGCATCCGTGCCGAGCGTACCGTGACGATGATTGCCCCTAAGATCGGCCTCTACAGCGCTGACGGTCCGGAGTATGCTGGCGATCTGGTGTGTGGCGGTCTGTACGACCGCCTCGACGAAGTCATCGATGATGTCGATCATGCTGCCGAGATCGTTGAGCCCGGTGATCTGGTGGACTACTTTGCCCCGCTGCCCACGAATATCGATAAGTATTCGCGCGGCTCCGCGCTCATCGTTGCCGGGTCGGCACAATATCCTGGTGCCGCCATCATGGCCGCAAAGTCTGCCGCTCGTGCTGGTGCCGGTTATGTGGCCGTTGCGACGCCCGATGCGTGCGCCAACCTTATTCGTATGGCGCTCCCGTCGATTCCCGTTTTCGCCATTCCGTCTGATTCCCGTGGATCTTTTGGTGCTGCTGCGCGTATGACAGTGTGCGAGATTGCTAAGAAGTACAGCTGCGTTGTGTGTGGGCCTGGCATGACGACGTCTGCCGGATCGATGCAAGTCGTTTCGGGCCTGCTTGAGCTCGATGTGCCGCTTATCCTAGATGCAGATGCGCTCAACTGCCTTGCCAAGATTGCAATCGACGGCATCGACAGTAATCCCGAGATGTACCGTCGCGAGCAGCCGCTCGTTATGACGCCGCATTATCGTGAGCTTTCGCGTCTTGTTGCCGGCGACGAGGTCAATGATCTTGGCACTGCGATTGCCGCTGCTCAAAAGATTGTCTGGGCTGCCGGTTCCCATAATCTCGTTGTTATCGCTAAGGGCCCGACGACGGCCATTTGCGGCGTCGAGCGCGTGCTGCTGCCGCTTTCGGGCCCAGCGTCGTTGGCGACCGCTGGCTCGGGTGATGTCCTCGCAGGTATCCTTGCAGGAACGCTTGCGACCATGCGTGACGAGATGGACCGTTGGGAGCTGCTGTACTCGTATGCCGTCGCACTCCACAGCTATGCCGGCTTTGCTGCGGCGACGGAGTATGGCGAGAAGAGCGTTATCGCGACCGATCTTATCGACTTGATCGGTCCCGCCATGGAATTGGCGGCAAAGGATGCGCTCGATGATCTGGGAATCATGGACGAAGGGTCGGATGACTAATCATGAATAAAGCCGATTTGACGCGTTGGTCCTGGGTCGAGATCGACCGCGGGGCGCTCCGCCGCAATACGAGGGCCTATAAGAACTTGCTAGATCCGCGTCAGCGCCTGTGCTGCGTGGTTAAAGCCGATGCTTATGGTCATGGAGCCGTCGAGTGCGCCAAGATCATGTATTCGGCCGGTGCCGACATGTTTGCCGTGGCGACGGTCAGCGAGGGTATTGAGTTGCGCCAGGGCGGAATCACCAAACCCATCCTGATTCTAAGCGAGCCTCCCATCGAGGCTATTCCTTCATTGCTCGAGTTCGATATCATGCCCTCGGTCTATACGTCCGATTTTGCTCTTGCGTATGGCGAATGTGCCGTCGCGGCGGGCAAGGTGGGCAAGTATCATCTTGCCATCGAGACGGGTATGAACCGCATCGGCGTTCACTACACGCAGGTGCTCGACTTTGTCCGCGGTATTAATTTCCATCGCGGTATTCAGTGCGACGGCGTATTTACGCACTTTGCCACGGCCGACGAACCATCGGGTTGGGACTACAAGCTGCAGTGCCAGCGCTTTACCGAGGCCGTTCAGGCCATTAAGGATGCGGGTTTTGAGTGCGGTATCGTGCACTGTGCCAACACGCCGTCCTCGATGCTCGACCCCTCGATGCATTTTGATATGATTCGCGCTGGCGTTGGCTTGTATGGCATGCAGCCGTGCGAGCTGAGCGGCCGCGTGATGCAGCTTGATCCCGTTATGAGCGTTCATGCGCGCGTGACGCGCGTGGCGCATCCTGCGATGGGCGAGGGCGTAGGCTACGGTTTTACCTACCGCGTACCGCGCACACGCGTTCAGATCTGCACGCTGCCGATCGGATATGCCGACGGCCTTTCGCGCACGCTTTCCAATCGTATGGACGTGCTGTATCGCGGTGAGCGCGTGCGTCAGGTCGGAAATATCTGCATGGATCAGTTTATGGTTGCCATTCAGTCCAACCCGGCTCACGAGATTCCCGAGGCCGAACATGGCGACGAGATGATAATTATCGGTCGCGATGGCGATGCCGAGATTACCATGGATGAAATGGCGCGCCTGCGCGGCACGATTAACTACGAGGTCGCCTGCGGCTTTGGCATGCGTCTCGACAAGGTCTACGTGTAGGGGCCGCTATGGGCGTTATGCACATCCCCGGCCATAGCCATCAGGCGCCGCGCGAAGTTGCACTCGAGGAGATCGAGGCCGTCCTGGGCGATTGCCGCCTTTGCCAGCTTTACCAATCGCGCCACAATATCGTGTTTGGGGTGGGAAACCCCCGCGCTCGCGTGATGTTTATTGGTGAAGCGCCGGGCCGTAACGAGGATTTACAGGGCGAGCCCTTTGTGGGGGCGGCGGGTGAAGACCTCAACGGCATTCTGTCCCTGGCGGGCCTTAAGCGTGAAGATGTCTATATCGCCAATGTGCTTAAATGTCGCCCGCCGGGAAACCGCAATCCGCGTCCCGAGGAAGTGCTTGCTTGCTCACCGTTTTTGCGCGAGCAGATTCGAAGCATCTGGCCCGATATCATCGTGACGCTCGGCAATCCCGCAACGCACTTTGTGCTCAAGACCGAGATTGGCATTACCAAGCTGCGCGGCAGGTTCCATCAGATGGGGCACTTTGTGGTGATGCCGACGTTTCATCCCGCGGCGGCGCTGCGCAATCCGGCGTGGCAGGAGTTGCTGGAGGAAGACTTTAAGATGCTGGGCGACTATCTGGTGCGACATCCCGCGCCAGAGGGCGCCTCGGAATAATAAGGAGCGTATATGTCCCTGGAGCGCCTGGGGCTAGGTACCTACAAAACGGCTCGTACTGCCGATACGGAGCAATTTGGCGAGTTGGTTGCACCGTGTCTAGAAAATGGCGATGTGCTGATACTGACCGGCGGCTTGGGCGTGGGAAAGACCCACTTTACCAAGGGCGTCTCGCGCGGCTTGGGCGATGAGCATATGGTCACGAGTCCTACGTTCGCGCTCATGGCCGTTCACGACCAGGGGCGTATTCCGCTGTTCCATTTTGATCTGTACCGCTTGGAGCATGCCTACGAGCTCGAGGATACGGGCATTTTTGACGTGCTCGGCTATGAGGGCGCTTGCCTGTTGGAATGGGGCGAGCAGTTTCAGGACGAGCTGACGGATGAGTATCTCTCGGTGACGCTTAGGCGCGATGAGGACGATAGCGACGTGCGAACGATCGCGCTCGAGGCGCACGGCGAGCGCGCGACGGAGCTTTTCGATTTGATTGATAAGGCTGTACAAGATGAGCTTGCATAACGACAACGCGCTGGTAGTGGCGCTCGATACTTCGACCGACATGCTTGCCTGCGCGGCAAGCTGGATTGATGAGCAGACGGGCGAGGCGAAGCTGGTGAGCGGGGACCATCTGTGTCGTCGCCATGCCAACGTGGAACTTGTGAATACCGTCGATGACGTGTTGGCGCAGGCCGGGCTGAATCGCGGCGATGTCGGCTGTTATGTGGTTGGACGCGGCCCGGGTTCGTTTACGGGCGTTCGCATTGGCATCTCGACCGCTAAGGGTCTGGCGCGCGGTGCCAACGTGCCGTTGCTGGGCGTGTCGACACTTGACGCTTGCGCCTGGACGGCGTGGAAGGCTGGCGCGCGCGGCAAGCTTGGTGTTCTTGCCGACGCCATGCGTGGCGAGGTGTATCCGGCTCTGTACGTGCTGGGGGACGAAGGTCCCGAGCGTCTGTTTGAGCGCGAACACGTGGTCAAAGCCGCCGTGGCGCTTGATGAGTGGCGCCAGGCCGCGGACTGGAGCCAGGTTAAGCTGACTGGTGACGGTCTCGTACGTTATGGCAAGCTGCTGAGTGAGGATGAGACTGCGCGCTGCGTGGAGCGAGACCTGTGGTGGCCCTCGGGCGAGGGCCTTCTGATGGCGCACGCCGCGGGCGACGGTAATCCGGCTCGCGTTTTGCCGATCTACACGCGTCTTTCGGATGCCGAGGAAAATGAGCGTAAGCGCCTTGGGCTTGCCGAGAGCGCCCAGAGCGAGATTACGGGTGTTGCCGACGAGCTCGCCGGCCGCCATCTGCAGTTCCGTCCCATGGGCGCGGCGGATGCCGAGGGCGCGAGCGCATTGGAGGCCGCCTGCTTTGAAGGCGCCGGACACGAGGCGTGGACGCCGGGCATGTTCCTGTCCGAGCTGGGCGAGGGCGTTGCCGCGCCGCGTAGCTGGTGGGTGGCGCACGACGACGGTCGGCTGCTGGGACTTGCCGGCGGCATGGTCGTCGACGGTGACGTTCAGATTATGGACGTCGCGGTTGATCCTGCTCATCGTCGCGAGGGCATTGCCCGCAAGCTGCTGTCGCACGTGAGCTATGACGCCCAGATGCTCGGCTGCACCACTGCTTCGCTTGAGGTTGAGGACGGCAACGAGGGTGCGATTGCGCTCTATAGCGCCTTGGGCTTTACCGAGGCGGGTCGTCGCCGTGGCTACTACGGCGTCGGCAAGGATGCCATCGTCATGACGGCGTCGCTGCCCCTGGTGCTTCCTCTCGACAATGCCTCGCCCGAGCCAACGGCTGCCGAGCAGCGCGTCTGGCCGCTGCCTGAGCCCGAGCGCACCGCCGAGGAGCGTGCCGAAATCGAGCGCCGTCGCCTAGTTCTTGCCATCGAGAGCTCTTGCGACGAGACGGCTGTTGCGATTATCGATGCGGACGGCAATATGCTGGCCAACCAGGTGTCGACGCAGATTGATTTTCATGCTCGCTTTGGCGGCGTGGTGCCCGAGATCGCCTCGCGCAAGCATGTCGAGGTGATTGTGAGTGTCGTAGATGCGGCGCTTGAAGATGCCGCGGTATCGCTTGGCCTTGAGGGTGGAGCGATTGCGCCAAGTGAGCTTGCCGCCGTGGGTGTGACGCAAGGCCCGGGCCTGGTGGGTGCCCTGGTGGTGGGCGTCGCCTTTGCCAAGGGCTTTGCGTATGCTGCCGGTAAACCGCTCGTGTGCGTCAATCATCTGGAGGGCCACCTGTTCGCCAACCTGCTGGCGCAGCCCGACCTTAAGCCGCCGTTTATCTTTACGCTTGTCTCGGGTGGGCACACCATGCTCGTGCACGTAAAGGCATGGGGCGACTACGAGGTACTTGGCGAGACGCTGGACGACGCCGTGGGCGAAGCCTTCGACAAGGTTGCCAAGGCGCTGGGCCTGGGCTATCCCGGTGGCCCCATCATCTCCAAGCTCGCCGAGACGGGCAATCCCCGCGCGATCGATTTTCCCCGTGCGCTTAACAGCAGGGGAGACTACCGCTTCTCGCTTTCGGGCCTCAAAACCGCTGTGACGTTATACATCGAGCAGGAGACCAAAGCCGGCCGAACGATCCACCTGCCCGACCTGGCAGCCTCGTTTGAGGCGGCGGTCTTTGACGTGCAGTACAAGAAGGCCAAGAACGCCCTGCACGCCACCGGGTGCAAGGAGTATTGCATCGGCGGCGGCGTCTCGGCCAATCCGCATCTGCGCGAGATGATGATTAAGAAACTCGGGCGTCAGGGGATTCGCGTAACGGTGCCGCCTCTCTCGGCCTGTACTGACAACGCCGCCATGATTGCGGAGGTCGCTCGCCGCAAATTCGACCGAGGTGAAATCTCGCCGTTCGACGTCGACGCCGATCCAAACATGACGCTGTAGTCGTATGGGCGCGGTTCCCGACGCTGCCCGGGCGCCAGCGGCCGCATATGAACTTTCCTGCTCTACAGTCCTGCTCACGACGGAGGCCACATTAAGTGGCCTCCTGTTCGTGCGGAACTCGCGATAAAGTTCATATGCGGCCGCTGGCGCCCGGGCAGCGTCGGGAACCTTTCTGTATCTATGCAGCTACTGAGCTGGATCGCCGTCGACAACGTCCGGCAAGGTTAGCCAGCCTGCGTCGAATTTACGGCGTGCTTTAGCTGAGAGAAACCTACCTGATAATCGACTCAATATCTCGGCTTTTATATAGCAGTCGGCGGACTTCCATGACGTCGTCGATGACGACATAAAAAACCATGTAGTTGCCAACGTAGAAGCGGTAATACGGGTGCAACCGTCTTCTTGTCGAAGGGTATGTTGGTGACATGGTTGGATTCTTGAGATGCTCGAGTATGCCTGCTTCAACATTGTCGACAAGCCTATTTGCTGCAGCGGGGTTATTGAGATCAAAGGCGATATATGACGCTGCTTGGCTGAGGTCCTCCCAAAATAGGGGAAGATAGCGGAGCTTATAGTGCCTGTTCATCGAGACCGCCGTCGAGCATTTTTCTGACAGAGCCAAAGACATCGTCGTGTGTATAGCGAAGTTGCATGCTGGCAGCCTGACGATCAGCGGCATCAAGTGCGCTCTCGATTGTATTGCACAGTGACTTGTACTGCTCAAAGCTCATGACGACCATAGAGCCCCGCCCGTTTTTAGTTAGAAAAACCGGACCCTCCTGCTCGACTTCGCGTTCAACATCCGGGTAGTGATTTCTAAGATCTGAGACCGGCCTAATATTCACAGCCACCTCCTGAGCTATCAGGATATTATCGTAATTATGATAACAGAGTTGAGATTTGGGATGGGAACTCCTCGGGGGCGGGGCGGGCGCCTGCCGCCATATATGAACTTTATCGCGAGTTCCGCACGAACAGGAGGCCACTTAATGTGGCCTCCGTCGTGAGCAGGACTGTCCGAGCAGGAAAGTTCATATATGGCGGCAGGCGCCCGCCCCGCCCCCGAGGAGCATCTCTCAAGCAAAAACTGTCGTGGGGTAAAGTCCGAGGCCAGTGACGTTTTATACCGAGAAATTCAAATAAAGTTGAAAATTCATTACATATTTGCGTTGACTTTAGGCAACTAAAGTTTCATACTCCTTTTTCATCCACTGGGGGATGTGAACACGCACGGATCGTTCGCATCATGATTGAAGAGGATTTCTTAGACATGTTCACACATCAGCTAAACATTATCAGCGTAGTAATTATCTGATGCGGGTTAGCACATACAGCTAGCCCGTACGATAACGGGCGGCTGATGAAGATGAGGGCCGTCGAGCGCAACCGACGGCCCTCATTTTTTATGTCTAGGAAGTTCTTTTTAGAGGAGGAAATGTAATGAACGGAGTTTTGCTCATGGTTGTGGCCGCGGCGGTGCTCGCCTGCGGCTATCTGGGCTACGGCCGCTGGCTGGCTAACAAGTGGGGCGTTGATAAAGAGGCCCTCACGCCTGCCAAGCGCATGAAGGACGGCAAGAGCTTCTCGCCCGTCTCCGCCTTCACCGCGTTCTCGCATCAGTTCAGCTCGATCTGCGGTGCTGGCCCTGTTACGGGTACGATCGTCGCCATGGCCTTCGGCTGGCTGCCCGTCGTGCTCTGGGTCCTCGTCGGCGGCATCTTCTTTGGCGCCGTTCACGACTTTGGCGCCCTGTACGCTTCGATGAAGAACAACGGCAAGTCCTTGGCTCAGCTCATCGAGAAGTACATCGGCAAGACCGGCCGTCGCCTGTTCCTGCTGTTCTGCTGGCTGTTCTGCATCATCGTCATCGCCGCTTTTACCGACATGGTCTGCAAGACGTTCATGTTCACCCCGGTCGTTGACGCCTCTGGCGCTGCCACCGGTGCCATCGACTTCACCAAGTCCTATGCCGCTGGCTGCGCTGGTACCATCTCCATCCTGTTCACCTTCGTCGCCATGGCCTTTGGTTGGGCTCAGAAGAAGTTCAACCTCACCGGCGCTGCCGAGTTCGTCACCGGCGTGGTGCTCATGGTCCTCATGTTCACCGTCGGTATGCAGTTCCCGGTTTACCTGGACAAGTTCCAGTGGTTCGCCGTCGTCATGGTCTACCTGGTCTTTGCCGGTGCCATGCCCATCCAGATGCTCAAGACCCCTCGCGACTACCTCACTTCCATCATGATGATCGTCATGATTGTCTGCGCTGTCCTCGGCATCGTCGTCCTGGGCGTTAACGGCCAGGCCACCATCACCGCTCCGGTTTTCACCGGCTTTAGCAATGCCTCGGGCATGATGTTCCCGGTCCTGTTTGTCTCCGTTGCCTGCGGCGCTCTCTCCGGTTTCCACAGCCTCGTTTCTTCGGGCACCTCTTCCAAGCAGGTCGAGAAGGAGCAGGACGCCGTCAAGGTCGGTTATGGCGCCATGATCGTCGAGTCCTTCGTCGGCATCCTCGCCATCATCGTCGCCGGCATCATGTTCTCCGACATGAACACTGCCGGTACCGGCGCCCTCAACGCTGGCGTCGCTTCCACCCCGTTCCAGATCTTCGCTGCTGGCATTTCTCGCGGTATGCAGGCCTTCGGCGTTGACGGCACGCTTGCCACCGTCTTTATGACCATGAACGTCTCCGCTCTGGCCCTGACCTCGCTCGACGCCGTCGCCCGCATCGCCCGCACCTCGTTCTCCGAGTTCTTTGCCCAGACCAACGACGCCCTGGCCATCGAGTCCAAGGCCGGTTACATGAAGGTCCTCGGCAACCCCTGGTTCGCCACGGTTGTCACCCTGCTCCCCGGCCTCGCCCTCGCCTTTGGCGGCTATGCCAACATCTGGCCGCTCTTTGGTGCTTCCAACCAGCTGCTCGGCGGTATGACCATGATCACCCTTGCCGTGTTCTGCAAGTGCACCGGTCGCAAGGGCTGGATGCTCTACGTGCCCGTCGCCTTCCTGCTCTGCTGCACCTTTACCTCGCTGGTCCAGAGCGCTATGGGCTGCATGACCGCCGTCCAGGCCTACGGCTTCTTCGGTACCATCCCGGCTACCGCCACCACGGCCGCAGTCTCCGTCGCCGCCACCAAGGGCCTGCAGCTCGTCTTTGCCGTCCTGCTGATGGTCCTGGGCCTCATCGTTGCCGTCAACTGCCTCAAGGAGCTCTTCGGCAAGGAGGCCGGTTCCATGCCCGACGAGGAGCCCGAGTGGTCCGAGATGGGCAAGGCCGAGTATGGTCGCGCTGCTGCTGTCGAGGCTCCCGCAGGCGCCGAGGCCGCCAAGGCCTAATCGACCTAAGGGATTGAACGTCACATCTATATGACTCGGAAAGGCCGGGTCCGCAACTGCGCGGACTCGGCCTTTTTCCATGCAAAAGCTAGTGTGCCCGGGTGTTCTCGCAGATGTTTTGCGTGGATAGGGGCGTGCGTTGTACCATATAGACGTATATGTGTACATATGAAAGGGGCCCCGTGGCCAAGACGGTATATTCCGATAACCAAAACAACGTCGATGCCCTGGCTGAGCGTCTGAGCAGCCAGACGTCGCTTTCTGCCGAGCGTGCCAAGCTGGTTGCCTACGACCTGCTCTGCCGCAAGGCGCTCAAGATCAAGTCGAGCGCGCTGGCACAGATTTTCCGTTCCGTCGATAAGGAATGTGACACCAAGGCGATGCGCGATGAACTTATCGCGGCAAAGATCGTTACCAAGATCGAGGGCAGCGGCGTTAACGGGCGCCCAGCGTTCTATACCATTAATGCCGAGATTCGCGATGTCCAGGAGCAGCCTGCCGAGGCTGTCGAAGAGGCCGTCGAGGACGTTGTCGAGGCGCCTGTTGCGGTGGAAACGGCTCCGCGCGAGAACGTCGACACCGATGAGCTGCTTGACGAGAGCGTCGTTCGCGCCTTTACGGCCAAGGCGGGCCGCGGCGGTTTTGGCGGGGGCGGTAAACGCGATGCGCAGCGCCGTGCCCAGCAGGAGCGCTTCCGTCGCGCCGTGGCTCAAAAGGATGCGACGGATGTCGAGCCCGTCGAGGATGAGGCTGTTACCGAGCCGCAGTGCGCCGCTGAGGTCCAGGAGCCCAAGCGTCGCCGCGGTGCTCACTTTAAGGCCGAGCAGGGAGGTGTTGTGTGCGACGTTCAGGAGTCCGTCGAAGCTGCTGGTGCACCCGAGGAGCCCGTCAAGAAGGCTCCGGGTTCATGCCGTCCCGGACGCGGCTTTATGGGTCGTGCGTATCCCGCAAGGCGTCAAGAAAAGACCGACCAGGCTCCCGCTGCACCAGCGGAGAAGGCTGAGAAGGCTGCCGAGCCGATGGTCCGTGAGCAGAAGCCTGTTGAGCCGCGGCCTGCGGGCGATGTCGAGCCCCGAGGCCAGCAGTCTGCGGGCGAGAAAGCGGGGGAGAGCGCTTCGAGCAAGCCTCGCCGTCGTCGTCATCGTGGCGGCCGTGGCTCAAATGCCGAATCCGTGGCCGAGCAGGCAGCGGGGCAAAACAAGGATGCGAAGACTGAGATCCCGGCGGAGCAGCCCAAGCGCCAGCCAGTAAAGGGGGGCAAGCCTGAGCGTTCGCAAAAGGGCTCGTCCGCGCCAAAGCAAGAGCGCAATACTCGGACAGATTCCAAGTGCAAATCCCAGACGCAGCCCAAACCGACTGCAAACGATGCGGCCTTCCAGCAGTCTGAGCCGCCCGCTCATGGCGAGGTTTCGGCGTTTGCTCTGGCCCGTGTCCTGGGCAGGCAGCTGCTCAAGGTCGTTCCCACACCTGCTGCACTCTCCAAGATTAAGGAGCAACAGACTCAAATCGTTAAGGTTGAGGGCAAGGACGGCAAAAAGGTTTCGCAGCGCACTCAGCACAACGAAATGTCCAACCGCAAGATTGCCGAGGAGATTGCGATCATCCAGGCTTGGATTGAGCAGAATCGCGGTGCCGACACGCCGGTCGCCTCGCGTCGCCAGCGCGCCTACCAGATTTTTAACGATGAGAAGGCCTTTGACGGTAAACACGGCGAGCGCTTGATTCGGCGTATGACCGAAAAGGGCATCAGCATGCAGGCGATTAAGGTCGCCCCCAACCGCCCCGTGCACTTTACGGGCTTCTTTACGCTGGGCGCCGACAAGCCGTTCATTATGGTCGAGAACCTAGACACCTATGACGAGATCGTCAAGCTCCTGCGCGGCCGCAAGCACGCTAAGCTCTTTGGCACCAAGGTGGGTGGCGTGATCTTTGGCGGCGGCTGCAAGGCGAGCGTCTCGCACGCACTGGATGATTATCTGGCCGAGATCGGCTATCGCTTTAACTATGTCTACTACGTGGGCGATATCGACCGAGAGGGTGCGCGCATCGTCGAGCAGGCCCGCAATGCCAATGTGGTTGAGATTCGCTTGCATGCCGGCATGTATCGTGCCATGCTCGCAGAGCACAAGCGTCGCGTGAAAGCTGGCGGCGAGTGCGAGCCTGCGGCTGCCAATCAGGGTGTGCCGCAGAATTTGGCGGCGACAATCAAAGATCTGCCTATGGTCACGCGCGTGCAGTTCCGCAATGTGCTGCGCGAGGGCGGTCGCATTCCGCAGGAGATTCTGATGACCGCCGACTATCGGGATGGCGACTCGGGAAGCTTCGACCGCATGCTGAACAATTAGGGACGCGTGGCCCCCGGCGGGCCGGGCATTAAGTTTGCTGCTCTACAGTCCTGCGCAAGACGAAGGCCACATTAAGTGGCCTTCTTTGCGTGCGGAACTCGCGACAAACTTAATGCCCGGCCCGCCGGGGGCCACGCGCCATTTTGTAGATGACGGCTCGCTTTTCGGAACGGGGCTGATATTTTCTAGATGTAAGGCGCTCTTGGTCCTTTCGGGCTTGGGGCGTCTGTCTTTTGAGGGTGGATGAGCCGGTACTTGGTGGCGTTCCTTTAGTGCCGGCACTTTGGGAACGTCCCCAAGTGCCGGTTGAGATACGGAGAGCCCGTTGTTGATATGGGACGGAGGGATTCCGCGTCCGCCTGCCGGCGGCCGCGCCCCGCTGCGTCGCTCCGCTCCTTGCGTGCTGCGCTGGAAAACGCTTCGCGTTTCCTCAGCTCCGCACCCTTGCGGGTTCGAATCCCTCCGCATGCCCACAAGAAAGCGCCC
>NZ_VUME01000021.1 GCF_009696325.1 Collinsella sp. WCA1-178-WT-3 (M1)
TACCAGCTCTACCGCCAGGCCGACGGCTCCTGGACGGGCGCGGCGCCGGCGGCCGCCGACCTCGGCGAGTTCGGCGAGTACCGCGCGACCGTGTGGGCGACCTACGGCTCCGAGAGCCGCGGCTGGGTCACCGCCACAGTTAGCATTCACGATGGGGATTGTAAAATCATGTCACAAGGTGTTTATAGCTCCAGCAGCATGATCGCTGCTTTTGCACGGGCGGGCGCGGCTTTTCCTGCTGATGTTTACTCTGCATATGGAGCGGGAACTATTACCGAATTTTGCTCTCTTGTTCTCGAGGAGTCAGCCTCTGAAGGCGTAAATCCTTATGTTGTCTTTGCGCAATCAATGCTTGAAACTGGTTGGCTAAAATTTGGAGGCCAGGTAAAGCCTGAACAATGCAATTTTGGTGGAATCGGCGCTTTGGATAACGGTGTACAGGGTGCGTCATTTAATTCATATGGCCTAAATTCTGTTCGCATTGGAATTAGGGCGCAAGTTCAGCACCTCAAGGCCTATGCCTCTTGTGATAATTTGGTTAACGCATGCGTTGACCCTCGTTTTCAATACGTAAAGAGGGGCTCTTGTCCTTTTGTCTCTATGCTTGGAGGGAAGTGGGCTTCTGACCCTGATTATGGATATAAGATATTGCGTATTGTTTCATCTTTATATTCAAATTAGTTGTTTTGCAGGAAGTATCTTATGGGTTTTCTTTTTCCTTTACTGTTTTTTTCGATAGGCGCGTTTGCGTTCAGTAATATTTTCCGGCTCTCAGTTTTCAGATCTTTTCCTGCTTTTATGATATTTGCAGTGTTAGTTCTCTATATAAGTGGGCTATTGTTTTCCGACTTTTCATTTGGATTGTTGGGGATAAACGCCTGCTTATTAATCTATCTTGGATTTTCATTTTATTCGGTCTTTTTTCAATCTAAAAGGGTAAGAAAAGAGTCAAATACTGATGGTCAATCGGTGTTTTGTGCAGTATTAATCTTCTGTTTGCTTTATACATTTGTTTATTTAATTGATTACAAACGTTCATTTTCTATGTGGGATGAATGGTCTCATTGGGGCGTGATGGCCAAAGAGCTTCTTAGGCTAAATGATTTTTACCTGAATGATTCATCAGTTCTTACTGTTCATAGGGATTACCCTCCCTTTCTGAGCATCTTGGAATATCTTTACGTTCGTGTCTCATGTTCTTCTGGGTTCAGCGAAGCATATTTATTTAGATCCGTCCATCTGTTTGTGTTTTCGCTTCTAATGATTCCACTTGAGAAAATACATTGCAAAATCGATCCAATCTCCAGCTTGGTGTTCGTCGTATTTCCTATTTCGCTTGTATGCGTGTTGTCTTTTGGACCATGTGGGCAGGAGACTTTGTTGTCTCTCTATAACGACTTACCTCTTGCGGCTCTTGTGGCGACGGCTTTATATATTGCCCTAGAATCGGATAATTTTGATTTCAGCACAACGGTTCTACTTACATTGATCCTATCTGCAATATTGTTAACCAAGCAGATTGGAATCGCCTTTTTTTGCCTAACGATATTTGCGTTAGCTTTAAGGCTGGTCTTTCTGCAATTTAAGTCAACCTCAAGAGGTGATGCTGTTAATTGTGGCTATAAAGCTATTGCAGTAATTGTGTTTCCGCTTTTTCTCAGCTTTTTGTGGAAAAATAGGGTATCAATTTCAACTGCAGATCAACAGTTTGACCTTTCGAAGATTAGTTTATTCGATGCTGCAAATGGAGTTTTAACGGGTTCTTTTGCAGAACCATATAGGACCGAGACTCTGACTCATTTTATTCATTCTTGTCTTGATAACTCATTTGTTACTTATCCAGTGAGTTTAAGCTACTCTTCCTGTGCCTTCATTTTGATTTTACTTATATGCATAGCTATTTATTATGGCTATCGAGGCAATAACATTGGATACGCGCGGCGTATATTGGTTACGTGCTCCGTGTTTGTCGTGGGTTTTATTGGATATACAGTTTCAATGTTACTTCTTTACCTGTTCTGCTTTGATGCTTATGAAGCTGTGAATCTCGCTTCATTTAATCGTTATTTGGGAACGTTTGTATCCATTGAAATGATATATTTCTTCATGATTTCAGTAGACTTTGCACTGCGCTTAGACAAGTCTGGTATTAGGCCTTTCAACTCAATGTTATTCATTCCCCTTTGTTTGTTTATTGTTCTCACTTCAACTAATGCCCTTCAAAGCGCTTTAAGTAGCAATGTAGCTTCCTCTGTATTGCCGGCACAATGTATCGCTGAACAATTATCGAACTATCTTTCCGATGATGATAGTCTTTATTTGATTGATCAGGATGGCGATGGAGGCACTTTATTTCAAATTGCCTATTATTTAAACCCCTGTAAGACCAATACGAATTCTGCGTTTCGATTCGGTAAAACGTCCGACAGTATTTACAATGTAGATTGTCGTGATCAGTCGCTTGGAACATACATTGCAGAATACAAATATCTGTTTGTACACAATGTGAACGATGATTTCTGTTCGAGATTCTCCTCGCTTCTCAATTCGGGCGATAATTTTGTTGATAATGGTTTGTATGTCATTAAGCATACTGACGGTAAAATTAGATTAACGCTTGTCGCTGTTATTCATTAGCGATCTAAGGAATTATGTATTAATGCGCGATTTTAATGCACCTTTATTTTCAAACTTGATTTGGAATACTTTCGGTTCCGTTTATTATCAGGGCTGTTTGTGGCTGTTAACTGTGTTGGTTGTGCGTTTCAGTTTTGATTTTCAGAACTCTGGCTACCTTGCTCTTGCAATGAGTATTGGAAATATTATGTTTGCTTTAGGTTCTTATAATATGAGAACCTATCAGGTCGCTGACGTCCATAACCGCTTTTCCCTTTCAAATTATATCGGCCTTCGCTTGTTTACAGATATTGTCGCCTTGTTTTTTTGCTTGATTTATTCGTTCTTTATTTCGCGATCTATTTCAAGTTTTACCGTTTGCTCTGCTTACGTTTTTTTTAAATTTGACGAAGCGTTTGTTAATGTGATTTATGGATTTGAGCAGAAGAAACAAAGGCTCGACCTCGTTGGTAAGTCATATGTTATACGAGGTTCTCTGTATATAGCTGTTTTTACTTTTGGGATGCTAGTCCTTTCTAGCTTATTCTTTTCAATATGCTTGATGGCCCTCTCGGGTTGTTTAGTGACTATTCTTTTTGATATCAGGCATGTAAAGAATCAATGGCGTTTCGTCGAGCTAGTCCCCTATATTTCAAAATACGATTTAATTTATCTTCTGAAGACCTGCTTTCCTTCGGTTATTGCGCTGTTCGTCAGTACCTTTGTCGTCTCTGGTGCTCGGCAGTATTTTGCGTTCATTTACGGCGAGGAAGCGCTTGGAATTTACGCCTCAGTCGCTACGCCATGCGTTGTTATTCAAGTTCTTGCACAAAATTTGTATCAACCCATTATTGGGCCGATTGCAATGGATTATCGAACTGGTTTACTCGAGAAATCTATTAAGAAGGTTAAACTGTCCTTAGTGGTTGTTGCCGGTGTCGGTATTTTTCTGTCACTTTTACTAAGCTTATTATCACAACCATTGTTGTCGGCTCTATATGGTTTAGAGATTCTTCCGTATGTGGATCTATTTCTTCCCGTGCTGGTTGTTTCGACGCTTGCAGCTTGTCTGGGATTGCTCACTGATTTGCTAATTGTTTTTGGCCACATGAAATCCACCCTGCTCGTCAATCTCGTGGCTTTAGTTGTCACCATGTCACTCCTTCGGTTTACGTGTAGCGCTTGGTATATGAATGGTATTAACATTGCTCTACTATTCGGTTATTCTGCCGCACTATTATTGGGGCTGTTTCTTCTGTTGCAATCATTGTGTTCATCAGCTGGTTTAGATTGATAGATCAGTGTGCGAAATTGGAATTGTTGAAGGTGAGTAATCTATATGGATAATTTTAAAGACAAGACCCTCATGATCACGGGCGGCACGGGCTCGTTCGGCAACACCGTGCTCAAGCACTTCATGAACACCGACCTTGCCGAGATCCGCATCTTCTCCCGCGACGAGAAGAAGCAGGACGACATGCGCCACCGCCTGCAGGAGAGGTCCCCCGAGCTCGCCTCCAAGGTGCGCTTCTTCATCGGCGACGTCCGCAACGCCCAGAGCGTGCGCGACGCCATGCACGGCGTGGACTATATCTTCCACGCCGCCGCCCTGAAGCAGGTGCCCTCCTGCGAGTTCTTCCCCATGGAGGCCGTGCGCACCAACGTCATCGGCACGGACAACGTGCTCCACGCCGCGATCGAGGAGGGCGTCGACCGCGTCGTGTGCCTTTCCACCGACAAGGCCGCCTACCCCATCAACGCCATGGGCAAGTCCAAGGCCATGATGGAGTCCATCATCTACGCCAACGCCCGCAACGGCGCAGGACGCACCACCATCTGCTGCACCCGCTACGGCAACGTCATGTGCTCGCGCGGCTCTGTCATCCCGCTGTTCATCGACCGCATCCGAAAGGGCGAGCCGCTCACGGTCACCGACCCCAACATGACCCGCTTCCTCATGAACCTGGACGAGGCCGTGGACCTGGTGCAGTTCGCCTTCGAGCACGCCAACCCCGGCGACCTGTTCATCCAGAAGGCCCCTGCATCCACCATCGGCGACCTCGCCGAGGCCGTGCAGGAGGTCTTCGGCCGCGTTGGCACCCGGGTGATCGGCACCCGCCACGGCGAGAAGCTCTTCGAGACCCTCATGACCCGCGAGGAGCGGCTGAGGGCCGAGGACATGGGCGGCTACTACCGCGTGGCCTGCGACTCGCGCGACCTGAACTACGACAAGTTCGTCGTCGACGGCGAGGTGGAGACCCAGGCCGACGAGTCCTACACGAGCCACAACACCGAGAGGCTCGACGTGGAGGGCACCATCGCCAAGATCAAGACCGCCGAGTACGTGCAGCTGGCGCTCGAGGGCCGCGAGCACGAGGCGGTGCAGTAGGGTGCGCGTCCTCGTCACCGGCGCCAGGGGCTTCGTCGGGAGGAACCTCTGCTGCGCGCTCAAGAACATCCGCGACGGCAAGGACCGCCGCGCCAAATACCAGCCGCTCCTTCCCCTCGAGGTCATGGAGTACGACCTCGACTCGGCGCCCGGGGAGCTGGAGGACTACTGCTCCCGCGCCGACTTCGTCTTCAACCTGGCCGGCGTCAACCGCCCAAAGGACCGGGCGGAGTTCATGGAGGGCAACTTCGGGTTCGCCTCCACGCTGCTGGACACGCTCGAGCGCCACGGGAACACGTGCCCCGTCATGCTCTCCAGCTCCGCGCAGGCGAGCCTGTCGGGCCGCTTCGAGGGCTCGGTCTACGGCGAGTCCAAGCTCGCGGGGGAGGGCCTGTTCCGGGAGTACTCGGAGCGTACGGGGGCGCCGGTGCTCATCTACCGCTTCCCGAACCTCTACGGCAAGTGGTGCCGCCCGCGCTACAACTCCGCCGTGGCGACCTTCTGCGACGCCATCGCCAACGGCCGCCCCTACACCGTCAACGACCCGTCGGTGGAGCTGGAGCTCCTCTACATCGACGACCTGGTCGGCGAGATGCTGGGTGCGCTTCTGGGCGAGGAGCACCGCTGCGGCTACGAGGGTCTTGACCGCGTCGACGGTGACGGGTTCTGCTACGTCCCGGAGACCGACGTGAAGTCCCTGGGCGAGATCGTCTACCTGCTGGACAGCTTCCGCGACAGCCGCGTGACGCTCACGGTGCCCGACCTGGCCGAGGGCTCCTTCTCCAAGAAGCTCTGGAGCACGTTCCTGTCCTACTACGAGCCGGGGAACTTCGCCTATAGCCTGAAGCCCAACACCGACGGCCGCGGCTCGTTCACCGAGTTCCTGCGCACGCCCGAGCGCGGCCAGGTCTCCGTCAACGTCTCGAGGCCCGGGATCACCAAGGGCAACCACTGGCACATGAGCAAGTGGGAGAGGTTCCTGGTGGTCTCCGGCACCGCGTCGATCAAGCTGAGGAAGGTGGGGGAGGACGCCGGGGGCAACCCGTTCCCCGTCGACGAGTACGTCGTCAAGGGGAGCGACATGCGCGTGGTCGAGATGATCCCCGGCTACACGCACTCCATCACCAACCTGTCCGACACCGAGGACCTCGTGACGGTCATGTGGGCGAACGAGCCCTTCGACCCCGAGAGCCCCGACACCTACTACGAGGAGGTCTAGCCGCATGGGCAAGGACTATTCCGATATCGCATTCAGGGACGACGGCCGCCTGAAGCTGCTGATCATCGTGGGCACCCGCCCCGAGGTCATCCGACTGTCAGAGGTCATCAAGAAGTGCCGACGCCACTTCGACTGCCTGCTGGCGCACACCGGCCAGAACTACGACTACACCTTGAACGGCATCTTCTTCCGCGACCTGTCGCTGGACGACCCCGACGTCTACCTGGACGCCGTGGGCGCCGACCTGGGCGAGACCGTGGGCAACATCATCGCCGCGAGCTACAGGCTGATGGTACAGGTCCAGCCCGACGCGCTTCTGATCCTGGGGGACACCAACAGCTGCCTGTCCGCCATCGCGGCCAAGCGCCTGCACATCCCCATCTTTCACATGGAGGCGGGCAACCGCTGCAAGGACGAGTGCCTGCCCGAGGAGACCAACCGCCGCATCGTAGACGTGATCTCCGACGTCAACCTGGCCTACTCCGAGCACGCGCGCCGCTACCTGAAGGACACCGGCTGCGCCCCGGAGCGCACCTACGTCACCGGCTCGCCCATGGCGGAGGTCCTGCGCGCCAACCTGGACAAGATCGAGGCCTCGGACATCCTCTCCGAGCTCGGCCTTGAGCCCAGGCGCTACATGCTGCTCTCGGCGCACCGCGAGGAGAACATCGACACCGAGGCGAACTTCACGAGCCTGTTTTCCGCCATCAACGCGCTGGCCGAGAAGTACGACATGCCGATCCTGTACTCCTGCCACCCGCGCTCCCGCAAGCGCCTGGAGGCCAGCGGCTTCAAGCTGGACCCGCGCGTGCGCATGCACGAGCCCATGGGCTTCCACGACTACAACTGCCTTCAGATGAACGCCTTCGCGGTTGTCTCCGACTCCGGCACCCTGCCCGAGGAGTCCAGCTTCTTCGCGAGCGTCGGGCACCCGTTCCCGGCGGTGTGCATCCGCACCTCCACCGAGCGCCCCGAGGCGCTGGACAAGGCGTGCTTCACGCTGGCCGGCATCAGCGAGCGCGGCCTGCTCCAGGCGGTCCACACCGCCGTCGAGCTCGACGCGGAGGGGTCGCTTCCCGAGGCGCCCGTTCCCGACTACGCCGACGAGACCGTGTCCACCAAGGTGGTCAAGATTATCCAGAGCTACACCGGCGTCGTGGACAAGATGGTGTGGAGGAAGATCGTTTAATGGCTTGCTCATGTGCTGGGAAAAAAATACTTGTCGTAACGCAGCATTTTTACCCGGAGACCTTTCGAGTCAATGACATCGTCAAAGGTTTAATTGAAGACGGTGCAAGTGTTGATGTCCTTTGCGGTATTCCAAATTATCCTTCAGGCGAATGGGCCGAAGGATATGGTTATTTCGGCCATCGTTACGATGATTACCACGGTGCGTCTGTCTTTCGTTCTGGTGAAATACGCCGAAAGGGCAATACTTCGATCCGCATTTTCCTGAACTATATTAGCTGGCCGATTACTGCATCTCTCAAGGCATTGAGGCTCAAAAATAATTACGACGTTGTTTTTTGCTATAACACAAGTCCTATTTTGATGGTAATTCCAGCAAGAGTTTCTGCGTGGCGAAATAAATGTCCGCTTGTTACCTATGTACTAGATATTTGGCCCGAGAACCTTTACACGGTTTTGGATGTTCAAAGCAGTCTCATGAGAGCTTTTGCCAAATCATTTTGTGACAAGCAGTATGCTGCCTGTAATAAGCTAATTGCCCTGAGCGACTCTTTGGCCGACAACTTATTTCGTAGGATTAAACCCTTGAATTCGGATGCGTCGATAAGCGTTATACCTCAGCACTGTGAGGAGATTTACGAACGGAAGAGTGTTTCATCTGACCTGAGATCGCAATTTGGGGGACAGTGTATATTTCTTTTTGCGGGTTCCATAACCCCGGCTCAAGGTCTTGATACGGTTATTGAGGCATTCTCACGTGCAGTCACAAATAGTTCTGTTGAGATGAAGCTGCTAATTCTTGGCGATGGCATGTCCAGAGCGGAATTGCAGAAGACCGTTGCAAATAAGGGACTGGGTGAGTCCATTTTGTTTGTTGGGCGCGTAGATCCTGAAGTTGTGCCCATGTATTCAGATATTGCAACAGCAATGGTCGCGCCTTTTGCTGATAATCCCGAACTAGAGCTTACTATTCCAGCTAAGATTTCAAGCTGTATGGCATCCTCGAAGCCAATACTAGCGGTAATGCGTGGTGAAGGTGCCGATGCGGTTCGTTCTGCTAGATGTGGGTTCGTATCCAACCCGTCAGATGTAAACGCCCTGGCAAACAATATGATAAAGATCGCCTCGATGAATAAAGACGATATCGCTTCTTTGGGGGCAAATGGTTTCGATTATTATCGTGAGCATTTCTCCAGAGCTGTCTGTTTGGATAAAATAGAAAAAGCAGTATTTGATTAATTACTCTCTACATGGAGATTCACTGATGTTAATGAATCCGCGAGTTTTGGTTATTATTCCCGCCTTTAATGAAGCATCTAACATTGAGTCTACTGTTAGGGCGGTAGTCGATGCTGGATATGATTATATTGTAATAAATGATGGGTCAAAAGATTCAACATTGGATATTTGCCGACTAAATGGCATTAATGTCCTGGACCTTTCTCAGAACCTTGGTATCGGTGGCGCCGTTCAAGCTGGCCATAAATATGCGCGTCATTACGGCTACGATATTGATGTGCAGGTTGATGGGGACGGACAGCATGATCCCAAGTTCATACCCCTGCTTGTTGATGAGATAGTAAATGGGGCGGATTTAGCCATAGGATCTCGTTTCTTGTCCTCAACGGATGGGTTCAAATCGACTTATCTTCGGCGTGTTGGAATTAAGTGGCTTTCATTTTGGTTGCAGTTATTTACGGGACGGTCAATTAAAGATCCAACGTCTGGTTTTCGCGCATCTGGATGCAGGGCGATTAAATTATTCTGCGAGAATTATCCGGATGATTATCCTGAGCCAGAGTCCATTGCCACCTCGCTTAAAGCAGGCCTAACTGTAAGTGAAGTTCCGGTTAGGATGCGAGAGCGCCAGGGAGGCGTTTCTTCGATTGGCGGTTTCTCCTCTGTCTATTATATGATTAAGGTCTCGCTTGCTATATCAATTGCTTGTTTGACAAAGCGTAGTTAGGTTAATCATGAGTTTTGCTATTCGATTCGGCTCGGCGTTGGTCTTTCTTTTCCTCCTGCTTTATGTTTGCAGTCTCGTTTCTAAAGGGAGACTTCTTCTGAAGTACTCTCTATTATGGATTTTTTTATGCTGTTTAGCGCTTCTTTCTCTTTTGGTGCCTGATCTGGTTTATTGCATTTCAAATTGGCTTGGCTTTATTACGGCTTCCAATTTTGTTTTGGTTATAGCTATCGTTCTCTTGCTGCTGATTTCTTTGTCTTTAAGCATTGCGATCAGCAGATTAGTTCTGGCAATTAAAAACCTTACACAGCGAATTGCTCTTCTAGAAAAAGACCTGGAGAACCACAAGCGAATTCGTTGAGATCCGTCCATATAATTCTAATTAACGCGGTGGGAAAGTACCTATGATTAATTGGCTTCTATTTGTTTTAATATCCATATCAGTAACAATTGCGTTATATGTGCCTGGTTTGCTTTCGTTTGCTAGATTCGATTTACCGAATCATTTATTAGTTGCACTATCCCCCGCGTTTTCGATATTAATTCTATCAGCTGCTATGCTGCTATTTTATGTCCTTAATTGTCCCGTACCATGGTATTTCTACTTAGTATTTTTGGTTCTTATATCTGCTGCCATGGGTTTTTGTAATCGCAATACTATTCTAAATCGCGTTAGATCAGCGTCTCTAAGATCTTGCGGTTATATGACTGTATATATTTTGATTTCCTTTGTACTGGTCTCTTGGATTTATTTAAAAAATCTAGATGGTCCTTCCTCGGTTATTCCATATTTTGATAATGCTTTTGCTCTTTCAACTGTTCGTTGTTTCAGCAATACTAGACTTCATGGTGTTGTTTTTAGTTCATGTTATGGAGATAATCCAGTTCTATTTGATGGAGTTCGATATTATCCGACATGCATGCATTCACTTGCCGCTTTAATTGTTGAGGCTTTTAATGTTTCTCCGAGTGAATCGCTAAATATTATTATTTTTGTTTGTTTATGTCCGGTGCTCTGTCTCTCCGTTCGTAGCCTAATCAGAACGTGTTATCCAGATGATTTAGTTGCCGAGTTCATAGGATGCTTTATTTCTTACGGTTTCGTCGGGTTTCCATGGGGTCTAATTACTTTTGGATCGCTCTTGGCTAATTTATTTAGCCTTGTATTTGTTCCGGCAACCATTTCGTCTGGCATTATTCTTTCGAGGCGAATTCTTGATAACAGAAACGGATCCATTTCCTCCGCCCTTGCAAGCTTTGCTATCCTGATGGTACTTCTTGCGCTAACTCATCCGGGATCGTTGTTTACAACCGGGGTAATCCTTGTCCCGCTCATTCTTAAAACCATAAACAATTATTTGTCTTCAGTTAAAATGATATCGGCTATCACGAGAAAGTTTATCGTTCTAGTTTCTCTTTTTGCGGTTGCCGGCATTTGGGTAATTAGTTTCAATTTGCCTGCATTACATGATACCGTTTCTTTCAATTGGCCCGCTTTCCAGTCTTTGGGCATGGCATTATCGTCACTGCTTACTCTTTCTTTTGCCGATTTTCCTTCTCAGGTTACTATGTCAGTGATTGTCATGATCGCTATGGCTTCTTGTTTTCGCAAGCAAGAAGAGAATAATTGGCTATTGATTTCCGCTGCATTTGCTTGCATTTTGTATATCGTCGATGTAACGACAGATGGATATTGTAAACAGCTATTAACTGGATTTTGGTATACCGATTCTAGGCGTATTGTTGCAATTGTTGTGATTTGTCTTATTCCATTTTCAGCAAGAGGGCTGTCTATAATCTTTAAATGGTCTAACTCCTTTATAGCTAACAAATCAGATTCCAGAGTCTCTCCATTCTGTTATTCATTTTGCTGCATCTTGTTAGTGCTGTTTTCAGTATTTGGGCCCTCGCTGATAGTTAATGGTTCTTTTACTTTAACTTCTCCGTTTAGTTATCTAAGAAATACTATTTCGTCAATTAATGAGCTTCGTGGTAAACCGTTTGTGGATGGACGCGTTGAGACTTTGATGCTTGACAAAGCTGAGATGGAAGCTGGGCCTCGCTTGAAGGATGTAATCGATGATAGATTCGTTGTCTTTAATAATCCTTTAGACGGCAGCTCTTTTCTTTACGGTCTTAATGATATCAATTTGTTTTATCGACTTTCGTCAGCCCAAGATGGTACCGATAAATCAAATCTTTTAAGGAGTCATATCGATGAATATGCAACCAATGCTCAAGTAAAAAGTGAGGTGATAAAGTATGGAATTAGGTATGTACTGCAGCTCGATTACGGTTTGATGCCATCCGGATCTAGTTCATTTTATTGTGTGTATAGTCCGGAATATTGGTCTGGGGTACAGTCAATTGACGATTCAACTCAAGGATTTAAACTGATTTATTCACATGAGGATATTCGGTTATATGAGCTGACTGAGATTTAAGAAATGAAATTCGGGCTCTCCGTGAGTATATGCTCGCTTGAGTGCTGTTGAATATCGCTAAACAGCATCGTAGTTATTGCGCTGGGCACCGGGGCCGACATGGGGGCTTATAGGACAAAATGTGTGTCCACGTTGGGGGCATCGGCGCAGGTCGATGCCCCTTTTTCAGCCGTTTAAATTCCGTGCCCGCTTTTAACCGCTCGGACAGAATGTGTGTCCGGTTGCCTATCGTT
>NZ_VUME01000022.1 GCF_009696325.1 Collinsella sp. WCA1-178-WT-3 (M1)
GTTATATTTACGGCCGCCGTTTACTGGGGCTTCGATCAAGAGCTTCGCTTACGCTAACCCCATCAATTAACCTTCCGGCACCGGGCAGGCGTCACACCGTATACGTCCACTTTCGTGTTTGCACAGTGCTGTGTTTTTAATAAACAGTTGCAGCCACCTGGTATCTGCGACTCCCGGCAGCTTAGAGAGCAAGTCTCATCACCGCTAGGAGCGTACCTTCTCCCGAAGTTACGGTACCATTTTGCCTAGTTCCTTCACCCGAGTTCTCTCAAGCGCCTTGGTATTCTCTACCTGACCACCTGTGTCGGTTTCGGGTACGATTCCTGTGTAACTGAAGCTTAGAGACTTTTCCTGGAAGCATGGCATTTATCACTTCAGCACCGTAGTGCCTCGTCATCACACCTCAGCCTTGATTATCCGGATTTGCCTGGATAACCAGCCTACATGCTTAAACCGGGACAACCGTCGCCCGGCTGACCTAGCCTTCTCCGTCCCCCCTTCGCAGTAACACCAAGTACAGGAATATTAACCTGTTTCCCATCGACTACGCCTTTCGGCCTCGCCTTAGGGGTCGACTCACCCTGCCCCGATTAACGTTGGACAGGAACCCTTGGTCTTCCGGCGAGCGGGCTTTTCACCCGCTTTATCGTTACTTATGTCAGCATTCGCACTTCTGATACCTCCAGCATCCCTCACAGGACACCTTCAACGGCTTACAGAACGCTCCCCTACCCAACAACGCCTAAGCGTCGCTGCCGCAGCTTCGGTGCATGGTTTAGCCCCGTTACATCTTCCGCGCAGGCCGACTCGACCAGTGAGCTATTACGCTTTCTTTAAATGATGGCTGCTTCTAAGCCAACATCCTGGCTGTCTGTGCCTTCCCACATCGTTTCCCACTTAACCATGACTTTGGGACCTTAGCTGGCGGTCTGGGTTGTTTCCCTCTTCACGACGGACGTTAGCACCCGCCGTGTGTCTCCCGTGATAACATTCTTCGGTATTCGTAGTTTGCATCGGGTTGGTAAGTCGGGATGACCCCCTAGCCGAAACAGTGCTCTACCCCCGAAGATGAGTTCACGAGGCGCTACCTAAATAGCTTTCGGGGAGAACCAGCTATCTCCCGGTTTGATTGGCCTTTCACCCCCAGCCACAAGTCATCCGCTAATTTTTCAACATTAGTCGGTTCGGTCCTCCAGTTAGTGTTACCCAACCTTCAACCTGCCCATGGCTAGATCACCGGGTTTCGGGTCTATACCCTGCAACTTAACGCCCAGTTAAGACTCGGTTTCCCTACGGCTCCCCTATACGGTTAACCTTGCTACTGAATATAAGTCGCTGACCCATTATACAAAAGGTACGCAGTCACCCCACGAAGGTGCTCCCACTGCTTGTACGTACACGGTTTCAGGTTCTTTTTCACTCCCCTCGCCGGGGTTCTTTTCGCCTTTCCCTCACGGTACTGGTTCACTATCGGTCAGTCAGGAGTATTTAGCCTTGGAGGATGGTCCCCCCATATTCAGACAGGATACCACGTGTCCCGCCCTACTCTTCGAGTTCACAGCCTGTGCATTTTGGTGTACGGGACTATCACCCTGTACCGTCGGACTTTCCAGACCGTTCCACTAACACACAAGCTGATTCAGACTCTGGGCTGCTCCCCGTTCGCTCGCCGCTACTGGGGGAATCTCGGTTGATTTCTTTTCCTCGGGGTACTTAGATGTTTCAGTTCCCCCGGTTCGCCTCGTTAACCTATGTATTCAGTTAACGATAGTGCAACGAATTGCACTGGGTTTCCCCATTCGGACATCGCCGGCTGTAACGGTTCATATCACCTTACCGACGCTTTTCGCAGATTAGCACGTCCTTCATCGCCTCTGACTGCCAGGGCATCCACCGTGTACGCTTAGTCGCTTAACCTCACAACCCGAAGATGTTTCGTAAAACATCATCGTGTCGCGAAAATTTGAGAGACTCGAACACACATTAACTGTGTGTCGTTTCAATTTTCAGCTTGATCCAGATTTTTAAAGAGCAAATATCTCAAACATCACCCGAAGATGCGTTTTGAGATATATCGGCACGCGTCTTTCACTCACGAACCAGCAAGTGGCGTCCCCTAGGGGATTCGAACCCCTGTTACCGCCGTGAAAGGGCGGTGTCCTGGGCCTCTAGACGAAGGGGACACTGAAGTCTCAATCGCAAGACGCCTTGCTTCTCTACTTTCATCAGACAATCTGTGTGAGCACTACAACGGCAGGTTCTTTAAGGTAAGGAGGTGATCCAGCCGCAGGTTCCCCTACGGCTACCTTGTTACGACTTCACCCCAGTCATGAATCACAAAGTGGTAAGCGCCCTCCCGAAGGTTAAGCTACCTACTTCTTTTGCAGCCCACTCCCATGGTGTGACGGGCGGTGTGTACAAGGCCCGGGAACGTATTCACCGTGACATTCTGATTCACGATTACTAGCGATTCCGACTTCATGGAGTCGAGTTGCAGACTCCAATCCGGACTACGATCGGCTTTTTGAGATTAGCATCACATCGCTGTGTAGCAACCCTTTGTACCGACCATTGTAGCACGTGTGTAGCCCTGGCCGTAAGGGCCATGATGACTTGACGTCGTCCCCGCCTTCCTCCAGTTTGTCACTGGCAGTATCCTTAAAGTTCCCATCCGAAATGCTGGCAAGTAAGGAAAAGGGTTGCGCTCGTTGCGGGACTTAACCCAAC
>NZ_VUME01000023.1 GCF_009696325.1 Collinsella sp. WCA1-178-WT-3 (M1)
GAGTCCTACCGCGTCCGCCATGCCCTCATGCAGGAGGGCTAGCCGCTCAAAAAGCGTGCGCGCTTCCGATGCTCAGGCTGCTCAATTTCCGATGATCTTTTTGCTCAAATCCTCTTGACGAAACACACTGGAACCTGTCCCTGAGCTCGGTCGCCTTTATGTAGTAGGTCTTGAGCCCCCGCATGCAGCACTCGCGCCCGTAGGCCTGCGCGAGGTGCGTCTTCCCTATGCCGCCGGGCCCGACGAAGGCGACGTTGCGGTGCGCGTAGAGGTCGGCCAGCGACGGGAGCTTGCCCAGCGCGGCCGCGTCCCGGCCCTGGATCCTGGAGAAGTCGAAGCCCTCGAAGGTCTTGGGCTCGCGCCTGGGCAGCTTGCTCAGCCTCAGCAGCGTCTCGATGGAGGCGAGCCTCCTCTTCTCCGCAAGGTAGGAGAAGGTGGCTGCCACGGCGGCCATCTCCCCGTCGCCGAGGTCGAGGTCCGAGGCGAGGGTCGCGAGCTCCTCCGCCCCGACGGCGATCCCGAGCCTCGACGCGGCGTCGCTCGCGAGCTCGTAGGGGCTCGCCCCCGCGCCCGCCATCATTCGGCCCTCCCGAAGTCGAACCTCTCGAAACCGGGTTTCGCTCGGGGCGGGGCGATCTGCTCGACCACGGTCCCCACCGGCTGGGTCGGTAGCTCCTCGGGCTGCGCCGGTGATGTCTCCCACTGCCCCTCGCACCAGCTGTCGGCGCCGGCGCCGACGGCGTGGGCGACGAGCTCGCGGGAGAGGTCGTCGCTGTATATGTGCACCACGCGCCCCTCCCGGCTCACCCTGCACTCGCGGCGGACGTACCAGTAGGGCACGCCGTAGCGGTGCCCCTCGAAGCTCACGAAGCCGTCGAAGGAGATCTTCCGGCGCGGGCACAGGTACCGCTCGACCTCGGCCGTGACCTCGAGCGGCCTGGTGTTCGCCGAGCACGCCGCCTCGTGCTCGCGCATCGGGACGCATGCCGCCGCGCGCCGCCAGCGGCCTCCCTGCTCGGCGCACCAGAGGGCGGCCTCCCGGTTGAGGGCGTCAAGGTCGGTGAAGGACCTTCCCGCGAGGAAGTTCCCCTTCACGAAGCGGACGAGCCTCTCCACCTTGCCCTTCGTATAGGGGTGGCGCGGCCTGCACAGCCTGGTGCGGAAGCCGACGACGCCCATGAACTCGGCGTAGTCGGCCTGCCAGACGGGCCGGCCGTCGGCATCGCGGCGGACGACCACGCTCTTCATGTTGTCGGTGAGCACGGTCGCGGGCACGCCCAGCGCCGAGAACGCGTGCAGCATCCCGATGAGGAGGTTCTCCTGGCGCGCGTTCGGGAAGAACTCGACGTGGGCGCTCCCGCAATGGTGGCAGACCATGGCGAAGCAGGCGATCCGCGCCCGCTCGCCGCCGGGGCGCTCGACCGCGACGAAGCCCCAGTCCATCTGGTAGGCCTCTCCGGGCGCCGTCCTGAAGCGCCGCCCGCGGCAGCCCTGCGGGGCCGCCTGCCGCCTCTTCGCGGGCACGAGGTCCCGGTGCGCGGCGATATAGGTCTTCACCGTGGTGAGGCCGCCGGCGTAGCCCTGGCCGAGCAGCCGCTCGAATATCACCTGCGAGTTGGTGACGCCCTTCCGCAGGAGGTCGTCCACTAGGCCGGTGTGGCCGGCGAGCACGCCCGGCGCGGCCCTCCTCCCGCTGTTCCCGTGGGGCAGGGCCCTGAACCCGTGGGCCCTGACCGTCCTCGCGCGGGAGCGGGTGAGCCCCGTCCTCCTGCAGAACTCAGCGAGGTTGCATGTCTGCGGGTCGAACCCGTCGCCCTCCTCCGCGGCCATCTCCCGGAGCGCCGCGTCTATAATTTCCTGTAGGTCATCGTGTCTCTCGTTCACCTCAATGGTCCTCCTAACGCCGGCGTGTTGGCACCACCAGCGTAGTGGCGGCGGGGAGGCACGGTGGCCATTATTCGGTGACCGGGATTGGTCAAAATCGTTTGACTATTAGCGGCTAAAATCGCCCGGCGCTAACATCGCGTCCCCCGAGTGCGCGTGGCACCACCAGAACACCGCCTTCACGCGCTTGACCGACGTCAGCCCCCGGTGGTTGCGCAGGACGGCCCTCAGCTGCGAGTTCACCCCTCCCTCGATCATGTTGTTGGTCGACGGCAGCGGGCCGGCCTTGGCCAGGGCGGGGTCGAGGTAGGTGAACAGCGTCCCCGCCGACACCAGCGACGACAGCGACGAGCGCGCCCGCCTCAGCCTCTCGTGGGTGCAGGCCCTCCTGCCGTCCACCACGGTCCTGTCCTCCAGGAAGTCGGCCCAGAACCCGCACCAGTCGAGGTAGCGCTCGACCCAGAGCTCGGCCTGGTGCAGCGTCTCGATGCCCATGAGGTCGCGCGCGATGAGGTAGAGCTCGCGCCCCGCCTGGAGCTTCGGCCGCGTCGTCGTGTAGCGCTTGACCTGCGAGAAGGCGTGGAAGGTGCACCTCTGGACCCTGGTGCGCGGCCAGGTCTCGCGCACGGCCTTGGCGAACCCGCTCCCGCCGTCGGTGACGACCACCTCGAGCGCCGGGATCGGCGCCATGAGGGCCGACTGTGTTTCGTCAAGAGGATTTGAGCAAAAAGATCATCGGAAATTGAGCAGCCTGAGCATCGGAAGCGCGCACGCTTTTTGAGCGGCTAGCCCTCCTGCATGAGGGCATGGCGGACGCGGTAGGACTC
>NZ_VUME01000024.1 GCF_009696325.1 Collinsella sp. WCA1-178-WT-3 (M1)
CCGCCTCTCGGCGGCCTTGCGAAAAACGAATCCAAGTCAGACCATTTCAAATGGTTCGATGTCTGCCCGGATGCGACACATCATGTGTGTCCATCCTCGCAGTATCCGGTTCTCAAGGTGCACGCCCTCGCGGTCAATCCGGTCCGACCGGGCCGCGCGGCAAGGAGATATATTGCCAGACCGGAGGGGCCCCGTGGGCGGGAATCTGGTTGCACACAACTCCTACACAGTTTGGGATTCTCAGCTGTATTTAGCAGTAAGAGAGAGGGGACCTCGTTTCCGAGATCCCCTTTTTCGTCTATCTATAGAAATAGGCTTTCAAAGCCTTAGGCCAACAGCTTGCGACCTGACTCCTCAATCGCGTCAAGTGCTGCATCAGCCTCGGCGGCATCCGCGCCCTTAGCGAAGATGTACAGCTTGATCTTGGGCTCGGTGCCGGAAGGACGGACAATACCCTTGTTGCCACCCTCAAGATCGAACTCAATGACATTAGCCTTCGGCAGGCCGTTCACGCAGGTGTTGTAATCCACAACGGCCTCGATCTTGGAGCCTGCGAGCTCCGCGGGCGGGTTCTCGCGCAGACCAGCCATGATGCCGGCCATCTTTGCCGCACCCTCAGCGCCCGGATAGCTCAGCGAAATCGTCTTGTTGTGATAGTAGCCATACTTCTCGTACAGCTCGTGCATCGCATCGGCAAGGTTCTTGCCCTGGAGCTTGTAATACTGCGCCATCTGGCAAATCAGAAGCGAAGTGCTCACGGCGTCCTTGTCGCGCACGTGGTCGCCGGCCAGATAACCGTAGCTCTCCTCGAAACCGAAGATAAAGCGATCGACTTCACCAGCATCGGAAAGCGAGGTAATGATGTCACCGATGTACTTGAAGCCCGTCAGGCAGCGACGGAGCTCAAAGCCATACTCCTCGGCCAGAGCATCGACCATGGCGGAAGAAACAATGGTAGTAACCGCGACCTTCTTGGTGAGATCCTCGCCGCGGGCGGCACGGGTCTTGCAGATATAGTCGAGCAGCAGAACGCCCATCTCATTGCCGGTCAGCAGCAGATAGTCATCACCATTCTTAACAGCAACGCCAACACGGTCGGCGTCAGGATCGGTTGCAAGCAGCAGATCGGGGTGAACCTGCTCGCACAGGTCGATTCCCTTCTGCATGGCCTGACGGATCTCGGGGTTAGGATACGGGCAGGTCGGGAAATCGCCGTTCGGGTCCTTCTGCTCGGGAACAACCGTGACATCGGTGATGCCGGCGCGCTCGAGCACCGTCGTGACGGGAATGAGGCCAGTGCCGTTGAGCGGAGTGTAGACGAGCTTAAGCGGAGCGCCAGCGATCTCCTCGGCAGAAAGGTTGGTCACGCCGCGCGCGAGAACGGCGTCGTAATAACGCTCGAGGCACGAGTCATCGATCCATTTGACAAGACCCTGCTCAAGAGCCTCATCGAAGTCCATGGACTTCACGCCAGTGAACGTATCGGTCTCGGCGATAGCCTTAGAAATTGCATCGGCGGCCTCGCTAGTGATCTGGCACCCGTCGGGGCCATATGCCTTATAGCCGTTATACGGCGCCGGGTTATGACTAGCGGTCATGCAAATGCCACCGGAGCACTTAAGGTCGCGGACGGCCCAGGAAAGCGTCGGCACGGGAGAAATCTTAGGGTACACGAGAGCAGTCACGCCGTTTGCTGCAAGAATGGCAGCCGTCGTCTTGACGAACAGTTCACCCTTATTGCGGCTATCGCGAGCAATGGCAACCGTCGGATGCTCAAAAGTCGCATTGAGATAGTCGGCGAAGCCCTGCGTTGCACGGCCGACCGTATAGATATTCATACGGTTGGTGCCAGCACCGATCGTGCCACGCAGGCCGGCGGTGCCGAAGGCAAGATCCTGGAAGAAGGCATCGGTGATGGCATCCTCGTCACCCTGCTCCTTCATCGTGTTGAGCTCGGTCAGCAGCTCATCATCCTTGACATTGGCAATCCAAGTATCAAGCAGCTCGTGAACATCTGCCATGTGCGTCCTTCCTTCATAAGCAATAAAACGGCCCGCCTAAAACAGGTCAAGCGCAGTATCACGCTTAAGTAGATAGTAATCCATTGAGTGTGTGAGACGGTCAGGAGAACGGTGAACGTCTGAATAAGACGGCAGATGATATCGTTGTAAAAATTGTCATTTAGTTAAATTGCCCGAGAAACGAAAAAGGGGGAGGCCGCGAGGCCTCCCCCTTCTCAGGTCAAGCGCACGGCTCGGTGCCGTCCACCGGTCAGCGGCGCCCTGGCCTCCCACGGGCTGGCCCCGCAGTACTCTCGGCGCGATGGGGCTTAGCTTCCGGGTTCGGAACGGGACCGGGCGTGCCCCCCA
>NZ_VUME01000025.1 GCF_009696325.1 Collinsella sp. WCA1-178-WT-3 (M1)
GCGGCAGGTTGAGGAGCTCGTCGCCGGGACGGTGCAGGCAGACCTTCCTGAGCTTGCCGATCTCGGAAGGCACGTGCAGACCTTTCGTCATGGCCTCCTACCTTTCTTTCGGGCCCTTGTCAGGGCCGATTCGTTAGCGCCCCTCCGTGTGAGGCGTTATTGCTGACGACATATTTATATCCAAAATCAACCCATACTTCCACCTCGCCCCCGAACGGTTTTTTATAGGGGGTGAACGGCATACACATATACTTCACGCATGGCACACTTCATCTTAATAAAGTGTATTTACGTGCTTAAACGCGTTTTCAATCCAAAAATCAAATGGAACTAAACTTTGTTAAACCACCCTCAGATTGCATATTTCGCGCAACTATATGAATAGAATTCGCAATTCTTGCTGCATCTCAACCATTTTGAGTTTTATTCAAAAAAAAGTTCTTCCTATTCATTTTTTGCAAACAGATTACCGTTTACCAGACGTTGAATACCGTTCACCGGAAGCTTAGTATAAGGCCCGTCGAATACCCGATCGATCTTGCGTCTCCATTTGTAACAACTTGACTTTTCCGGCGGCAAAGACAAACAGACCCGCCCCCAAAAGGGGCGGGTCTGCATTCGGTACACCTAGGGCCAAGTAAGGTTTAGGCCTTCGCGGGCCTCAAGGGATTAGCAATCGAACTCGGCCAGTGCCTCGCCCAGAAGCCTCAAGCCCTCGCGAAGAACATTTTCGCTCGCGCAGTAGCCCAGGCGTGCGCCGCAGGGAAGCTCAAAACGGCTGCCGGGCACCAGCAGCACCCCCCTCTCGGACAACAGGCGCTTGCAGAACTCCTCGTCGTCCTCGGGAATATCAAGCTGGATAAACGAGGTAGACACGCCCTGTGGGGCCGTCCAGGAAACGCGATGTTGCGTATCGATCCAAGCCTGCGCGATATCGCGATTGCCAGACACGATCTTGCGGTTGCGCTCGAGAATCTTGTCCTTGTGCTCAAGCACATAGGTCGCCAGGGCATCGTTGAACACGCCGCCGCAGATCATGGTGTAATCGCGATAGGTGCGGATGCGATTGGACACCTCTTCGTCGGTCACGACCCAACCCACGCGGGCTGCAGGCGTCGAATAGGTCTTAGACACCGAGTTGGTGACAATGGCCTTCTCATACACGTCGGCCATCGACATAAAGGACTCGGTGTTCTCGAGCGGCAGATACACCTCGTCACACAGCACGTAGGCGCCCACCGAACGGGCGATCTCGGCAATCTGACCGAGCGTATCGGCATCAAGCACCGTACCGATGGGGTTCGATGCGTTGTTGATGCAGATGAGTTTCGTGTTGGGACCCACCAGGCGCTTGAGCTCCTCGATATCGGGCTTCCAGCCGAGCTCCTCGCGAAGCTCCCAATACTCGACCTCGGCGCCCAGTGTACGCGGGATCTCGTAGAGCGGCGCATAGGTAGGCCACTCGGCGATGACATGATCGCCGGGCTCGACCACGGCCATGATGGCGTTGAGGTTGGCACCCGTGCAGCCATTGGTCTGCAAAATGTGATCGGGATTGACCTCGCGACGATAGAGCTTGGCGACCTCAGCCTTAAACTCCGGTGAACCCTCGATCCAGCCGTAGTTCATCTTCTCGCGGTCCAGGCGCTCGTAGAATGTGGCGCCGTCCTGCTCGTCGAGCGCGCGCAGCTCGCCCATGGTAAGCGAGGAGATCGTCGACTGGGCGATATCCCACGTAGCGCTCTTCTCCCAAACGTTAAGCCACTCTTCAACGCCGATCGTCTTGATATCCATGGTTAGGCTCCAATCGCTAGAACACGGGGGTGATGCCGGCAAAGGTCATGGGAATCGAGATGATGCCCAAAAGGCAAAAAAGCCGACACCGTTGGGGGGGTATCAACGTGACTGCCCCTGGTCATATGGGCCGCCTTATCTGATGTTAATTAAGCTTCATTAAACAAGAACGGGGCGGTGCGAAAACCCGCACCGCCCCATTGGAAGACATCTAATGGCAGCTAGATGTTTGTATTAAGACCCGTACGGGTCTTTGAAAACCTTAGAGGTCCTCGCGCCAGAAGGGCATGCTCATGCAGCGCGGGCCGCCACGGCCGCGGGAGAGCTCGGCGGAGGGCACGACGAGAAGGTCCAGGCCCTCCTTGTACAGCACGTCGTTGGTGACGGT
>NZ_VUME01000026.1 GCF_009696325.1 Collinsella sp. WCA1-178-WT-3 (M1)
ATGTATTGGCTTGAAGTAAGATGATTTGTAATGAAGGTGTCATATTGCTAAGCCCATGTATAAAAAAGACAAACAGGGAATGATCATCGTTTTGATCGCTTTGACTTTGTTTTTAGCCATTTCAATTGGTTTTAAATTTCAGAGTGCCGTTGTTGCTTTATCTATTGCATTCACTGTCATACTGGTTCAGTCATTATCAAGTCTGCATCAACGTTTAACTCATTTAGAACAACAGTTTTCTCACCAGACAACGCCACTTTATTCTATTCATACTCTGTACACGATAAAAATAGATAACTCATTGAAATAATGTCATAATAATTGTTTTCTAACGACGAATACTATGACACATCTCAATGAGTTATATCTTATCTTAAACAAATATCTAAAATGGAACAAGTCACATTTAAAGTGCTTTGCGCTCATCATGCTTGTGATTATTTTAAAGCAAACATGTAATCTTTCTTCTGCATCTAAAGCCTTGCCCATCAAGTGCTTACCACAATCATTTTATCGACGTATGCAGCGCTTCTTTGCAGGTCAGTATTTTGATTATCGTCAAATTTCTCAGTTGATTTTCAATATGTTTTCATTCGACCAAGTGCAACTGACTTTAGATAGAACCAATTGGAAATGGGGAAAACGAAATATTAATATCCTGATGCTCGCAATCGTTTATCGTGGAATAGCGATACCTATCCTTTGGACATTGCTTAATAAACGTGGAAATTCAGATACGAAAGAGCGTATTGCTTTGATTCAACGCTTTATAGCCATTTTTGGTAAAGACCGTATTGTGAATGTGTTCGCAGACAGAGAGTTTATCGGTGAGCAGTGGTTTACATGGTTAATTGAACAAGACATCAACTTCTGCATTCGTGTTAAAAAAACTTCATTGTCACCAATCATTTAGGAAAGAATCATAAAATTAGTGATTTATTTCGCCATCTTAAAGTTGGTCAAATTGAATGTCGTAAACGACGGATTTTGGTTGGTCGGGTGAAACTATATATAAGTGCACTACAGTTAGAAAATGGAGAGCTTTTACTCGTCGTTTCTCCTCAGTTTAATGCCAATGCTATTCAGGATTATGCATTACGCTGGGAAATTGAAACCTTATTCAGTTGTCTCAAAGGACGCGGGTTTAATCTTGAAAATACGCGCTTGACAGACCCTAGACGAGTGAAAAAATTGATTGCGGTGTTAGCTATAAGCTTCTGTTGGTGTTACTTAACGGGTGAATGGCAACATGATCAAAAAAAAGCGATAAAAATAAAGAAGCATGGACGACTCTCAATGAGTTTATTTCGCTATGGTTTAGACTATGTTCAAATGGCGATTCAGCGTTTAATTGGTTTTGGGAAAAAAGAAGAGTTTAAGGAAATTTTGGCAATTTTAAGAAGGCAGAACCCTGATAGGATAAGGGTTCTGTGAAATTTGTCGTGTACAGAGTATTTTTGCTCTCTCCAGATACATATTTATACACTAGCTTATATAACGTACTCATTTAGATCACTTAATAATAATTATATTTCTATATAATATAAATCAAAACATAATTATATATTTTAGGTTTATATAATTTAAATCAAAAAAAACCCTGAATAATTAAAGTCAGGGTTTACTTGTTTTTAGGGAGCAATATAATGGACTAAATGGTATGTC
>NZ_VUME01000027.1 GCF_009696325.1 Collinsella sp. WCA1-178-WT-3 (M1)
CCTTGATTATCAACTTTATCCGAACACCTCCCACATTCATCCGTACATGTGCGGATGAATGTGGGAACCCGATACCCTGAGGGCCGGATCGGCCGGCCCCGGGAGATCGGAGGACGGTATGTCCGGAAAGAAGAAAAGCGGCTCCGCAAGGGCGGTCCCGAGGGCCTACGGAAGGCTCACGAGGCACGAGCGGGACACGGTCCAGAGGATGCTGGAGCGCAGGGCGTCGTGCAGGGAGATCGCGAGGGAGCTGGGCAGGTCGCCCTCGACGGTGAGCGCCGAGGTGGCGTCGCACAGGTTCGTGACGGCGCCGAAGGCCAGGCGCGGCGAGCGCGTGGACGCCTCCGCCGACCTGTCGGCGGCCTGCCCGCGCCTGGCGGCGTGGCCGCGATGCTGCAACGGCTGCGGCCGGTACCGCGCGATCGGCTGCAAGCGCCGCCCCCACGTCTTCTACGAGGCCCGGGCCGCGCAGCTGTGCGCCGACTCGGTCCTCGTCTCGTCCAGGCGCGGGATAGACGCCGACGAGCCCGCCGCGGCGGCCAGGCTGGAGGCGATAAGGGACTGCCTGCGCCGGGGGCTGTCGCCCGAGCAGATGGCGGCGCGCAACGGCGGCCCGGTGGACCTGTCGCCGTCGACCATCTACCGCTGGGTCTCGGCGGGCTACGACGGCATGACCAACATGGAGCTCAGGCGCAAGGTCGGCTACAGGCCGAGGAAGCGCGCCGCGGGCCGGGCGGCGACCCGCCACTCCGCCCGCAGGTCGCATGCCGCGTTCCTCGCCCTCGGGGAGGACGCGTGCGCCGCGGCCTGGGAGATGGACACCGTCGAGGGGGCCCGGGAGGACTCCGCCTGCCTGCTCACGCTGCTGCACCGCCCCAGCAGGCTCCAGCTCGCGCTGCCGCTGGAGGAGAAGACCGCCGGGTGCGTCGCGGACGCCCTGGAGGGCGTCCGGGCCATCCTCGGCGCCGACGGGACGCGCCGCGTGTTCCGCGCCGTCCTCACCGACAACGGCGCCGAGTTCTCCGACGAGGCGGCGATCGCGGCGCTGCTCGGCGAGGGGCCGGGCGAGACGAGGCTGTTCTACTGCGACCCCGGGCGCAGCGACCAGAAGGGCGCCTGCGAGCGCAACCACGTCGAGATCAGGAAGCTGCTGCCCAAGGGCGCCGGAATCAGGTTCGACCGGCTCGTCCCGGCCGACCTGGCGCTGGCCATGTCGCACGTGAACTCCGAGCCCCGCGGCGCGCTCGGCTTCGCGACGCCCGCGCGCGCCTTCAGGGCGATGCTCGGGGAGGACGCGGCGGCGCTGCTGGACGCCTACGGCGTGGGGGACGTGCCGCTCGGCGACCTCGACCTGACGCCGGGGCTCATCGAGAGGGCGCGCGCAGAGAGGGGCGATGCCCCGCTGGCCTAGCCTAGGAGAAAAACGGAATAGACGGACCGACCGTCCGGCTGAGTCTGGGAAGAGGTGCCGGGCGGCGGGCGGAGCATGGCCACCGGACCCATCGAAACACATCTCCACCATTCCTTCAACTGGGAAAATGGCGCCCCCGGGGCCCGAGAGGGGCCGCGGGGGCGTTCGGTTAACTGCGGGAGCGAGCCATCAGCTCAATGTGTTCGGCTGAGATCGGAAATCAACC
>NZ_VUME01000028.1 GCF_009696325.1 Collinsella sp. WCA1-178-WT-3 (M1)
CAGCCAAAATTGCCTTATATTTCAGTGAAGAAGATTACACGGCCCCTGAACATTGTGTCGAGGAACTAAAAGACGATTTGCCTAATGTGATGGCCATGCACAGAGTAGAAGTACATGATTGGTCCTACTCCGATTTTCTATGGGGAAATTACGTGGACCATTATGTCTATTTACCTATTCAATTTTATTTGGGTTTGTTCACATAAATAAATTTGAATAAAAAAAAAAAAAAAAAGGCTCTGACGGATTGTAAGCACACGGTTTCAGGTACTATTTCACTCCCCTCCCGGGGTACTTTTCACCCTTCCCTCACGGTACTCATCCACTATCGGTCACCAAGGAGTATTTAGGCTTGACGGGTGGTCCCGCCAGATTCACGCGAAATTCCACGAGTCCCACGCTACTTGGGGCAACCCCACACCAGCGCCACGCTCACAGTTACGGGACTCTCACCCACTCCGGTACGCCTTCCCAGACGCTTCACCTTCACGCAACATTTCTCACTGGCCAATCCTGCGGCAGCAGAACCACAAGGCCCCCACAACCCCGCACATGCAACACCTGCCGGCTTGAACACACACACGGTTTAGCCTCCTCCGCTTTCGCTCGCCACTACTCACGGAATCACACTTGTTTTCTCTTCCTACGGGTACTAAGATGTTTCACTTCCCCGCGTTACCTCCCACACCCCTATACATTCAGGGCAGGGTCACCGGACACAACTCCGGACATTCCAGGTTTCCCCATTCGGACACCCCCGGATCACAGCTCGTTCACCAACTCCCCAGGGCTTATCGCAGGTCACAACGTCCTTCATCGGCTCTTGGTGCCAAGGCATCCACCGATCGCACTACACAACTTGCACAACACAAGTCACACAAAAAACAAAGATGCTCGCATCCACTATACAGTTCTCAACCACCACACGGACCACCACACCACACACTCACGCACGCACCATGGCACCGCACCAGGCCACCACACATGTGATACCCCAGAACCCCAACAGTATGCCCTCAACCCCACCCACACAGGCAGGACGCCAACACTCCACTCACAAAAAACTCCTTAGAAAGGAGGTGATCCAGCCGCACCTTCCGGTACGGCTACCTTGTTACGACTTAGTCCTAATTACCAGTCCCACCTTCGACGGCTCCCCCAACAGTTAGGCCACCGGCTTCGGGTGTTACCAACTTTCATGACGTGACGGGCGGTGTGTACAAGGCCCGGGAACGTATTCACCGCAGCGTTGCTGATCTGCGATTACTAGCGACTCCGACTTCATGAGGTCGAGTTGCAGACCCCAATCCGAACTGAGACCGGCTTTCCGAGATTCGCTCACTCTCACAAGCTCGCAACTCTTTGTACCGGCCATTGTAGCATGTGTGAAGCCCTGGACATAAGGGGCATGATGATTTGACGTCATCCCCACCTTCCTCCGAGTTAACCCCGGCGGTCTCCACTGAGTCCCCACCATAACGTGCTGGCAACAGTGAACGAGGGTTGCGCTCGT
>NZ_VUME01000029.1 GCF_009696325.1 Collinsella sp. WCA1-178-WT-3 (M1)
CCCATTACAGTTTGAGTCGTCCGAAAGGGCGGCTCTTTTCCGTTGCACGGCTATACGATTGAGCCGTACCGGTGGTCGCTGGCCGACCGCCCCGGACGGCCGTCAGCCCCTGCCCCGTAGAGGGCCCGGGACGTGTTGCCGCCGGGGCGGGAGGGGCCGCGGGGAACGACTGATAGAGATGTGCCGGGCCCGGACCGGGCCACGGCCGGGTAATGTGGGTGTCGCTTCCGCGGCTAACGGCCGGCTCAAGGGAGAGGATACACCATGCCTGCAGCAGAGACGCCCGTGGCGTACCTGGGGATCGACGTCGGGAAGAGCTCGCACAGCGCGTGCGCGCTCGATGCGGGAGGGGGCGTCGCCTTCAGGGCCGAGCTGGCAAACAGGCCCGACGACATCGACCGGCTGCTCGAGCGGGCCGGCTCCGGCGCGCTGGTCGTCGTCGACCAGAAGCGAAACATCGGCGCGCTGGTCCTCGCGCGCGCCCATGCGCACGGGAACCCCTGCGCCTACCTGCCCGGATATGCCGAGAAGCAGGCCCGCGGGATGTTCCCCGGCACCGCGAAGACCGACGCCATCGACGCCGAGGTGATCGCGCGCACCGCGCTCGGCGTGCCCCGCGCCCTCAGGCCGGCGCCCGAGGAGCCCGAGGGGGCCGCCTCGCTGCGGATCCTGTCGTCGCAGCGCGAGTTCGCGTCGTCCGCCAGGACCCGCGCGAAGAACAGGCTGCGCGCGACCCTGCTCGAGGCCGACCCCGCGCTCGAGGGCGCGGTCGACCCTTCGAGCCGCTGGCAGGTGTCGATGCTGGCCGAGTTCGGCGGGGCCGCCGGGTGCTCGGCCGCCGGCTGGCGCAGGTTCTCGAACGCCGCCAGGCGCGCGGGCGCCCCCGCGGCGGGGGCCAGGAGGCTCTGGGAGGCGCTGCTGGCCTCGTCGCGCTCGGGAAGGCGGCTCCCGGCCGGCGAGGACGTCGCGGTCCGGATGCTCGCCCGGGAGATAGCCTCCCTCGACGCCGACATCGAGGAGCTCGACTCGCTCGTGGCCGACTCGCTGGCGGGCGACGAGGTCTACGAGTGCCTCCTCACGGTGCCCGGGATCGGCCCCAAGACCGCCGCGGCGCTGGTGACGTCGATCGACATATCCGCGTTCAGGGGGCACGACGAGCTCGCGAGCTATTGCGGCGTGGCGCCGTCAGACAGGCGCTCCGGGAGCAGCATCAGGTCGACGTCGCCGCAGCGCGGCGGGAACAGGCAGCTCAAGAACCTGCTCATATTCAGCTGCAACTCCCTCATCGGCACGGACAACAGGTTCGGGAGGTACTACGGGGAGTGCAGGGCGAGGGGGATGAGGCACAGCAAGGCGCTGAAGGCGGTCGCGAGGAAGAGGCTCAAGGTCATATACGCGATCATGCGCGACGCCGTCCCGTACGCGGCCTAGCGGGCGGCGGGATCAACCGAAGAGGAAACCGAGCGGGGGCGCCAGGCGCCCGGATGCGTCATGCCGAAATGGC
>NZ_VUME01000003.1 GCF_009696325.1 Collinsella sp. WCA1-178-WT-3 (M1)
AGGCTCAAGGTCATATACGCGATCATGCGCGACGCCGTCCCGTACGCGGCCTAGCGGGCGGCGGGATCAACCGAAGAGGAAACCGAGCGGGGGCGCCAGGCGCCCGGATGCGTCATGCCGAAATGGCACGAAGCACGCGGTTGACAAAACTATAGAGACACGTCCCAAAAAGACTGCTCAAAAGAGCTACTTTGCGCTGGTGAGGACGCCGGTGGTGTCGAAGGCTGGAGTAAAGCTCTCGTCTACCGCGCCCCCCTCTTGCCAGAACATCGTCGTAAAGCCCAGGTCGTCGGCATGGTCGAGCACCCGCTCGTATTCCTCGCGCGTCACGGCTCGCGCCAAGTCGCCGCCCTGCTCGCGCATGAGCGCATTGGGCGTGTACTGGTTCATGACCGAGATCGGCACATCACCCACCGTCTGCCACACCAGGTCTAGCACGCGACACGAATCGTCCGCATGCCCCGGCAACACCAGGTGACGCACGATCATGCCGCGCTTCATGAGCCCGTCCTCGTCCACCAGCTCTCCCCCACGGCGCTCAATCTCGCGCGCCATTTGCGCCAAACCCGACACGGCCACACGTGGGTAGTCCCGAATATGAGAGAGCGACTGCGCAAGCCCCGCATCGGCATATTTAAAGTCGGTAAGCCACACATCGACCAGATCGCCGAGCGCCGCCACGGCACTCGCGCGCTCATAACCGCTTGTGTTGTAGACGATTGGGATGACCAGCCCGCGCGCCCGTGCCGCGGCAATCGCAGCCGGCAGCAGGTGCGCGTAGTGCGTCGCCGTCACCAAGTTAATATTGTTGGCACCCTGGTCCTGCAGCTCCAACATAATCTCGACCAGGCGCTCGGGCGAAATTTCAAGACCGAAATTGCCCGTCGAGATCTCGTGGTTCTGGCAATAGACGCATTTGAGCGAGCAGCCGCTAAAGAAGATCGTGCCCGAACCGGCCTCGCCCGAAATAGGCGGCTCCTCCCACATATGAAGCGCCGCGCGGGCCACCTTGAGCGTGTCGTTAGCACCGCATACGCCGCGCGCACCCTCATCGCGCGCCGCACCGCAACGCCGCGGACACAAATGGCAGGCGGGCGAAAAAAGTTCGGTCAACGACGTCGGCATAAAAACATGCTCCAAAACAACGATTCAGCAGCTCAAACGCAAAAGGACCAGCCGCACAGACAGCTCGAGCCCAAGACGCCGTAATCGTCCGACACGATTTTTGTAATGTCAAGACTGGAATCGATAAAGTGCCGCTATATGATGTAGGTATTCCGCCCCCCGCGGAGCAACTGGGTGAACCGTCGCGTTTATTTAGGGAGCCCACACAGTCGTACGTAGTACAGGTATCCTTCGTTGTTAAGGACGCTGGAACGGTCGATGAGGGCACCCACCTGTTTTAGGTGGGTTCATTTTCGTAACGTGGGGGGTGGTTTTCTTTTGCCGTTTTTGCCAAAAATTGCCATCGCAAATCCCGTATGACACCCAACGGCACTCGGCAGAACCCCCGCCACCATCCCAATATCTGGTAAGCACGTGATTATCGATCGGCGCGATTCCCCGCACCCCCTTTGGTCGAGTATCATGGGTCAGCTATACCCTTTGCGGCATGGCATCCTTTGACCTTTTCCTTCGACGCTTGGCGGTTTTTGATACATGGCTTCATCCACGAGCTACATACCGTTCCTTTGCGTGGCAGCCGCGGCATATATCACGACCTTCCTCACGGTGCCCCTGGTTAAACGTCTGGCAATCAAGCTCGACGCCGTTGACTATCCTTCAAAACGCCGTATCAACACCAAGCCCATCCCGCGCTTGGGAGGTACGGCGGTCTTTTTGGGCCTGGTCGTTGCCTGCATCGTTCAGATTATGGGCACCTGGTATCTGGGCTGGCCGCCCGTCTTGGTCCCGCATCCGCGCCTGCACATTAGCTACCCCATGCTGGCGCTTTCTTTTACCGTCATTTTTGCGACCGGCGCGATCGACGACGTCTTCCAGCTTAGGCCCAAGCAAAAGCTCGCCGGCCAGGTCCTTGCCGCGCTCATCGCCTGCGTGGGTGGACTAAAAATCGGCGTCATCGTCAACCCGGTTGCCCCCGGCGAGATCATGCTCGGCTGGCTTGCCTACCCCATCACCGTGGTCTACCTGGTGGCGTTCACCAATATCATCAACCTCATCGACGGCCTCGATGGCCTGGCCACAGGCATCTGCGGCATCGCATCGTTCACCATGTTTTCGGTCGCCGTGCTCTCGGGCCGCATCGACGCCGCCGCGCTTTCCATCGCGCTCTTTGGCTCGTGCCTCGCCTTCTTGCGCTATAACTTCAACCCCGCGAGCATCTTTCTGGGCGACTCGGGGTCGCTGCTGCTGGGCTTTGCGCTGGGCTCCATTTCGCTGCTTAATGTGAGCCGCACCGCCGCGCTCACCTCGCTTATCATTCCGCTCATCGTTGCCGGTGTGCCCATCATCGACACGTTTAGCGCCATCGTGCGCCGCAAGCGCGCCCACATTAGCATTGGGCAGGCCGACAAAGGCCATATCCACCACCGCCTCATTCAAGAGGGCTATAACCAGAAGCAGGCTGTGCTGCTTATCTATGCCTGGTGTGTCCTGCTTTCGGCCGGTGCGGCCGCCATCAACCAGGTCGAAGTCCCCATGCGCGTGCTCATCTTTACCGTGCTTGGCATTGGCTCGGCAGCCTTCGCCAAGCACCTGCACCTGTTTGAGCCCGTGCTACGCCACCATTACAACAAGCGCACGCACGAAGACGAGCTGATAACCCCCGACGACCCCGCCTTTAAGCAGGAGGAGCAAGCGGCCGAGGAGCATAAGGAAGAGCGCCACCACAGGCATTAAGGTTTGCTGCAGAAGGTTGTTCTGCTTACCGTCGGCCGCTCGTGACCGCGCCTCGACCGCCACGCATGTCTCGCCTTACCACCCCCTTGCTCACTTTCGCCCGCCCCTCTCAATAAACGCGTTATCATCTTGACCCATGAACATACGTTAGGAGCAATCATGCCAAACGAGAACAGCTACGAAGTCGCGTTGCAAAAGAGCAACGCCATTCGCGAGGGCCTGGCCAAGACGCCCGAGAAGTTCACCATGCTTACCGGCGACCGCCCCACCGGCCGTCTGCACCTAGGCCACTACTTTGGCACCCTCAAGGGCCGCGTGGAGTTGCAGGATATGGGCGCCAAGACCAACGTGCTCATTGCCGACTACCAGGTCATCACCGACCGCGACACCACCGAGCACATCCAGGACAACGTGTATAACATGGTCATGGACTACCTTGCCTGCGGTATCGACCCCGACAAGACCATGATCTACACGCACTCCGCCGTGCCCGCCGCCAACCAGCTCATGCTGCCGTTCCTGTCGCTGGTCTCCGAGGCCGAGCTGGCGCGCAACCCCACCGTCAAGGCCGAGATGGAGGCCTCGGGCCACGAGCTCACCGGCCTTCTGCTCACCTATCCGGTGCACCAGGCCTGCGACATCCTGTTCTGCAAGGGTAACGTTGTGCCCGTCGGTCGCGACCAGCTGCCGCACATCGAGCTCACCCGTACCATCGCCCGCCGCTTTAACAACCGCTACGGCAAGGTATTCCCCGAGGTCGACGCGCTGCTGTCCGAGACCCCGCTGCTGCCCGGCCTGGACGGCCGCAAGATGAGCAAGAGCTACGGCAACGCCATCAATATCTCGATGACCGCCGAGGAGACGGCCAAGCGCATCAAGAAGAGCCAGACCGACTCCGAACGCATGATTACGTTTGATCCCGAGAACCGCCCCGGCGTGTCCGGCCTGCTTTCGACAGCCGCCATCTGCACCGGCCGTTCCGAGGTCGAGATTGCCGAGGAGATTGGCATGGGTGGCTCTGGCCAGCTCAAGAAGTACGTGACCGAGGCCGTCAACGGGTACTTCGCACCGATCCGCGAGCGTCGCCAGCGCTACGAGAACGACCTGGACTATGTGAAGGACGTCCTGCACGAGGGCAACCGTCGCGCCAACGAGATTGCCGAGCAGACGCTGGCAGAGGTTCGGGACGCCATGGGCATGGTGTACTAGTCGAGAGCAATAAACAACACTCAAACTAAACCGCCGCGATTGGCACAATGAACTGCCTCCCATTTCTTGGACATCGGGAAATGGGAGGTTTTCCATGAGTATAGACCTCAGGGTGAAGCACGACCTGGAGTCCAGGAGGCGGGCCGTCGAGCTCTTCGACGCCGGCGTCGGCTGCAAGCCGGCGGCCGAGGCCCTGTCCGTCCCCCGCGAGACCGTGAGAGAATGGCAGTGGGTATACCGGGCGTTCGGAAGCGAGGCGTTGCTGTCCATGGGCGGGAAACAATCCAGGTACACATTCGAGCAGAGGGTCGCCGCGGCGTCGGCCGTGGTCGACGGCGGGATGGCGAAGACCGACGCCATGGCCGAGTTCGGGATCAGGTCGAAGTCCCCGCTGGAGCGCTGGTGCAGGCTCTACCGCGAGGGCGGCGCCGAGGCGCTGCGGCCCGGACCGAAGGGCAGGCCGAGGGGGTCGAGGTCGAAACCCCGGGCCCGCACCCGCGAGCAGGAGCTCGAGGAGCGCTGCCGCAGGCTCGAGGCCGAGGTCGCCTACCTAAAAAAATTGCGCGCCCTGGTCGAGCGGGACGGGCTCTGACCAGGGCGGCGGCCGAGGCGGTGAGGGCGCTGAGGGCGGAGGGGCACTCCCTGCGCCACCTGCTGGAGTGCTCGGGGCTCAGGAGGTCGACCTACTACTACGCGCTGGCGCACCCGCGGAGGCCGACCAGGCCCGAGCTGCGCGACGCCGCGGCCGAGATATTCTCGCGCACCGCCAACGGCTGCGGGCACCGGCAGATAGCCATGTGCCTGCGCGCCGAGCTGGGCGCGGTCGTGGCCGACAAGACCGTGCTCAAGATGATGCGCGAGATGGGCATCCGGTGCGCGATACGCCGCCGGGGCTCCCGCCGCCGGTACAGCTCCTACAGGGGGCTCGTGGGGAGCACGTTCGAGAACGTCATCGCGAGGGATTTCGGCGCCGAGGGGCCGTGGCAGAAGCTCGGCACCGACGTCACCGAGTTCAAGGTCGCCGGCGCCAAGGCCTACTGGGCCCCGGTGCTCGACTTCTGCACGAAGGAGATCGTGGCGAGCGACATATCGACCTCTCCGGACCTCGCCCAGCAGCACAGGATGCTCGACCGGCTCCTCGAGGCCCTGCCCGACGGGGCGGCACCGACCATGCACTCGGACATGGGCTGGCAGTACCAGCACGAGTCCTACACCTCCAGGCTGGAGGGGGCGGGCATCACCCAGAGCATGTCGCGCAAGGGGAACTGCATCGACAACGCCGCCACCGAGCAGCTCTTCGGCCACGTGAAGGACGAGTTCTACCGCGGCAGGGAGTGGGGCAGCTTCGAGGACTTCAAGCGCGACCTGGAGGAGTACATAGCCCATTGGAACACGCGGCGCAGGCAGGTAAGATTGAAGGGCCTGACGCCGGAGGAGTTCCGGAACCGGGCCCTTGCGGCGTAGTCGCTATTTATTCAGTCCAAGTTTCGGGGCGCAGTTCACAATCCTCGTTGCGGCGGTTTTGTTTTCTTCAGAGGTCGGTCGCCGAGATATTCAGCCGCTTGGCAGAACCCCTAAGTCGCAAGCACCTTGAGGCTATATCCTGTTAAGCAATGACACCCTATTGTTTAACATGCGGCAGCTTTTACGGCAGACCCGACCGACCGGAAGGAGTCCCATGAGCTCAGTTGCGTTTTGTACCTGCAACGACCGGAAATGCCCATTTAACCCTGTCAACCACGAGAAGGGCTGCACACCGTGTATCGCTAAGAATCTGCACGAGCACGAGATTCCAACGTGCCTGTTCAACGCGATTTCTCCCGATCGGCTTGAGGCCGATAAAGACGAGTGGTCGTGGCAAGCGTTCGCGCGGCATGTAGAAGCATATCTGGGAAGCGACAGCCCAAGAATCCCCGCAGGCGAAGAAGCGCCGCAGGGATTTACCAAGATCGGTTGCTGTAAGCGGGACTAACAATCAAAGTTAGTGCCCCCCTAAAACCAAACGTCAGTACCTCATTATGGGATAACAGACCTGATGGGTTTGCCCCATGCTTACAGGAAAGCGCCCGCCGACCATGGCAGCCGACGGGCGCTTTCCTGAAGTACACCGTTGAATCGCACAGAGGGGAGGAATGCGAATCAAACTCAACAGGGCAGGCTTTTCCATCGCCTACGGCCTGCTCCGTTGCTGCATACAATATAGTTCACCATTGTTTACTTTGTAGCATCAAACCGCGCCGCCACACCTTCTGCATAAGTTAACCCCGTTAAACCTGCCAATTAGGGACAGGTTTATTTTGGCAGGTTTTATCTGGGGAAACATCAATGGAGCCAGCGTTCCACCACAAAGAGGACAGGCACCTTTGTGGTGGTCTTGGCCACGGCAGAGCCGCTAGAGCCCTGCTGGCCAACGACAGGCGGCCAAGTCGACGTGCATGGGGTCGACAAACGTCACGCCCTCCCCCAGCAGAAGTTCGCGCTGAGCGTCGGGACCGCCAAAGGCAAAGCCCTCGCAAATGCGACCATCGGCAAACACCACGCGGTGACAGGGAATCTCGCCGGGGCGCGGATTGCTATGCAGGGCATACCCCACGTACCGCGCACTTCGTGGACGGCCGGCGAGCAGCGCCACCTGGCCGTACGTGGCAACCATCCCCTCAGGGATCTGCTCGACTACCTCGTACACCCGCTCAAAAAAGCCCTCAGACGCCATCGATGCTCCTTTCCGCCCGCAACAGCATAAATCAAATGATCCCTCGGGGACGGCAGGTTGCGGATCATTTGCGGCCTCCGTGAGGCCGATGGTCCGCAACCCCGTCATCGCCGAGGGATCACATGGCATGGCAGGTAGCGTTTGCCCAGATAAAACCTGCCAAAATAAACCTGTCCCTTTTTGGCAGGTCGGTTAGTTGGCAGGCTGGAAGAAGGCTACGGCTACGGCACCGGGGCCTACATGGGTGCCGATGGTGGCGCCGATGGTGTGAACGGGCAGCTCGCCCTCGGTGTGGCCAGCCCACAGCGCGGCGCTGTCCTCGATATACTTCTTGAGCACCGCATCCGAAAGGCCCGTATAGCCGAGCGCCAGCGGCATGGAAAAGTCGACGCCGCCCGCCTTTTCGACCTTTTGGTTCAGCAGGTTGCGACCGTTCTTGGAACCGCGCGCCTTGCCCAGCTGCACGATCAGACCGTCCTCGGCAGCCACCACGGGCTTTACGTTGAGCAGCGTACCCACGGCGCCGGCCGCAGCAGACAGGCGACCACCGCGCACCAGGTACTCCAGCGTCTCGAGCAGGCCGATAACCACCACGCGGTCGCGCACGGCCTCGACCGCCGCCGCGATCTGGGCCGCGCTACGGCCCTCGTCCACCAAGCGCAGGGCATACTCGACCAGCACGCGCTCGCCCAGGGTGACGTTGTTGCTGTCTACCACGAACACATCGCCGCCCGGGGCCTCGGCAAGAGCGGTGCGCGCACTCTGATTGGTGCCGGAAAGCTTAGCGCCCACGGTAATAATCACGGCCTCATCGCCGGCTTCACGAACCTCGGCGATAGCCTGCGAAAACGCGTACGGGTTGACCTGACCGGTCTTGGGCAGCTCATCGCGCTCCACGAGCATCTCGTAAAAGCGCCGGTGATCGATGTCGACGCCATCCATGTACACATCGGTGCCAAAGGTGACGGACAGTGGCAAAACAGCCAGTGCCGGGTGCTCCGCCGGCGACATATCGCTTGCGGAATCGGTAATAATGCGGACGGACATAGCGAATCCTTTCTTGCGCAGGTCCCGCGCAGGGAATTTTGACAGCAATGCCCCGGCACGGCATACGCGCTCAAACGGGACGATGCAGTTGTTAGTGGGAAGCAAATGCCTAGGCGGCCCTACAGCTCGCGCAGGGTGTCGAGAATCGTACGCAGCGACGCGTACATCTGCTCGCGCTGCTCCACGCCCATGGCCTTGCCGGTGGCGTCGAGCACCTCGCGAATAATGCGATCGGCCTCATTCATGCTCTCGCCGCCCAACGTGGTCAGGCGAACCGGGGCGCGATACTTAACGGCGGCATCGCCCGAATCGTCGACCTCGACGTAGCCGCCCTCTTCCAGATGCGCCAGCGTGCGCGAGACGGCAGCGCGGGTCACGCCTGCCATGCGGGCGAGGTCGGCACCAGTCAGGCCGTCCTTGCTGCGCTCAAGATAGTACAGGCACATGATATCGGAACCCTTAAGGCCCAGCCTTGCGCCCTCAGATGCCTTAATGCGCTGGATCTCCTTGTAGAGCCCGCTAATCAGTCCGACAAAATCCTCAAAACGTGTCTCGTCGTTCTGCTGCATGGGAGACGACCGCCTTTCGCTTGCATGATGCTAACGGGTAAACATCTTAGCCGCATGCCCGAACCCCCGTACCCAAATATCCCAATTGTTAACTCATCAACATAAAAACCACCACAAAGGGGATAGCACCTTTGTGGTGGTTTGTGTGGTGGTTTGGCCCGAGCTAGAGTTCCACGCGCGGGTTATCGCGGGTCACAAGCGTCTTGACGACAACCGTCGCTCCCAGATAGCGCTCGAGCAGCTCGGCTAAGCGATCGATCGCGGCCTGGCAGTCCCCCATTCGCTCGGGCTCTACACACTCAATCGCCAGGAACGCATCGGCAGAATCGTCGGACAGGGCCGTTCGAACGCCGTCGCGCCAGTTCCAGCAGCGGCACACGGCGCCCGCATCATCGATGTAGGCGAGCTCGCCGGGCAGCGTCGGATCATCTGCTTCCTCGCCAAGCGGCAGGAACGCATCGCCACCGTCGGTCACCTTCAAGCGAAGGTCTCCCTCAATCGCGTGCAAATCCTCGCCTCCCACGGGCAGCGCGTAGGTCAGCGACACCGTGTTGTAAATATCCACCGCCGGTGTGATATGACCGACCGGCTTGCCCTTGAGCACGCGCTTGAGCAGGTTCTCGATTGAGCAGCGGGCGCCCTTTTTAGTCTTGAACAGGCGATAGGCCTCGCGCCATGCCTTGACCGGCGCGTTCTCGCTGATGGTATCGCTTGTCAGGTGGCGCTCCGCATCGATATTGGCGCGATCGAGCAGCGCCGCAATCGCGTCCACGTCCTCCTGGGGAATCTGAGCCGCGGGCTTCATGCCCTTTACGACCACGACGCCGACCGCCGCCTGTGGAAATAGCTCCCAAAATGAATCCTCGGCAATAAAGCTCTTCATACGTGCTCCTTTCGCAATTCGCGCCAACGCGAGCGCCTAAACAAAAAGCGCCCTTACAACGGCCACCTTCAAAGTCCTACGGTGCCGTCACAAGAGCGCTTACGCTGTCCCCATCCGGAGAAGGGGACGATATGTCAGGCGTATTGTAGCCCGAGTCATCCGTACGAGCAAAATCACCACAAAGGCGCCTGCCTCTTTGTGGTGGATATGGACTCGAGGCGACGCTAGTGGCGGAGTCCCAGCAGGCCGCGGCCGCGATGACGGGCCTCGGCGGACACCTGGGCGTGCGGGCCGGCGGCCTTGACGGACTCGGGCAGGTGCGAGTACTTCTTCTCGAAGTTCTCCTCGAACATCACCGCCAGGTTGTGCGCGGCCTCGTCGTAGCGCGCTGTGCTCTGCCAGTACTGGCGCGGCACCAGGATGCCGTCCGGCACACCGTGGCACGTGGTGGGAATGTCGACATTAAAGATATCGTCGTGCAAGAACTCGCTGTCCTCGATGGTACCGTCGAGGGCGCGTGCAACCAGGGCGCGCGTGTAGGCAAGCTCGATGCGATGGCCCACGCCATAACCGCCGCCAATCCAGCCGGTGTTGAGCAGATAGACGCGGGTGCGACCGTCGGCGATACGCTCGCCGAGCATCTTGGCATAGACCATGGGGTCAAGCGGCATAAACGGCTCTCCGAACAGCGAGGAGAACGTGGGCGTGGGCTCGGTGACGCCGACCTCGGTACCGGGGATCTTGGCGGTGAAACCCGTCACAAAGTGATACATGGCGGCATCCGCCGTCAGGCGCGAGATAGGCGGCAGCACGCCAAAGGCATCGCAGGTCAAAAACAGCACGACGCTCGGGGTGGTGCCCATGCCCTTGGTCCACGCGTTGGGGATATGCTCGACGGGATAGGCAACGCGCGTGTTGTGCGTGATCGAGACGTCATCGTAGTTGGGCTTGCGGTTCTCGTCGAGTACCACGTTTTCGCAGATCGCGCCAAAGCGAACGGCATTGAAGATCTCGGGCTCGTGAAACTCGTCCAGGCCCTCGCACTTGGCGTAGCAGCCTCCCTCGATGTTGAAGATGCCCATGTCGGACCAACCGTGCTCGTCGTCGCCGATCAGCAGGCGCGTGGGATTGGCCGAAAGCGTGGTCTTGCCGGTGCCGGACAGGCCAAAGAACACCGCGGTCTCGTGCGTGACGGGATCCATGCTGGCCGAGCAATGCATGGGCAGTACATCGTCCTCGACGGGCAGCAGGTAATTCATGACGCTGAAGATGGACTTTTTAATCTCACCGGAGTAGCCGGTGCCGGCAACCAGAATCACGCGCTCCTGGAAGTTGATGACCACGGCGGCGCTGGAGTTGAGGCCCTTGATGGCGGGGTCGCACTGGTACCCGGGTGCCGCGAGCACGCAAAAGTCCGGCTCGCCGGTGCGCGCAATTTCGCGAGCGAGCGGACGGGCGAGCATCTGCTTAATGAAGAGCGCCTGGCTCGCGCGCTCGCAGGCAACGAGCAGGCGACGCGTGTGGTTGCGGTCGGCACCCGCCATGCCGCGCGTGACGAACACGTCGCGCTCGTTGAGATAGTCGACGATGCCGGCCTTGATGGCCTCGTAGCTCTCAATCGAAAGCGGGCGGTTGACGGCGCCCCAGGCGATCTTGTCGTGAACATCGGGGGTGTCAACGATAAAGCGGTCGTTGGGAGAACGGCCGGTGCGCTCCCCCGTCTCGATTACCAGCGCGCCGTTGGATGCCATGCGGCCCTCTTCACGGCGGATGGCGTGCTCGACGAGCTCCGCAGCAGGTAGATCGACCAGCAGACGCGGCTGATTCTCGGAGGGATCTTCGACCAGCGTAATACCAAAGTTGGACAGAACTTCTGCAGGGGTAACACCAGGCATGGGGCCTCCTTTAAAAGCGCGTCACGCGGGCGCGGCGCGCACTTTACTCACGTAAAGTTCGTTGTACCCGATATGCAAAAACGTTTTTGTGGCAAGGGGGGTAAGCCCGCCCAACGGTCAAAAATCGCAGGCAAGCGGCCTAGTCATTGGGTAGTCATTGGGGACGTTCTTAAACGACGAGTCGTTGGGGACACTCTTGAACAGGCAACATTCAAGGAGTGTCCCCGGATGCCGGCACAAAAGGAACGTCCCTAAGTGCCAACTATAGCGGCAAGCCTTGGCCAAGCATGGCGATGGCGCTCATAAGGACCAGCATGCCGGCGGCGTAGGGCAGGACCGCGCCCAAGAGCTCGGCATCCTTGCCGCGCACGTGCACAGCGGCCAGGCCGATGGCAAGCGTCTGCGGCGAGATCATCTTGCCGGCGGCGACGCCAAGCGCGTTCAGCGCGACCATCCAGTAGTCGCTCACGCCCAGCGCGGTGGCAGCCTGGCTCTGGATGGGACCAAACAGCATGCCAGAAGACGTGCCCGAACCGGTCACGAACGCACCGACCGCGCCGATCCACGGAGCCAGAATCGGGTACAGGCCACCGGCGACCGCAATGCAAAACGCGCTGATCGAAGAGATCATGCCCGCATAGCCCATAACCTTGGCACAGCCCAGAACCGAAAGCATGGTAATGACCGTCGGCATCATCTGCTTGACGGTCGCGGCCAGCACCTTGCCCATCATGCGCGGCGAAGCACCCTGAATGGCGCCGCCGACAAACGCCGCCAGGAAAATCCAGACGCCCGGCGTGTTGATCCACGAAAACGTGAGCGTGCCGGGGTTCTCGCCGCAATACACCTGCACCTGGCTCGCAAACGGTGCGAGCGCAGCATGCACGGCAGGCACCAGGTTAGACGTTCCCAACAGCAGCACAAAGATCAGGATGAAGCACGACCAAGCCGAAAGCGCCGACTTAGCGGTGAGCTGCTCGCCGGCCTCGATATTCATGTGGAAGCGTGCGTCCAGATGCCCCGACTTCTCGGCACGCATGGCAAGCGCAGCTGTCAGCGCGAGCGAAACGATGGAACCGACGACGACGGCAAGCTCGGGACCCACAAACATAGCAACGACAAGAGCCGCACCGGCAAAGGACACGCCGGAGAGCACGGCGATGCCCGCCACGCCGTTCAGGCGCTCGGCAACGCCCGCAACATTACCCTGGTCATCGGCGACACGACCCGCAACCAGCACGATAAACAGAGGCATCATCGCAAAGAAAGGCGCCAACTGCACCATCTGAACGGTCGCCAAATGCAGCGGGTCCAGGCCCACCAGACCGGCAACGGACACCGTGGGAATGCCAATGGAGCCGTAGGGCGTGGGCACGCCGTTGGCCAGCAGACAGATGAGCACGGCGGGCACGGCCTCAAAGCCCAGGCCCGCGAGCATGCCGGCGGGAATAGCGACGGCGGTGCCAAAACCGGCCATGCCCTCCATAAAGCCACCAAAGCACCAGGCCACAAGCAGCGCCAGCAGACGGCGATCGCTGCTGATGGAGGTGATCATGCTGCCGATCACGTCCATGGCGCCCGTGCGAACGCACAGGTTATACGTGAACACCGCGGCGATGATTACCAAAACGATGGGCCACAGGGCCATCAAAAAGCCTTCGAGCGAGGCGGTCGCGATCTGCGCAGCCGGCAGGTGCCACCATGCGAAGGCAAGCACGCACGAAAGGACAAACGATCCGATGGCGGCTTTCCAAGCTGGCCATTTAAAGCACAGCAGCATCACGACAAGCCAAATGATCGGCACAAGAGCCAGCAAGAATGCGGCGACGTCCATAGGTAGAAGCTCCTTGGTGCCGCGCGGGCGGCATCGTGGTATCACATAACTTCAACAGGATACCGCACGCTCACCGACAATTTACTGCCGCCCCCCGAAAATATTGAACAATCCGTTCAAAAACATGAGTGACACCGTCGCGTCTATACTAGAACGCAGTAATAGAAAGGACTCCGCCTTGAGCATCTCGCCCCTCGATAGCATCCGCCGCGCCATCGCCCGCCGCAACGGCATCGCCAACCCCGCTGTATCGGGCGGGGCGCACGGACAGGGCGGACGCATCGAGAACGGCCTCTTCCCCGCATCGCACACCGCCGAGGAGCTCGCGCGCATCCAAGAGCTGAGTCAGCGTAACGCCAGCGGGCCAAATAGCGGCCAAGCCACACGCCGTCGCCGCGAGCGCGATCGCCAGCCCGGCCCCATCCGCCGTATGGTCAACGCCTGGTGGAACCGCCTGCTCGGCGCCGTCTACGGCGGCGGCTTCTCCACGCAGGAAGCCGAATACGAGGAGCACGCCACCAGCCGCGACTACCTTTGGAATACCCTCGGCACCGCCGTGTGGGGCATGGCGTTTCCGCTGCTCACTATCGTGTCCACGCAACTCGTGGGCGCCGAGGAAGCCGGCAAGTTCTCCATCGCCTTTGTCACCGGCACGCTCATCATGATCGCGTGCAACTACGGCGTACGCAATTTTCAAGTCTCGGACATCGACGAGAAGACGTCCTTTGCCTCCTACCAGCTCAACCGCTGGCTTTGCGGAGCGATCGCGCTGGCCTGCGGCCTCATGTACAGCAGCGCCCGCAGCTACGACGCGCACATGGCGACGATCGGCCTGGGCGTCTACCTGTATAAGGTAATCGACGGCGTGGCGGACGTGTACGAGGGCCGCCTGCAGCAGGCCGATAAACTCTACCTGGCCGGCATGAGCCAAACGCTGCGCTCCGCCGGCGTCATCGCGGTCTTTAGCGTGGCGCTGTTCCTTACGCGCAGCATGCCCATCGCGGCCATGGCCATGGGTGTCACAGCAATCGCCTCGCTTGTGCTGGTCACCGCCCCGCTCGCCCTGCTCGAAACCGAAAAATCGCGTCGCGTGAGCATACGCGAAGTCGGCCGCCTTTTTGCGCAGTGCGCCCCGCTCTTTGGCGCGCTCTTTTTGTTTAACCTTATCGAGAGCATGCCCAAATTTGTGATGGAAGGCACGCTGGCCTACAAATATCAGCTGTATTTTAATGCCCTATTCTTTCCGGCGCAGGCCATTTTGCTGAGCATTGGATTTATCTATAAACCGCAGCTCTTGCGTTTGTCGAGCATTTGGGCTAACCCGCGCAAGCGTCGCCGCTTTGACTTAATTATTGTCGCCGTCATGGCGCTGATCTTGGGTTTCACTGGCGCATGCGCCGCGTTTATGGCAGGCCCCGGCATTCCCCTTATGAGCTTTATGTACGGCCTCAACTTTGAGCGCTACCGCACATTGGCGCTGCTGATGGTCGTCGCCGGCGGCATCACCGCAGCCATCGACTTTATCTACGCCATTATCACAGTGCTGCGCTACGCCGACGATGTCACCAAGATCTACCTCATTTGCTTTGCCGTGAGCGTGGTGGTGCCGATGATCCTCATCAGCCTACTGGGGCTGATGGGTGCCGTCGTGAGCTACCTGGCTATCATGGCCCTACTGCTGGTGCTATTGATTGTCGAGTACGCCCACATCCGCCAGCGCATAGAGAGGGACCGGAATCCGTACGGCGTCTAATTAGCTGCCCCGGTCACCGGAATTTGCGATGGAATCACCCCGGCTGGGGTCTCGTTGCGGACAATATGCATCACGCAAAACTAAGTGAGTAGACTATTACCGAATCCCCGACCACACCGACAAAGTACAAGTCTGTGACCTGCGGTTTTATTAAGGCAAATATGTTGGGTGCTCGGCATTTCCAAAAAAGTCTACTCACTTAGCCAGCGGGCATCCAAATGATTATGTAATCCACGTCCCCGAAAAATCATTTGATGGGCAGAAGGGCAAAAGTAGTCAAAAAAGCCCCGTCCCAAATTAGCTACCCTTTGCACCGATTACTCGCCAGGGAGAATGTTTGCATAGAACTCCGCCCCGTCGTCCAGGCGCAGGATCCCGACGCGGCCGAACTCGGAGCCGGTGGCGGCGGCACAGTCGATGTCGATGCGGTCGGGAACGCCGGCGGTATCCTCGCCGCCCAGGCGCACCATCTGTCCGCGGCCCGACTCCTCATCGAGCCCTGCCAGGCCGCCGACCTCGCAATAGCGCCCCAGCGACACCGTTGGCGTGTGGCCGCTCACCACGACCGGACCCTTGCCCTCGGCAGATAGCAGCCCCGTCGGGGCATCCCAATAGCCATGGCGAATCCAGAGCAAGTCATCGGACGACTGCACGGCGAGCATTTGCTGCAGCAACTCGCTATCGGCATCGACCGCTCCTCTGCCGTCACCGCAATCGACACCATGCTCAAGCAAAAACGCGCGCGCCGCCTCGGTCTGAATACCGGCGTGCACCAGCAGATACGGTCGCTCGGCAGTCTCTGCCACCGCATAGAGCGGCAGGGCGGCAGCCCAGCGCACCAGCTCCTCGTATGCCTCAAACTCCATTTCGTTGAGCTGCTGGCGCGTGGTCCAACCGCCGTTGATGTCCCAGGTCTCGGCATCAAGCGGGTCCTGGCCAATGATCGCGTCGAGCATAATCTGCTCGTGGTTGCCCTTAAGCACGCGAGCGTTGGGCAGCGATCGCACCAAGTTGATGACGCCGACCGGATCGGGACCGCGATCGATCATGTCGCCCAGCACATACAGCGTGTCGTCGGACGTTAGCGAGATCTTGGAAAGGGCCTCGTCCAGCGCGCGCACGTGCCCGTGAGCATCGGATGTCACATAGATCGCCATGGAACGCCTTTCCCTGCATTACGGCCGAAGCCCGGAGCCACAACTAAAACTTCAAGTTGAACTTAAACGTTACCCATTGTACTCCGTTGCAATAAAGCTGAAAAGTAGATACGAGCCGCCGCCAATAGTCTAGAAAAACGGCTCCGCCTGTGTCGATATCACGAACGCCCTCCGTTCAACCCATAAACCCACCATCTTTGGGTACAAATAACCGCAGACAACTGACCGTGCCACGCCAACCACCCAGGAGCGGACACTATCCATGAACCAGATACTTCTCTTTATAGGCCTCGTCATCATTTTGTGCCTGACCATCAAACCCGTCGGCAAAAAGCTCCCCTTCCCCACCCTGCTCATCTTTATCGCGCTGGGCATGCTGCTGGGCGTCAACGGGCCGGCGCACATCGACTTTAGCGACTACGCACTCACCGAAACCGTCTGCAGCACGGCGCTGCTGTTCATCATGTTCTACGGCGGCTTTAACACCAATATCGACCGCGCCAAACCTGTCGCCGTGCCCGCGGTGCTGCTGAGCACGCTCGGCGTCGTCGTCACCGCCGGCATCACGGGCGCCTTTGCACACTTCGCGCTAGGCTTCGACTGGATCGGCGGTCTGCTGCTGGGCTCGGTCGTGGCGTCGACCGACGCAGCGAGCGTCTTTAGCGTGCTGCGCGAGCACAACCTTTCGCTGTGGGACGGCACCGACTCGCTGCTCGAGGTCGAATCGGGCTCCAACGACCCCGTCGCTTACATGCTCACCGCGGTACTCGCCACGCTCGCGGCGGGCGGCGACATTAACATCCCTGTGCTGCTGGCCAAGCAGATCATCCTGGGCGTGGGGCTGGGCCTTGTCATCGGCTGGGCATCTGGCCGCTTGATCGAGCGCGCGCACGCAACGGCCGAGGGCGCGCAGACCATCTTTTTGTTCGCCGTGGCGATCGTCGCCTACGCGCTGCCGAGCTATCTGGGCGGCAACGGCTTTTTAGCCGTGTACCTTGCCGGCATTGTGCTGGGTGCGAGCGACATCACCGGTAAGGTCGAGCTGGCGCACTTCTTTGACACCCTCACCGAGATGGCCGAGATGACGATCTTCTTTTTGCTCGGCCTGCTCGTGACGCCCGCCCGCCTGCCGCAAGTGCTGCTACCCGGTCTGGCGCTCATGACGTTTATGCTCTTCGTGAGCCGCCCCATCGCCGTCGGTCTGCTCCTGGCGCCCTTTAAGACCAACCCCCGCCAGGTGGCGCTCGTAAGCTGGGCGGGCCTGCGCGGTGCGGCTTCGGTCGTGTTTAGCCTCTTTGCCGTGGTGGCTGGCGTTCCCGGCGGGCATGACCTGTTTGACCTGGTATTTGTGATTGCCGTTTCGAGCATTGTGGTGCAGGGATCGCTGCTGCCTGCGGTGGCAAAGAAGCTCGATATGATCGACGCGGAAGGCGACGTGCGCCGTACGTTTAACGATTACCGCGACGAAGAAGGTATGTCGTTCGTTAAGCTCAAGGTGGGCGCCGAACATCCGTTTGCCGGTCGCTCGCTCGCGGACATCGGCAGTGCCACGGACATGCTCGTAGTCCTGGTGCTGCGCGACGGTGCACACCCGGTGCTGCCCAACGGCGATACCGTCATCGAGGAAGGTGACCTGCTGGTTATGGCCGCGCCAACGTTTGAAGATCGTGCCGAGGTAACGCTGCGCGAAGTCACCGTGACTCCCCACGGGCGTCTGGCCGGCCAGCGCCTGCGCGACGTGCCGCAAGGCAAGCACCCCTTTATCGTCGTGATGATCAAACGCGACGGCCAAACGATTATCCCCGACGGCAACACCCTCATATACGCCGGCGACAAAGCCGTCATCGCCACGCTGGCGTCGTAGCGGCAAGGGACAGCCATCCCGAATTGGCTACATTTGAGCATCAATCGCCCCGGCTGGGGTCTCGTTGAGGACAATAAGCAACTCTCAAAACTAAGTGAGTAGACTTTTGCCGAATCGCCGACCACGTCACCAAAGCATAAGTCTGTGACCTGCGGGTTTGTTGAAGCAAATTAGTCGTGTGCTCAGCATTTCCAAAAAAGTCTACTCACTTAGCCAGCGTGCAGTCAAAATAGAACGGTCGCCCGCTCATTAGGCTCCATTGGGACGGCTTATCGTGCATGTTCGCGCAGCTGCGAGTGCAGACGACCCTCCCAAATTAGCTATCCTTGTCACATTCCTAGTCATCGTCGACGGCAAAATCGCGGAGGTCGAGGCCTTCGCGTTCGGCTCGGGCTAGGAGCTCTTGAGGGGACTCACCCTCGATATCCATCACGTCGAGCATGGCAGCAGGAAAGCCCACGCCTGCCGCGCTCCCAGCGCGATCGAGCAGGCTCTCGCGCAGTTGGTCCACATCAACTTCGATCTTCATGGTGTAACCTCCTACCGAGCCAGGTCCCTACTCAGCAGCGCTAAGCTTATCCACAGCAGCAACAAAAGCCGCAACCTGCTCGTCGTCCATCTGCACAGCCAAACGCCCCACGGGCTCATCGTAGGCGAACTGCACCTTATCGATAAAGCAATCCCAAGCGCGTTCGTCCACACGCACGGCAGCCTCGCAATACTGGCTGAGCTTTTTGAGTCCATACCAAAACGCATTCACATGACGCGCGGGGTCCTCGTCCAGCACACCATCGTAGCGGCGCCCGTTAAACTCCCGCATGCGCGCCACGGCGACCTCGAGCGAATCGCCGCCCTCGGCCGAAGCCTCATCCACCAGCTCGGGAATCGTGACCTCACGCCGAACATCGTGCCTGGTAGCGCCGTCGTACTCGCCCACCAGCACGTCTTCGTCAAGCCGAGAATCGTAGTCGAAATAGCTCGAGCCCCTGCAAATCCCATGCGGCGAGCCAGAGCCAAACGCGCAGAACAACCCGCCGTCGGCAACAATACGACGGTAGGTCTCAAACGACTTCTTAACCTGAGCGAGCAACTCGGAAAGCAAACCGGTATCGCACGCCGTCTCGCACGCAACGCACGCAGGCTCGGGCAGCCCCGAAGGCTCCACCGTGCTCCCCGCAACGCGGGCGGCGCGCTCGGCCCGATATGCCTGCGCCGCCAAGCGCGCTCGCTGCGCAGCGCCGCGCACGTTGGTAAGTTCACGCTCCAACGCCACGTCACCAGCAACATCACCGGCCACGTCGTCCACAAGCCCGTCAGCGCGCTGCGGGCCAGTCGCACTTAGCTCAGACTCAAACGTCGCTGTGATCATACCCGCAAGGTCCGTCGCATCGGCGGCACAACGCAACTGTTCCAGCTGCGTACACAGCAGGTCGGCATCCAAAGGCACAGCATCCACAACGCGCACGCCATTCAGGCGCGCCGCGTCCCGTAGCACCATAGCCCCCGCGGCATCGTACGCCGCGCGGACCTTGTCCGCCGTATTCGCACGCAGCTTTACCTCGATAAACGCAAGCGTCTGCTCCAAACGGGCCAGCAGCTCGGCCTTGTCCTCCATGCGCAAAAAGGCAGCATAGCGTCGCTCTATCTGCAGTGGACCAACAATGCCCGCCTGCTTACGAGCGCGTGCAAGCGCAGCGCCCTCAACACGGCGCACGTACGTATCAACAGCCCGCACGGCAGAGTCGCGCGCAGCGTGCTCGGCAGCCTCGACGCCCCTAAGCACGCTCAGCAGCTCGCGGGAGCGCGCCTTGCGCACCAGCTCCCCGCGATCGTACTGCTCAAGCGCCGTCTGACGCTTGGCTACCGACTCAAAGCCAAACAGCTCGTCGAGCAGCTCACCAACAGAACGCTCGTCCGCCACGGTAGGCCTCCTCACGCACTACGCACCCACATGCTCGCGGGGCACCCGAACACCGGACGCCCCGCACGCCCGCACTCCTACAGATCCAGAGCCTTTTTCGCGGCGTCGACCGGGTCACCATCCATGTAGAACACCGGGCTCAGGCCCGAGATAATCTCGGACGACACGCTCTGCAGGCCGGCGATGGCACTCAGCGGCAAAATCACGCGCTTGGCGCCGGCGTTTTTGGCCACGCGCATAATGTCCTCGAGCCCACGGATCTCGTCCATAGAGCCCGACATGCGCAAGATTCCCGGAATCGCCAGCGCAGGCATCACCGGGCGGTTGCACGCCGCGGAGCACAGGCCCACGAACTCGGCGAGCGAAACTTCTTCGGACAGGCCCTTGCTCTGCAGATCGTTGTAGAACAGCAGGTAATCCTTGGAGCCAATGTGCATGCCCGGCGCCACGCGGTTCGCCAGGTTCACAAAGTTGTCGAACGCGGCCTCCAGCGTATCGCGCACCGGCTTGTTAAAGGCCACGCCCTCGTGCTTAAACTTGCACTCGCCGGCAACGGCCTTGTTCTCCAACTTGTACACGGCGACCTCGCCGCCCTGCGACCTGCCCACGCCAAACACGTGACCGGACAGCAGCGGCCCGTCGGGAATCAGCGTGTCCTCGCTCTGCTCGGGCACGCGCACCACGTGCACGTCCTGCGGGTTGTCGGCATCCATATAGCCCAGGTTGACGTCGATAAACTCAACGCCCGCCATAATCTTGAGCTGTTCCTTTACACGGCGACGGCCCTCGATGGCGTAATCCAGCAGCCAGCGCACGTCGTCCTTGTCCATGGCCTCGTCGGGGAACAGCAGCTTGGCAAGGCCGCTAAAGGTCTTGCGCACGGCGATCTCGTCGCGCTTGTTAAAGTCGCTGTTAAAGCGGAAGTAACGGTCGATATGGTGCGTAAAGTCCTTGCGGCGCATCTCCTTGCAAAACTCCGACAGGCAGTCGGTGATCAGGCCATAATGCCCGGTCAGCAGGCTCGAGCGCATCTTGGGAATCTCCCAGCCCGGCAGGTAATAGTGGATACGGTCGAAGAAGGCCGAATCGTTGTTAAACTCCGGCGGAAACGGATCAAACAGGTGCGTGGTCTTAAGAACGTTTTGCACGGTGTCGTTGATATTGCCCTCAAAGACCATGGAGGCATCGGCGTTAATCTGGTCGCGGCCGCGCGCGTAGCTGCCGCTCGCCATATAGTCCTTCATGATCTGAACGGCATTGGTGTCCTTAAAACGCATGCCGGCAACCTCGTCGAACGTCACGCAATCCCAGTGGCCCACCAAGCCCACGCGGTCGGCGCGCATGGAATTCATGCGGCCGAACAGGTTGGCCGTGGTGGTCTGGCCGCCAGAGAGCAAGATGGCGTAGGGCGAGACCTCTTTGTAGATATGGCTCTTGCCGGTGCCGCGGGGACCCAGCTCGCACAGGTTGTAGTTGCGTTCGATGAGCGGCACCATACGCTCGATAAAGTGCATGCGCTCTTTCTCTGAAAGCTCGCTGGGCTCATAGCCAGCGGAGCGCAGCAGCATGTTGAGCCACTCGTCGCGCGTAAAGTACTGGCGCTCGTCGACCATAGCATCCAGGTCCAGGTTGGGCATCTGGATGGGCGTGAGCGACGCCACACTAAACGGAGAATCCTCGGGGCCGCGCTTTTTGCGCTTGGCCTTGGAGCGGCGCGGCGCATCGTCGCCAAAGACCTCCATGCCAAACTCGTCTTCCTCATCCACGGGATGACGATACTCGATGCTCATAATGCACCAAATGCCACCCTGCAGAATCTTGGAATAGTCACGCACGTACTCGGCAGGCATCACAAACGGCTCGATGGTCAGATTGGCAAACGATGCCACGTAGATGTCTTTGTACTCGTCGAGCTTGGCCGTCACCTTGTCGATGATGGTAAAGCGGCCCAGTTCGCGAATCTTGGACTTAATGCGCTCGGACTCGTCGGGACGCACGTAGTTATCGGTGAGGATCCTGCGAATGCGTTCCAGGCCCTCTGCCACGGCATCCTCGTCATCGGTTGAGCAGTACATGCCCAGCAGGTACTCCAAAACAAAGGTGGGCACGTTGGCGCCGCGCTTCATAAGGGCCGTCAGGTCCTTGCGCACGATCTTGCCAGCAAAGTGCTCGAGCAGCTTGCCGTCCAGCCCGTCCATGTCGTAGCCCTCATCCTCGGGAGCCTCGGCCACAGCTTGGTCATAGCCATCGCTTGAGGATTCACCCTCGGCGGGCGCGGCAGCCTCAACGGGCGCGGCAGCAACCGGCTCCGGGGCAGGCGCAGCAGCCTCAGCCTCCGCAGCAGGCACGACCTCCTCCGCGGACGCCGCAGCCTCCGCAGGCACATCAACATCAATCGAGGGAACTTCCCACAGATTGTCGTCATGGCTATCAAACATAGGGCACACTCCTAAAAACCAAAGTCAGCAACAGGGGCAAACGAAACGGCGATGGTATACGTCTCGCGCCAAACGATCTTGCCCGACTGGGCGTCGCGGCAGACCAGCAAATGGGACAAGCCGGACCCAAACGACACACCCGTCTTAAGCGTAAAGCGAGCCTCGACCACGCGGTCCTGCGGGTTGGGCGAAGTCATGTCCGCATGCACGCGAGCAACATCGCTCACCTCGTTGCCGGTCTCGTCGGTAAACACCAGCTCGTACTCGCACGGCAGTACCTTGCCCGTAGCGGCCTCCTCCTGCAGCAACTTAATGCCAAACAGCGAGTTGGTAACACGACGGCTCTCGCTCAGCACGCGCAGCTTCGCAGTCTGCGTATCAACGAATTCCTTTGAGGAGGCACTCAGGCGGCGATACCCGACCACCGGCACCACGAGCTCCTGCAGGCTCACGCCACCATGCACGTAGCGCTTGGTTCCACCGGGGCGCTTATAGTGCACGATCCCGCGCGGAGCCAAGCCAACGTAGCCGCCGCCCGGCACCACATGGTCCATGTTCATGGCTAAACACGGGCTACCGTCCGCGCCGTTAGCGATATCGGCCAAGGTGTCGCCCTGAGCGACCACCGCATGGCGCTTGCCAAACAGCACCGGATCGTCGGGCAGGTCGTTCTTGCCCAGGAACAAGCATTCCGGCAGTTCATTGGCCGTGTACAAAAAGCCATGGTCGGATGTGATCGTCACGCGGGCGCCTGGCGCGTCGGTGCACACGCGCTTGGCGATCGAGACCAGCTCGTCCACGCTCTCGGCGCACGCATCGAACACGTCGCTTTCGGTGGCGAGCTTCTCCCCCGTCGCGTCGATCTTGTTGTGATACAGGTACACGATCTCGCTGGACTTGAGCAGCTCCTTGCGGTCGGCGGCAGACATATCCAGATACGCCGCGGCACTCAGGGCACGACCCGTAGGTGCGGCCTTCTGCAGCACCGCTTGACGCTCGACCGTAGAACCCGTGGGCATATCATCAAGCAGCACGGCGCACGTTTCCATGTTGAGCGTCATGGCCTGATGCGGCAACAGCGCCGGCATGCCCATCTCGGTAATTGAGGGAAACATCGCCTGCACGCTACCCATGCGCACCTCGCCGCCGCGCTCGCGCTCCAAAGCGGCAGCCACGTCCTGAGCCACCTCGTAGCGCAGCGCATCGCTGATCAGGACCACCTTGGCCTTGGCGCTGCCGGTATACGTGGGCAGCGTCTCCCAATAGAACAGGTCTTGGCGAGCGACACCCTCAACATAGCCGGCATCGCGCCACTGCGCCTGGGCGGCATTGGCCCAGCACGCGTTGCTCTCGGTCAGATACCAGTTAACGTAGTTGTTCTCGGCCCATTCGACCGCGCGGCGCTCTGGCTCCTCCAACAGGTCGACACCGCGCAGCTTGCAGCGCTCGTTGGCCTGACGCAGCGCGCGATAGGCCGCATCCATGCGCCACCAATCCGTGGTGTAGGCCTCCCACACCTCGGCCGCCTGGGCAATATGGAATCCACCTGCATGGTCACGCTTAAAGGCCGCCATGTCGGCCAGCGCCAAAAGCACCTGGTAGTAGCAGGCGACATCGTCGTACCAGCACAGGTCGCGACGGGCCGCGGCAACACGACGGGCCTCGTCAACGCGATCGGCACCCTGCGCCAGCGAGGCGAGCAGGTCGCTCAAAATGGCCTCGTCAACGCACGGGAATACATCCAGGCGCAGCAGATCGTCGGTAGGCAGAGCACCAAACACATGGCGCAGGCCGCACGCGTCCTGAACCAGCTCGCAAATCTCGCGCAGGTCCTCAGACGCCGCAGCATCGCCCGCCCATTCGCGGACAACGGCAATGCAATACGGCGCATAGGCAGGCGCAATATGGTTGGAAAGCTTTTGCAGCGCAGCCGCCGGCACCAGCGAGGCTGAGGCCGTCAGCAGTACATGGGCGGCAAAATCCTGAAGCGAATCACGCTCGAACAGCGTACCCTCAAAGCCCGTGCGCTGACGCACAAAGGCAGCAAGGCTGTCGGCGGCCTCAAACTTTTGCGCCAGCTCCGACAGCGCCTCCGGGCCATCGTGCAGCAGCATAGTCAGGCACGCGCGCACAATAAACGGCATGGTGGCAGCGCTGGGATCGGAGCCGCCAAACATGGCGGCCAGCAGGCCCAGCTCAACATCGGCCGCGCACGCAGGCGCGGGCATGCACTTGGAAAACTTGGCGACGCGGCCCTTAGCGGCAAAGAACGACTTGTGCGCCTGCAGAGCCTTGCGAATATCCCGCGCGTTCGAAGCCCCCAGTTGATCGGCCAGCAGCGACAGATAGTCCGCCGAGAACTGATCGGCATACAGCTCAACGTCGGCCAGCCAATCGCCCTCGAGGCCACCACGCCCCTGCTGGCGATACACCAGCATGTCGCTCGTGGTGTCCTCGCGGGCGATAAGGCGCTTGACCTCAAACATATGCCCGTCGCAAGCCTCCACAAAGCGCACCGGACGCGGCAGGCGCTGCTCTACCGCTTCGCCAAAGCCGCCCTCGGCAAGCTCGGCAAACGTGGCGGCAAACTCGCCTTCCGCGTCGTGCCACACCACCACGCGGCGCTCACGGCAATCGGGCAGCGGCTGTTCAAAGCGCGCCGCCAGCTCTTCAATTACATTGAACTTTGCCATCTAACAATCCCACTGTCATACCGGTCAAAACAATTCGCGTAACGCGTAATCACGTGTGCATTATTTTATCTTTGCCAGCACATCCTGGAACTTGGCATAGTTGACCTTAACGCCGTCGTCCAGGTCAATCTTGATCATCTGGTCGGCCAGGTGATGCAGCTTTTCCTCGTAGGCAACGGTCTCGGTCAGCTGATCCTTGAGCTTTTTGATGCGCTTGGTCAGCGCAACCTTCTCGCCGCGCTCGGCCGTGGCCAGCGCGTCCTCGGCGTCGGCAATCTGCGAGCGATAGCGCTCCTGCTGCTCGTGCACGTAGTCGGTGCGAATGCGCGCCAGCAGATCGGGCGTATAGCGGTGCATGTACACCAGGGCCATAAAGCCGTTCTTTTTGCCCGAGTCGAACAGCCAGTAGATGGGACGCTTCTTGTAGGTCTGGCAGTGGTCCTTAAAGAAGTCCTTCAAAAAGTAGGTGCGAATCACCTCGCGCGAGGTGCCCTTGCCGCCGAGCGCCTCGGCAATAAAGGCCAGGTTCTGCTCGAGCGTCTCCTCGCCGTACACGGTGCGCACAAAGTCAATAAAATAGCGCACGATGTCGTCGTCAAAGTACTCGTCGTCGGTAATGGGCAGCACGTTGTCGCTGTCGGGCATAAAGGTCACGTGATCGGGATCGGGCATTTTGGCCTGATAGTCAGAGACCGTGGCCCCCTGGTCGGCCAAGACCAGACCGTCCACGTCCAGCGAATAGCGGCCGAACATGCAGCCCACGGCATAGCTTATGAGCGAGGTAATCTCGTCGCGCTTGGTGCGCACATACTTGTTGCCCTTGTAGCTCTCGGGAATCTCGTCGGCGGTATCGAAGATGCGCGCCACCGATACGTACTTGTCCTCGACCTCGATGGGTACCTCGCCCTCCATGTTGTAGATCTTGGCAAAGATTCGGTTGAGCTCCTCCTCGTTAGCGCGAAGCTGCTCAAAGCGAGCATTGACCTCGGCCTTGCGAGCCTCGTATTTATCGGCGAGCAACGTTGCCATATCTCTATCCCATCCAATCAGGACCGATTAAAAGCCCAATAAAACTAGCTAAGTCAACATAGACAAGTCTACCCGACAGCAAAGCAAATAGCGCCCCGTGCAGAGCATTTGCAAGCACCATTTTGAGGGTACGCCCACCACAAGCCGACCCCGCTTAGCAGCCAGTATGTATTAACTTACTCCACCAGCTCCACCATTTGTTGAGCAACAAGTGCGAGCGGTAGCCATAACGCCACGGCCGCATCAACCGGTTCAAAGCAACACGAACGAGCGCGTCCCCACCATCTCATGCCAAAAGTCTGTCGTTATCCTAAAACCGCAGGCAGATTGACGAACATGTGTTTGGTCATTATAATTTCTACTTGAATAGGCTCCTCGTCTCGTGGTATAAAAGGATTGGTACCCTCGAATAGAGGGACCTCCAAGAGCCGGGGGATGTCCCCCGGCATTTTTTATGCCTGGATTCAATGCAGGCTCGACATAAAAACGGGGGGGCATCCCTAGAGATGCCCCCTGCAAAATTCAGCCGACTCCTACTTCAAAATCAGTCGTCCCATATATCCATGAACCTTTTATCGGTCAACACATAAGCAGTGCGATTGTTAATCGGAGCAACCTTCTTTAATGAATGAGTCCTGTCATACATATAGCAAACAACGCCCGCTTTTGAGAACGTATCTATTCCGTCAACAGCGTCCATCATGTCATATAAAGTAAATACTTCCCCGACGTCAATTGTTTGCGCAAACTGCTTCGCAAGCCGCTTGTTTTCCGGATCGGTCTTAGCCTTCCTCTTGCGATCGTACGCTTGTCGCACCTGCCAATCGGCATTCCAATGGCATTCATCAAATCGGTCACTTTTTGGCACGCTGGCACAGAAAGCTTCAAGCTTGGCCCAGCGTTCATCCCGTTCGGCTTCTATTTGTTCGAAGTTCGCTTCGGCCTCTTTAAACGCTAGCCGGGCATCGCTCTCTTGCTGTCGCAACTCATCGACTTTTGCTTTGGCGAGCTCGCTCGAACCTTTAGAGAGCTTGCCCTCAATCTTCTTAAAACTGGAATCGACATCTTTTATACGCTCGGCAAGTTCCGAGAGCTTCTTCTTTGTTTTGCGCTTATTGCTAATGTCAAACAGTCCAAACGACTGAAGCTCTTTCTCGTATTTAGCGACCTCATCATCAAGGTCGCTCCTCAGACATGTCAGCTTCTCGCGTTCGCGCTCCAGGCTCCGATAGAGATCATGCTTCGAGATTGCCTCATTCAAATCGTCGACAATCGAATCTAGCTCGCGTTGGCGCCTCGCCTTGTTCGCTTTGGCGTCAAAGTAATCGCCGCGCATCTCATTGCATCGATCGGCAAGCGCGTAAACCCTATCCCTCGTCTCGTCCTCTGCCCAAGACTTTGGTTGAAACGGTTGAGGCTTCTCGTCCTCGGCCTTTTTCTTCTCGATGACCACATCATTCTTTTTCTCAGGCGCAGCCGCCTTCTCATCCTTGGCAGGCTCAGCGACCTTCTTCTCCTTGGCGGGCGCAGCATCCTTCTTCTCCGACGCCTTACTCTCCGGCGCGGCCTTCTTCTCCGGCGCAACGGGCGCCGGCGCCGGGTCCAGTCCAATGCGGGCGCGAATCTCACGCATGTGCTCGGAAGGGGCAAGGATGGCCTCTGCGTTACGCCCGTCTTCGAGGTCGCAATTAGATGCCCTCAGTAAAGCAACATCAATAACATTAGCTGCGGCAGAGCGAATGTCCTGATCTACGGAGCTCTCTTTTCCGTAGAGGCGCTCCTGGGCATCGACCGCGTCAAGAATGCGATCCAGATAACGCTCGGAATCCGCATTTAGCTGAGCCAGAGCCTTTAAACCGGCATTCTCCCTATCAAGCGCAGTATTACCGTCTAGCAAACTGGTCTCGTATACTGCTGACGTATAAACACCTTGGCGAATAGAAATCAAAAGAGAAACGCCCTGGAATGCAAGCTCCCTGAACTCCTCGGGCTCGACCTTAGTTTCAAAGCATTTCTTAAACGCAATGTCCCAACTGAGAGGCTCCACCTTATTAAGACGAACGGTCGACGCGAGTCCATCGACAAACGTGCGGGCCTCATCAACACGATTCCGATCCCATGAATAGAACGTCACGCGCATGCAGTCGTTGTCACGGTATAGAGGGTTGACATAGAACTCCAAGCCAATCCCCGTATCCATGCCAGGAAGTCCCACGCCAACCTGAACGACAGCGACAATGCACCCATCACCCTGGACTTCGTGATACTCAAGCCCTCTGGGAACCATGTTGTTGATGGGAGGAAAGTGGGTGGTCCTAATCACGGCGCGACGAACCTCGAGTTGGTCCATGATGCGCATTTCCTCTGGTGTTTCAGGGCGCCACGAATAAAGAACCTGAGCCCCTTCCATGTGTCTGTTGGACGAAGCGGGGCTTAAAACAAAGGTATCTTTTTGGCTGGGGTCGGAATCGACAATCCAGCCATCGGGAAGCGCCACGGAAAACGCATTACCCCATACACGGTCGCCCTCGCTTGCAGCAACCTTCCTATTACCGCCTGCGTTACCAGGCCGCTCCCCTCCCGCAGGGGCAGACGCCGCGCCGCATCCGTCTGAGGCCGAGGTGTCCAGCTGAATCGCCGGGGCAGAGTAGACCATCTTCGTTCCCGGCTTTTCCTGCACGCCCACAACGTCCGTCACGTCGTCTACGACCAGCATAGATAAATCGACATTCTTCGCCGAAACAAACGTCACCTTAAACGAGGCGCCCTGCTGGCTACGCAGCCCTTGGCGCATATCCCAAAGCATGCGTGTGACCAAGTTGAAGAACTGCGGAATACCGCGGGCGATTCGCGTGTCATACATTACGCAATATGCATCGGGGGCCGGATTGTCGATTACGAGCGCCTTGTTACAGCCGCAGAAATCAGCCAAAACAAGGCCCGTCAAATCCCCTTCTCGAAGCATAGGGTAAAGCGCCTCGTGGATTGCGCTCCTGGGAACAATAAGGTCCTCATCGGCCTCAACCAGGTTATTCAGAAAACCGTCGACAAAGCAGTTGAGATAATCATTCAAATCATCAAAGCCGCCCTGAGTGGCAAACTCGGTAAGCTCGGGCACCTTTTCGTTATCGACATGCAAACCGGTCGCAGCGTGATGATGACCGTCCCAAGTGATCATTCCATCGTCAAAGCAAACGCAATAATCGGACAGCAGGTGGAAAAAAGAAGTCACCAATCCATTTGAATTAACCTTTCGCTTAGGCTTCAGGAGCTACTTAGCTTCCTTTGGGGCGTTTACGATGAGGACTTAAGTCCCCTCTATTCCCTCGCCTTTGCCGAACACTGGCTTTAACTTAGGCCATCAACCTCGCCATTTGTTGAGCAACAAGTGCGAGCGGTAGGTATTGAGCTATGACCGTTGGAAGTGAATAAATGCCCCAGCTGGCGATGCAATAATTTCTGATTGCCGCGGCATAAAAATAGAGGACGTCCCGTAAAGAGAAGCCCCCTTGCAAAACGGTCGAACCGTTTTTCAGATATCTATTAATCTACGCTAGATGTTCCGGAAACCGAGACGCCCTGGTACGGCAATCAAGCCGAGCGGATCCTATAGACAATTTAGGCCCCTCGAATAGAGGGTCCACGAAGTGGTTGAGAAATATCCCCGGCTTTCCTTTTTCATGACTAACACGTTGTAGCAGCTCACAGACGCGCCCCGTCATCCATTAGCATTCGATAAATCTGCTCGAGAGTTGACAACTTGATAACCATGCGGAAACGAATTTCTAGCTTCTGGCCAGCAGGTTTTTCTCCTTCATAGTCAACGCCACTCGGGGTTAAACCATCTTCAATAAAAATCAATGGATCATCGTTGTCGTTTTCGATGGCAATACGACCGTGCGCGAAGCCATTCCGAACGTGTCTACAGATACTTTCAATACAAGAATCCTCTTTCCCTGCGTCGTTTTTACCGACGAAGCAAACGCACCTCTCGGTCCGATCAGAAAAGACGGTTTCGTCATTAACGAAAAGGCTCTTCTCATTAAGCAACCCTCTCATTGACAGCCGCGTGTACACGAATTCAAATTGAGTACAGTCCAAGTCAAGTGGGACAAGGAATGCTTTCTCTAACTCAGTTTTATTGATCGATCGGGCACCCTTCTTTGGATCGATATCAGTCTTGAACAAATCGATTAAAGAAGGATTGGCAAGCTTCGTAACCTCAGTCATTGGAGCTCGCAGCACAAACCAGCAAGCAAGCTTCTCTATTCGGCGATAAACCAGATCAGATATTTGCTCGATTGGATATCTATCCATAATTGGGAATGAATCCTTTTCGACAATAACAAGATCTCTCGCCATGTATTTAAGTTTTTTCGCTTCGGTTTTCGGCATTGCCAACGGCCTCCAAAACTGATGCTCAAAGTAAGATATGGCCAATAGTATTAACCTTGAGAAACGGATTTAATTATCTTTAATCGAAGGAAACTCATTTCTAACGGCTGAAACAAGGTCTTCAAGAAGGCACTGAGTTTCCTCGCCGATAGGCTGGAATGACACCCTAAGCTTCAAGTATTGATGTTCATAAGTATCGTATGACGGGACCACGAATCTCTCCTCCTAGTCTAAAAGAACGCCATCCGAGTCATAGACGGGGACAGTTGCAAAGAATTGAGAATCTAATTCATCAGACTCTGCTTTATATGACGCATATGCGGACATAAGGCAATCTTCAAATTTTTTATAAGCCGAAATGCATTCAGGTCCACCGTGTGTGCGGACCATGCCCCCCTAGCATCAAAACTTTATTTCGAAAGTTATCATCTAAGTAGCACATCGGAGATTGAGATAATTGTGTTGCGTAACCAACTGCTCGTTCGTAGACATGTAGTTTTTTGTCTTCGATACGACTAAACGATTGGTTATTCCGCTCCCCCTTTAGGGCAAAATAATTACCCATTATGGCAATTAGACCACCAATAACGGTACCAACAAAGCTTGGCACAACAGACGCTAAAACTGAGCAATCCACTTATACCTCCATGCTAAATCAACGGATGACGTTTGAATTCCAATGAAGTTTCAAGTGAATCCCAATCGGATTTGGAGATAGACACATTGCTGTCGACCAAATCGTCAACCGCATCTTTATGTTTATCGGAAATAAGCATCGGTAGGGCCTTAATGTCCCTAGCCTGCATATTAAGGGTGGGATTAAGCATGCTAAGCACATCGGCGGCAATAGAGCAGTTGAGAAAACCTAAAGCCCAATTCTGTTTTTCACCCAGGCTGCAAATACACGGGCCCGCCATATCAAATCCGCCCGTTGGCGGCAATAACCTGAAACTCGGCCTACCTGATGTCAGCATCGTGTAGCAAACGCCTTCACTGTACCAGTAGTTTGACGCGAGCAAATTGGAGGTCGGATTACTCCGGTAGAAGTCAATTGCGTCTTTTCTGACTGAAACTAGCCAATGAAGATTGCCAAACCATCGACGAAAGTCACCACCCTTCGAATAGGTAGCCCACGAACCTTCACGCCCAATAGAGCGCGCGCTAACCTCCCAAAACAAGCGCAGGTACAAATTGTTATCACCCGTTTTATTTTGAGATCCCGTATAGTCCGAATATTCGCCAATAGAGTGACCCAACGAAAAGGCAGAGAGGAGCCCATCACTAGCCCAGTAAGCGATGGGGGTGCCGGGGATCTGCTTGAAGGTCTCGGCGTCGCGGCGGTAGAACCAGCCGCAGTCGGGGTTTTGGATCGCCTCGAGGGCCTTCTGGCACTTGGCCTCGCTTCCGTTAGTGTCGACGAGACGCATGTAGGCGCCCTCGAGGGCCGCTTGACCGTTGTAGACGACGTCGGCCGTGACGTTGACGACCTCGCCGCCGATGGCGTCGAAAGCGCGGGGGCCCAGGTGAAGCATGGAAAGGATCGACTTGCCCTCGATGAGCGAGGAGCGCATCTTCTCGAAGCTGCCCAGGAACATCCAGCTTTGCATGGTGATCATGGCCGCGTAGCCGCGGTCCTTCGCCAGGTTGAAGCCGCGCTCGATGAAGCACGTGCACAGGTCGCTCTTGACGTCGGGGTAGCTCTTCTTGACCCACTTGGACATGAAGGGGCCGAAGCTGGAGCTGCCCATGTAGGGCGGGTTGGCCACCACGCAGTCGTGGCGGCGGGCCAGGGTCTCGCAGGTGGAAAGGGCGCGCTGGAGCCTCTCCCTCGAGCTGCTGCCGAACAGGCCGTCGGAACCGGTGAGCTCTATCGCCTCGCGGATCGCGGCGAGGTCGCCCTCGCCCGGGGCGAGCAGCGATCCCGCCTCGTCCAGGTGCGCCAGGGCGTCGAGGAGGTCCTTCCTCTTCTCGAGCGCGCTGCCCTGCGGCACGTCGCCCTCCCCCAGCGCCACCGGGGCGAGCACGGCGATGTCGGCCTGCACGCCGCGGCCGAAGAAGCGGCGGTCCAGCCCGCGGGCGCACATGGCCAGGGCCAGGCGCGCGATCTGGGCGGCGCGGGGGTCGATCTCCATGCCGTGCAGGTTCTTCGACAGGACGAGCCCGGGGATCTCGCGCTCGCGGTAGCCGCGCTCCAGGTACATCTTGGCCAGCAGCTCGAAGGCGTAGACCAGGATGTGGCCCGAGCCGCAGGCCGGGTCGCACAGGGAGATGTCCTCGGGGCCGCCGATCTTGATGAAGTCCTCGTGCGTCTCGTCGGGCTCGATGTAGTACTCCATCTCGGCGCGCAGGGGGCTTGCGGGGTTGTTGAGCATCCACAGGCGCCCCAGCGAGTTCTGCACCATGTAGCGCACGATCCAGTCGGGCGTGAACAGCTGGGTGGCGGGGCCTATGGTGTCCGGCGTCTCCTTGGCCTTGGAGGCGAAGAAGGCGTCCTTGACCTCGGAGTTGTAGTACTGGTACATCCATCCCAGGATCTGGACGTCCTCCCAGTCGGCCTCGTCGATGTCGCCCACCATGCGGCCGATGACGCCGTCCGTATCCATGAGGTTGGCCGGCAGGAGCAGCGCCATGCACTCGTCCACGGGCTGGAACACGCCCGGCAGGCACCCGGAGAGCTCGGCGCACTGGGCCAGGAACAGGTAGCGGAAGAGCGGCCCGTCCTCGCCGGCCTGCTTGAGCTCGGCGACGCGCACCGGGTCCGCCCCCTCGATCTCCACGTCGAGCGCCTCGTCCGCGGCCTGGCTGCCCAGCTCCCAGGAGCCGTCGGCGGCGGGGCGGGTGAACATGCGCACGCGGCTGGGCAGGAAGTCGTGGACCTCCATGTAGCGCACGGCGGCGATGCGGTTGAACCAGGTGTAGGCGGCGCGGTCGCGCAGGTGCTCCAGGCCCTCCTCGGCCCCTGCGCGCAGCAGCGCGTCGCGCCACTCGGTCTCCTCCGGGGACAGGGCGCGCCCGCCCACCGCCGCGGCGCCGGCGGGCTCGGCGCCCCCGGCCACGCCGTAGAGCCTCATGCGGGCCTCGACGCCGGCGATGAGCTCGTTGCGGGCCCAGATGCAGTAGTTCTTGATGGCGGTATCGTTCATGGCGGTCTCCCCTTCCCCAGCGGCTCTTGGTTAGCTCAGGCGGATGGCGCCGTTGCCCTGTAGCTCGGCAAGCAGGCGTGCGCGGAGCTGGGCAAGATAAGCGTCAATATCGCTTTCGCTCTCCAGCTTTTTGCGCTCGCCCAGTTCGGCCAGGCGCAGCTTTTTAATCCTCTTGGGAGCAGGAGCGGGCTCAGGCTTTGCGATCGCCGGGGCGTCCTTGTCGTTGTCATTGATCGTGGTAACGATCTCACCGTTGGGCGTAACTTCCTTGTGGCGGCTCTCGCGCTGCTGACGGGCTTTCTCCTCATCGATAGCCTTATCGATGTTCTCGCATGCGCGATCGCAATACTCAATCAGCTGCTGCTTAAGCGCGGCAAGCTCGCTCGCCTTGGTGGCAGCGTGAACGCGGCTCTCAAACGACTTAGCCATACGGCCCGCGTCCTCGATGGCGCGCTCGGCCAGCTTGGCGTAGCCGTCCTGGCCCTGGGCATATTCGTGCACCTGGGCCATCTGTGCGGTTATGTCGTCCAGCATCTCCTTGCGCTTGGCATCGACCATCTGCTTATGGGCAGCCATGACGGGCTCCATCAGCTCGTGGAGCTCGCGGACCTCGCGGTATGGACGCGGATTCTTAAGAATCTGCTCGATGCGCTTGTTGGCCTCAACCGCCTGGGCGTTAGAGTCCATGTAGAAGCCCTCGTCCTTCATAAGGCCCATAAACTCAACGGCACTATCAAAAACGGGCTTTTGGCTCTCAAAGAAGAACACGACCTGGTCGTAGTCCTCTTTCCATTCGTCCAAATCGTCCTGCGCCTTTACAAAGGCATTGAAGAGCGTCTGGGCATCGTTCTGGTTGTCCAGCAGGCGCGTGGTCAGCGTAATGCCATCTTCCAGCACCTTTAGGCCCGGATACGGATAGGCCGGGGCCAGGCCCGTAAAGTTGTTGTTGGTGAGTTCCACGCACTCGCTCTTAAAGTCCTTAAGCGTTTCGACCACGGTGGCGGTAAGCTCGTCCTCGTTGGAAATCTCACGCTTGGCATCGAAGACCTCGCGCAGCACCCTGTTGACCTTCTTAATGAGTTCGTCGCTCATCTTAACGCGCTCGCGTACCTGGGCCTTGTCGGCGTCCTTACGCAGGAAGGTAACCATACGCAGGTCGGTGGGGACAACATTGGCGCCGGCAGCCGTAATGGTCGCACGCTGCGAGACCACCAGCTGCGCCACCACGTTGGCAATGTCGATTTCGCGCCAACCATAGGGGGCACCCTGGAACTTACGCTGCAGGTCGCCCATGGTCGTATTGAGCGACAGGCGCGTCTGGGCATGCAAAAAGTCCGCGACCTCCTTCTCGGCGCGGGCGTTCTGGGAGCTCTGGCCGTCGAGCGCCACCTGGTTGGCACCGCGCAGCGTGGCGCGAATGTCCTCGTCGGTCTTGGCGGGGTCGGCGATGTAGTCGGCCTTGGTAAAGATGGCATCCGTCAGCTTTGACAGGGCCTGGTCAAACACATCGGCGGGCTTGGTGGCGCGAATGTTAACCATGGAACCATTCACAGCCACACGGGCATGCAGCACGGCCTCCTCCAGCAGTTTGGCTGCCTCTCGCTCAACGAAAGTAGCCTCTTTCATCTTTGCCTGGATAATCTGCTGAGTCGAAGGCGCCAGGGCCTCGGTGTTGATGGTCTTGCGGTACTTGCGGATCTTAGCCACATTCTGCAGATCGTCGAAGTAGTCGATGTCGTCTGCCAGCACCACCAGCGCGATATTTGCCGACTTGACGGCGAGCTCGGCGTCGTCGGCACGCGAGAGGTCATCTGCCACCGTGACTACGTTGAGCTTCATGCCGCCCTGGGCCACACCATAGACCGAGTCGTCTACATAGCGGTCGAAGGGAAAGTCGTTGGCGCCCACGCGCAGCTTGGTAGCCGTATAGATGCCGCTAAAGAGCGACTTTTTAATGCCCTCGATAATCAGGGCAGCATCTACCGGCGTCTCGCTGATGGCGCGCGAGATATCCTGCTCCTCGTCGGTGAGGAAGTTGTACGCATCGCCCTGACGTGCCACGTAGTTTTCGCATACCAGGCGGTTAAGCGATTCCTTAACGCGGTCCTTAAGGGCGGCCTTGTCCACATCCATGCCGTCGACCATAAGGATGGAGATGTTCTCGACGTTGGACTTGATGTAGTCGATATAGCGGATCAGGTACAGCAGCTTTAGGACCTTAACGTCCTCGGTCTTAAGACCATGGCCATCCTCGGCTGCGCGCTCGGCGCGCGTGACCACCTGGATCACGCCGTGCTCCAGGTCCTTGGCGATGGTATCGAAGAAGCGCCAGAACGGCACCAGGGCGCCTACCTCTTGGTCCTGAATGGCCTGGGCCGATTCCTGGAAGGCCGAGAGCATGGAGCGCTCGCCCGTGGACATGTGCTTGGCCTTGACGCCGTGCTTGCGCACCTCGGTCATAACGTCGGGCAGTACCTTAAACTGATAGTTCACAAACGGGTAGCTGGCCGTAAAGTCGTTGCGGCTGGCATAGCCAATCAGGTCGCCGCGCGAACCGTCAAAGGAGAATACGTTTTTGAGCACGGTGCTCTGGGCCTCATAGTCCTGCTGGAGCTTTGCCGAGGCGGCATCGTTCTTTTGCAGCACGCGGCGCTGGATGACCTCGTCCACGCTGGAGCTGGAGAGCGAAAGGCGCGTGTTAAAGCGGCCCTGAATCTTGGAGAAGTCGTCGCCCACGATCATGGCGACCTCGTCGATGGCCTCCTGGCTGGTCACCATGACCCATACGCGGCCACCGCAACGGCTGCCCAGCTCCTCGACGAGCGTCTGCAGCGACAGCATAAGGCTCGTGCTCATGTCGGCATCGGAGCCAATAAACTGACCCACCTCGTCGGCCATGAACAGCAGGCGGAACTCGCCGCCGCACTCCTCGGCGCGTTTGTCGGCATACTGCTTGACCATCTTGGCAAAGGTGTCGGCAGCGATGGCATCGTCCTCGGTACCGTCGAACCAGTGGCGCGCGGCCTGCTCACTCATGCCCAGGACCTGTTGCAGGGCCTCGACGATGTCGTCCTCAAAGTAGCTGTAGCTCTCGCGGTCCTCGAGCCAGTTGCCGTGGTCAATGCTCTCGTAGGCAGCGCGGAACTCCTGCGTCTTACCCTTGCTGTCGATATGCTGCTCCAGGCGTGCGAGCTTTAGATCCTCGCCAAAAAAGCCCAGGTGCTCAAAGAACACGCGCTCAAAGGCACGCAGCAGGGCCGTGCGCGAGGTGTCGCCCTCTTTCCACTGGCCACCCTTGCTGTCGATGTTAAACAGGATCGCCTCGGTGGGAACCTCGCAGCAACGACGAACCCTGGCGGCTACGATGGGATCGGAGATCTTGCCATCAAAGTAGTCGACGGCGCGCTTGCCGGCAATCTCATCGTTTTGCAGCAGATACGAGAGCATCTTGAGGAAGTGCGATTTACCGGAGCCAAAGAAGCCGCTGATCCACACGCCCATGTTGTCGGTGGGAACGTCGAGCGCCTTATCGTACGCCTCGAAGAAGTGCGCAAAATGACCCTGCAGCTCGCGCGTCACCACGTACTCGTCAAGCTCCTGGCGCACCGATTCGTCGCTGGCGTCTTGCACCTTGACGACGCCGTTGATGGAACGGTTGATGTCCTTGGAAAACAGGTCTTGGATAATCATCTGTCGCTCCTAAGAAATATCGAACGCGCGGTAATAGTTGCTGGCGTTCTCTTTGTTGAACAACTTGAGCTGGCGGCCATCAAAGCTGCCGGGATACATGACGACGACGGGCACGGTGCCAAAATCGGCAAGCATGTCGTTGAGCAGGTTGTGCACGCGCAGTAGCGGAAAGACCTCGCCCACACCCGTGAGCAAGATCACGTCGCCGGGCTGATGCGGCTGGGTATGCTCCAAGAGGTACTGGGCAAAGCTCTTGGAGCTACAGGGCTTCTGGAGCTCTTTGATCTGGGCCTCCGAGCCGACCTTTGCCTCGCGCCGGGGAATCGCACGCAAAATACGGCGCTGCTCGCAGATATCGAGCATCACGTCGTACAGGTTAAAGACCTCCAGATTGCACGGCAGCTTGCCGGCCTGGGCATCTGCCACGAGCTCGTCCACATAGGCGCGGCACTCAAACTCCAGCGAAGGATCGTAGCAAAACGTATAGAAGCCAATCTCGTTACCGATGCCCTTGTTGGCCAAGAAATCCTGGTCTTGCAGGCGCTCGCGCAGCGCCTCGCGGCGATGGTCAAAGTCCTCATGTATGCGCTCGGCGCGGTTGCGCGGGCGAATGTGCGGTTGGTTTATTGCCATGTCTACATCACCTGCCCGGTGAGTGCGGCCAGGGCGTCCCTGTCGCCCAGGTCGCGGATGGCCTGCTCTACATCGGGGTCGAGCAGCAGGGGCTGGAGCGCGTCGGTGCGCTGCGATGCCTTAAAACCGGCGCTACGCAAGATCTGGCGCAGGGTGCTTTTTATACGGCCCAGCGTAGCATCGGACCATTTGACGGCCTCGGCATGCTCAACCTGAAAACGGGTGACAAACGCGTTGAGGTCAACGTCGGTAAAGTTGTAGTCGAAGCTGGCCATGCGCTCGCCAATCTCCACCTGGATGAGCTCGCGGACCATGGTGTAGCGGCACATCATGGCAAACAGGTTGGCCTGGGCAGCCTGATCGGGCATGCCGTTGGCGACAAGATCCATAATGCGCGTGACCGCTTGATCGGCGGTGTCTTTGTCGATACCGCGGGCAGAGCACTGCGTCTCGTCGAGCGATACGGCATCAAAGCGGCGCAGGCACACGCGGGCGCGGTCGGCCAGCATGCGCTCGGTGGGATACTGAAACAGGTTGTCGTGCTTAACGCGCGCGATGATCTCGTCGTCGCTCACGCCATCAAGACGCAACGCGGCGACGATACGCATCTCGGGCAGCAAAAACTGCTCGCGCGTGAGCACGCCTCCCAGTGATATTTTTTCGGTGTTATCCACAGGACACACTCCAAGGGTTCGGGCCTTTTTATTTGCATCGGGGCGATGCAAACATGCTTCCAATCATACCGTTTAAGTACGGGGTCGTGACGGTTGTTGCTGCCTTACTGCCCCAGCTCCTTAAGCGCTTGCAGCGACGCTGCGCGCGTCTCGGCGTAGGCAAGGCGCGCGTCGCTCAGCTGCTTATCGAGCTGATCGATCTGGCCGCTCATTTCCTTAATCTGCTTGCCGATTTCTTCAATCCTGGTAAACGCTTCCCAGTTGCGCTCGCCGGAAAGCTTTTGATACTCCCGACGTAATACCAGCAGCTGGGTAAGCAGGGTTTCGCGCGACTTATCGAGTTCTTCCATCTTGTCGCGCGCAGTCTTTACCTCCCGCGCAATGCGCATCTTTTCCTGCTCCTTCGCCGAGGGATCGGGAGCAGCCTCCGATGCAGGTTCTGGCGTTTGCGCGGGCTCGGGCTCAGGCTCGGGCTCAGAAGAATCCTCAGGCCCAGACGCTGCTTCGGGCTCCGACTCGGGCTCGGGCTCGGGCTCAGACTCAGGCACAGGTTCCACTTCGGGCCCGGGCTCCACCTGGGGCTCAACAACCGCCCCTGCCTCGGGCTCCACAGGCAGCGGATCATCCATCTCCAAAAACGCGCAGATTCCCGGCTCCGTCGCTGGCCTTGCCTCGAGCACTGTGGCAACCACGCTGCTGCTCAGCATCGCGCTCTGCGAGCAAAGTACCGCTCGAAAGCGCCGCATAAGAAAGCCAAACCCGGAAATCTGCTGCGCCAGGCGCTCGTCATAGGCAACGCAAATCGTATCCTCGCTTGTTTGCCGCACCGAAAGCCAATCGCCCACGCACATGAGCTGTACCAGCGTGATAGGCGTCAGGTCACCTTCAAAGAGCAGCTGCAGGCGGGGCGAAACATCGTCGCGGGGAACAACCAACTCAGTATGCTTCTCGAGCTCTTCTAGCGTGGTGCCGACGTACTGGCATAAATCGATGTTGCTCGGAACATCCGTAAAATGCTCGCGCGCACGGCTTAGGAGCCACTCGCTTTTGTCCGCGTTGATACGAACGCGCTTAAGAGCATGCGACGACCCGTCCCAGGTAACATCGGAATGCTCCAAAAACAGCCAGCCGTCACAAAACAGCTCCATAGCAAAGATGGGAAAGGCTTTCTGCATCGTTACATCTCCTTGGGTTCTTGCATATCGTCCGCGACGCCTTGATCGCTAACCTCGCTCCGCTGGCCCTCGTCGTCAAACAGGCCCTTAAACACCAGCTCCAGATCACGCTCGTCGGTATAGCCGGGTTCCAGCGTGCCGCGGTCAATCGAGTCGAGCATGACCTGTTCCTTGTGCTGCAATCGCTCGTAAATGTTGCGGTCGAGCGACCAGGACCCGCCACGGCGTTCGTACACAGCGCGCAGGTAGTGGTACTGCGTGTACTGCTCTTGCGGCAGACCTAGGCGGTGAATGCGGTCTTTGGACTGCAGTAGGTGCACCAGGTTGTAGCTGCACTCAAAGTAGACGGCGTCGTGGCACACGCTGTGGAGCGAGACTGACTCGGCCAGTGTGTGCGGGTTGGTGACCAGCACGCTCGTCTCCCCCGCCTTAAACGAATCGATGATGCGGGCGCGCGTGGGCATATCGGTCGACCCACTGATGGCACGGGCCGTAATGCCGCGCTCGCGCAGCTCGTGCACCACATTACGAATACTGCGCTTAAAGATGCACCACACGATGACTGACTTGCCCTGGGCTACCAGCGACGCGACCAGATCCAGGCAGGCGACCATCTTGGCTGTGGGCCGGTCATCCACCTGCAGACCTTCCAGTGCCTTGCCCGCCCCCGTCTGCACCTCGCCGTCAAACAGGTCGGCATAGTCGCCGGCGCTCAGGTCCTCGGCCAGCATGCGCGGATCGGACGAAAGCTGCAGCAGGCGAATGATCATCTCGAACGGCTCGCCCGAAAGCGTACGCAGCACCTTTTGGAACAGCTGCTGCTCCCAGCGTTCCACCGGCACATCGACCAGATGGTCCTCGTTGGCCTGGGGCACGCCCAACTGATGCTTATTGGTGCGGCAAAAGAACGGCGCGATGGACTCGTTGATATGCTCAACGTCATCCTCGCTCGTCGACTTAAGGGCATTGGCGCTCATGCCAAAGTACCAGTTGTAGTCGCGCGGCCACAGGCAATGGAGCAGGTTGTACAGGTCCTCAAACGAGTTGGGGATCGGCGTACCCGTGAGCGCGATAAAGTACGGCGCCGCCGCGGCAATCTGCACCGCACTCGCTGCGCGCTTGCCGCCCACACGCTTCACCTTGTGCACCTCGTCAAACACCACCAGGGCGCGATCGGCCGCAATGCGCGCGGCCGCCTCCCCCAGCGCGACCGACTCGTAGTTGAGCAGGATCATGTCGTAGCGCTTGTAGTCAAACAGCAGAGTGCTGTACTTGTCGCGCGTGGAACGACCGCGAAACTCGGGGTCGTGAAAGCACAGCGAACGCAGCGGGCGGTCGGCGCCAAAGCAGGCGGCCCACTCGTCGCGCCACGAGCCAAAAGCGTTTTTGGGCGAAAGCACGATGATGCGGTCGACCAGGTCGCGCTCGCGCAGGTACGCAAACGTGCCCAGGACCGAAGCCGTTTTGCCCGAACCGGGAACGGAGAAGTTGGCGCTGCGGCCCATGGCGCTCATAAAGAACGCGTCCCACAGCTGGCGGTCCTTAAGTGGGCGTTGCATCAGGGTGTCCTCGGCGCGGCAGAACTCATCAAAGCGATCGGCCACCGACTCATCGTGCGCCTTGATCAGCAGGCCCACGCGCGCCTTCTCGCGCAGATAGTCCTCACGTGCCGTAAGGCCTCGCAGCAAGTCCGGGTCCACCTGGCACTCCACACCAAAGCTTGCCGCCTGCTGCAGCAGCTCAACGATGCGCTTGGCGCCCGGGTCGTCAATCGCCAGCGGAAAGAGCACGTCCGCCTCTCGATAGCTCGGTGCATAGCGGCGCAGCGCCGAAAGCCGAATCTTCCAAACCGGCTCGCGACGCAGCTGCTCAACCGTCATGTCGAGCGGCACGACGGAAATGCCGTCGCTATACGAGAGGCGCAGTATCATTTAGGCTTCCTCGCCGCCCATCTTGTACGCAATCTTGTCTTTGATCATATGCACCCTTGCCTCGAGCTTGGCGACCTCGGCGGCGATATTGGCAATCTCGTCCGCAGGCAGCAAGCCAAAGGTCGATTCCTCCACCTGATCAAGATCCCTGATGGCGCGAATGATCGAGAGCGAAGGCGACTTGAGGGCCTTGTTCATCTTGGTGGTGTTTTCGGCCGACTCCATAACCTCACGGAAGGCCGTCGCCAGTTGAACATCGTCGCGAATCTCGGCGATGTCGGTCGAGGTCACGATCTCTTTGTTCTTTAGGCGCTCGGCAACCTCAAAGGCCAGCTCGTTTTCGCGCTCGATAAAGCGGTCCGCATCGGGGCCTTCCAGAATCGGCTTCATCTTGCGGACAAAGCGCACGATGTCGCCCTGCGGCTCGGCAATCATGTTGGCGAAGACGATGTTTTTAACGTCTTCTTCCTGTTCGTCGCTCTTGCACTTTTTAAGGACGCCCTGTAGGTCGTTGATAACGCCGGCAACCTTGAGCTCGCGCGCCAGGTGGAACTGGTCCTTGGCGTTGGCAAACTCCAGGAACTCGTTCATATAGCGGGCTTTTACAATCTCCTTCTCGAGCTCCTTGGGCTCAACGCCAATGCACTGGGCGTACTCCTCCTTCGAGAGCAAGTTGGAGCTGATGATGTCGTTGTAGATGCCCACCAGGCGGTCGACCGGGTCGTAGCCGACCTTCTCTTCCTCGCCATGCTGGATCGAAAGCTCCAGCATCTTGATCTTCTTGGAATCGTTACCCAGACTCTCAGGCAAAATGACAGCCTCAAACCAGCCAAAACTTGGGTTTTCGGCGGCAAGACGACGCAGGCAGGTAAAGCGACGGTTGCCGTCGACGATCAGGCCGTCGGCCAGCACCACGCCGGGACGCTCTTGCGAACGCAGGGCAATGCTACGCTGCGTCTTTTCGATAGCATCCTTGTTGCTGTCGACGATAAAACCCTCAATGATGTCGTTGCAGGCCGCGACGTCCAGCTCATTAAACGCACCCTCGCCATGTTCGGCCTTATAGCGGCTAATCCACGAGGCGATGCGGTCGTTCTGCACGTTGTAGCGCAACAACTCGAGCTTAATGCTGTAAACGGGATACATCTCGGGCTTGCCGTCAATCACGATCTTGTGGTTGGCACCGGTCGGCTTAATGTTGACGCCGTCGCCGATCATCTCGAGCAGGTTCATGTTGACTCCTCCTATTGGTTGTTTTTGATATACAGCTCGCTCAGGTAAGCTGCATTCGCTTCCTTGTTGGGCATGACCATGTCGAGGTCCTCGTTGTAGAACAGCCCCTTGTCCTGGACGGCTCGGTTAATATCGGCTGCGGTTATTACGACGCCGTAGTCATCCTGGAACGCATCGATCAGGTCCCCCACCTCGATAGGCCCCTTTTGCCTCACGACGTATTCGACCGCGTCGCCCGACGAAAACGCCCCCTCCTTGCGACAGAACATGTAAACTCCGCTAAAGCGGGTACGCCTTATTTGCTCATGAGCCAGGCCGTACAGAACGATTGAGTCATAAAACGTATTGTCAAAACCACATTCATCGACCACGGCATGGAGCTTATGCATAAAGCCCTGCTTACGCAGGCTCGTCACCGTAAACGGCACGTCAGGCTCTGTGCAGGCAAACAGGGAATACGCGTAGCTGCCCAGGTCAATACGTCGAATACCTGTCGATTCGTTCAGCCGCTTGAGCGAAATGAACGAATCGTGGTTGCACTCGATAAAGGTAAAGTTGCGCAGCAGCGGTGTAATGGCATTCCTAAAATCCGGATGGTTGATGACCTCGTCGCCAAAGCCCGGGGAACCGTAGGCAAAGCTGTCGCGCGACATAAGCAGGTTCGTAAACGACTGACGCAGGTCCACGCCTTCCTTGACTATCAGGTCCCTGGAGATTTCCAGACCAAGAGGCGCCAGTGACTGATCGTTAATGAGCCGCCCGGATGCGATACCAAACTTGGCAGCAAAACTCGCTGCGACATACGGTAGCGAGACGTAGTCCTCGGTCACCATATCTTTGATGAACTGCTGCTGCTCGTCCGTAAGGTTGCTCTCGACATACGAGTAGCGGCCGTTGCGCAGATATGCGTTCATGTCGCGCAGGTAGTTGCCGCGGACCGTCCTCGTTTCCACGCAGTACTTGTCCGCATAGCGCTGGGCAAACTCCTCGCGCGATAGCTCGGTGCCCGCATCTCGCAGCACATCGAGCATTTGGTTTTTACGGTCCGTTTTGCCCAGACGAATGAGCGGCATCGAGCCCATTTCCAAGCCGGGCACCGAACCCGGACGCACAAATGAGCGGATAATCTCGTAGAGCTCCTCGTCATCACGCACGTCGTAGAGGTCACACAGCTCCTGATTCTCGCGTAGGATGAGGCCCGCGCCGCACTCGATATTGCGCCCCACGGCGAGCGTCAGGATCTGACGCAACTCGGACGTAAAGCGGCTGTCGACCTTGTAGGCGCGAATCTTATTGGCGCGCGCCACCAGGAACATGTGCGTGCCACGCAGCTCGTTAAGACATCTGATGTCCTCGGAAGGCAACGAAAGCATCTGTTTGTAACCGCACTTGTTGTCTTCCAAAAACAGCTGGTACCTGTTGCGGAAATCTTTAAGGTCGTGATACTCATCAACGGCTCCAGACTCGGCAAAGGCACGCAGCGCGGCACCGCGCGTGGAGAAATTGCCCAGTTTTTTACGCGCGATCTGCTCGAGCTGGGAGGTGTTGTCCTTCTCGACACTTACGGGCGTTCGGAGCACGCCGGCAGAAGAATGACGATTCAGCTGCGCCGCCCTATCACGCCATTCCTGCGGCAACGAGCGATCGTTGGCGGCAAGGCGCAGGCTAAACTTATTCGATACCTTGACGGCTTTCAGGTAGCCAAAAGTCATCGGGGATGCCTGTGTAATCTTGCAGAACGCATCCTCGGTAAGGTCATAACGCTGGTACAACGGGGCGAATTTGTCCTCGTCGAGGCGCGGCCGATTGCACAGCAGGTCGGCACGACGCTGACGGAGCGGACCAAGACCAGCGGGCTTGTGCGGGTAATCCATAAGCGGCTTATCGCTAAAGATCCAGCGTAACAGGCTGGCATCATCGCTGGGCAGCAACGCCAGCCACGCCTCGATAGACATAGGGCCTTTGCCGGTGAGGTCTTCGACCTTGCTGGTAAAGGGCTTTGCCGGCTGTTCCGGGGCCGGGGCGGGAGCTGGCTCCAGAGCGGCAGGGTCAGGCATCTGGTCTGGCTCGGGCTCGGTCGCAGGCTCGGACTCGGTCGCAGGATCGGGCTCGGTCGCAGGATCGGGCTCGGGCTCGGTCGCAGGCTCGGGCTCGGGTGTCGGCGCGACAGCCTGCTCCACCGGCGCGGCCTTCTCCTCGGCCGGTTCGTCAGCGTTTTCGGTTTCCATGCTCGCAAGGTACGCGCGAACCACATCGCATACAGACGGCGCAAGGTCCTTATCGACCTGTGCATATTTAAGCGGGATGGTGCCCTGTCCGTATACGCGCTTCATATACAGGAATGCAGGCTGTGCGGTTTGCGTTAGGCCGTAAAACTCCTTGGCGGAAAGCTTATACGTATGAAAGAGCGGACCAAATGTATCGACGTCAAACGTTGGTCGCCCCGCCATAAGGGCATCGTAACGCTCGCGGATTTTCCAAGCAGACTTGCCAAGGTTATCCATCCAGCGAGCCGGCTTGTCATCGATGAGCATATAGCCCATCAGGATGCGGTCCTGGTATGCGAGATCCGTGAACCATCTATTGAACTTTACAATGTCCTGGCCCACGGCAAGCTTAAGCACCTGTTCCAGCGTAAGATCTTGCACCGGCGGCTGCTCAGACTCGTGAGCGGACTGCGCTTCAAGCGCTTCCGTCTGAGCACCCACCTCGCCGCCCGGTTGAACCTCATCGACCGACGTAATAACGTCGTCTGCCGAATTTGCATTTTCGCAGGTAGATTCCGTATTGCTGGCCTCAATATCTTCTTGATCCTGAGGCAGCTCAAAGTTCAGACGCTCAAACGTTTTTACCGCTGCACTAAAGGCGGGATATTCACTTTTAAGACTCGCGAGCGCCGAATTGACAGCGTCCTCTTCGTTAGCGCCCGTCGCAAGCCTACCCGCCAGCCTGGTACAAAAGAGTAGACGGAACGAAGGCTCGTTTACGGCAAGGCCTTCGCGCTGCAGACGGTTAATGGTATCCCTGACAAGACGGTTAACTGCCTCGACGCGCTCGAGCGGCGTGCCAGCGGCTGGATACCAGCCCCCTATTGCAGCCAGACGGGCAAGTTCCATTTCGTCTTTGGTTTTTCCCAGCTGCAAACGACCCGATGGCCACTCATTTAAAGCATCGATAATCGAACCAACCTCAGAAGATGTGAGGCCGCTTCTCCGTAACGCCGTAGCATTGTAGGTGAGCAGCGTAGGCAGGTCGTAGATTTTAAGGGTCCATTTTAATTTACGCTGAATTGCCGGAGTAATCGAAAGGTTCCACAGCGAAAGCGGCGCGCCGCCACTCGTATACACCGTGCTAAGTGTTTCGCTAATCGGTCCTTTAATGTTCGCGTAGGCACGGTAATCACGCCCAATGCTGCGCAGATTACCATAGATGTCAAATGTCAGCCTCGCATTGCCCGAGAGTCTGCCGAGCTCTGGCGCCTGCGCGCGATACTGCGGAGATAGCGGCAAAGCATAGGCGGTAAGATGCTTTTCGAAAGCAATGCGTAAGGTCTCGTCCTCAGCCTTGCCCAACTTGCGCACAAGGCAAAACACATCGTGAATCTCATGCTTGTCGAGAAAGGCAACCTGGGTCTCGGTATCAAACACACAGCGCGGGTCGTCCCAGCCGCTCAGGTACTTGGGACGCTCGAGCTTTTTAACGGCGTCCTCGGAAGGCTCAAACTTAGATGCAGCCATGACGCCGGGCTCAAGTTCGAGCTCTGGTTCGGATTCAGAAATGGGCGCAATCTCGGCTTCGGGGTCCGCGACGGTCACGGTCTCTTTAATGGATTCGGGTTCAGACTCGAGCACAAGCGCGGGCTGCTCGAGCTCGGTGGCGGCCTCGGCCTCAAGGCCATCCGAGAAGGAAATAACCAGCTGCTGCGGCTCGGAAGACAGCGTGAGCCTGGGACACTCAGGCTGCACCGGCTCCTGCTGCTCGACTTGAGCCGGCTCCTGCCGCTCGTCCGCCACCTCTGCAGGCTCCGTCGGCGACTCGTATCCCATGAGAGACAGACCGTCGGCCGGCTTCCTGTCATACGAAACGCCCACGGCAACGGGGATAGGCCAACTGCGCCCATTAACCTTCAACTGCACAAGGGTCGAATCTGCACGCAACGAAATGGGACCATAAGCCATAGGTGCAGGGTCCTCAGGAGTAACGGATTCAACGGCCTCGGGCTCTACAATATCGGCGTCGTCGGCCCACAGCGCCGCCGCGCGCTCAAGTGTCTCAGGCTCTGTGGCTTCGGGCTCTTCGGCATCGCACTCAGCGGCCTCAGGCGCAGCCTCTTCAGACTCAACGTTTTCGTCATCAACAACGGTGCCGTAAACGTCCTCGTCCCCAGTGTTTTCGCCCTCGGCACCTTCGCTTTTAACAGCCTCAAGCTCAATGGCATCAGCAGCCACCGGCTCCCCTGCGGGTTCCGCCACCTCCTTGGCCGCACCGGGCGCCATGCTGTACTCGCCGTTGGCGTATAAAAGTTCGCCACCTATAACTAGTTGGGCTAGTGCACGTTCGTATGAGTCATTGATGGTGCGATACACGCTCGAGCGCACCAGCGCTTCGTGCAGTGGGGCATCGGCCTGCGCGACCGCATCCAGAATGAGCGACTCGTAGTACGCGTTTACGTCCATTGAAATGTTTGTTGCACTCACAGCATTGTTGTCCATACAGAAACGACCCCCGATATTCCCCAAACAACCCACTAGCTGTATTGGAAAAAAGGAAGAATTATGCCAATGATTACTTCATACGCCACTTGCGAACGTTTTTGTTTAGCAACATTTTGTTGTGCAATAAATCAACTGTGCATATGCAGATGAGCGGTAGTTTTAATCGGTGAACGGCGATCGCGTACGCCTGAAGGCCCTTTCATTTTCCTTGGCACCAAGGCAATTAAAATGGACCTGTCGCGCAGACGCGCCGCGCGCCTCACGCGTCTCAACTTGTCCGCACATCTTCAGGAGTCCGTAATGGCAAGACCGTTTAGCCCCAGCGAAGCAAAAGCCGTCGTCTCGAAGGCCCAGGAGCTATTGGGCGATATCGAGGTTATTTCGAAGGCCACAATATACGGACCCGACAACTTTAGGAACGCGATCGCTCAAGCCAAAACGGACACGCTAATCAAGGAACTTCGACGGATTAAAATCGCCGACCTTCAAACACCGGCGAGCACGCAAAAGAAGTTGGCAGATCAGAAGATCAAGACGGCATACGACCTCTACTGTCGTGGCGAATTTGCAGAAGACGACCAACACGTTAAAAAGCTCGTACGCGTGGCGAATGAATGCGCCGACGCAATCCGCAAGCTCTATCGACCCAAACCGAAGAGTACCCATATGCGCGACGCGCTCTTTTTAGCCGCCCGCTACTATAAGTCCGCCTTACTTGCCGAACTCTACGAATCCGCAATACGTGACGCCCACGACATTCCGAATGCCTGCGGCCTTGTAGGCCAAAACAGTGGAGGGCTCCGCTGGCTTCTGCTGAATGCCACCGATAAGCAGACGACGGAAGCGGCGTATCGACGCCTCGTGCAATTTACAGACAACTCCAATAGCAAGTTTATAAAAGATGGACGTCTTCAGGCGAACAGTATCCTCGGCATGGACCCAAGCATCCCACTTGGACCGGAAACCAAGCAAAGGGCCGTAAGGGTTATCGCCGAGGACGCCGGCGAGGACCTTTTCTCATCCGACGCTAAGCCCAACAGAAACGAAATTGAAGCAGCGGTCTATGGCGCCGAAGACAAAATTCCCGAGCGCGCGATTACCAAACTGGAAGAAAAGCGTAGGCGCAGCCAAAACCAAATCCGTAAACAAGTAGACAAGGTCCGCCACGCCGACGCTCAGCGCTACGTTTCGGAGCAATCGGTCGACATGCTTAAAGATCTAGTTCCAGGCGTTCGCGTTAAGTGCCTTAAAGACGCCGGGTACACAACGCTCGGCAAGATTATGTACGGAAGATTGCGCGGGCGCGAAAGGCAGCCCTGGGACAACTATGACCAGCGTTGGGAACTAAGCAAGATTAACGGCATTAGCGAAAATGCTGCCGGCAGAATTGTCGATGCCATTGAACAGCAGGTCGACATGCTTGCCAAAAGCGGCAAGATAAAACTGACCCCTGACAATAAAAAGCCAGAGGACACGGCACTTCTCCAGGAAGTCTATAAGTACTTTGAGCTCGAAGATCTGCTCAGCGAGGCCAAGGCTGCGCTCGCGCGCATTACCGAAGAGCTTTCGGAGCTGCAAGGCCAGATTCTGCCGGCGCTCGATGCGTACACCTGGCTCTTTTACAAGGATCGCGACACGGTTTACGGCGCGTACGAAAAGCTCAACGATCTTATCAACGGCGCAGAGCTCGAGAAGGTCAATGGCTATGCGAGTCAGAGCCTAATCGAGCCGGACGAAAAGACCGTGTGGAAACTCTTCGGGGCCGATCCTATCCGCGTGTATAGCCTACTCGAAAAGCTGATGCCCAAGGCGTTTTCTTCGACTTCCAATGGCTATGGCCTGCCCGAGAAGCTCGCCAACCAGATTAAAACGACGTCGTTCGACACCACGGGCCTTAAGTGCGAGCTCCGTACATACCAGACATGGGGCGTCCGCTACATCTTGCACCAAGGCAATGCGCTGCTGGGCGACGAGATGGGTCTGGGCAAAACCGTCCAGGCCATCGCCGTGATGACCGCACTCAAAAACAAGGGTGCCAAGAAGTTCTTGGTCGTTTGCCCTGCTAGTGTTCTCGAAAACTGGGTGCGCGAGGTGCACAAGCACAGCGACCTTACATGCATTAAAATCCACGGGCCCGCGAAGGATCTCCATGCAAGGACATGGCTGGCGGGGCTGGATGTGGGCGTCACCAACTATGAGAGCACAAGCTATATTGAGCTGGACCCGTCAGTGAAACTCGACCTAGTCGTAGTCGACGAGGCCCATTACATTAAAAACCCGAGCGCCAAGCGAAGCATCAACACGCTCAACTTGTGCAAGCAGGCTAAGCACGTGTTATTTATGTCGGGCACGCCGCTCGAGAATAAGGTCGACGAGATGATCGGGCTTGTGTCGCATCTCAACAAAAAGGCTGCGCGTGAAGCGGGCAAATACGCCAGCAGATTTAGTTCGGCGGGGTTTAGAGATGCCCTGGCACCGGTTTATTACCGCCGCAAGCGCGAGGACGTGCTCTCGGAGCTGCCCGACCTTATCGAAAACAGCGAGTGGTGCCAGATGGGATCTTCGGAACTCCAGCAGTACTACCTAACCCTGCGGATGCGAAACCCGATGCAGATCCGACGGCTGTCGTGGAACGCCCCAGACCCCAGCGACTCGTCCAAGCTCAAACGCCTGCGCGAGATTGTCGCCGATGCCAAGGACGAAAACCGCAAGGTCCTGGTGTTTTCGTTCTTCCACGACACTATCGACGTGGTGCGCTCGGCGTTTGGAAGTGCGTGCTACGGCCCCATTAGCGGCTCTACCCCACTCAATAAACGCCAACAGATTATCGACTCGTTTGACGCGGCGCCCGCGGGCTCCGTCCTGGTGGCGCAGATTCAGTCGGGCGGCACGGGCCTCAACATTCAGTCGGCAAGCGTCGTCGTGCTGTGCGAGCCGCAGTACAAGCCCTCGATCGAAAACCAGGCCATTTCGCGCGCGTACCGCATGGGCCAGTCGCGCAATGTACTGGTCTATCGTCTGCTGTGCAAGGATACGATCGACGAGCGCATCATGTCGATCCTCGAGCGCAAGCAGGGTGACTTCAATGCCTTTGCAGACAAGTCCGCCGCCGCTGAAGCCGACATGCAAAACGAGCTCGAGGTCAAGCAAGAACAGCTCAACGCCATGTTCGACGAAGAAATCAAACGCCTGGAGAGCCTGATGCCATCGCTCGCAGACCTGGACTTGCCGGAGGAGTAGGCCCTCTCCCCCATGTAACCATCCTGTAAATCATAGCGGCGCAGTCGAGTTTTACCGTGATGCGGTCGCGCCTGGCGCTCCACTGTGCTAAAGTATCCCGAACGTTCAAACGACTACGAGGGGAACTAGAAGATGGCACGTGTGCACAACTTCTCAGCTGGCCCGGCCGCGCTGCCTACAAGCGTGCTCGCCGAGATCGCCGACGAGATGATGGACTACCGCGGTTGCGGCATGTCCGTGCTCGAGATGAGCCATCGATCTAGCATGTACCAGCAGATCATCGACGACGCCGAGGCAACCCTGCGCCGCCTGCTGAGCATCCCCGACAACTACCGCGTCCTGTTTTTGCAGGGCGGCGCCACGCTGCAGTTTGCGGGCATCCCCATGAACCTCATGCGCCGCGGCCGCGCCGGCTACGTCGTGACCGGCAACTTCGCCAACAAGGCGTACAAGGAGGCCGCCAAGTACGGCGAGGCCGTGCTGCTCGCGAGCTCCAAGGACACCAATTTCGACCGCATTCCCACCATGGCCAATATCAACGCGCGCATTGCCGCCGAGGCCGCGGGCAACGGGATCGACTACGTCTACATCTGCCAGAACAACACCATCTTTGGCACCATGTACCACGAGCTGCCCGCTTGCGGCGATGTGCCGCTGGTCGCCGATGTCTCGAGTTGCTTTCTGTCGCAGCCGCTCGACGTTGAGCGCTACGGGCTCATTTACGCCGGCGCGCAGAAAAACGCCGGCGCCGCGGGCGTGACCGTGGTTATCGTGCGCGGCGACCTCATCGCAGATGGCCCCGCCTTTGCGCAGACGCCGCAGTACATGGACCTTAAGACCCAAGCCGCCAAGGGCTCCATGCTCAACACGCCCAACACCTTTGGCATCTACGTGTGCGGCAAGGTGTTCCGTTGGGTTGAGCAGACCGGCGGACTAGCCGCCATGGCCGAGCGCAACTGGGCCAAGGCCAACCTGCTCTATGACCTGCTCGAGCACAGCGAGCTGTTCCATGGCACCACGCAGGCCGGCAGCCGCTCCATCGCCAACGTCACCTTCCGCACCGGCGACGCCGAACTCGACGCGGCCTTTGTCGCAGGCGCGGCCGAGCACCAGATTCAAAACGTCAAGGGCCATCGCCTGGTGGGCGGCATGCGCGCGAGCGTCTACAACGCCGTAACCATGGAAGACGTGCAGGCACTGGCCTCGTACATGAAGGACTTCGAAGCGCAGCATAGTTTGAGTCCGCGATCTAACTAGCCCGCAACCCGCGGGCCGACCAGCCACTTCAAACCACTTGTTATAAACAAACCCGCTAAGGAGTATTTCATGCGCAAGATCAAAACCATCGACGACATAACCAAAGACGGCAAGGTCGAGTTTGGCGAGGGCTACGAGTTTGTGGGCACCGCCGAGGAGGCCGACGCCATCCTGATGCGCTCCACCGACCTGCACGGCTACGAGCTGCCCGAGGGCATCCGCGCCATCGCCCGCTGCGGCGCCGGTGTCAACAACATCCCCATCGAGGAGTACGCCAAGAAGGGCGTCGTCGTCTTTAACTCCCCCGGTGCCAACAGCAACGCCGTCAAGGAGCTCGTCCTGGGCATGCTGGTGCTCTCGAGCCGCGGCGTGGTGCAGTCGATGAACTGGGTGCGCGACAACGCCGACGACCCCGAGATTCAGGTCGACGCCGAGAAGGCCAAGAAGGCCTTTGTGGGCCGCGAGCTCAAGGGCAAGCGCATCGGCGTCATCGGTCTGGGCAACGTGGGTTCCAAGGTCGCCAACGCCTGCGTCGACCTGGGCATGGACGTCTACGGCTACGATCCGTTCATTTCCGTCGAGCACGCGTGGGTGCTGAGCCGCGAGGTGCAGCGCGTGGGCACACTCGAGGACCTCTGCCGCGGCTGCGACTACCTCACCGTGCACGTGCCCAGCAAGGCCGACACCATCGGCATGATCAGCACCGAGCAGATCGACCTACTGGCCCCGGGCGCCGTGCTCATCAACTACGCGCGCGAGACCATCATTGACGAGGACGCCGTCGACGCAGCCCTGCGCGCGGGCAAGCTGAGCTGGTTTAGCTGCGACTTTGCCACGCCCAAGACCGTCAAGATGCCCAATACGTTTATCACCACGCACTCGGGCGCCGGCACCGGCGAGGCCGAGGCCAACTGCGCCGATATGGCCATCAGCGAGCTCAAGGATTACCTGGAGAACGGCAACATCGCGCACAGCGTCAACTACCCCGCCTGCAGCATGGGCAAGGCGCGCGCCGCGAGCCGCATTGCCTGTCTGCACGCCAACGTGCCCAACATGATCGGCCAGATCACGGCGATCCTGGCCAAGGACAACGCCAACGTGCAGCGTATGACCAACGAGTCCGCCGGCGAGAACGCCTACACCATGTTCGACACCGACGAGCACCTGGACAGCAGCACCATCGAGGCGCTCAAGCAGATTCCGTCGATGTATCGCGTACGCGTGATCAAGTAGCGTCGGCGCCAAGCCTGCCAGACAAGCCACGAAGCCCATTCGGTCCCCGTTTTCACAAAACGGGGACCGATTTCGTTGCTCCGGCTGGTTTTGAAAATGCTACCCAGAATAAGTTTTTTCGGATAATCGACAGTCATGCCCAAATCACTAAGCACACCTGCTTTGATAAACAGCTTTATCAGGGACTTTAGTAGGTAAAAATCGATCTCTCTGTGCCGAATGTAAGTTGACTGTCTATTTTCCGAAACAACTTATTCTAGATAGCATTTTTAGGGCCCTCCAAAGGCAAAATTGAAACCTTTTTGCGACCAAAACTCTAGTCCGCGCGACCGTTTTCCACCCGCACAGCTACATTCCCGCCCAATCGATAAAAATCTCCTCACGTAGCCGCCGTTCGAGCTCCTGCTGCCGCTGCGTCTTGTCTTTCAACGGCACATCGAGATAGGACATGATGAGTTCCATCACCACGCGGAAGGCATCGGAGTCGACCAGCTGACCATAGGTCATCAGAACGACAGGATATCCCATCGCTTGAAGGGCCGTCGTTCGATCGGAGTCCGAGATCTTGGATTCTATGGATCCGTGAATGGCTTTACCTTGACATTCAACCAGGCACTCTCTGCTGCCGTCCTTATTTGACAGCAGGATATCGGCGTAGCGCCTATCAAGCCCCGAAATCAGGCGGGCGCTGCGCGTCATGCGAATCTCAACGTTATTGGTAAGGCGCAGCCCTTCGCCGCCGCGCAACCTCGTAAGGCCAAACAGCATCGAAGCCTGGACCTCGAGCGGCGATGCCACAACCCCCGTAATGCATTTCGCGGCACGCGTAAACGATTTAGCACCGCGGAGCCCCTGGATCTTATTGGCGAATTCTGTAAGTTCAGAGAGCTCAATCAAGGGCGGTCGTTTCCACAGGTCCGTTGGATTCCCCGAGGCATCCTTTACGTTTTCCCAGCCCAACCGTGCGTCACCCCACCGGCTCCCATACGCCTGCTCAAGTGCCGACTTTACCTGAGACGCAATCTTGCACACGGCAAAGGTGCCGCACATCTCATACATGCACATGATCAGGCGCTCATTTGAGACCGAGGAAGCCAGGGTCAGCAGGGTAAAGAGCGGGGACGCAACATCAAGGCCAAACTCTGTCTGCCGCACGGAATCAAACGGCCTCTCCCCGTTCCAGACATGCCTGACAATTCGACCGCCCTTGCGCCCGCAGAGGCCCTGCGCCAACACGTGTAGCGGAGTGCCCAGGAAATGCTTGACGAGCGGGTGTTCACAAAGATGCTCCCTGCGCGGATCGTCCACAGAATCGGGCAGGTCCGGCATTATTGCCAAGACCTGTGGAGGTATCCGGTGATACCGAAAGGCAGATATGTCGCACAGCATGTCGTCCATGAAGGATACGTACCCACCGCGTCGTCTGTAAACCCGCCTGGACGGCAAACGCGATGGCTCGGCCTGCGAACGGTTAATACTGCTACGCACACGTCGCGAATCCTCCAGGTGGCTTACAATCGGTTTTGGAAGCAAACTGATTGTGAGGTTGCATATGGTTGATGAGAACTTTGCCTGGCGGCTTACGCAGGAGCTCGTGAAGATTGATAGCTCGGACCCGGGCGCCTACGAAGGCGAGATCGAACACTTCATTAAGAGGCTCATTGAACAGCAGCTGGCGCAGCTTGATAGTCCTGCACTCGATGCCGTGCAGATTGCAGAGCTCGAAGTACTCCCCGGGCGCCGCAACCTTATGGTCACCGTGCCGGGTGTGAGCGATGAGGCGCGACTCGTCTACATCTGCCATATGGATACCGTCACCCTAGGAGATGGCTGGAACGCGGACACGCCGCCGCTTGGGGCGGTTGTGCGCAACGACAAACTCTTTGGCCGGGGCGCCTGCGACATGAAGGGCGGCCTGGCTTGCGCCATTACCGCGCTTGTCCACGCACTCGAGCGCGTGGCGGCAGAGGGCGAGCTGCCCCACCGCGGCTTCTCGCTTATTTGCTCGGTTGACGAAGAGGACTTTATGCGCGGCTCCGAGGCCGCCATCGATGCCGGCTGGGTCGGCTCGCGCGAATGGGTGCTGGACACCGAGCCCACCGACGGACAGATTCAGGTGGCGCACAAGGGTCGCACGTGGTTCGAGATCGAGATGACCGGCGTCACGGCGCATGCGAGCCAGCCCTGGAAGGGAGCGGATGCCATCGCCGCCATGGCCGAGGCCGTCTGTGCGCTGCGCCATGCGTTTGCAGCGCTGCCCGCACATGATGAGCTGGGGGCTTCGACCATCACGTTTGGACAGATCGAGGGCGGCTACCGCTCCTATGTCGTGCCCGACCGCGCCAAGGTCTGGGTCGATATGCGCCTGACGCCGCCGACCGATACGGCCGCCGCGACGCGCATGGTAGAGCAGGCCATCGCCGGCGCCGAAGCCACAGTCCCCGGTTGCCATGGAAGCTATACCGTGACAGGCGACCGCCCCGCCATCGAGCGCGATCCGGTCTCTCCCCTTCTAGCCGCGCTCAAGCGTGCCGCCGATGACGTGTCAGGCGCGGACACGACCGTCGGCTTCTTTACCGGCTACACCGACACTGCCGTCATTGCCGGCAAGACGGGTAACCGCAACTGCATGAGCTATGGCCCCGGCTCGCTCGCGCTCGCCCATAAGCCCAACGAATATGTGCCCCACGCCGATATCGTTCGCTGCCAGCGGGTGCTGATCGCGCTTGCCAACAACACGCTCTAGGGCGCGAATAGCCAAGTTGGGGCATAATAAGCCGCAAACAAACCGACTCGCGCGTTAGGACTGTCCATGAAAGCTCTTCCGTTTCCCTGCATCCGCCCAGCTCAGGATCGAGTGCTCGAAGCGCTGCCGCAGATGGGCGACATCCTGAGCGGCAACGAAGCCCTGCGCGGTGCGATTGCCGATGGGCTCATGCTCAAGGATCCGGGCGCGGCGTATTACGTGTACGAATGCTCCGGAGAGCCAGGGCGCGTGACGGGCGTTGTGGCGATCTGCCCGGTTAACGTGCTGACGGGTAACGACGAGGCTGCCGCCGAGAGCGTCGACGCACTCGCCGCCGCGCGCGCGATCGCCGGGCTCAAGGTGCAGCCGCGCCCCGTGTCGCTCGCCTACGAAGCCTCGCCCGTCATGGATATCATCCTGGGCGCCGCCAAAGAGGGCGCGTCGCTCTATGCCGTCACCGACCCCACCGGCATTACGCATCGCGTGTGGGAGGTCAAGCGCGAGGACGCCGTTGCCGCCATCCGAGCCATGCTCGATCAGGCACCGGAGCCGGCGCTGGCCGATGACCCCGCCTACGCCGCCGCTCTGACCGGGGCGTCGCAGTTGCTGGCCGATGAGGCCCGCGCAGCCGGCACATACACGGGCAAAGAGCCGTTCAACTTTACTGTGGCCGTGCTGTTCCCCGCCGCACAGGTCGCCGGTGGCGCGCCGCAGGTTCCGACGGGTCTGCTCACCCACCAGATCGCACGGTTCTAACGGGGCCTAAACGCCCAGCACAAAGACTCGGCAGCTCAACAAGCAAGGGGCGGGGATACATGCGCATGCATCCCCGCCCCTTTCGCATCAAACAATTACGCCGGCAAACCGCGCCGCAACGCCAGCGTCATCCACGCCGCGGGCCCGCTGCCGCCACGAGCGGCTCTAGCCCCAGCTCACGCGCGTAATCCTCCTGCGTAAAGACTTCGACCAGTTCAAACGTATCGGTTGCATCGTCAAACGCAAAATGCAGAACCGAGCAGTTGCCCGGCACGCGCTCGCGCTCGTCGGCCACCGCTCCCCTAGAGTGGTCCAAAAACTCCTTGATGGCCGAGGCATGGCTCACCGCGAGCACGCACGAATGGTCCGGACGTCGCATAAGATCGGTCAACGTCGTCACCATGCGCTCACGTACCTGCATCTGGCCCTCACCGCCAAACTGACGATAAAAGTCACGCCACGGACGCTCGGGCATCAGCATCACGCGCTCGGCCTCAAAGTCGCCAAAGAACCACTCGCGCAGGCCATCCAGACGCTCGTAGACAAGGCCCGGCCACAGGCTGGCGATAGTCTGCTCGGTGCGGTGCAGCGTCGAGGTGTAGGCGTGATCGGGCTCAACGCCACGCGCACGCAAGAACATACCGGCACGCGCCGCCTGCTCGCAGCCCAACTGCGTGAGCGGCGAATCGCTCCATCCCTGAATAATGCGTTTAAGGTTGAATATTGTCTGTCCATGACGGACCAGATACAGATCTTTGTTCATAGGGGTCCTTTCGTTCGTTACCAATCAAGGAGCGAAAACGCCCCGTCGCAATAGCCAAAATGAAGCACGGCACCGTTGTCGGGCTGCTCTCCCCCGCCGGTCACGCATCTAAGAAACTCCTGGCAGGCAGAGCCATGAGAGACCGCAAGCACACGATCGTGCTGCGGTCGGGCCATAATACGGGACAGCGCCGCGACCATGCGCGCCCGAAGCTCGCCTTCCGACTCGCCACCAAAGGCCACCGGATAATCGCCCCAGGGCTGCGGCGGCATATCGCGATTTGATGTGCCCTCCAGCGTGCCCAGGCGCCACTCGCGCAAATCATCGACCGGCTCTATGGGAAGATCCTCGCCAACGATCAGCTCGGCCGTGTGGCGCGCCCGACCCAACGGAGACGTATACGCGTGGTCAAAGGAGATGCCGCGCGCCTCAAACGCCGCGCGCGTCGCCAGTGCCTGCTCGCGCCCGCGCTCCGTGAGCGGCGAGTCTTGCCAGCCCTGCAAAATGTTCTGCACGTTAAGCTCGGTCTGCCCATGCCGAACCAAATACAGATCGGACACACGCCCTCCCCTCGCACCACCACAAAGGGGACAGGCACCTTTGTGGTAGTTTGCCGCCGGATCGCGCCGCAACGACGCAACTACACCAGCACGTCGGCAAGCGGACGCTTGGGCACGTGATGCACCTGCGCCTCGTCGCGCCAGTAATTAATAGAACCGTCGGGGTTGGAATCGATCGCGTCGATAACCTGGGTCTCGGCCGGCACGCCAAAAGCCATGATCAGCTTGAGCTCGTACTTGTCGCCGTCGAGCCCCATCGCATCGATCGCGCGGGGCGTAAAGGCCTTGAACATGCAAGCCGCCACCTCGGGCGTTGCGCTGCGCGCGGCGAGCATCATCGTCTGAGCCGCGATGCCCGTGTCGACCTCGGTGATAGGCGCGGCGGGCTTGCCGGGAACGGTGCGCTCGGCAAGAATTGCAATGTAGCCGGTCGGACGCTCGCCCTCGACAGGACCCGGCCAGTCCTTGAGCGCCCCGGCCCATGCAAGCTCGTCAAACACGCGAGCGCAGTCCTCGGCACCGCTCACCACATGAAAACGCAAGCGCTGAGCATTGGCGCCACAGGGGACCAGGTGCGCCAGCTCTGCCAGCTCGAGCAAAAACTCGCGCGGCACGCGCATGGACTCGTCAAAACGGCGGCATGTGCGGGCGCGGCGGACCAGCGCATCAAACGCATCCAGGCCAAGCTTTTCGCAACCCTGCTTTGCCATCGACTCGGCGCTCGACGGCACCGCGGGAACTGCTTCGTTCATAGGGACCCCCAAAAAGCCAATTGTTCTTAGGAAAATCTAACCTAAAACGCAGGCAATAACGAACAGAGCTGCAATGTTCTACACCTGTTGAATAGAAAATCGCAACGTGGGGAACAACGGAAACAAATCGGGGCCTTTGAGTTGCGTTTCGCCCTCCCCGGCCCATACGCCAGCGCCTTTAGGCGATACTGGTTGTAACGATCGCGGCTTACGCCGCACGGAAAGGAGGCCTCATGGGCATCTTTAAGAATGACGACCGGCAATCGAGTCTGTTTGGATTTGACGAGAAAAGCATGGCAGGCAAGGCGATTAAAGCCGTGCGCTGGATCTACGGCGCCACGGGCGTCATCGCGCTCATCGCCGGCATCGCGCTGCTGTTTGCACCCGCTAAGACCCTCGTCTTTTTGACGACCGTACTGGGCTTCTACTTTGTGATCACGGCTGGCGTCAGACTGTTCACCGCCATTTTTGAGCCGCTGCTGCCCGCCGGCTGGCGCGTCACGAGCATCCTCGCCAACCTGCTCATCATCTTGGGCGGCGTGGTGATCCTGCGCAACCAGGCGCTTTCGACCGCGACGCTCAGCACGCTTGTGGTGGTCGTGGCCGGCTTTGGCTGGATTGTCGAGGGCATCATGTCGATTCTGGAGTCCGAGCTTTCTTCCAACCGCGCCCTCGCCATCCTGAGCGGCGCGCTCTCCATCATCGCCGGCGTGTTCGTGTTCATCTATCCGCTGTGGTCGGCAAAGATGCTCGTCATCTTTACCGGCGCTGCGCTCCTGGTGTTTGGCGTGACGCTGGTTATTCGCGCTATCCGCTTTGGCAAGCTGGTGCACTAGATGCCGCGAACGCTGTTTATTGATGCCGACGCCTGCCCGGTCACGCGTGAGTCGATCGACTGCGCGCGACGGGCGGGTGTTGCCGTGGTTGTCGCCGGCAACAGCACGCAAAACCTGGAGCGGCACATTCGCCGTGACGACCCGCGCGATGCCGAGCACGCGCGACGTGGCTTTTGGGTCACAACGCTCGACGTGAGCGTGGGCGCCGATAGCGCCGACTTTGCCATTATCGAGCGTCTGCAGGCAGGCGATGTGGTCGTGACACAGGACATTGGCCTGGCCAGCATGGTGCTCGGTCGCGATGCCGCCGCCATCGGCGTGCGCGGGCGCGTGTACGACAAAGCCACCATCGATATGCAGCTGTTTATTCGTCACGAAGAAAAGAAGGTGCGCCGCGCCGGCGGTCGCACCCGTGGACCGGCAGCCTTCACCAGCGAGGACCGCGCCCGCTTTAAGCGCAACCTCACCGACCTGCTGCGCTAACCAAGGTAGATTTTTGGGACATGCCTAAAAATCTACCTTTTTGTTTTGGCGATTGGTGCGCATCCAACGCCGGTCATGGCGGTAGATGTTTGAGGCATGCCCCAGTTTTTAGGGGATACCTCAAACATCTACTTAGAGGCCAAAGGCGGAAAGGATAAGACCCCAGCCCGCGCCGATGACGTACATCATGACCAGGAACACGGCGTTTTCGCGGGCGCTGCGGTTGGTGCGGAACAGCACCAGGTAACCCACGCCGGCAGAAATGAGCGTGCCGGCGAGCATCGGTGCCAGCTGCAGCGCGCCTTCCAGATACAGCTGCGTAATGACCACGCTCGCCGAGCAGTTGGGAATGAGGCCGACAAGCGCCGAACCCAGGACAGCAAGCGTCTCGTTGCCGCGCAGGAACTGCTCGATCGCGGACTCGCCAAAGGTCTCGAGCACGGCGACTAGGACCAGCGTCACCAGGAAAATGAATACCGAAACCTGCACGGTGTGCGAAATCGCGCTGCGGATAATCGACAGGACAGGCGCGCCTTTGTGTGAGTGGGAGTGACCGTGGTGGTGTTCGTGCTCGCCCTCGTGTCCGTGGTCGTGGCCATGTCCGTGGTCACGCTCGTCCTCGTCTTCATCACAACCGCAATGGTCGCGCTCGCACAGCTCATGGATGTGGTCGGCGCTCACGCCCGCCTCGGCCACCTCGTCGATGATGTCACCGCCGCTGTGATCGTCATGCGCGCAGTTAACGTGCGCCGGATTGGCAGCGGTTCCCAACACGGTACGGCGGATCGCCGCATGAGCACGGGCGTTGCGACGCAGGCCGCGAATGGCGGCATCCACGATAAAGCCCGTGACCAGCGCGATCAGCGCCTTCGAAGCCAAAAGCATCGCCATAGTCTGCACGGGAACCTGCTCGGCAAGCAGCAGTGGCAGCATCTCGTCGGAGGTCGAGAGAAACACCGCCACCAGGGTGCCCAACGTCACGACGCGACCGGCGTACAGCGTTGCCGCCATCGCCGAAAAGCCACACTGCGGCACCATGCCCAGCAACGAGCCAACCACGGGGCCAGCGGCGCCGGCACGCTTGATGGCGCCGTTGACGCGATCGCCCGCCACATGCTCCAGCGTCTCGAGGGCCAGATATGTCACCAACAAGAACGGCACCAGCGAGAGCGTGTCCTTGCCGGCGTCGAGCAAAATATCAATCAGCAAATCCATGACGGATGGAACCTTTCGTGTCTTTCGGCAGCATTGTAAAAGTCCTAGCGGTCAACTAGGGTATTGTAGTTGTCCTAGGCGTGATGCCAATAGTTGCCTGTGGTAAACTATCATCTCGCCACATCTCAATGACCCCGAGCCGCACGACGCGGCCCGTCCAAGGAGCAGTATATGAACGTTTCGCAAGCACTCGAATACGAGCGCCAGCCGTTTATCCCCATGTTCATCTATGGCGATCACGGTGCCATGGAGTCCGAGCGTCAAAAAGGCGAAGAGGCCCTCAAGGTGCTCGAGACCGAGTACTTTACCGCCGAGGGCGACCCTGGCTTCGACTTTGCCACCGTGCGCGACCTGGCCGACCGCAACCGCGACCTATGCGACCAGATTGGCGAGGCGCGCCTGCGCAACGTGACGCCCGCGACGCTTTCGCGCGGCCTGTCCGACGCCGATACCTGCGCCGGCATCGGCAAGATGCAAAAGCGCACCGCCGCGTCCGTCATGCGCGAGATCCGCGGCGACCGCGATGCGCTCGGCGTGGCGTACGCCCGCAAGCCCATCCAGGGCACGGTGCTCGGCATCGACATCGAGACCACCGGCCGTGCACCCGAGCGCGGCTACATCATCAACGTGGGCTGGGAGATCATGGAGCTCACCAGCGACGCCGTCCCGCACGACGCCGAGGCACACTATTGCGGCCTGCCCGATATCTACCGCGGCGAAGATGTGCCGCTGTCGAATATCCATCACATCACCTGGGACGACATCGACGGCAAAACGCCCTTCCGCGAGAACAAGGAGCTGCAAAAGCAGCTGCTCAAGCTCATGAAGAAATACCCGTACATGGCGCACAACGCCGCCTTTGAGGACAGCTGGTTCAAGATCCATCTGGACGGCTATGCCGAGGCGCGCCGAGCCGGCAAGATTATCGTCATCGACTCGCGCCAGATCTGCCGCAGCCTGGACGCCGACGTTCGCTCGCTCCCCCGCGAGTCCGCACCCGCCGCACTCGAGAACTGGGCACGCCGTCGCGGCACCCTCGCGCCCGACGCCAACGAGCAGCACCTGGGCCTCGACGACACCGACCTCATGCTCCGCACGGTGCAGGCCGAGTTCAACCTCAAGAACCTGTTTGCCAAGTAGATTGCCAAGCAGAGGCGCCATTCGCGAGCAATACTTGCCGGACCATAGCGCCCCGCGCAAAAGCGACACGCCGAGGCGCTCCTCTCAAGCGGCGCAAAAACAGGCCGATGTCCAAGCGGATATCGGCCCGTTTTTCGCGCCGTACAACGCGGCCCTCCAGCCCCCGATGTCTAGCCTCCGCATAACCAAGAACTTCATTTGCGCATGTTCAAGCCAAATTGCACATTTTTGTTGACGCCGTCTTTGCATCAAAACGATGCTGACCAGCATCAGTTGTGGAGGTCTGCGTAGCCAGCGAGCTGCGACAATGCTCCAAATAGCATCTTTCTCCATCATTGACGTCAAGCGCTTGGACAGCTTTTGTTATGCCGCGATATTTTGCCTTGGCGTTCATTGCGAACCCCGCTGCCTGGTCTGCCATGCTATCTGTATGAGTATCGTACTTTCACATAACACGGCAAAAGCGGTCTACCAAGCCGCATACTCGGTATCCGCAATTGGCACCGAGCCATGCAGCCCTGCCAAGATCTACGGGGCGCGCCCCAGCAAGGAGCTGCTCGACTCTGCCGCCGACTGGCTCGCCAGGCACAACGTCGCTCTGGATAACGATGCCCCGCTCGATACAACGGTGTTCGAGCGCGCAAACGTGCGCAGCATGACGGGCTGCAAGTGCCACGTATCATCCAAGCGATTCGCGAGCTCGCGCTTTATCAAGCTTGCCGACGACATCTATATTGTCGGCGTCGAACTCTGTGCGCTTCAGGCCGCAACCTATCTTCCCTTTCGAGAACTTGTGGAGTACTACTTCGAACTGTGTGGCGCCTATTCCCTTGGGCACGATGCCTCGACATCCTATACCGAGCGCTTCGCGCTCACCTCGACTTCGAGCCTCAAACACTTCTTTAACTCCCTCATCGACTGCAAGGGCCTCGAACTTGCCCGAAAAGCCATCCAATGCGTGCGGGACGGATGCCGATCGCCGATGGAAACGGCGTTTGTCATGATGCTCACGCTACCCAGGCGCGAGGGCGGTCTTGGCATTAGCGAGATCGAGACCGACTACGAAGTAAAGGTCACAGCTGCTGCAAAAAATCTCACGCGGCGCGAAAAGTTCTATATGGATGCATATCTCAAGCGGTCCCGAACCGACATCGAATACAACGGATTTCAGCACGATGCCGAAGAAGACCGCGCCATTGACGAAGAGCGCAAGAACGCGCTGGCGTCCATGGGCTACGGAATCATTACCGTCAGTCGCTATTCCTTTATGCACGCCAGCGCCTTCGCCAGGGTTATGGAGGCAATCCAGCGAAAGGAGGGCATTCGCCCATCGCGCCTGCCCAAAGATTTCGCAATCAAGCAAGAAGAGCTGCGACAATTTGTGCTCAGGAGATTTATCGAGGAAAAGAAGCGTATTGAGGAGCTCCTCCGTCAAGACGCAGCGCAGGGTAATGCACTTGAGCTCGAGCGCGCAGTGCTCGAGGGCATCTCGCTGGACGACCCGACGATCAACAATGTCCCGGCCATCGACGACATGCAAGTCATCGAGCTGGATTGCCCGGAGTTCGCCCAAACAAGCACCTCCACACCCGAAGGCAGGGTGTACGGGGCCAGAACAGAGGCGGACTGACAGGGTGGGTACCCCGGCGACGTGCAAAAACGGGAGTTTTCAGCAGAGCCGAGTATCCGAGGGCGGCCGAATTGCCCCATTTTGCACCGAAGCCGCTGTTTTCGATGTAAGTTAGGCAACAGCTGGGGAATATCTATTGCCATTTGCACTCCAGTAAAGCCCTGTGCCGGCAAACGACGCCGTATCATGCAATAAATAACCCCTCGTCGATGCTGAAAACTCCCGTTTTTGCACGTCGCCGGGATACCCACGTTGGCATCGGCGGCCTTATCAGCACCAACCAATGCCCTTAGCCGCCTCTGGGGCCAATCGACAGCAATAAATTTCGCAAATTATATTGACATATGAACATGCGCTCATATACTCGGAAGTAAGTTATATGAGCACATGTTCATATGAAAGGATATTGCAATGAGCGAACACGCCGATGAAATAAGGACCGACATCGACACCATCATCGTGCCCGACATCCCCACCACTTGCTCGCCCGAGGACCTTCCCGACGAGGAGCTGCTGTACGACCTTGCCGACTTGTTCAAGGTTTTCAGCGACACCACGCGTATCAAGATCCTCTACGCTCTCATGGGCCGCGAACTCTGCGTGGCCGACATTGCCGAAGCGACTGCGACCTCGCAGTCCGCGGTGTCGCACCAGCTGCGCACGCTCAAACAGTCGCACCTGGTTAAATTCCGGCGCGACGGGCGCAATATCCTCTACTCGCTCGCCGACGATCATGTCTACACCATGCTCAACCAAGGCATGAGCCACATCTGCGAATAGCGACCAACCACGGTACCAGCGCGGTCTGCACCCAAGCCGCAAATACAGGGAAAGGAACCCATCATGAAAAAGCAGTTCAAGCTCGACGAGATCGACTGCGCCAACTGCGCGCGTGAGCTTCAGGACGAGTTGGCTAAGCTCGAGGGCGTCAAGTCCGTTTCGGTCAACTTTATGACTCAGAAGCTGACGCTCGAGGCCGACGACGCTGAGTTCGACGAGGTCCTCGATCGCGTCGTGGAGTTCACCGCCGACGCTGAGCCGGACTGCGAGATCATTCTCTAGCCTGCGCATACGCCGATACGCAAGGCCGCGCTTGTCGCGGCCTTTGTCGCGATGTTATATGAGCGAGTGTTCATACATTCAAATGGGAGGATACGAGTCATGGCAACCGCCGACCCCAAGAAGAAAAAGAAGAAGCGCAAGAAAAAAGAGTCACTCGAGCATAAACGCAACCGCATCCTGGTAGCACTGGGTATTTTTGTCGTGGTGTACGCCCTCGATGAGCTCGGCGCCCTCACTATCGCATTTGGAGAGCCCGGCAACATCTACGCCAGCTTTGTGCTGTTCCTCGTGCCGTTTTTGATTGCCGGATACGACGTGCTCCAAAAGGCATTCAGCAACATCCGCCGCGGCAAGGCGTTCGACGAGAGCTTTCTCATGGCCGTCGCGACCATCGGCGCGTTTGCCACGGTGCTCTTCCCCGACGCCGACCCGCACATGGCCGAAGGCGCCGCCGTTATGTTGTTCTACCAGGTCGGCGAGCTGTTCCAGGCCTACGCCGTGGGCAAGAGCCGCAAATCGATCAGCGCCATGATGGACATCGCGCCCGATTACGCCAACGTTGAGCAAGCTGACGGCACGCTCGAGCAGGTCTTTCCCGATGACATCGCCGTCGGCACCGTCATTGTCATCAAGCCCGGCGAGCGTGTGCCCATCGACGGCGTTATCGTCGATGGCGAGACCCAGCTCGACACCGCCGCCCTCACCGGCGAGTCGGTCCCCCGTACCGCCAAGACCGGCGACGATATCATCAGCGGCTGCATCAACATGACGGGTCTTATCCGCGTACGCACCACCAAACCCTTTGGCGAGTCCACCGTCGCGCGCGTCCTGGAGCTTGTGGAAAACGCCAGCGAAAAGAAGGCACGCACCGAAAACTTCATCACACGGTTCGCCCGCGTCTACACGCCCGCCGTCACCGGCGCGGCAGCGGTGCTCGCGCTCGGCGGCGGCCTGGTGACCGGTGCTTGGTCCGATTGGATCCTGCGCGGCCTGACCTTCCTCGTCGTCAGCTGCCCGTGCGCACTCGTAATTAGCGTGCCGCTGAGCTTCTTTGGCGGCATCGGCGGCGCGTCCAAGCTGGGAGTTCTCATCAAGGGCTCCAACTACCTCGAGGCGCTCGCCGATGTGGATACCGTCGTCTTCGACAAAACCGGCACGCTCACCAACGGCACGTTCTCGGTCGTCGCGGTGCACCCCGAGGGCGGCTATACCGAGCAATCGCTGCTTGAAGTCGCAGCCCTCGCCGAGTCATTCTCCGACCATCCCATCGCGCAGTCGGTGCGCGCCGCCTTCCAGGGCCAACTCGACCCCAAGCGTGTATGCGACTCCGCCAACGACGCGGGCCATGGCGTGACGGCGACCATCGACGGCAAACACGTCGTCGTCGGCAATGCCAAGATGCTCGCCGCGATCGGCATCAAAGCACCCGATTGCGAGGTCGTCGGCACTATCCTCCATGTGTTGGTCGATGACGTCTATGCCGGTCACATCGTAATTGCCGACACCGTCAAAGCCGATGCCGAGCAAACGATTCGCGAGCTGCACGCTGCCGGCGTCAAGCGCACCGTCATGCTCACGGGAGACCGCGAGGAAGTGGCCGCCGCCGTGGCAAAGCAGCTGGGACTCGATGAGTTCCACGCGCAGCTTCTGCCAGGAGACAAGGTCGAGCGCGTCGAGGCATTGCTGGCGACCGAATCGGGCAAGGGCAAACTCGCCTTTGTGGGCGACGGTATCAACGATGCGCCCGTGCTCACCCGTGCAGACGTTGGCGTCGCCATGGGCGCCATGGGCTCCGACGCCGCAATCGAGGCAGCGGACGTTGTACTGATGGACGACAAGCCGTCCAACATTTCCCGCGCGATCCGCGTGGCTCGCAAGACCATGACGATTGTTTGGCAGAACATCATCTTTGCGCTGGGCATTAAGTTGCTGATTCTGGTACTCGCGGCGCTCGGCATCGCCAACATGTGGCTCGCCGTGTTCGGCGACGTGGGCGTGGCGATCATCGCCATCCTGAACGCCATGCGCGCGATGAATGTCAAGAACCTGTAGCATACGTGGCTGTCCGGCCGGGCGACGCGGCACACAACGCGCAAGGGGCGTCCCCAACTGCCGGCAGAAAAGGAACGTCCCCAAGTGCCGAGCCGCAGCTATAGCAGCCCAAAGTGCTTTGCGGCGTTGTAAATTCCGTCGTCGTCCACGGCGGTCGTCACGTAGGTCGCCGCGGCCTTCACGGTATCCTGCGCGTTGCCCATGGCCACGCTCGTACCCACGGAGGCAAACATCGACAGGTCGTTCTCGCCATCGCCAAAGGCGATCGCCTCGCTCGCGTCGATGCCCAGGCGCTCCAGCGTCGCCGCCACACCCAGGTCCTTGCCGCCGTTGGCCGGAATAATGTCGCAGAACAGGTCACACCAGCGCGTGGTGAGCGAATGCGACACGGCATCGGTCACGACATGCTCGTCGGCCGGATCCACAAAGGCGCAGAACTGGTAAACCGGCGCATCGAAGGCGTGCTCAAACGGCTCCTCGTGGTAGACGATTCCCGCGTTGTTACCGGCCGTCACCACGCGCTCGGACAGGCGGTTCACAAACGAGTTCTCGCCCTGCATGCACAGTGAGTCATAGCGCCCCTCGGCCACCTGGTCCACAATCACCGCAACGTCGTCCGGATCAATCGGGCAGCTGCGGTAGACGCCCTCGGCATCAAAACAGTGCTGGCCCGAAAGCGTAATATACGCATCCCAGCCAAGATCGAACAGCCAATCGGGCATCTGGTAGGTCGGACGGCCCGTGGCGATCACGCACGCAATCCCCTGCTCGTGAAAGCTGTCGAGCACTTGCTGCGCCGACGCCGGAATCCGGTGCGTCTTAAAGCTCAGTAGCGTACCGTCGATATCGAAAAACGCGGCTTTGATCATCCTCGTCTACTCCTCGCCCTCGAGCTTCTCGCTCGCCTCGAGCCACGCCATCTCCAGCTCGTCCATAGCGGCGTGAGCCTCGTCGATCTTTGCCTGTTGCTCGCCCAGCGCCGTGTAGTTGGTGGGGTCGACCTGAGCCATCGCGGCCTCGGCCTCCTCCACGCGAGCGCGCTGCGTCTCCATCTTGCGCTCGAGCGAGCTCACCTCGCGGCGGAGCTTCTGGCGCTCGGCGTTGGAAAGGCCATTGGGCTGACCGCTCGCCTTGGGCTTTTCGGCCGCAGCTGCCGCGGCACCGGTGTCGAACGTGCCGGTCTTGGCGCTCGGCGCACCCACGGGCTCGCCCTCGGCGGTGGCATTGCACAGGCGCAGGTACTGGTCGACGCCGCCGGGCATGTGCGTCAGGTGGCCGTCGAGCAGCGCCCACTGCTGGTCGGTCACGCGCTCCATCAAAAAGCGGTCATGCGTTACCAGAATCAACGTGCCGGGCCAACCATCGAGCAGGTCCTCGACAATCGCCAGCATGTCGGTATCCAGGTCGTTGCCGGGCTCGTCCAGGATGAGCACATTGGGCTCGTCCAGGATCGTCAGCAGCAGCGATAGGCGACGGCGCTGTCCGCCCGAAAGATCGCCGATACGGCTCCAGAGCTGCTGCGTCGTAAAGCCCAGACGCTCGCAGAGCTTCTCGGGCGAGGTCTCCTTGCCATCGATGACGTAATACTTCTTGTAGTTGCTGAGCACCTCGCGGATCGTGTCGCCCATGTAGGGCTCGAGCTCCTCGAGCTGCTGCGACAGCACGCCAAAGCGCACCGTCTGGCCAATCTTCACGCGGCCGCGCAGGGGCGCGAGCTTGCCCTGAATCACATCGAGCAGTGTGGACTTGCCGGCGCCGTTCTCGCCCAAAAGACCATAGCGGTCGCCCGCGCCAATGAGCCAGGTCACATCGGTGAGCACCTGCTTGGGCGCGCCGTCGGTATCGGCATAGCCGGCGTCCACGTCGACCACGTCGATAACCTGCTTGCCCAGGCGACTCACCGCCAGGCGCTTGAGCTCCAGCTCGTCGCGCACGGGCGGCACGTCGGCGATGAGCTCGCGAGCGGCCTCCACACGAAACTTGGGCTTGGTGGAGCGCGCCTGTGCGCCGCGGCTCAGCCACGCGAGCTCCTTGCGCGCCATGTTGCGACGGCGCTCCTCGGTAACGGCGGCCATGCGGTCGCGCTCTACGCGCTGCAGGATATATGCGGAGTAGCCGCCCTCGAAGGGGTCGACCTGGCCGTCGTGGACCTCCCACATGCTGGTGCAGACCTCGTCCAAGAACCAACGGTCGTGCGTGACCACGAGCATGGCGCCCTGGCCGCGCTGCCAGCGGGCCTTTAAGTGGCGTGCGAGCCAGTTGATGGTGCGCATGTCCAGGTGGTTGGTGGGCTCGTCGAGCATGAGTACATCGTAGTCGCCGATCAGCAGGCGCGCGAGGTCCACGCGACGGCGCTGACCGCCCGAAAGCTCGCCCACCGTGCCCTCCCAGGGCACATCGCTAATAAGGCCGGCCAGGATCTGGCGCGTACGCGGGCTCGAAGCCCATTCGTACTCGGGCGTGTCGCCGACGACGGCATGATGCACGGTGTCGGTATCGACCAGATTGTCCTTTTGGCCGAGCAAACCAATCGTCGTGTCGCGGCGATGCGTCACGCGGCCGTCGTCGGGCTCCAGCGTACCGGCGAGCACGCTCAGCAGCGTCGACTTGCCGTCGCCGTTTTTACCGACGATGCCAATGCGGTCGCCCTCGTCCACGCCGAGCGTCACGCTATCGAAAATATGCTTGGTGGGAAACTCTAGGCTGACGGAATCGCATCCCAAAAGAATCGCCATATGCCCTGCTCCTTCGTAGAAATTCAACGTTGTCCATGATAGCAGCGAGCCCCACCCCAAACCACCACGAAGGTGCCTGTCCCCTTTGTGGTGGTCGTTTCGGTCGCAGAGCAAAAAGGCGGGCCATCTCCCGCAAGAGATGACCCGCCTCTCCAATCAGTCCCGCGGCAACCATGGCCGCCGCGGGCCTCAAGCATGTCCCGGACTAGGAGAACATGCCGGTGAGGTAATCATTCAGCCGCTTATCCTTGGGCCGTTGGAAAATCTCGTCGGTCTCGTCGTACTCGACCATATCGCCCATGTAGAAAAACGCCGTGCGGTTGGACACGCGCGACGCCTGCTCCATGTTGTGCGTCACGATGACGATGGCGCGGTCGGCAACAATCGATGACATCAGGTCCTCGATTGCCAGCGTCGAGATGGGGTCGAGCGCCGAGCAGGGCTCGTCAAACAGAATCACATCGGGATTGAGCGCCAGCGTGCGCGCAATACACAGGCGTTGCTGCTGGCCGCCCGAAAGCGCGTAGGCGCTCTTGTCGAGCTTGTCCTTGACCTCGTCCCACAGCGCCGCGCCGCGCAGGCTTTCCTCGACCATGCGATCGAGCTCGTCGCGGTCAGTAATGCCGTGGCGTTTGGGCGCAAACGTGATGTTGTCGCGAATGGACTTGCGGAAAGGGTTGGGCTGCTGGAACACCATGCCAATGGAGCGACGCAGCTCGTAGGTGTTCTCGGTCTTGGTGTTCACGTTGCGCCCGCGATAGTTGATCTCGCCCTCCACGCGGCAGCCGCGAATCTCGCGATTCATAAGGTTGAGGCTGCGCAAAAAGGTCGACTTACCGCAGCCCGAAGGCCCGATGAGCGCCGTGATCTCGCCCTTGTGAAAGTCGAGCGACGTATCGTGCAGCGCATGGTGGTCGCCATAGTAAACGTTGACGTCCTTGGTGGAAAGCACGACCTCGTCGCTCACGGCTTTGCCGCTTACGCGCACGCGCTTCTCGCTCTCCCCCACGCTCGACAAAAAGTCCTGGGTCTCGGACGCGGCCGCCTCGGTTGCGGGCGTTTCATTTATCTCGCTCATTCGGCCGTCATCCTCCTTGCCAGTTGCTTACCCACGATACGGGCGACTACGTTAAACAGCAGCACGCAGATCATCAGCAGTGCCGCGGTGCCCCAAACAATCTGCTGTGCCTCGGGGCTGCCCTCGCCATAGATCTTATAGATGTGCACGGCGAGCGACTCACCGGGGCGGAACACGTTCCAGGCGCAAGTGGGACTCGACAGGTTAAAGCTCAAGAAGTTCAGACGCACCGGCGAGCTCATGCCCGAGGTAAAGAGCAGCGCCGCGGCCTCGCCAAACACGCGGCCGGCCGAAAGCACGATGCCGGTCACGATGGCGGGCATGGCCTCGGGGATCAGGATGTGCAGCGTGGCTTCCCAGCGGGTGAGGCCCATAGCCAGGCACGCATCGCGCTGGGCCTGCGGCACGTCCTCGAGCGCCTGCTGAATCACGCGCACCAGGATGGGGATGTTGAACATGGTGAGCGCGACGGCGCCGGAGATGATGGAGTACTTCCAGCCCAGCTGCACCGAGAACACCAGAAAGCCGAACATGCCGACGACGATGGAAGGCAGCGAGGACAGCGTCTCGATGGCGGTGGAGGCAATGTCGCGGATGGGGCCGTCCGGCGCGTACTCAACCAGGAAGACCGCGCCGCCCAGACTGATGGGCACCGAGATACTTAAGGTGATCAGCAGCAGATAGAACGAGTCGAACAGCTGGTAGAGCACGCCGCCCTGGGTTCCGTTGGCGCGCGCGGGCTGCGTGAGAAATCCCGGCTGGAACAGCGTCGAGATGCCCTCGAACAGAATATAGGCCACCATGGAGACGACGATGAGCATGACGATGGCGACGATTGCCGCCAGCACGCCCGTGGCGATGCGGTCCTGTTTTTTGACACGCCTGAGTCTCGCCTCGTCGATATGAATGCGCGTGCTAGCCACGAGCCTTCGCCCCCTTGCGGCCGATAAGGTGGATGATCAGGATAAAGATGAGGCTCATGCCCATCAGTAGCAGACCGAGCGCCCACAGGACGTCGTCCTGGGCCGAGCCCTCGGCATAGACCGCCATAGACGTGGTGAGCGTGGTGGTGATGGTGGAGGCCGGCGACAGCAGCGACGTCGGCATGGCCTCGATGCCGCCGATAACCATGCGCACGGCGAGCGTCTCGCCAAAGGCACGGGTCATGCCGAGGATGACCGCGGTCATGAGCGACGGCATGGCGGATTTGAGTACCACGTGCCAGATGGTCTGCCAGCGGGTGTAGCCCAGCGCGAGCGAACCCAGACGGTAGCTATCGGGCACGGCACGCAGGCCATCGACCGAAAGGGTGGTCATCGTCGGCAAGATCATGACGGCCAGCACGATGGCGCCGGGCAAGATGCCCAGGCCCGTGCTCACATGGAAAACGCTCTTCATAAGGCCGACGACCACGTGAAAGCCGACCAGGCCAAAGACGACCGAGGGAATGCCGGTCAAAAGCTCAATAAGCGGCTGAAACACCTTGGAGCCAAACTTAGGGCTAATCTCGACCGCAAAGATAGCAGAGCCGATGGCGATGGGCAGCGCGATAAGCGTGGAGAGCACCATGACCGCAAACGAGGTGACGATCAGGGGCAGGGCGCCGGTATAGGGCAGGCCGTTTTCGGCCGTGTTGGCCAGGTCCCACTTGGTGCCGGTAAAGAACTCGACGACCGAAACGCCGTCCTTGAGAAAAGCCGAGAGGCCCTTTTGGGCGACCATAAAGATGAGCGCGGCAACGACAAGCGTCACGAGCGCTACGCACGCGCCCGTGACGCCCAGGCCCACGTTCTCAAGGTCGCGCTTTGGCAGCTGTTTTGCCATTGCAAACCTTTCCGGGGCGATTACTTATTTAGCGGAGACCTTGCCGCTGGCGTCCTTGACGACCTTCATGGCAGAGACAGGGATAAAGCCCTGCTCCTCGACAAGTTTGCCCTGGACGTCGTCGGAAAGCATGAACTCCAGGAAGGCCTTGGTGGCATCGTCGGCGTCCTTTGCGCAGTACATGTGCTCGGTCGCCCAGATCTTAAAGGAGTCGTCGGTGACGTTTGCGCTCTTGGGCTCCACGCCCTCAACCTTGATGGCGTTGAACTTAGAGTCGTCGAAGTGCGAGAAGTCGAGGTAGGAGATGGCGTTGTCGGTGCTGGCCATCTGAGTCTGAACGTCGCCGGACTTGTCGAGCTCGGCGTCGCCCTTAAAGTCGACGGCCTCGTCACCAAAGACGGCGGCCTCGAAGGTGGCGCGGGTGCCGGAGCCGGCCTTGCGGTTGAGAACGACGATGGTGGCGTCGTCGCCGCCGACCTCCTTCCAGTTGGTGATCTGGCCGGAGAAGATGCCCTTGAGCTGCTCGAGGGACAAGTCGTCGACCTTCACGTTCTTGGAGACGACGGGGCCCATGCCCACGACGGCGACCTCGTGGTCGACGAGGTTCTTGACCTGGTCGGCCTCGAGCTTGGTCTCGGCGAAGACGTCGGAGTTACCGATGGTAACGGTACCGGCGGCAACGGCGGTCAGGCCCTTGCCCGAACCGTTGCCCGAGCCAGAGACGGAGACGTCCGGGTTGGCGTCCATGAACTTCTCGGCAGCGGCCTCGACGAGAGCCTGGAACGAGGAGGCGCCGTCGTAGGTCACCTCGCCGGAGACGGACTCGGCAGCGGCGCTGCCCTTGTCGGCGGCGTTGGAAGCGCCTGCGCCGCCGCAACCAACGAGGCCGAGGCCCACGAAGCTGGCAAGACCACCAGCGAGGCCGAGGAACTGACGACGAGAATAAGCCTGATCGAGCATGATCTTCCTTTCATACATGCGACTCGCGGGCACCCTGCCCGCTTTGCTGTTTGGAAAGATACGGCCTCGATCGGGCGGTGCCCGCGCCAACTGCGGTTTCTTACGGGCATTTGATAGACCCTTACCGCAAGCGCGACTCGGCTTTACAAACGAATAACAAACCCGCCCCCAGGCATGGCCCGCCTTTTACACCAATAAAAACAAAGTTGCGGTGAAATAGTTCCTGCTTGGCCATCAAATGGCCCATTCTAGGAACTATTCCATCGCAACTTAGATTAGGAAACCGTGTAACCTTAAAGCTCCAGCTCATTCAAGCGCAAAATCGCCACGATGTAGATCTTGAGCGCCTGCTTGAGCTGTTCCTCGTTGGCGCACTCGTTGGGGCCGTGCATCTGGCCGCCCCATGCGGGCAGCTCCAGGCCGGTTTCCTCGGGGCCAAACGACACGGCGCGGGCAAAGTTGCGCGCGTACGTGCCACCGCCCATGGCAAAGGGCTCGGCGTGCTTGCCCGTAAACTCGTTATAGGTATCAATAAGCGCCTTCACGGCCGGATCGTCGGCGGACACCGAGAACGGCGCCTTTGCACGACCCACACGGCACGTCACGCCAAAGCGGCCCACGAGCGGCTCGAGCTGCTCGCAGATGGTATCGGCGCTCGTGCTGTCGGGGAAACGTACGTCGATGACCTGCTCAATATGGCCATCCATCACACGGATAACACCGGGGTTGCACGTGAGCGGGCCAAACGCCGGGCTCGTCGCGTCGATACCCAGGCCGTGGCCATAGGCATCCGCATGTACAAAGGTCAGGAACTTGACAAACTCGTGCTCGGCGGGCGTCAGCAGGCGCTCGTCGCGTGCACCAAACGCGTCCTCGGCCTCGCGCAGATACGCCACGATGAGGCCGACGGCATTGATCGTTCCCTCGGGCATCGAAGCGTGACCGCCAATACCGTGGGCGAAAATCTGCGCATGCCCGTTATCGAGCGCCGTGATCTCCAGGCGGTCGGCGTTCTCAACGGGCGCCGGCAGCTCATCGGCGGCAATCGCGAGCTCGCAGATAGACTGCGACGGAATGGCGTTGCTCGCCTCGGCACCGCTCCACGATACGATGCGCCCGCCGTCGATCTTGGAGCTCACAAACGTCGCCCCAAACTGGCCCTTCTCGGCATTGCAGACCGGGAACTCGGCATCGGGCGTAAACAAAAAGTCGGGGTCTGCGTGGTTCTCCAGATAATGGTGAACGTCGGACATGCCCACTTCCTCATCGCAGCCCAGCAGCGCGCGGAAGGTATAGCGCGGCACAATGCCGTGCTTGATCAGGTAGGCACCGGCGTAGAGCGACAACACGGCCGGGCCCTTGTCGTCGATCACGCCACGACCGAGCAGCCAGCCCTCGCGGCGCTCCATCGCAAACGGGTCGGTGTTCCAACCGGGACCGGCGGGCACCACATCCACATGGCAGATGGTCGCAAGCTGCTTATCGCCGCGGCCGGGAATGTCGGCGATGCCCACATAGCCCTCGTCGTCGCTCGTCTGGTAGCCGAGCTTTTGCGCAATGCCGAGCGCACAATCGAGCGCATCACGGACCGGGCGGCCAAACGGCGCACCGGGCTCCGCATGGGCAGCAACGGCCACGGACGGATAGCTCACCAGCTGCTCGATATCGGCAACGACATCTTCCCAGATCTCGTCGACATACTCGGTAACGCTCTGCTCCACCTGATTCATGGACGACCTCCTTACCAATGAGCGACGGCCACACCCGCCCCTCACATAACGTCATTAGATGGCGAAAAGTTTAGCAAGCTCGGCCACCGAGTGTACCACTGCATCGGCACCCGCCGCCTCGTGCTCGCCCGGCACCGCCGCGCCCGAATAGATGCCAATGCACGGCACGCCCCTGGCGTGCGCGCCCTCCACATCGTTAAAGCGATCGCCGATCATCACGGCATCGTCCGCCGTCGCGCCGAGCGCCGCCAGGGCATCGCGAACCGAATCGGCCTTGGTCTCGCGCCCCTGCGGCGGATTCATACCGACCACCGCCTCAAACTGCGAAAGCCCCAGCTCGCCCACCATGTCGATACACTTTGCCTCCATGCGCGACGTCGCCACGGCCAAGTGATGCCCCTGGGCGGCCAGGCCATCGAGCAGTTCGGGAATTCCATCGAACACGGGGTACTCTTCCGGTCCCAGCTCATCAAAAAAGGCACGGTACTCGTCGGCCACCACAAGCGACTCCTCGCGCGAGAAGCCGTAAAAGTCGTGGAAGCTCTTCCACAACGGAGGCCCGATCATACGGCGCAGGTCACCCATCTGCGCCTCAGAAAACCCGCGCGCAGCCAGCGTTTTACGCGTCGAGGTCATCACCGCACGGCCCGTGTCGGCCACCGTGCCGTCAAAATCAAACAGCACGACCGACCGCTTGCATATCTCCAGAGCCTCCATCGACATCCCTCTTCCCCAGTTGAAGATTTCCACACTGACACTTCAAACTGTTGACTATTCAACAATTGAACCTAGTAATGTGGAACGACTCTACTATACTTTCGCACTTTGCTCTCAGAAGGCGGCGCGCAAGCGCCCCAACGAAAGGTGCAATTATGTCTTTTGCCATCATAACCGACTCCACGTCGGGCATCTCCCCCGCCCGCGCCCAAGAGCTCGGCATTTACGTGATTCCACTTCATGTGATTATCGAAGGCGAAGAGCCGCTCGACCAGGTGCAGGCCAGCTCACGCAGATGCTCAATATTCGCCTGACCGTTTCGCCGGAGTGGAAATCGAGCAAGATCAAGGCGATCAAAAAGGGTCGTGGCGCCAAGCGCATCGTCACCAATCAATCCCTATTCCACCGCAACTTGGAAGCAGTTCATTTGGGACGGGGCTAAAAAGACTGGTATCAAACGTTTCAGACCAGTCTTTTTAGCCCCGTCCCATTTTACCTACCCTACATCAGCCCGCTCAGGACAATATCGACGGCCTCGTTGAGGTCATCGGTGATGTGGACGAGGTCTGGATCGAGTGGGCTAATCATGCCGGCATCCATCACCGGGCCGTTGAGCCAGTCGAACAGGCCCTGCCAGTATTCGCTGCCCACCAAAACAAGCGGCATGCGCTTGACCTTGTGCGTCTGCACCAGCGTGAGCACCTCAAACATCTCGTCGAGCGTACCAAAACCACCGGGAAACACGATGGCGCCCGAGCTGTATTTGACAAACATGGTCTTGCGCACAAAGAAGTAGCGGAAGTCCATGCCGAGGTTCACGTATTTGTTGAGCCCATGCTCGTGCGGAAGCTCAATACCCAAGCCGACCGACTTGCCGTTGGCGCTCGCCGCTCCCCTGTTGGCCGCCTCCATAATGCCAGGACCACCGCCGGTGATAACCGCCACGCCGCGCTGCGCGATCTTGCGGCCGACCGTGCGCGCCGCCTTGTAGAGTGGATCGGTCTTGGGCGTGCGGGCACTGCCGAAGATGGTCACCGCGGGCCCGAGCTCGGCAAGCGCGCCGAAGCCATCGACAAACTCGGCCTGAATGCGCAGCACACGCCACGGGTCGGCGTGCAACCAGTCAGTCGAGTCCTCGGGCGCCAGCAGGTTGGCGTAGGTGTTGTCCTTAGGAATCATAGGGCCGCGCATAACCACGGGGCCGCGTCGGTACGTCTCGTCGTAGGCCGGCTCGCCCTCGACGTTCTCATTCTTAATCATGGGATACTCCTATCGAAAATAGAAACGGGCGGGGTCGACGCCATGCGTCAAACACCCGCCCGAACATCAACCATTCGGTATGGTACCCACGATGCATCAAACGCTTGCAAGGCATCGGTCAGAGGTCGTGCAACCGATGCCGACGCATGCGATGCCCGGCGCCGGCTACGCACGGTCGATTGGCACGTAGCCTCGACACCGCGCGAGCGCCCCCGTAAGCGCACCCGCAGCTCTTAGTAATCCACTGCCGCGGGGCTGTTCATCCAGTCGCTCACGAACGCACCGTAGTGGCCCTCGATAATGGCCTGGCGGGCACGCTGCATAAGGTTGAGCAGGTAGTAGATGTTGTGCATCGAAAGCAAAATGCCGCCGAGCATCTCCTTCTGCGTGACCATGTGGCGAATGAGCGCACGGCTGTAGCCGCCTGTGCACACCGGGCAGGTACAGGTGGGATCGATGGGGCCGTCGTCGTGCGCAAAGCGGGCGTTGCGGAAGTTAAGGCGACCCTCGCTCGAGAACGCCGTCCCCATGCGGCCGGTGCGCGTCGGCAGCACGCAGTCGAACATGTCGATGCCCACGCCTACACCACGCACGAGCGTCGTCGGGTTGCCGACGCCCATCAGGTAGCGCGGCTTATGTTTGGGCATGTACTCACTCGCGAGCGGCGCCAGCGTCTCAAACATGGTCTCGTGGTCCTCGCCCACCGAGTAGCCGCCAATGCCGTAACCGGGGAAGTCACCGCACTCCTCCAGATGGCGCAGCGAACGCAAGCGCAGGTCCAGATGCATGCCACCCTGAACGATGCCAAAGAGCGCCTGGTCGTCACGGGTATGAGCCTTATAGCAACGCTCGGCCCACATGCTCGACAGCTCAACGGCGCGCTCAACGTAGGCGCGCGTGGCGGGATAGCCCGGGCACTGATCGAGCTGCATGCAGATGTCGGAGCCGAGCTTCATGGCGATTTCCATGTTGTCCTCGGGCGTCCAGAACACGTGGCGGCCGTCGTAGTCGTTGACGATAAAGCGCACGCCCTCGTCGGTGAGCTTGACGGCGTCGTTGTGGCTGAACACCTGGAAACCGCCGGAATCAGTGAGGATGGGGCCATGCCAGTTCATAAACTTGTGCAGGCCACCCAACTCGGCGATGGTGTCCTCGCCGGGACGCATGGACAGGTGATAGGTATTGGCGAGCACGATCTGGGCGCCGAGCTGCTTGACAGTCTCGGCAGGAATGCCCTTGACGTTTGCCTTGGTGCCCACGGGCATAAAGATCGGCGTCTCGATGTCGCCGTGCGGAGTGTGCAGCACGCCGGCACGCGCATGCGTCGTCGGATCCTCGGCGATCAGGTCGAATTTAAATAGGCTCTGGTCCATAAACTGGAACTCCTTGGTTGCGGTTCATACGCAAACCATTATAAAGACCGCGGCAGGTGAACGGCATAACGTCTTTCGGAGAAGGGAATGTCAAGCGCAAACTGAATATAGCGGCCAAATTTTTGCTATCCAAGCGAGCCATCGAACACGTTTTGAAACTTTGCTGCGGCGCGCGGGATGCCGGCGCGAGACTTTATCATAGGGTGACAATCAACGATGAGGAGCACATGCCTATGACAGACGAGCTGGACCCCCAGACTCAGCAGCATATTGATGATTCCGCAGACGCCGTCGACGACTGCAGCACTCCTACCTGCGTCGCCGCTTCCGTCGATGCATCCGCCAAAGATGCGCACGCCGGTGCGGATAAGGCAACAGACACAGGCGATACTGTCGAGCATGACGAAGGCGAGCAACCGGAGTCGAACGACGCCGAGCCCGACACGGACCCCGCGTCACAGGCGGCAGGACCCATCGAGGTATCTTCGGAAGAAGAGCTCGATGCCGTCATGGACTCCATGATGGATGCCGTCAAAGCGATGAAAGACGCCGTGGCCGACGCCGATGTGGACGCCGAAGAAGAGAAGGCCGCCGAGGCCGCATCGACCTTCGTGCCTGGCGAGACCCCCGTTGCCGACCAAGGCAGCACCGTACCTTCGTTCTTACAGCTCGAGCACCCTACAATTGGCGCAGATGCAGTCGACCCGCACACTGCCGGCTTTTCCGTGATCGAGGGCGGCACCGGCAATATCGCCACGTCGCAGGCGCCCGATGCGGGTACGGCCGACGCCGGTCACCCGACCGCCCCACACACCCCTGCAGCCAGCCGCGATCTGGGAACCGCCGTCTCAAATACAGCAAACGCCGTAGGCACTTTTATCGCCCAGGGCGCCTCTGCTATGCGCGAGATGAACGCCGCAAAGAAGGCGCTCGCGGATGCTCGTGCCCACCTGGCCGAACTTGATCAGCGCATCGCCGATCAAGGAGAGGAGCTCGAGACGCGCCAGGATATCGCAGGGCGTTACGACCAGATTGTCGCCGAGCAGCGCCACGCTATCGACACGGCACAAAAGGCCGCCGCGGCGGCAGAAATCGACCGCGATACCCATGCCGCCAAGACAACAGAGCTCAAAGCGCAGCTCGAACAAATAAAAGAAGAGGACGACGCCACCGAGCGGCGTCTCAAAGCCGCACTCGATGCCGTCGAAGCGCGCGAAGCCAGCTCGCGCGAGACCGGTAACCGCCTCGTACGACGTCTCGAGGATTCCAAGCGCATCCGCGACAAGGTGAAGGCCGAGCGCGACGCCGGCGTTGCCGCAGCGCAGCAAACCGTCGACGCCACGCGTGCTCAACTCGAAACGTTGCGCCGTGAGTATGCCGAGCTGCAGCGCAATCCCTCGGCAAATCCCGCCAACTATACGGTGCGCACCAGCGAGCTTTCGATGCAGATCTCCGACACGGCTGATGCCCTGCGTAAAGCCGAGGAAGATGTCCCGCGCATCACCGCCGATCTTGAGCACTCGCTCGCAGCCGCCGAGCACGCCGTCGAGCAGGCGCAAGCCCCCATCGCCGACGCCAAGCGCGCCCATCAGGCCGTGACGGCCGAGGCCGATGCCGCGCGCGACGAGCTGCAGACCGCAAAGGCGGCCGCTGCAACGCGCCAGCGCGAATTACGCGAGAAGATCGTCACCGAGGACAAAGCGCGTCAAGAGCAAGAGCAAGCTATCGCCAATGCCCAGGCGGACGTCGCGCATGCGCAGTCGATCATCGAGCAGGCGACCGAAGTGCACAACCATCCCGAGATCACCGAATCGCTCGCGGGCTCCCTGGCTCGCGATAAGGACGAGCGCGCCGAAACCGAGCGCGAAGTGGCTCAGCTCGAAGCCGCCGAGAACGACGTGCGCGAGCGCACCCGCGACTCACGCGTCAAATTCACCGGCGCAATCGTCTGCATTGTCGCCGTAATCCTCGTGATCGTCCTAATCTGGCTGTTCGCGAGCAAGTAAACCGGCTGCCAAAAAACACTCACCGCAACTTTTTGATTGGTGCAAAGGGGCCAGGCTACTTTGCACCAACTTGGTGCATATAAAGCAGTCCCCATTGCGCCAACAACGTTTGCCCAGATAAAACCTGCCAAAATAAACCTGTCCCTTTTTGGCAGGTTGAACCACGGCAACGCCATTGTTTTGGCGAAGTCAGCGAAAACCCGCCAGAACGGCAATCTCTTGACAACCAAAGAAATGCCGATGTTTTGCCAGCGACAGCGAGCGGGTCGCATTTGAGGCAAGGTGACGTGAAACGAAAGGGCGCTGACCTTCTGGTCGCGCCCTTGAAGTTGAACGTCAGATTGTCCAAATGCGGCCCGCGCAGCGTCGAGCAGTTACGCGGTTCGTAGAACCGCGTAACTAACAAATGAGCATGGCGTCGCCAAAGCTGAAGAAGCGGTAGCGCTGCTCGATAGCGGCGGCGTAGGCATCCATGATCTGGTCGCGGCTAGCAAGTGCGCTCACGAGCATCATGAGTGTGGAGCGCGGAACATGGAAGTTAGTGATCAGTGCGTCGACCACGTGATAGGTCGAGCCGGGCATGAGGTAGAGCTGCGTCGTCGCGTTCTCGCGCGCCACGATGTCACCACGGCCGAGCGTGTCGGCCCCGTCCTTACGGCCCTCAAAATAGCGCGCCGTCACAGCCGGATCGGACACCGGCGCGTCCGCGTCAAACGCACTCTCGAGCGAGCGGACTGCGGTGGTACCGACAGCAATCACGCGATGCCCCTCGGCCTTAGCCTTATGCACGGCGTCGACAACCTCCTGCGACACGTGATAGCGCTCGGTGTGCATCACGTGCTGCGTGGGGTCGTCCTCCTCCACCAGACGGAAGGTATCGATGCCCACCTCGAGCTCGACGGCGGCAAACTTCGCACCCTTGGCCTCGATAGCCGCCATGAGCTCGGGAGTAAAGTGCAGGCCCGCCGTGGGAGCGGCAGCTGAGTGCTCCTCCTTCATGGCGTAAACGGTCTGGTACTTCTCGGGATCGCCCTCGTAATCGGTAATGTAGGGAGGCAGCGGCACGTGGCCGGCAGCATGGATGGCCTCATCGAGCGTGCGCGGCTCGCCGGCGGCATTGCAACCGGCCGGCTCAAAACGCACCAGGCGGCCGCCGCGGCTATCGGTGACAAAGTCGACGACCTCGGCCGTCAGCACCACGGGCGCGCCCTCGGGCGCATGGGCACCACCGGCGCGATACTCAATCTGAGCGCCGGGCTTTAGGCGCTTGCCCGGCTTGACCAAGCACTCCCAAACGTGACCCAGCGGATCCACGTCCTCGCGGCGCTTGAGCAGCAGCGTTTCGACCACGCCGCCCGAGCCGGCCTTGCGACCGATAAGGCGGGCCGGCATCACGCGCGTCTGGTTGATGACGAGCACGTCACCCGGCTCGATATAGTCGATGATGTCGCGAAAGATGCGGTGCTCGACGGTGCCGCCATGCTCCAGCGGCGTTCCCGCCTGGGAGCCCTTGCGATCCACCACCAGTAGGCGGCAGGAGTCGCGCGGCTCAGCAGGAGCCTGGGCAATCAGTTCCTCAGGAAGGTTGTAGTCAAAATCATCGGTACGCATAGACACGTCGAATACTCCTTATATAGCTAAAGTCCGCTCTACATCCTAGCAGGCTGCCAGCCCAAAAGGACTACTTTTTGGCAGCCTTGCGCTCGTCGCGGATGCGGGCGCGGTCCATGGCCGCCTCGACGGCCGAGAAGCGGCAACCACAGTAGTTCTGCCGATACATGCCCAGCTCGCGCGAACGACGCGTGGCCTCGGGATAATACGGGCGAAAATCGCGAATCACCGGGGTGAGCCCATGTGCCGCCGCCAAGCGCTCAAGCACGTCATTGCAGGTGTCGAACAACTGATACGGCGAGACGGCGAGCGTCGTACCCACAAACTCAAACCCGCGCTCCTGGGCCACACGGCATGCCTCGGCCAGGCGCAGGGCATAGCACGCGCGACAGCGACGGGGCCGATCGGCGCCCAGCGGGGCCACGCCGGCCTCCCAGCGCTCGCGGTCCTCCCCCGCCTCGATGAGCTCGATGTCGCCATCGGCACACCACTGGCGCAGCTCGTCCAAGCGGCGCTGCCATTCATCGCGCGGCTGAATATTGGGGTTGGTCCAGCAAATCGTGGGCTCAAACCCCTCCTCACGCAGCAGACGAACCGGCTCAAGCGAGCACGGCGCACAGCAGGCGTGCAACAGCAACGGCTTCATGGACATCTCCTCCCAATCTTTGCCCAGGGTAGTCTTTTTGGGACGGGGCTATTTTGACTACTTTTGACGTAAAGCAGTCAAAAATACCCATCTCCAAAAAGTAGTCAAAATAGCCCCGTCCCAAAAAGACTACTGACCAAAAAAGCGAACGCCAAAGGACGTATCTTCGCAGGCGACAATGCGGCGGTCGCGCAAAATGGTCCGCACGTAATACCAGTCGCCCACACAGCCCGACAAGTGCAGACCGGCCGCCAAGTAGCACAGCAGCGGATAGCCCGAAAACGCAAACCCCAGGGCAAATGCTGTCGTCACGACAACCGTCGGCGCCAGACAAACTGCCATGTACCGCCGGCGCGAATACACCACGCCCTCGGCGCAGGCGTAAATCATGCAAGTCTCGAGGTTCGCCCCAAAGGTCACGTGCGCACCGGCGGGCGCAAACAGCTTAAAGAACACGCCGTGCACCAACTCGTGCACGGCAAATGACGCCGCCGAAACCGTAGCTAAGCCAACTATCCAGCCCAAGACAGCTGTCCAGCCACCCGCGTCAGCCGCATCCAAGTCCGCGGGCCCGCCCAGCAGCATAAACACCGGCACCAGGCACACGGCAAATGCGCCAAGCACGGCCATCCCCCACACAAAGCAAGCGTGCAGGAAATCCTCGTCTTCAAACGCATGTATGTTGGAAATCTCATTCATAGCATCTTAGGATAGCGCCCCTGCCACGTACCCGCCCGCATGTGCGATAATGTCGAACGATATGCACGAATTGACCACCGCGTCGCCAGGCCTTGCGCCCGGCCACGCTCTCACCATATGCGAAGGAGTCCCATGGCATCCAAATACTCCATGAACGACCGTCCCAGCTGGCCCCGCCGCGCCATCGTTACCGCCGGCGAGCCCTATGGCAACAAGGGTCTTCACTTTGGCCACGTTGGCGGCGTCTTTGTCCCGGCCGACTTCTTCGCCCGCTTCCTGCGCGACCGCCTGGGCCGCGAGAACGTCATCTTCACCTCGGGCACCGACTGCTACGGCTCGCCCATCATGGAGAGCTACCGCAAGCTCAAGGAGAACGAGGGCTACGATAAGTCCATTAGCGAGTATGTCGAGTCCAATCACTCTCGTCAGGCCGCGACCCTCAACAACTACAACATCAGCTGCGACATCTACGGCGGCTCGGGCCTTGAGCCGGCTGCGCAGATTCACAACAAGGTGACCGCCGAGATTATCGAGCGCCTGCACGAGCAGGGCACCATCTCCAAGCGCTCTACCCTGCAGTTCTACGACGCCAAGGCCGGCACGTTCCTCAACGGTCGCCAGGTCATCGGCCGCTGCCCCATCCAAGGCTGCAAGTCCGAGAAGGCTTATGCCGACGAGTGCGACCTGGGCCACCAGTTTGAGCCCGAGGAGCTCATCGCGCCCAAGAGCCAGCTCACCGGCGAGGTGCCCGAGCTGCGCCCGGTCGACAACCTCTACTTCGACCTGCCGGCCTACCTCGACTTTATGAAGACCTACACCGCCAAGCTCGCCCAGAACCCGCAGGTTCGCTCCGTGGTCTCCAAGACCATGGAAGAGTGGCTGCTGCCGGCACAGCTCTACATCCAGAACAAATTCCGCGAGGCCTTCGACGCCGTCGAGGACCAGCTCCCCGAGCACACCGTGCTGGAGCCCGAGGGCAACAAGAGCAGTTTTACCGTCACCTTCCCCAGCTGGAAGGAGCGCGACGACGCCCACGCGGTGCTCGCCAACGGCGGCGTGCGCTTCCGTAGCGGCAAGGCGCTCGTGCCCTTCCGCATCACCGGCAACATCGACTGGGGCGTTCCGGTGCCCGAGGTCGATGGCGTCTCTGACGTCACCTGCTGGTGCTGGCCCGAGAGCCTGTGGGCGCCCATCAGCTACACCCGCACCGTGCTCGCCCGCGATGCCCGCGCCGCCGGCGTGACCGAGGGCGTCGCCGCCCAGGATGCCGCCCTCATGGGCGAGCCCGCCGCCGATTCCACGCAGGTCCCCACGCCCACCTACCAGCACAGCTCGCTCGACTGGCGCGACTGGTGGTGCTCTGACGACGCACAGATCTACCAGTTTATCGGTCAGGACAACATCTACTTCTACTGCATCGCGCAGACCGCCATGTGGGAGGCCCTGGGTTGGAACCTCACGCAGAGCACCGTCAGCGCCTGCTATCACCTGCTCTACATGGGCAAAAAGGCAAGCTCGTCCTCACAGACGCCTCCCCCGCCGGCAGACGACCTGCTCAACCACTACACCTGCGAGCAGATGCGCGCGCATTGGCTGTCGCTCGGCCTGTCCGAGAAGCCGGTGAGCTTTAGCCCCAAGGCATATGACACACGCGTGACCGGCAAGGACAAGGACGGCAACGAGGTGCGCGCCTGCGACGACAAGCGCGTTATCGACCCCGCCCTTAAGGAGAGCGCGCTTTTGACCGGCGTGTTCAACCGCCTGGCCCGCAGCTGCTTCTACGGCGTCGCCGTCAAGGAGGGCGACGAGAGCCCCTACCGCAACGGCTGCATCCCCGCCGGTGCCGCCTCCGCCACCGTGGTCGAAGCCGCCGAGCAGGCAGCTCTCGCCTTTGAGCAGGCCATGTACAAGTTCGAGACGCACCGCGCGCTCGCCGTATGCGACGACTACCTGCGTGCCGCCAACAAGCGCTGGAGCGACGCCTCCAAGGCTGCCAACAAGCTCGAGGGTAGCGAGGCAAACGCCGCAATGACGCAGGCACTGGTCGACGCCTTTACCGAGCTGCGCGTGGCGACCGTGCTCATGCACGGCATCGTCCCGGCCGGCTGCGAGCTCATCTGCGAGTACTTCGACGTCGATCCGGTCGCCTTCTTTAGCTGGGACAACATCTTTGCCTCCACGGATGAGTTTGTGGAGAGCCTGGGCGAGAAGCCCGGCGAGCACCGCGTGAAGCCGCTGCCCCCGCGCTTCGACTTCTTCAGCAAGCACGAGAGCCAGTACTAGACAAACGCCAAGGCAGACTAGTCAATTTGGGACGGGGCTATTTTAGCTACCCCGTCCCAAATTTAACTGCAACGCCTGCCGAAACGGACGGGCGGCTAAAATAGCCCCGTCCCAAATTGACTACTTTTAATGGAATGGGAAGGAAAGACGGATGTCCAAGCCGCGTCGTCGTAAGCAGAAAAAGCAGGTTAAGCCCGAGCTCAAGCTTAGGCAGTTTGCCGCTACCGAGCTTTCCGACCAGCTTGCCGCCCAACACTCCGCCGCCGACCTGCCGCGCTTTCTGGTCGACACGGTCGCCGGCGCCTATGCGCCTGCCGATGCCGAGCTCATAATCGAAGGCTTTGGCGCCGCAGCCACGCGACCGGTCACGCTGCGCGCCAACACGCTCAAGGCGACCGCCGAGGACATCGCCGCCGCGCTCGACGCAGCCGGCATCGCCCACCAAACCGTTGCCTGGTACCCGGACGCTTTCATCCTGCCCGAGGCCCAGGTATCCGATCTGTGGGATCTCGACATCTACCGCAACGGCAAAATCTATCTGCAGAGCCTGTCGTCCATGATGCCTCCTTTAGTGCTGGGCGCTCAGGCCGGCGAGGATATCCTGGACATGTGCGCGGCCCCCGGCGGCAAGACGACGCAGATCGCCGCTCTCACCCAGGGACAGGCGCACCTCACCGCCTGCGAGATGAGCATTCCCCGCGCCGAAAAGCTCGAGGCCAACTTGGGCCGCCAGGGCGCCAAAAACGTGCCCGTCATGCGTATCGACGCACGCGAGCTTGACGAGTTCTTCCGCTTTGACCGCATCCTGCTCGACGCCCCCTGTACCGGCACGGGCACCGTCATCAGCGGCAACGAGAAAAGCCTGCGCGGCCTGACCGAGCAGCTGCTCTGCAAGTGCGCCCGCTCGCAGCGCGCGCTTCTGGACCGCGCCATGGGCGCCCTCAAGCCGGGCGGCACGCTCGTCTATTCGACTTGTTCGATCTTGCCGCAGGAAAACGAGGACGCCCTGCAAGAGGCCCTCGACAAACACATGGACTGCGAGCTCATCCCCCTCGACGGCACGCCGAGCGAAAGCGAAACGCGCCGTGCTCAGGAAGCTGGCGAAGAGCCACGCGTCGAGAGCAACGCCCTCACCGAGGCCATCGCCACCGGCCACGTCTCGACCGTCGCCAACGGCATGCCAGGCACGCTGACCATCCCACCTAGCCGCGACTTTGAGGGCTTCTATATCGCTCTGATCCGAAAACGCAGCTAGCGCACGGATTCAAACTCAACAGACTATCGCCGTGCGCGCCTGTCTTGCTGGTCACGGTGCTGCTTAAGTGCCTCGCGTTCCTTGCGCTCGGCTCTTTTGCCCTTAATGGCCGTAACCACAAAGTAGATGACCGCAGCGGCTACGATTGCGCCCACGCATAGGCCAATCGAGCCCAATAATGTCGAGATTTCCATACCGCGTCACCTCTCTTTTGTATACGGGACATCCAAGATAGCACCTCGATTCCCGCCACCACAGCTCCTTCACGTTCGCGCCCCTTCAGTCTAACGGATGGCGCGGCGGGGAAAAATCAACTCGTCAAACGTTTTAGCAACGTAGCGCCGGTCGCACGCTGCCGACCGCACATTATAGAAACGGACCGCAATGGATTCTCTCAACGATTTGAACGAGCGTGTTGACGCTTTTGTCGCCACCAGCTCCTTCGACACGCCCGCCGCGACGAACGACCAAGCCCCCATCGATGTTCCCGCCGAGGTTCACGAGCACATCGTCGCCTCGGTCGATTTCTCAGAGGTTGAGCTTGCGGACGAATTTACCGAGCCCCAGGTGGCCGTAACCCCCAGCGGCCTTTTGCCCATGGAGCCGCTGCCCATCGACGGGCGCCTGCGCAAGGCGGCCCTCCGCATGCCCGATGAGATCGAGGAGGCCAGCGGCTTTACGCTCTTTGGACGCCGCATAAAATCGCTCATCTACACCACCGACGTGGCGGTCATCCGCAACTCCAATGCCGACGCCGTGTTTGCCGTCTACCCCTTCACGCCGCAGCCCGCCATTACGCAGGCGCTGCTGACTGTTGCCGAGTGCCCGGTCTTTGTGGGCGTTGGCGGCGGTACCACCACCGGTAAGCGCTCCGTGCAGATGGCGGCCGTCTCCGAGATGCAAGGCGCGGCGGGCTGCGTGGTCAACTCCCCCGCTACCGCCGAGATGGTCGAGCACATCACCAACATCGCCGACATCCCCGTCATCGCCACGGTCGTTCGCTGCGATGACGATGCCCACGCCAAGGTGCGCGCCGGGGCCAAGATCCTCAACATCGCCGCTGGCAAAAACACACCCCAGGTCCTACGCGAACTGCGAGAGCACTATCCCAGCCTGCCGCTCATCGCACCGGGTGGCAAGACGCCCGAGAGCATCCGCGAAACCATCGCCGCCGGCGCCAACGCTATCATCTGGACGCCGCCTTCGGCCCAGCAGCTGCAAACCGACATGATGGAGCGCTACCGCAAGATGAAGGAAGACGCCACGCCTGTCATCTCGCGCGACGATGTGCCCATTATCGACCAGGTCGCCGCCGCCGAGGTCAGCCAGGTCGAGAACATGAATCCCGACGTGCCGATTCCCGACGAGGTCATCGAACGTGTCGCCTCGATCCACGATCATATCGAGGAGCGTCGTGCCAACCGCGGACTCAAGCCCTCGCTACACGGTTTCTTCTTCCGTGGAAAGAAACGCTAGCAAAACATCTTGGCCCGCCCCGCAAACAACGGGACGGGCCTTTTTCTGTTATCAAATGTCAGGAGGACAGGCGTAGCCGTTAAAACCGTCAGCCAGCCCACAAACGTTAGTCCACGCGCTTGTCGCCCATAAAGAAGATGGCCACCGTGCCAGGGCCGGTATGCGAGCCAATCAGAGCACCGATGCTATTGATCTCAATCTTACCTTTGAGCTGCGGAACCTGTTCCTCGATCAGCGCCGCAACAGCCTCGGCGTCCTCACGGCACGCCGAGTGCGACATGATGCACTTACCCGAATAATCCGCACCGCCCTGCACGTGTGCCATCATGGTCTTAGCCATCTCGGAAATCGCACGCTTCTTGGTGCGAATCTTCTCACGCGGCGCCAGCTCACCTTCGCAATCGACCGTCATAAGCGGACAAATCTTGAGCGCCGTGCCGATGATCGCGCTCGCAGCCGAAATGCGACCGCCGCGCAGGTAGCTCGACAGATCGGTCGAGAAGAACCAGTGGTGCAGGTTGAGTTTATGCTCCTCAATCCAAGCGGCCGTCTCGTCGAGCGAAGCGCCGCCATCGCGAACGTCGGCGGCACATTCCGCCAGCAGGCCAAGGCCCGAAGACGCCGCCAGCGAATCGATGACGCGCACCTTGCCGCCCTGGGGATAGCGATCCGCGAGCATCTGCGCCGCAACGCAGGCCGATCCATACGTGCCCGAAATACCCGACGACAACGTCAGGTGCAGCACGTCCTTACCCTCGGCAACAAACGGCTCCCAAAACTCCTCGTACTCACCCACGCTCACCTGAGACGTCTTGGGCATGGCGCCCGCGGCAATCTGAGCAAAAAACTCGTCCGGCGTAATCGACTGATACAGATCGTCCGTATAGACAACATCGTCGATCTCGTAATGAAAGCACACGACAGGAATATTGCGCGACGCAAAGAACTCACGGGTTCGATCGGCGGCGGATTCACAGGTCAGGACAAAATCACTCATATGAGGCTCCTTACTCATTGCTGCGCAAATTATCGCACAGCATGCGTGAATACGGTACAAATGTCCGTTATTTACCAAATTGAACCAAAGGCAGTGAACATCTTTACCGTTATCATCTCTAGCGATCCCGGAGGTATGCGCCTGCAAAAACGACCCTACGTCTCCACTCAACCGCCATATCTACCTCGACTAAATCGATTTAGCAAACCGTTCGGCCAACAATTCAATCTCCTAACCCCAATCGAAACAAAAGCGGCGCATACTGATAAACGTTTGACGCTGTTTATCAGTTTTACCAACCACATCGGAAGGTGTTTCATGGTCGCATTCGATCGCAATCCGCAAGACTTCAAGTATCTGCGCCTGCTGTCGAGACAGTTCCCCACCGAGCAATCCGCATTCACCGAGATCATCAACCTCTCGGCCATCCTCAACCTGCCCAAGGGCACCGAGCATTTTATGAGCGATGTGCATGGCGAGTACGAAGCCTTTATGCACATCCTCAACAACTGCTCGGGCGTCGTGCGCGAGCATGTCGACGAAATCTTTGGCGACACGCTCTCCTTTAACGAAAAGGGCGAGCTGTGCACGCTCATCTACTACCCGCGCGAGAAGATCGATCTGGTCCGCAGCCGGCACGAGGACTCGCCCACCTGGTACAAGACCATGCTCAACCAGCTCATTGTGGTTGCCCGCTCGCTTTCGAGCCGCTACACCCGCTCCAAGGTACGTAAGGCCATCCCGCGCGATTACGCCTACATCATCGACGAGCTGCTGCACACGCATCCGGACGAGAACAACTACCGCGTGCGTTATCACGAGCGCATTATCGAATCCATCTTGGAGACCGCCAGCGCCGACGACTTTATCGAGTCGCTCGCCTCACTCATCAAGCGCCTCGCCGTGGACCACCTGCACTTGGTGGGCGACATCTTCGACCGCGGCGGCGGCGCGGCCAAGATTATGGACCGCCTGCTCACCTATCATTCGCTCGATATTCAGTGGGGCAATCACGACCTGTTGTGGATGGGCGCCGCTGCCGGCGAGCCTGCCTGCATCGCCACGGTGCTACGCAACAACCTGCGCTACGACAACTACGAGATTCTCGAGAACGACTACGGCATCTCGCTGCGCGAGCTTGTCGCCTTTGCCAACGCTACCTATACCGCCGGCGAGCCCATCAGCCCGCTCATCAAAGCCATCAACGTTCTGCTCTTTAAGCTCGAGGGCCAGATTATCCAGCGCCACCCCGAGTTCGACATGGCCGACCGTTTACTGCTCGACAAGGTCGATCACGACACCGGCACGGTCACCCTCGCCGACGGCAGCGTGTGGCCGCTCACGACTAACGACTTCCCCACCGTCGATCCAGCGGACCCCTACACGCTCACGCCCGAGGAGCAGCACATCATCGACAAGCTCGTGTCCGAATTTGTCACCGCCGATCATCTGCATCGCCACATCGATTTCCTCTATACCCACGGCTCCTTGTATAAGGTCGCCAACGGCAATCTGCTGTTCCACGGCTGCGTACCGCTCAACGAAGACGGCACCTTTAGCAGCATGAACTGCCTGGGTACCTGGCACGCCGGCCGCGATTATTTTGATTTTTGCGACTATATCGCCCGCCGCGCCTGGCGCGTCGGCGACCGCGATGCCCTCGACTGGATGTGGTACCTGTGGATTGGCTTTAACTCACCCGCCAGCGGACGCGTGGTGCGCACCTTCGAGCGCGCCTACATTGCCGACAAGAGCACGTGGGTCGAGCCGATGGACCCGTACTACACGCTCACCACGTCCTCGTCCGTTTGCGACGACATCATGCGGGAGTTTGGCGTCGCCCCCATGGCTTGCTCGCCGACGGGCCATATCATCAACGGCCATACGCCCGTCAAGACCACCAAGGGCGAGCAGCCCATCCGCGCCAACGGAAAGCTGCTGGTCATCGACGGCGGTTTCTGTCGCGCCTACCACCCCAAAACGGGCATCGCCGGTTACACGCTCATCTCGAGCTCGCGCGGATGCCGCCTCAAGTCGCACCAGGCCTTTACCAGCGTTGCCGAGGCGCTCACCCGCAACATCGATATCGAAAGCGAGACCAACCGCTTTGACGAGGCCGACCGGCGCCGCATGGTGAGCGACACCGATACCGGCGTCAAGATTCGCAGTCAGATCCAAGACCTGCGCCAGCTCCTCGATGCATATAGAAACGGTGCTATCGAGGAGCGCGCCTAGCCCCGCCTGCGGGGATTGGTTAAACTTGCTAGGTTTGTCATCCCCGCGGCGCCCCGGCGCCACCCTAAGGCAGGTACCATGCAAAAGCTCCTTGCGCAGATCATAAAGTTTGGCGTCGTCGGCGTCGTTGCCACCGTCATCGACTTTGGCATCATGAATCTGCTCCACTACGGCCTGGGCCTCAACATCTTGATTGCCAACACCAGCGGTTTTATCGTCTCGCTCATCTTTAACTACGTAGCGAGCATGAAGTACGTGTTTGCACACAAGGAAGGCATGAGCCGCCGCCGCGAGTTCATCATCTTTGTCGTGCTATCCGTTATTGGCCTGGCGCTCAACGACGGCATCGTGCTGACCCTCAACGCCGGCCTGGGACTCGAGGCCAATATCGCCAAGATTTGCGCTACCGCACTCGTCATGGTCTACAACTTTGTAACGCGAAAGATCTTCCTAGAGGGCGAGCAGACCAAATAGCTCGGCCTCCTCGTTGCACTACGGGGACCTGCGGATGACGCGCGTCAAGCGCAGCGTTGCCTGGGCCTTGCTCGTTTACGGGAAGATTTGCAGCGTTTGCGGATTACCTCTTGAATATTTGGCGAGTTCGTATAGTTCTTGCCAAAGACCTTACGTTTGCCATGCAAAAGCTCTAAAGTATCTCGTTGCTCGATTCATCAACGCATTGGATGTGATTACGTGCGCAACGCGCTGGCACAACCTCATACCAAGCAGTTCCTCAAGTTCGCTGTCGTAGGTCTTATCTCCTTTGGCGTCGACTGGGGCATGCTTATTGCGCTCGTCGAGCTGTTCCACCTCGACTTTTTGATGAGCACGACGGTCTCGTTTACCACGTCCGTCGTGGTTAACTACTGGCTCAGCATGAAGTACGTGTTCGACCATCGCGAGGGCATGAGCCGTAAGCGCGAGTTCACGATCTTTACCATCCTGTCGGTGATCGGTCTAGGCCTCAACGACCTGTACATGTTTGTGGGCGTCACGTTTTTGAGCATCGGCTACCAGGCCATGAAGGCCATCGCCACGTTCCTGGTCACCTGGTACAACTACTTTAGCCGTCGCTTTTTCCTCGAAGGCGCACGGTCGTAGACGGCCCAACATAATCTCGCTTCGCAGCCGGTTGGAATTCACGTTCCAACCGGCTTTTTGTTTGCAGAGAGACCCGGCGGCCCAGCCCCATTCGCATAAAAACGGGCGGCTCGGATGTTGGTCCGAACCGCCCGCTCCGTGCGCTATGTCAAGGCATTTAGCCCGTTACGTAATACCAGACGACGCTGTCACCGTTGGAGAGAACGTAGTTGCTGCAAGCCGTGTTGGGCGTTACGCCGTTGACAGAGTACATCCAGCCGCTTGTACCACCGTGCTCCTTCTCGGCCAAACCACCGATAGCGGCGACATACGTGCCGTACGATGAGCCGTGCGCATTTACGGAAAGGCCCAGTGCGCACAGGGCATCGTAGGGGGTAGCGCCCTCGTTGAAGGTGAACGTACCGCCAGAAGACACCGGGTTACCCACGGCACTCGACGTCACAGAGACCGTCACGGTAATGTAGCCAGGCTGCTGCGAGCCGCCCTGATTGCCAGCAGAGGCGCTGTCGCCGTTGGATACAGACCCACCGCCAGACACCGAGCCACCGCCCGAAGAGGAGCCGTTTGAAGAACTCGATCCACCAGCGGATTCGGAGCCCTGTCCGGCAGACGCGTTGTTGGACTTCTTGCCGCCCTTGCCTTCGGACTTCTTCTCTATCGATTCCTTGTCTGACTTCTTGTCCGAAGACTCGGAAGCGTCCTTGGAATCCGATTCATTCGAATCCTTGGCCTCGGAGTCCACAGCGTCAGAAGACGAGGAGCCCGCTGTCTCCGTCTCGTGAGAGGCGATAGAGCCAGAGTCGGCAACGCTCCTCCCTGCCACGGCCCGAGCGATCCAATCGATGGACCAGGCACCGCTGGCGGAAGGGTGAACAAAGCCCAGCGAGACGACAATCAGCGCGATGCAGACGGCCGTCAGAGAGCCAAGCAGCGCCTTGCGCCGAGAGGCGGACGCCGCCGAGGCGGCGCCCTTTTGCTTAGCATCGTCGAGCTGAATAAACGACGAGTCGGGTTGCTTGGAGTCGGCATCCTGAGGTTTATTGGACACAGCTCTCACCTACCGGCGCTTGGTAAACACGAACACGCCAATGACCGCAAGCCCGATCACGCCGGCCGCTACGCCGACAATGGCGAGCGGGTTGAAGCCAGACTCCTGTGCCGGAGCCTCAGCGGACTTCTTAGCGGTAGTCACGGCAGCCGAGCCCGTATCGGACTTGGAGCTGGACTTGCCGGACTTCTTGTCAGACTTCTTGCTGTCCTTCTTGTCGGACTTGCCGGAATCCTTCTTGGAATCCTTGCCGTCCTTGGTCTCGGTCTTGGTCGTGGTGGACACCGGCTTCTGACCCGGAGCAACAGCACCGCCAGCCTGCTGGCCGTTTGTGCCGTTACCGGAGCCAGAACCAGCACCGGCATTACCCGAACCGCCATTGGATCCGTTGGAGCCAGAGCCGCCGTTACCGCCAGGGGCAACGGCATTCTTGGTCCACTTAGCGTAGAGCGTCATATCGGCCGTCACCGCAACGCTAAAGTCATACGCCTCTGTACAAGCCTCGTCGGTATACCAACCAGCGAAGGTGTAGCCCTCGCGTGTCGGATCGGCAGGCTTGGCGATAGAGCCGTTGGCGGCCGTAGTCTGAAAATCGACCTTGGACCCCTCGCCAGCGCTAAACGAAACCTTAACGCCAGCAGTCAGCTTGAACAGCGTGCCAGAGTCGTTGATGTAGTACAAGTTGCCCTGGGCATCACAAGCGATTGGCGAGTCACAGCAGTTGTAGTGGCCCGCTGCGCTAAACACACCAGAAGCCTCAGCGTCACCCAACTTGTAACGATATACGCCACCGCCCGAAGTGTAGTTAACGAAATCAGGGCTCTCGCCGTAGTTAACCGTAAAGTACACATACGTGCCATCTGCCTGGGCACTCACCAGCGGAGCGCCCTTAATGCCACCAAGAATGCCAGCCGTCAGCTGGGAGCCGTCCGCCGTCGTGACCAGCGTCGTGTCAAAGTCGTTATTCAGATCAATGATAGCGAGCGCCGCGCTGCCATTGGCTTCGCCGCCGACAATCAGCTTGCCGTCATGCATCGTAGGCGCGCACGCGCAGCCGGTAAGGCCAAGGTCAACTACGCGTTCCTCGGTAATACGCGAAGCGGCATCCGCATCGCGCGAGTCGCCATCAGAAATCGCCAACACGTGAAGCTTGCCGTCGCGCGAAATCAGATAGGCATGGCTGCCATCATCCGAAAGCACGCAGGTGGAGTTGACAACAGCACCAACCGAAACCTTTCCGAGCACATCGCCCGAAAACTTGCTGAGCATCTCGACGGTACCGGCACTGGTGGGAACCAAGACAAAGTCATCACCCACCGTAGCGCCTGTCCAGTAATAGCCCTCATCAGCATTGACATGCTGCCAAGAAACAGCGCCGGTCAGGATATTAATACGCGTCAGATGACCGTTATTGTACGTACTCGTTCCATAGTCAACATCAACGGTGCCGACATAGAGGTAATTGCCATCAACCGTCAGCTGAGAATTCGACTGGGCAATCCCGCTCACGGAGTCAGTGACCCAAACCGTTGTGAGCGCGTCAGCCGTCAGGGCCTGGACCGCACCGCCGTCAAGCGGAACAATAACCAAACCGTTCGCATAAATCGGGCGCGAGGTGTAACCGACCGCAGTCTTAAGATTCGACTCGGCAAGGACCTTGCCCGATTCGGCGTCAATCTTTAGCAAACGCTTGTTGACGGCAAGATACACGTTGCCGTTCACGACAATAGGTTCACTCGCGTTGGGATACGCCGAACCAGAATACGCTTTCCAATCAAACGTCCATGAGCTCGCCAGCGCACCCGTAGGCGTCGAAATGTTCTCGACCGCCGCATTGGACTTGCCATCCCAATCGGACTTCCAATCGGTCGGACGCGGGGCGCTCGGATTGACTACGACCTCATCGGGATTAGGCACCGTATCGCCGGCAGCATAAGCCCAGACGATCGTGTCGCCCGATTTGACAACGTAGTCGCTATCGAGTTGGGGTCCGGGAACACCGTTAACAAAGAACGACCAAGCGCCGGCCAACTTAGTGCCGTCAAGCGGGGAGACAAGGCTGTGAACGCCCCAGAAGCCCAGCTGGTCGTACATCTCGGACTCGATGCCCAAAGCATCAAAGTAGGCGGCAGTGGCGTTCTTGATCGTCGTGCCCTCAACAAACACCTGCATCGAAGGATCGGTCCAGCGCTGTGCCTTATCGTCCTTCTTGCCGATGATCTCCATCGAGACAGAAACCTGACCGGGCATGGTGCCATCGGAACCATAGACCCAGGTAATCTCATCGCCGGCCTTGAGCGTGTAGTTGCCTGCGCCGACATTGGCCTTCTTGCCGTTGACAAAGAACTGCCAGGACTTCCAGATGCTTTCGTTTACCTGTACGGTCGAAAGCTTCACGCTCTTATTGAACGGAGAAGTCAGCGAATTGAGGAACCAACCATACGAACCGGTTTGGACGTCGGCGCCAATACCGGCCTGCTTAAAGACCTGCTCGGAAAGATCGGCGGCAGTTGCGCCCTCTTCCACCAGTGCAGTCGTAGGTTGCGCCCACGTCTGCTGAGCACCCGAAGCATCCTGGCCGACAACGGTGCAGCTTACCGAAAGCTGGTCGGTGGGTGCAGCGTCACCGTACTTCGAGTAGCACCAGACGACAGAGTCGCCCGCTTCGAGAGTGTAGTTGCCAGCGTCCACCGATGCAGCGACGCCGTTGATGAACAGCTGCCAATAGGCGCCCGTAGCATGGTCGTATGCAAGGGTGCGATCGGCATCGAAAGGCGACGTAATGGAATTGAGCACCCAACCCCAAGAGCCGTTGGGATCATAGTCGGCCTTGAGGCCGGCCTGCTTAAAGAGCTCCTCGGAAAGATCGGCGGCAGTCGAGCCGTTCGTGAGCGTGTACTGCGAAGCGGCAGCCCACGTCTGCTGCTTGCCCTTAGCGTCGACGCCAATAACCGAGCACGTCGCTGTGACCTCGGGGCTATTTTGGCCGCTCGTGCCCAGAACCGTGATTTTTGCCGATACGTCCTGGTTGGCAAGCTTAGCGTACGTGGTGTTGCCGGGATAGCGCTCGGCATAGCGAGCGTACTTCTCGCTCGTCAGGCGCGAGGAAACGACAACCTTCGTGTTGTACTGCGGCTGCGTGACCTTGAGATTCTCTGCGGAGACAATAGAGCTGTTGCTCGACTTAAACAGACGCCAATCCTGCCCGGACATCGCGTCATAGCCAGGAAGATCCACCGGAACAATACCAAGGGACGTCGAATCGGTCGTCGCCTTGTCGTAGCTCCAAGCAAGATTGCCGTCGGCATCAAGATAGGCCTTCTGGAACGCGTGCATGTCCGCCGAAACGGCATTGGCTTCCTGGCCATTCAGAATGGCGTCAGCATAGCCGGACTTCGCCTTTTCCATAAGAGAAAGCTCGGCATCGAGCTCGTCCTGATCCTGCGGAGCAATCGCAAAGTCAAGGGTCTTGCTTGCCGTGACCTCCGCGTTCGACTTGTCGGTCACCGTGAGGGTGATCTTGGTCTTCGCCGCCTCGTCGCCCGGCAGCGGCTGATAGACCGTGCCCTTGTAGCCGTTGAACGTAATGTCATCGGTGCTGGCGGAATACTCGATCTTGTAGTATTTGCCGTCGATATTGAGCGTGCTCGTGCGCGGCATCTGCAGATCGGCGGTCAGGCCATCCTTGTTGGCAGGCGTTTCGGTGCCGGAGTACTTGATATTGTCGTAGGTAAAGGCCGCATCGACCTTCTCCTGCAGCGCCTTCTGGTCGGCGGCGACCTTCTCGGGATCGCCCTTGACGGTCACCATGAAGTCGTGCGCACCCTTAACGTCAGACGGGCCACCGCTCACAAACGAAACGGTCGCGGTCAGCGTTACGGTGCGATCGCTCGAAACGCGCGTCACCTTGCCGGTGTAGTCGTCCCAGCCATAACCGGAAGGCCAAATGACATCGCCGTCGGTGCTCTTCCATTCAACCTCGAACTTGCTCTTGGAGCCTGCGCGGTACGGAAGCGTGAGATTCGACGTGACGAACTCAGCCGAATCGCCCGCAGCGTAACCGATGGCAACCTGCTCGGCGGCATCGTCGAGCATCTGCTGCACACGAGCCTCGTCCCAAGCAACCTGCACCGACTTACTGGGCTGGTAATACTCGGTCTTGCCATCGCGTGACAGCTCAAACACGACGTCGGCGCTGCGCAGGCCGTCGATGTTGTAGCCGGTGTAATCGTTGGGATCGATGTAGAAGAACGTCACATCGCCGTTGGTCTTATCCTGGGCGTCGGAGATACCGACCGTGGCCTTGTCATCCTCTGCATTAAAGGCAACGCCGCCCTCGGAGACCTTGACGTCAATATCGGTAAATCCCAGATCGGCAAGCTGCGCCTTCAGCGCGTCATTGACGTTGCCGCCCTTAGCGCTGTAATCAACGGCAATCTGTTTATTGGCATCGTTGAGCTTTTGGACTGCGGCCTCAAGAGAGCCTGCGGCAATCACGGGATTGGCAGAGACAAGCTCGACCGTCGAGCTGCCGCTCGTGGCGACAGCCTTCAGATACTTGCCCGCGGCAGAAGCTGAAACCGTTGCCGTGGCGCCCGACATATCGGACAGAAGCGTCCAGTCGGCCGCAGAGGCCTTCGCGTCGTCAGCCGCGTACCAGACAACAGTCGCCTGGTCGGTGACGTCGATACCGTTGGTGGGCGAGCCGTCAGCGCGCTTAGCCTGCGCCGTCGCCTTCACGCTATCGCCCGAGACGAGATGAATCGAATCGCTATTGATCTGCGGATTAGCAATCACACGCAGCAGGTTGTACTCCCCCGCAGCGGTAACGCTGTCGGAAGAAACCCACTCAACCGTATTGTCGAGAGCGCTCGCCGTAACTTTAATGCGCTTGCCAACAAGCGCGTCCGAAATGGTCAGGCTGCCATCGGTCGTATCGATGCCGTCGGTAAGCTCGGTCCAATCGGCATCGCCCTCGCCCTTGGCATACCACGCCATGGTGAGCTCGGCATCGTCGGGCACATCCTTCGTCGAGCCCGACCAGCTGCCCGGAACCTGCACGCTCGGCGTAATCTTTGAACCCACGCTCAGCGTAACGTTCTTATCGGCAAGCTCAATGCCCGCCAGCTTGTACTGACCCTTGAGCGTCACGGGGCCGAGCGGGGCAACAGTCTGGCCGTATGAGCTCTTCTTCTGCGTGCTGGAAACGGTATTTTCGCTCGTCACCTTCACGCGCAGATACTTGCCGGCATAGGCAGCGTCAACGGTATAGGTGGCCTCGGTGGCACCGGGGATATCGGTGTAAGCGGAGTCGGAGCTCGAACTGCTATTTGCATACTGCCACTGGTAGGTCACATTATCGGTGCGGTCGATATAGCTGTAGCTCGAACCGTCCTTTTTGCGCACCTTAGTCTTGAGCGTATCGCCTACGTGCACGCCATTGGTGGCAGGAGAGCCCTCAAACTGCACGTCGTAAAGCTCAACTTGGCCAGCGATGGAGACAGGACCCGCCGCATAATAGCCGTTAGGCCTCTGCTCACCGTAACCGCCGTTGGCCTTGGCCACGACGTAGTAGCCCTTGAGGGCGGCGGTCACCGTCAGGGTGTTACCGGTCTCACCCTCGATAGGCGTGTTGCACGAGCTTGCGGTGTTCGACGTGCCCTTGTACCACTGCCACGTGACATGCGAGTCAGTGGTAACGTCGGTGGAACCCGCCTTTGCGGTCGCCGTAATCGTAGAGCCGACCTCGACTTTGCCCGAGGAGGGGCTCATGGACACTTTGGTGATATTAATTGAACCGGCGGGCGCAACGAGAGCGCCCGTCGAGTTGGTCAAGCTCGAAGAGCCAATCTTCGAGGACACCTTGCACTTGAGGTACTTGCCACCCAAAGCGTCGGTAAGCTCGAGGGTCTCACCCGTGGCACCCGCAATGTCGGTATACGTGCCACTCTTGGTGTCAGAGCACTGCCACTGATAGTTGAGCTTGTTCGCGTCGATAAACGTCGAGGCGCCCTTCTCCTTGGCGCGAGCCTGGGCGGTATCGCCAACCGCGAACACGGAGTTGTTGGTCTTGGGATTGATGAGCGAAACCGCGAAGACGTCCACCGCACCGGCCTGTTTGACCTTGTTGGAGGTGGTCTTGCTCACCGTATTTACGCCAGCAGTAGCCTCGACTCTGATGTACTTGCCCTCGAGGTCATCGGTCACCGTGAGGGAAGCGCCCGTCTCGCCCTCGATCTTGGTAAAGCCCGAGTACTGCGAGGTAGATGCGGACCAGGTGTAGGTGACCTTGGCGTCGGAGCCCGCGGGGCTCGACCAATCCTTGTACGGCGTCGCCATCAGAGTATCGCCTATACTCGGCGCGTCGCTACTTAACTTGACGCTGTAAAGCTCCATTTGGCCGGCGCCCAGCACGGGGCCGGGGATGCTGTTAGGATTAATGCCCGAACCGTACGAAACAGAGGGGCCGTAGTAGTCCTTGCCATCTGCCGTCACCTTGCAGATGAAGTATTTGCCCTCCATCGCGTCAGTGATGGTGAGCGACTGCTCGTGGCCTACGACCTCGGTGTAATCGGCGACGTCGCTGCTGGCCTTGACCGTGCCGGCGAGCCAGGTATAGGTCCAGGCGCCGGGGTTAGCGACCGATTTGGTCTCGGTCGTAGGGTCGCCCCAGTAGTCCTCGGTCTCGACCTCATCGTACATATTGGCCCAGAGCGTATCACCCACATTGAGCGCGCCGGACTTCGTCGAATACGAGTTGTCCTTATCCTTGGCGTCCTGGATATAGACCTTAGCCTCGCTCGAAAGCGTGGTGGCGGACGCGGCGGCAACGGCGTTCTTCTGCTCCGAAGCAGCAGGCGCCGCCGCAGAGTTCTCGGACTCAGTCGCGTTGCCCGTGGCGGCGTCATCACCATTCGCGGCACTCGCAGTTGCGCCCTGACCAGCGTCGGCGCCATCGGCAGCAGCGCTCGCCGCCGCACCGTTCGCACCGGTATCTCCGGCAGCAGCGCCATCGTCGGCCGCCGCGCCCTCGCCGCCCGTCGCAGCCTGAGCCACAGACTCGGCAATGCCCTCGGCGCCCTCGGCCCAAAGTTGCGCCGGCGTGGTGCCAAAAGCCATGGCAAAAGCCAGGAACGCCACCAGACCGCGTTTGGCTACGCCACAGGCAATCGCTCCATGACGACGCCACGAGGCGCGCTGGCACTCGTCCTCAAACATATCCATTTGTCTCCTATTGTCTAAACTTGGAACATTGCCCAGCGGCTGCCCCACGTCATCGCGCACATTGCGCTCGAGTACCCCCATCGGGGTCCCCCTTCCCTCCAGAGCCCAACGCGTACCGGCGGCATGCGCCGCGGCCGCGTGCAAGATGGGAGGCGATCCGACTTAACCTTACCGACCCGGGCGCGCCGTCCGATCTGCGACGCGACCATCCCGGGCCAAGAGGAATTACGGTTACTGGTACAGCCGGGGACTTGCACCCCGATTCTCCCAAACACGCAGGAAAACCGCGCATTCGTGCGTCTCCGCACCACCATCTAGGCCATCGATTATTACTGTCAATATGGTAGCACGCAAAAGGGCCCCGCACGCAGGCGAAGCCCAAGGTAAAAGCTATGGTTTGCGATAGGAAGGACTGTCGTCTGACCTTGCAAGAACAGCCCGTTTCAAAACTATGCCGGTTTACGGGGCTGATTCAGCACTTCGCAACCATATCTGCCATTTTCGAAAACCAACGACTCATCTACCTGCGGTTTTAAAAGCGCGAATTTCGGTATGCTCGAGGTTCGGCGCTCCAGCCCCGTAAACCGGCATAGTTTTGTTCGGACCAGCCCACGCCGGCGCGACGCAAGGCAAAATGATCCGTTTTCCTCCGTCCCCCCAGGGGCCATTAACGCTTGCCGCCGTGACTGTTGCGCCAGATCTCGCGGCCCAGCATCAGCGCCAGCACCAGCGCACTCACGTAGCCCATAAAGCCAATGACCGGGATACCGAACACAACCGGCTCGATGCGCGCGTAGTACACCACCGACGAGCCGATAAACAGGCCGGCGATCACAATTGCCATCGACATGCGGTCGATAATTCCACCCAGCTGTCGCAGCGCCTTATCGCTGCTCATGATCTGCGTGTTCACCTTAAGCTGGCCGCGCGTGAGCATGCGCGACGCCAAGCCCAGATACTCGGCCGCCTCGAGCGAGCCTTTTGCCGCGCGATAGCTGCTCGCGGCAAGATCGTGCCCCATTTCGCGGACGCGCGCATAGGTGCTCTTCTCGTTTTTGATGTGCGTCTGGATGATCTGGATCATGTTGACGTTGGGCATGTACTCGGTCAGCAGACCCTCGAGTGTCACCATGCCACGGGCGAACATCGTCACCACGCTCGGCAGCTCAACGTCATTTTTTCGCGCCAGATTTAACAGCGAGGTCAAAAACTCGCCAATATCCAGGTCCTTTAGATCGAGCCCCGCAAAGTCGGCGACGATAAAGTCCAAGTCTGACAAAAAGGCCGAATGGTCGAGCTCGGCAGAATCGCCGCGCGTCACGGCAAAGCGCATAAGCGAATCCTTGAGCTTGGGAACGTCACCTTCGGCCACGGCGAAAATCATGTCCTTAACGATACCGCGGTCGTGACTCGACATGCGCCCGACCATGCCCAGGTCAATAAAGTAGACGATGCCGTCTTTAAGGATGATGTTTCCCGCATGCGGGTCGGCATGAAAAAAGCCATCATCGAGCACCTGCGTCGAATAGTCCTCGACGATCGCGGCGCCAATCTTTTCCAAGTCATAACCCTCGGCTACCAGGAGCTTGGGGTCGGCAATGGAGATGCCGTCAATGTAGTCCATGACCACGACGTGTTCGGTGCAAAGGTCCAAGTAGGATTTGGGACACGAGACGCCATGCACGCTTTTGTGGAAGTCATAGAAATCGTTGAGGTTTTTGGCCTCGGCCAAAAAGTTGGTCTCCTCGCGAAACGAGGTCCACAGCTCTTCGACCACGCCATGCAGGTCCACAAACTGGTCGGTGTTGACGAACTTGGAAACGATGCGTACCACCGAGCGAATGATGTCGATATCCTGAGCCATCACCTGCTGCGCGCCGGGGCGCTGCACCTTAACGGCCACGTCCTCGCCAGTCACCAGACGGGCGCGGTGCACCTGCGCGAGCGACGCGCTACCGAGCGGGTTGGGGTCAATCGCGTCGAATATCTGCCCCAGGCGCTGGCCGTATTCCTCTTCCAAACAGCGGAGCACTACCTCATACGGCACCGGCTCTACGTCGGAGCGCAGACGGCGCAGCTCGTCGCAAAACCGCTGCGGCAAGATCTCGGAGCGGTTAGCCAGAATCTGCCCCATCTTAACGAACATGGGACCGAGCTCTTCGAGCAGACGACGCAGGCGCACCGGCGTGAGGTTATCCCACACGCGGTACTTTTTTATCAGGCGAACGATCTGACCGATGCGCTCACGACGACCTGCCGGCGTGAGCTGGTATTCCTCGTCCGGCGCCATCGCGTCGGGCTCCTCAGGGACCATATCGACAGCGCGCGGCTTCTTGCGAGCGCCCGAGACGGCGGCCTCGACCTCATCGACAACCGCCGTCTCGTCACCCAAGGGATCTTGATTGTTGTAATCGGTGGTGGAATCTGCCATCTGCGCTGCTACTCGGCCTCTTCGGCGTCCTCTGCGTCGTCGGGCTCAACGGACTCGACGGGCACCGAGGTCACGTTGTCCTCGACCGAATCGACGATGTCGCGCACATGGGCCAAAAAGGCCGTGCGCTCGGGGGCGGTCATGACGCGCACGCGGGCGAGGATGAGCTCGTCGAGCACGCGCTGAGCCGCAGTCTCGCCCTGCATGCCCAGGCGCTCGGTCAGGTCGGAGATGGTACCGCCGGCCTGCTCGAACATGTCGGACACGCTGCGGGCGATATCGGGGGTGCCGGCGTCCTTGCGCACCTGCTCGCCCTTGGCATTGAGGTCGTCGAGGACCTTCTTGCCGCCCTCGACGGCAACGGCGGCGGCGCCGAAGCCCACGTTGATGGCACCGTTAACAAGCTGATCGAATTTCATAACCATGGTTGGCTCCAATCGTGAACAACTTCATTGGCCTACTTGTACCCAAGATTGGGCAAACGACACAAAATCGTTTGTCACCGGGATAGAAATCGAGCGAGGCAAAGCCTTTGACGGCGTTTGCCCCGCTCGCTCGTTGCAAGGTTATCTTTACCTAATGTTATCGTTCATCGCGAAGGAATTCTTCATGGCACAGCTCGTGGTGTAGAGCACCTTGCCCAACAGGGCATCGGTCTCCACGCGCACGAGCTCGGCAAAGGCCTCGTTGGCGCGGGCGAGCTCGGCAGACACCTCGGCATCGGGCAGCGCGGCCACGACAGCGTCAACGTCGTGAATCTGCTTGTGGCCCATGCCGCCGACCTTCTCCTGATAATCCTCGACCGCGCGACCGCACTCATGGAAGCGGACATCGGCCAAGGCGCCAATCAGGCGATTCGCCCAATAGAAATTCTCGGACGTCACGCGAGCCTGCGTGTCGGCATAGTACTCGGGCATGGTCTCGACATTGGCGTACAGCGGCACAAGCGCGTTAAACGAGTTGGAGCCAAACGCCATCCACTGCACGGCGCGATACGCCGGCTGCGCATAGGGGCGCAGCTGCAGCACGGCGAGCTGGCTGTTGCGGTTGATGCCGATGGGACGATAGGCGCCGCGCGTGGCGGGCGTACCCTTGCTGCCGTAGCAGTCGTACTCCGTGCCCTGGTAGTGGCTCGAAAGCACGTACTTGATGTCCTCGAGGGTCACCTTGCGCTCGGGCACGCGACTCCAGGGGATGTCGTCGCTCTCGGGCGTGTAGTCGGCGTCGGGACCGTCCCACACATCGCTGGGGTTGAGACAGCGCTGCATGTACCAGGCGCGCGGCGTGTTGTAGACGTGGTCGCTGTCGCTATGCGAGCCAAAGGCCTCGCGCGGGTTAAAGACCGCGGCGGGACCGTCGCCCTTAACGCCCAGCGTAAGGTCCAGATGCCACTCGGCCATCCAGCTGCGCAGGTCGGCAGAGCACATGTGGTCGACCTGCGCGCCCTCGGCGTCGTCCAAGTCAAAGCTGTCGATACCCAGCTGGTTGGGCATGGTCACATAGGCGTCGTCGGGCACGCGCTTGGCGATCCAGTGGTGACCGCCGATGGTCTCGAGCCACCAGATCTCGTCAACGTCACTAAAGGCGATGCCGTTGTTCTCGTAGGTGCCGTAGCGCTCGAGCAGGTCGCCCAGAATGCGCACGCCGTCGCGGGCGGATTTGGCGTATGGTAGCACCAGGGTCACCATATCCTCCTCGCCCAGACCGCCGGGCTGCGCCGGAACATAGCCGTCCTCGCCCTCGTTGCCTTTGGCGGGAACGTAGTCCACGAGCGGATCGGCGCCGCGGACGCGCTCGTTGGTGGTGAGCGTCTCGGTTGCGGACATACCAACATTGAGCTCGTTGAAGCCGGCCTCGGCCCAAATGCCATGACCCGGGACAACGTCGGGGACGCTTGTGTAACGCATGGGATTGTCGGGCAGCTCAACAGTCAGGTGGCTCAGGACACTCGTGTAGACACGCGGCTGCTCGTCGGGATGCACTACGCGCATGCGCTTGGGCTCAAACACCCCATTGGGCGAGTCCTCGTTGCGGGCAACCAGCGTCGACCCGTCATAGCTCGCGTTCTTACCGACCAAAATCGTTGTGCACGGCATGCGCATCCTCCTTGAGCGAAAAAATCAAACGGCAACAGTGTATCGCTTCGGTGCAAAAAGGGCGAAACCACGGCCTCGGCAGCCCCCGTGGTAAAAAGCCTATTTCGATGTGCGCTCGGCCGCTTCGATCACGTGTTTGGCGAGAATCGCGGTGGTCACAGCCCCCACGCCGCCCGGCACGGGTGTGATGGCGTTAACGATCGGCTCCGCAGCATCAAAATCGACGTCCCCGACCAGCTTGCCAGCGGCCTCGTCCCAGTTAATGCCCACATCGATGATCGTCTGGCCCTCGCGAACCGCATCCGCGCCAATCGTGCGCGCGCGTCCAACGGCCGCAACCACTACATCAGCCGCACGACACTCGGCAGCAAGGTCGCGCGTGTGCGTATGGCACGTCGTCACCGTGGCATTGCGAGCCGTAAGCATGGCGGCAACGGGACGGCCAATCACCAGAGACCGACCGACGACCGCGACCTTGGCCCCATCCAGCTCAACACCGTAATGGTCCAGCAACGCCAACACGGCTTCTGCCGTGCAGGGAGCAAAGCCCTCGCCTCGCCCCGAAAGCGTGGTAAGTAGCGAGTCCGGCGTCATGGAGTCGACATCCTTGGCGGGATCGAGTGCCGCGGCAACCGCATCCTCGTCAAGCCCAGCGGGCAGCGGGCGAAACACTAGGCAGCCATGAACGGCGGGGTCGGCATTGATGTCCTTAATAGCCGCCAGCAGCTCATCCTGCGAAGCATCGGCAGGAAGCAAAACGCGGCGAGCCTCAATGCCAGCCTTTTCACAGCGCTTGAGGGCGCCGCGCTCGTACGATAGATCGTCCTCGCGCTCGCCCACACGAACGATGGCCAGCGTCGGCACAACGCCGCCTTCGCGCAAAGCAACGCAGCGAGCGGCAAGTTCCTCGGTCAAAGTACGGGCAACGGGAGCGCCTTTGAGCAGCTCGGCCATGGCTATCCCCTCTTCCTGGCTGCGTCGGCGGCACGGCGCGCCAGCGCATCGGCACGCGGCAGCCACGTATCCAACAGATCATCGCACGCCGCCTCAAGCTCCTCGGCGCGCGCCCGGTCTTTCATAGACGTAGTGTTGGCAAAGAGCGTCAGACTCGCGCCCTGCATGGCGGCGCGGCAGAACACGGCGCCACAAGCCACGTCGGACAGCAGCTGGCGCGAGCCTTTGTCTGCCATGTCCTCGAGCAGCGCCAGCGCGCGCCCGCAGGCATCCATAATGCGATACGGTGGCATAGCCGCCACGTGCAGCGCATCCTGAATCGCAGCCGGTCGAGCCGGATCCTCGCGCGAAATACCGTACGCCGCGGACACCTGGCCGTACGCGCGAACATCCTCGGCGACCAGGTCCACAAGTTCCTGCGCCAACTCATCCGCCCGGGCAAACGCGTGCGCCAAATCGTCCGCTCGATCGGCAAGCGCAGGGTTCGTCGCCCCGTAGCGCGCGACCATCCCGCACAGCGAGGCGCCCAGCGCGCCCACAAAGGCGCTCGCGCTACCGCCGCCGGGAACCGGCTCGCGCGCGGCAAGTGCCTCGGCAAATTCGCGACAGGTTTTATCCATCATCTCTTGGCTCATGTGCACGCACCTTCAAGTCATATAGATCGGTCGGGCGGCAACCGCCGGCCAACTGTACCGATCAAGTAATGGTGCTAAGTCTAGCCCATAAGCACATGAGCGTCAGCGCATCTGGCCATCGCGGATTTCTATGACACACGATAGGCGTCGGCACCGCAAGCATGGGACATATGACCCGCCTTTCGAGACTTCCGGACGTCAAAAACTGAGGCATATCTATAAACAAGGGATCTGTTGGGGCAACGACCGCGTACACGCGCCCCATTAAAACAACGGGCACCTCACCCTGGGGAGGGCCGACGGCATCGGCCCTCCCCTCTCCCGGACATATTGCCACTTAACGGCGCAAATCCAGCCATCAGAATGGGACACATGGCCCACCCTAGCGAGCCGTCCACGCGTACAGTAAAGGCAGGTAATCCATGGGCGGTTACAGATGAGGAGACACGACCATGAAAAAGAAGGCCTTTGCGATTCTCACCCTCTGCATCAGTCTCTTTGCTGCAGTTGCCCTGGTGGGTTGCGGCGGAAGCGGTGGCGCTACCGGCAGTGGCGGTGGCGGCGGAGCAGAAAAACCAGCCGTGGATATGAGGACCGACTTCATCTGGTTTAAGGTCGAGGTCCCCGAGGGCGTCGAGATCACCGACGTCGCTGGCGACACCGCCGATAGGGCCCAGTTTAAGTTCACCGAGAGCGAGCACGCCAGCGATCGCTTCATCCCTGTCTTCGACTCTGACAAGAACGCCGACGAGCTGTTCGACTACGAGGCAAAGTGGAAGGCCAACTCCGGATGGACCGAGAGCGACCCCGTTAAGTACAACGGCAAGACCTGGCGCAGCGCCTACTTCACGCACTCGGGCGGCGTGACGACCGAGTACTTCACCGACGTTGACGGTGGCAGCGTGTATGTGCGCATCGACAACGTAGAAGAGCACCAGGACGCTGTCGAGACCATGATGAAGTCCCTGGAGTTTGCCGATGACATCGCCAAGGCCAAGACCGAGGCCATGGACGTCAAGCTCGACGATATCGAGATCAAGCGCTAAGCGACTGGCGAGCGCAACGGGTAACACGAGCGCAGTGCTAACAAGCGGCGGTGCCCCAGCGCTTCGTACCCAGGGAGGGCCGGTAAACCGATCCTCCCTTTCTTATGCCGGTAGCCGACGAACGCGAGGATGCCGGAACCACCCTAAATGTGGCAACAGTACGAAAACGGCAGGCACCCCAACACGTCCGCCCGCCGATTTATTGCGCCGCGCAGACAATTAAACCGGCTTCTTTAAACGTCTGGGCAGTATAGTGGCCACAACGAGCGCGCAGCCGCACCCTGCGAATGGAGGAGTTATGACCGAACATCACGCCATCAGTCGCCGAGCGTTTACGCTGGGCCTTGGACTTGCAGCGTTGTCGCCTCTGGCAAGCCTGCCCGAAACCGCCATGCTGGGCATTAGTCCGCGGACAGCCTTTGCGGACGGCACGGCCGATCCAGCGGCCAGCCTCGACAAGTTCGTCATTCGCCTTCGCCCCGCGGGCTATTTTCGCACCGCGAGCGTCAACGAAGACGGCAACGTCATCGGCAACGTCTGCCACCTATTTAATGACGGAACGTCCAGCAAGCTCATCCTTGAGCACGTAGCGACCGATACAGATAATACAAAATGGTATGCCATCCGCACCCTGCTCAATTTCGAAGAGCACAAGAAGACGGGCTACAGCATTTGGTCGGTCGATGGCGACTCGGACGAAGATGGAAAGGTCATCCACGTATGGAGTGGCGAGCATGACGACAAGCCCAGCCGCTCTTTTGCGTTCGACCGCCAGCAAGACGGAACCTACATCATCCGAGACCGCACAAACGAGGACAAAGACTTTAATTACCTGGCCATAGAAAAGGACGGCAAAGACCAAGACGACAACAAGATCTGCCACAAGAGGACGAGCATTCCGTGGGAACTCGAACTTGTCGGTTACGACATGGGCGAGACCAATGCCACAGTTAGCAGCATCGACTGGATCAAGTATAGCAGCTACATCGACGGACCATGTTGGATGAGCCACGTCGACGACAACAAGTACCTCGACGAGCTGAGCATCCCGGGAACTCACGATTCGAGTACCTGCAGCGTCGACAACGACACCGAGCCCCAAACCTCGCTTGTAAAGTGCCAGCAGGATTACATACCCACGCAGTTGCTCGAAGGCATTCGCTATTTTGATATCCGACTTGGAGGGAACAACGAGCACGACGACCCCGGAATCGTCCATGGAAGAGGCTACCTGTTCAAAAAAGACGGGCACTATATGCAGCTCTCCGATGTCATCGGTTACTTCAAAACATTTTTGAACGAACACTCGTCAGAAGCGCTCATCATGCTTGTGTCACGAGGCAACAACGAAGCCACCGACGAAAGTGCTACGACGGCTTTCGCCAAGGTTATGGACGATAATCCCAATCTGTTCTACACGTCGAGCCACGTTCCCACACTGGGCGAGGCGCGCGGAAAGATCGTCCTGCTGCGTCGATTTGGACTCGCCGGCAGCAGCGCAAACGGCCGCACGTGGGGTCTCGACCTCACCGAATGGGACGACAAAATCGCAGCACACTCAGACAGCTCCTCTATGTGTCTCGTCAAAGACGCGCAAGGCTTTGAGACTACGGGCAATGCGGGCGACATAGAGCCCTATTGCACAAAGGTATATGCCCAAGACCATTACAGCTGCACGGGATCCAGTAAGATAGCATGGGTCGATAGCGCCCTGAAGGCAGCGTCCGAACTCAAGCGCAACACCGTAGATATCACTGCCGCGGATGGAACAACGATGCAGGCAACGGAGCGCTGCTGGTCTATCAACTACACCAGCTGCACGCAAAACAACCCTTTTACCGCAGCGCGAGTGGTCAACGAGCATCTGTACAAGAGCCCGTACATCAATCCCGACGGCACCGAGGATACAGAGCCAGATTACCTCAAGCACATTGGCATCATCGCATCCGACTTTGTTGATGCGGCGCTGGCCCGGAGCATCTATCAGCGCAATTACAATACGGAGCACAAGCAGACGGCTTCGTACCACCTCCCGACCCGCATGCGCATGACGTACGGCGACTCGCCGAGCGATGCCTCGCTCCAGGATGGCAAGACCGTTGGCAAGGGCTATTTCCGCCTCGTCGACAGCAGCAACGTACTCAACGTGGCGGCTTCGGGCCATGTGTTTGAAATCGTATATGTGGATGTCGACGCCTTGGGCAACGAGACCGTTACGGCGCTGCGGGGCTCCGTGCCCATCGATATCGATCCGCGCGCGTTGACACCCCATTTTAAGGGGCTCGAGGGCCTTAAGGCCGGCGAGGACGTGCGCGCCAAGATTACGGCGTCACTCGAGGGCAAGCTCGAAAACGATGCCTGCACCGCCCAACTCGAGTTTATGCACGATGCAAACGGCGCTCCGGGAACGGCGATGGCCGAAGGTGAGGCATTTGCCGCGGGAACGTACTGGGTGCGTGCGAAAAAAGACCTGTTGGGCGACGCGGCGCAGAACTACACGCTCGCCAGCGACGGAGCCGCAAGCTTTACCGTAGCGGCCTCGGATAGTGCGGGCGGCGCCGGCGCCAACGCGGGCAGCACGAACAAGAACGGTAAGGGCAACAAGGGCAAGGGCTCGGGCGGAAAGCTCGCCGACACGGGCGACGGCTCTGGCATTGCCGCCGGGCTCGCTGCCGCCGCCATAGCTACAACGGTCGCCGGCGCAGCAATGCTTGTCAACGACCGCGAAGACAGCGAAGGCGCTAGCGAATAGGCAAGCCGACCGTTTGGATACATCGACTCAATCGGGGGCGCAGGATACCGTTCTGCGCCCCTAGCTTTTGCAGATGAGTGAGCAGCGTGTCCAGCGCACTCGCAGGTCGAGCGCTCAGCCGCTGCGTCGTCCAATGCACAGCCGCAATTTTAGCCCGAACGTCGCTATCGGCTACATCAACGAGTTCGGCACGTTCACGAGTTCCTGAGCCTGGGAATGACTGCTCAGCCTGTGGGAACAGGCGGTCAGCAACCTATTACGGAGGAGCACGCGCTTACCCTTGACCCTGTTGACACCCGTAATGTCCTTGAGGTAGACGATCTTGGTATGGGTACCGAGGAAGTTGTTCTTCACGACCGCCTCGATACGATTGGGGTAGATGCTTATTCCCTTGAAAACGCCGGCACCCTTATCGTGAAACAGCACGTGTTGTTATCCACGCGCGCCACCCCTATGGAGTTCGATAAAAACATCTCTATGGCCACATTTTAGTCACCGCAAACCCTCTTCGCGGTCGTGCGCAGAGCACCAAAATCGTGTCCGCACGAGGCTTTAGACTAGAGCCAATAAAGATGTTTGATGCACTTGGTGAGCTCTTAGGATGTTCCTCAAATCGCCGGCATCGGAGGAGGTCTTACATGGTTGGATTCTTGGAAGGACGGCACCAAGCGCATGGTGTCCAAAGCTTCCATCGAGGCACGACTCGCCGACGCCCCAAAGGCAGGACGCCCGAAAGAAATGCCTGTTGCCGTGTAAAGAGACGTCTATGCATACCATTTTGACATATTGACCATTGAGTTCTCTCGATTCGCTACGTACTGCGTCGCGAATCGAGCTGGACATATTGCCGCTAATTGCCACGCATCTCCAATCCGAAGTGTAAGAGGAGTTTTCCATGACAGACAGACCGAAAACAACACTGCGCGACTGCATCTACGGACTTGCCGTTGGCGACGCGCTGGGCGTTCCCTACGAGTTCAGGCCCCGCGGCACGTTCGAATGCATGGACATGATCGGCTACGGCACGCATGGGCAACCCGCCGGCACCTGGAGCGACGACACATCTATGACGCTTGCTACCTGTGACTCGATTAGGGAGCTCGGGCATATCGACACCGCAGACATGCGCGACAAGTTCGTAGGCTGGATTGCCCGTGGCGAGTATACGATCGACGGCGTTTTCGATTACGGCGGCACGACCGCCCGCGCCTTGCGTACCGGCAAAGGAGGCTCCGGCGAGCGCGACAACGGCAACGGTTCGCTCATGCGCATCGCGCCCCTGGCGTTTGTCGACGCGACGGACGAAGAGATCTGCGAGGTCTCCGCGATAACGCACGCTCACAGAACGTCAACTGAGTCATGCATCATATTTGTTGAGCTGATGAGAGACGTGCTGAGCGGCGCACTCCCCTCGTGGGCGCTGCAGCTGAAAAGCGCTCCCGAGCACGAAATCAGATCCGGCGGCTTCGTGCGCGACACGCTTAAGGCAGCCACCTGGTGCTTCGTCAACACCAGCAGCTACGAAGACTGCGTGCTTGCCGCCGTCAACCTGGGCGACGACACCGACACCACCGCAGCCGTCGCAGGCGCCCTCGCCGGCACGGCCTACGGTATCGAGGCCATCCCGCAGGAATGGGTCGACACCCTGCGCGGTAAAGAGCTGATTGAGAACTGCCTGTTTTAGGGCGCGTCGGCAACAGAAACAGGCCAGGAGGCATGGTGGAGAGGTCGATGTTGCGTGCGGGTGCGGGGGTCTTTGCGCGACTCCTTCAGCGCGTTCTCGTAGAGCGCCTTGTAGTCGGGCTCTTGACCGGTCTCTCCGCCCTGTGCAGGTTCGGTCGGCTTGGTCTCGGTGGGCGTGGTCTCCTGGGCCACACTCCCTCCATTTCCGCCCCGTGCGGGGCATCGTCTTGCCCCGTGCGGGGCGCTTTTAGGCATGAAAAAGGCCACCCGTGCGGATGGCCTGGTTCAACGTTTTGGTCGGGGCGGCGGAACTCGAACCCGCACGGGCGATCCCCACGTGCTCCTGAGGCACGCGCGTCTACCGTTCCGCCACGCCCCGATGGCACCTGGCCGAGGAATCGAACCCCGGTAAGCGGTTTTGGAGACCGCCGCACTGCCATTGTGCTAGCCAGGTGTGTATAATCTGATTTGAAAAGCCCCGGGCGTGCTGGATAGCTAACCTGGGGCTTATTTCTTTATGTCGTCTATGGCCCCGCCCCTGGTCAACAAGATAACGCGGTCGATGTCATGCCTCGACATCTCGAGCCGCACGCGCTTCAGCGCATCCTCCCTTGTCACAGGGACTTCCTCGCAGTTAAGCACGACGATAGAGGGCCTCACCGGCCCACCTTCCACCTTTTCGAACTGCCACACTGCCTTTCTTATATTGCGCTCGATGAACCTAAGCCCGTTGATGCCAGACACATCGCTTGTCGGGCTCTTCAGCTCGCATAGCCTGCCGTCGAGCAGCAGGTCGATATTGGAAAAGCCCTCCGGCGCGTCCTCCTTGCGGACGACGACCTCGTGACCGGCTGCCCGAAGCGCCTCGTGCGCCGCGAGGTCGTAGGAGCCGCCGCGCTCGTGCGCGAAGGTCTCTTTCGGCTTCTTGTACACGACTGGAGGCCCAGGCGAACCGAGCACGGCACGCTTCGCCGCGTCCTTCTCGACTCTCGTCAGGCTTTCGTCCTCGTCGATATCCTTGAACTGAGCCCACAGGTCGAGCAGCTCCTCCGGCCTCACTCCCTCCACGAGCTCCGCGTCTTGGTCGTCCTCGAAGCCGGGGGCCCCGGCTTGTAGGTCGCCATGGTGACGCGCAGCAGGGCCGGATTACCAGCTGGATCGACACTACTCCAAAACAGAGAGCGCGGCATCCCACCTGGCTCGTTCCGCAAGATGAGCGCCGGCGACCAGCAGAATGTGCTTGACGAGGCGATGGCGACGGAGAGGGGCATCACCTCGAAGCGGCATTCGGCCCGTGGCTCGAAGGTCGACATGGACATCGTGAAGTCGGACGGCTATGCCGCGAAGTTCTCGAAGCTGGATATGCCGAGGGATGCCGTCAAGTCGCTACATGAGTCCGCTGTCGCCATGCTGACCCATCGCTCGGGCAGCGAGCTCGAAGACCTCGTGCTGGTCTCCAGGTCGAGCGGGAAGGTTGTCGCGAGGAGCACCTCCGGCACAGTGCCGTTCGAGACGGCGAGAAACGCCGAAGTCGAGAGGGCGATTTCCAGCCACCCCCGCGGTGATCTCATATCTGTACACAACCATCCGACGAACATACCGCCAACCGGGAGCGATTTCGCGTCAGCGGGATACAACGGATACGGCTGCGGGCTGGTCGCCCTGCACAACGGAGAGGTCTACTACTACAAGGTGGGAGAAGTGCCCTTTCTCGGCAAGTCATTCGACAAGAAGGTTTCCGAGAAGGTTAAAATGGGGCTGGATGAATACGACGCGATCATCGAAGTGATGAGGGCCTACGAAAGGAGCCATGGCATCAAATGGGAAAAGCTATAGACTACAGCTCCTTCGGCGTCGACGACCGGCCCGTGTCCGTTAAGTTGGCGGGTATTTCTGATGAAGCTCTCGAGGCCCTTCTCGATGACGAGCGAGAAAACCCGCCGAAAACGTGGGAAGAGGCATGGAAACGCGACATCGACTGGGAACTCGAGCACGGCGTCAGGAGCGTCAATGGCTAAGAACGACTACCACGTGATCGTCTACCGCATCCTCCTGTACCTCTATACGTGCTTGAAGGGCGGGGAGGACGTCGACCCCAAGAGGCTCGACGAGATTGCCCTCGCCGCAGGTGCGAACGAGCGGTACTGGCACTACATCCTGTGCAGCCTGCTCGACTACGGATTCATCTCGGGAGCGGTTAGGGTCGAGGTCGACAACACGTTCGACCGCGTCTATGGCCTCGACGGCGCCTGCATCACGCCCCGCGGCATCGAGTACCTGACCGACAACTCCTTCATGGCCAAGGTGAGGAAGTTCCTCAAGGATGCAAAGGACATAGCCCCGTTCATCTGACTGTGAGGCCCCGCCACGGCGGGGCTTTTTCATGCCGCGTGACCGCGGCGTGACCATCCTCCCGAACGAGGGAGGACCCCATGAACCCCATAACCGAATGCAAGAGATGCTCCGACTGCGCCATCAGGCTCGGCTTCGGCTTCACCCAGCCCGACGTGCTGATATGCACCGTGCGAGGCGACGAGGTGGGACCGGGCGACGGCTGCACCATGGGCAGCCACGGCGAGCCCGTGCAGGCCGTCGAGGCGTGCGAGGCCGACGTGTCCGGCCGCGTCGGCTACGGGTGCGAGGTGCTTGACTGATGGCCGCACCGCGAAAGGTCGGCAATGAGAAGTGGAGCGCCAAGAACGACACGTGGACCGACCGAAACGGCGCCGTAACGGAGGGCATGGGCGCCAAGGGCTTCACGCGCGGCAGCGCCAAGGGCCTGACCGCCTCCGACATCTCCGGGCTCGTCGAGGTGCGCGAGGACAACCTCGAGGCCATCGCGGAGGCCATCGACCAGGCGCTCGCCACGGCCCTCGAGGAGATAGGCCTCGTCGCCGAGGGCTACGCCAAGCGCTCCTGCCCGGTCGACACCGGCCGCCTGCGCAACAGCATCACGCACGTCACGCTGCCGGACGAGAAGGCCGTGTACATCGGCACGAACGTCGAGTACGCGCCATATGTCGAACTGGGAACGAGGCACCAGAAGCCGCAGCCCTACCTCAAGCCGGCGGCAAAGGACCACGCATCGACATACCGCGCCATCATGCAGAAGCATCTCGGGGGCTAGGGCCGCGTTACGCGCGCCTGACGATGTCGCCGCGGCGACGGACTGCCGCACGGGGAGGCCGCGACGAAATGCTGGCGCCCCCGGTTCATCCGAGGAAAAGGAGAAAGCGTGGCACTGACGCGAAAGATGCTCAAGGCAATGGGCATCGAGGACGAGAAGATCGACCAGATCATCGAGGAGCATGCCGAGAGTGCGAACGCGCTCACGACGCAGAGTGACGAGTTCAAGGAGGCTGCGGGCAAGGCGGACGACCACAAGAAGTAGTTGGACGCATTCAAGGCCAAGTTTGATTACCAGTTAGATCGACACTGCTCCAAAACACCTTTCTCTTCTCGGGTTCCCTTATCGAGTTTGATTACCAGTTAGATCGACACTGCTCCAAAACTCAGTTGACGGGGCATGCCCGCTCGAAGCGGTTTGATTACCAGTTAGATCGACACTGCTCCAAAACGAAGCCGCTGACTGGAGATTCCCCCAGGCAGTTTGATTACCAGTTAGATCGACACTGCTCCAAAACCACTGATACCCCCACGTTTTTATTGCACAGTTTGATTACCAGTTAGATCGACACTGCTCCAAAACAACCGCATCGAAGTTTGCTCCGAGCTTAGGTTTGATTACCAGTTAGATCGACACTGCTCCAAAACCCCTGCTTGCCAGTGGCGCGGGCGTGGGCGTTTGATTACCAGTTAGATCGACACTGCTCCAAAACGCGTGTGCGGCCCTGTAATGGCCCTATAAGGTTTGATTACCAGTTAGATCGACACTGCTCCAAAACGCGCGTATAAGGCGTGGTTTTAGCTTGACCGTTTGATTACCAGTTAGATCGACACTGCTCCAAAACGGTCGATGAATTGCTTGAGCCAATGCCTCGGTTTGATTACCAGTTAGATCGACACTGCTCCAAAACAAACATCAGAATACGGGGAACACCTTCCCGTTTGATTACCAGTTAGATCGGCACTGCTCCAAAACTATCATTGATACAGATACAAAAACTGTTGTGTTTGATTACCAGTTAGATCGACACTGCTCCAAAACAGCTCGATAACGTCGGTAAGTATGTTCTCGGTTTGATTACCAGTTAGATCGACACTGCTCCAAAACGGAGGCCCTTCAGCGTCTCCGCGAGGCCCTGTTTGATTACCAGTTAGATCGACACTGCTCCAAAACACCTTTCTCTTCTCGGGTTCCCTTATCGAGTTTGATTACCAGTTAGATCGACACTGCTCCAAAACTGGTGAGCTGTGTGGGCTTCAACTAAACACGTTTGATTACCAGTTAGATCGACACTGCTCCAAAACGGCAATACTCGAAGAACTCGTCCCATTCCGTTTGATTATCAGTTAGATCGACACTGCTCCAAAACCAAGTAATACGTCCATACCGGGAACCCGGTGTTTGATTACCAGTTAGATCGACACTGCTCCAAAACACCTACCCTTATTACGTTTTGTAATAAGGGGTTTGATTACCAGTTAGATCGACACTGCTCCAAAACCGCTCGCGGTGAGCTTCGAGCGGCGGCGGTGTTTGATTACCAGTTAGATCGACACTGCTCCAAAACTACTTAGCAGCGCAGGTATCCTCATCATCGGTTTGATTACCAGTTAGATCGACACTGCTCCAAAACAGGACAGGGAGACGGCGCTTGCCGTGAGCAGTTTGATTACCAGTTAGATCGACACTGCTCCAAAACTCACTCGGATAATAATCTTGCATTAGTTCAGTTTGATTACCAGTTAGATCGACACTGCTCCAAAACTGCATACGGAAGCGGACCCCAGGTGACTTTGTTTGATTACCAGTTAGATCGACACTGCTCCAAAACTTGTAAATTGCGCTAGTAGCATTTGTGCGCGTTTGATTACCAGTTAGATCGACACTGCTCCAAAACATTCATTCGTCAACTTTGGCCTGTCGGCATGTTTGATTACCAGTTAGATCGACACTGCTCCAAAACCCGTTTGTGCAAATAACGATAGTGAACTTGTTTGATTACCAGTTAGATCGACACTGCTCCAAAACCGTAGGCCATGTAGTATCCGTAGGCAAAGGTTTGATTACCAGTTAGATCGACACTGCTCCAAAACGCGCAACAGCAAAAAGGCGGCAATTTAAAATGTTTGATTACCAGTTAGATCGACACTGCTCCAAAACCGTGAAACATTGTAGTCGATATGCGGTTAGTTTGATTACCAGTTAGATCGACACTGCTCCAAAACGCACTTGTGGACGAGCTGGGATACAAGCTCGTTTGATTACCAGTTAGATCGACACTGCTCCAAAACCGGTGCCGATAAAGTTATCGTGCATCTCGTGTTTGATTACCAGTTAGATCGACACTGCTCCAAAACGTGTGGATACTTACTAGGGTAAGGTGCTTAGTTTGATTACCAGTTAGATCGACACTGCTCCAAAACACCTACCCTTATTACGTTTTGTAATAAGGGGTTTGATTACCAGTTAGATCGACACTGCTCCAAAACAATCCACATCTCGACTTCCTCGTCATCACCGTTTGATTACCAGTTAGATCGACACTGCTCCAAAACTGGTATGCCCTCCTATAGCGTACCGTTGGCGTTTGATTACCAGTTAGATCGACACTGCTCCAAAACGACTTGGGGGGCTTGGTTTGGATGGACGGGTTTGATTACCAGTTAGATCGACACTGCTCCAAAACGACGTTCAATGGCTTTCTCTGGTAAAGCACGTTTGATTACCAGTTAGATCGACACTGCTCCAAAACTGATTTGGTTTGCGATGCTGGACGACAACTGTTTGATTACCAGTTAGATCGACACTGCTCCAAAACATGAACTGAAGGGGAGAGGGTTCAATTGCGTTTGATTACCAGTTAGATCGACACTGCTCCAAAACTAAAGTTCGTGACAATGACCTTAGTCAAGGGTTTGATTACCAGTTAGATCGACACTGCTCCAAAACCGTTCGATTCAACCAAAACAAGAAGGCGGTAGTTTGATTACCAGTTAGATCGACACTGCTCCAAAACGGTTTGTCACGCTCATTATTGTTTTCTCCTGTTTGATTACCAGTTAGATCGACACTGCTCCAAAACAGAACCTGCCGCGCATGTCGTTGCGGGCGTGTTTGATTACCAGTTAGATCGACACTGCTCCAAAACTTCCCTGAGGACGAGGACGAGGACGAAGAGTTTGATTACCAGTTAGATCGACACTGCTCCAAAACATAAGTTTGCAGCCGATACGTTCACTATCGTTTGATTACCAGTTAGATCGACACTGCTCCAAAACCGTTTGCGAATGGCTACAGTCTAACCGTTCGTTTGATTACCAGTTAGATCGACACTGCTCCAAAACCGTGGCCCGTGCCCGGCGTTTTGTGTAGCAGTTTGATTACCAGTTAGATCGACACTGCTCCAAAACGAATCTCTTCAACATCAGAATAGTCAGCAGTTTGATTACCAGTTAGATCGACACTGCTCCAAAACACCCTCGCGGGTATAGTTGTAGGCATATGCGTTTGATTACCAGTTAGATCGACACTGCTCCAAAACGAAAACCTGAAAAACCCTGTCGCGCCGCGTTTGATTACCAGTTAGATCGACACTGCTCCAAAACATACATATGACCATCTGATTGATATTGCAGTTTGATTACCAGTTAGATCGACACTGCTCCAAAACTTAGTACCACAGGCAATAGAGTTGTAGTAAGTTTGATTACCAGTTAGATCGACACTGCTCCAAAACCGTAGACAACCGACAATCTTTCCGTACACAGTTTGATTACCAGTTAGATCGACACTGCTCCAAAACAAGTTGTTAACGTTTAGTATTTTATTACACTGTTTGATTACCAGTTAGATCGACACTGCTCCAAAACAGACAACTGTCTCAGTTGTTTGGATACGAGGTTTGATTACCAGTTAGATCGACACTGCTCCAAAACAGACAACTGTCTCAGTTGTTTGGATACGAGGTTTGATTACCAGTTAGATCGACACTGCTCCAAAACCAAACAATGTACCAGAGGTTGATTTTCACGGTTTGATTACCAGTTAGATCGACACTGCTCCAAAACGGCCACCGTGTCGGTATAGCGGTTGCACGCGTTTGATTACCAGTTAGATCGACACTGCTCCAAAACAGCACTGCATCCTGCGCTTGGGACAGCTCGTTTGATTACCAGTTAGATCGACACTGCTCCAAAACGGGCGTGCCTGGTACACGGCGCACTCCTTGGTTTGATTACCAGTTAGATCGACACTGCTCCAAAACTGGCGTGCTTGTCGGATTCACTGAAACCGCGTTTGATTACCAGTTAGATCGACACTGCTCCAAAACACGCTCACGGCCGTTAGGGATGGTTCTATCGTTTGATTACCAGTTAGATCGACACTGCTCCAAAACTCCTTGCGAATGTTCTCCATTGCCTTGCGGGTTTGATTACCAGTTAGATCGACACTGCTCCAAAACTCTGCCTTGGCTATATAGTAAAACAGTTGGTTTGATTACCAGTTAGATCGACACTGCTCCAAAACCCCCTCCTGTCTGTCTAGAACCTCATATAGGTTTGATTACCAGTTAGATCGACACTGCTCCAAAACCAAGCGCCTTATGGGTCAGGTAGTGGAGTGCGTTTGATTACCAGTTAGATCGACACTGCTCCAAAACTTTCCATGTTGAAGAACAGCCCGCAAGATAGTTTGATTACCAGTTAGATCGACACTGCTCCAAAACGAGCTGCTTGTTCAGCTGCCGAATCTCCGCGTTTGATTACCAGTTAGATCGACACTGCTCCAAAACAGTAAAGTAAAGCCCAAGAGAAGGGATATAGTTTGATTACCAGTTAGATCGACACTGCTCCAAAACATGCGAACGAGACGAACGAGAGACTCGTTGTTTGATTACCAGTTAGATCGACACTGCTCCAAAACCATAGAGCTGTTCTAGATAGACAGAAGAGGGTTTGATTACCAGTTAGATCGACACTGCTCCAAAACGGAATCGTCCTCAAGCTCCACTCCCATTACGTTTGATTACCAGTTAGATCGACACTGCTCCAAAACACGAGCGGGAGCATTGGCCGCGTCGTCAGGGTTTGATTACCAGTTAGATCGACACTGCTCCAAAACACTTAGTCTGCGGCGTGCAGCAGTAGTGCGTTTGATTACCAGTTAGATCGACACTGCTCCAAAACCCGAGGAATACGTAAAGGAGAACAAGAAAGTTTGATTACCAGTTAGATCGACACTGCTCCAAAACCGCTGCCGTGTTGGTCACATAAGAGCGATTGTTTGATTACCAGTTAGATCGACACTGCTCCAAAACAGCTTCGGATTTAATCGTATACGGAAGCTGGTTTGATTACCAGTTAGATCGACACTGCTCCAAAACTCTCAATGACGGTTTTCACGGCATTAAAAAGTTTGATTACCAGTTAGATCGACACTGCTCCAAAACTACAGCATAACTACAAGCTTGTGACAAAAGGTTTGATTACCAGTTAGATCGACACTGCTCCAAAACGTGGTCGCCGGCCCTGTCGGCGTCGTTGAGTTTGATTACCAGTTAGATCGACACTGCTCCAAAACTAACACCTATCGCGGCGCTAGCAGAGGCGCGTTTGATTACCAGTTAGATCGACACTGCTCCAAAACCAGTAGCCATGCTTCCTCCATTAGCCACGGTTTGATTACCAGTTAGATCGACACTGCTCCAAAACCAAATAGTAGCAAACAACCGTAAAACAAAGGTTTGATTACCAGTTAGATCGACACTGCTCCAAAACATCTCTTCCATGCTTCACCTCCTAGAGCCGGTTTGATTACCAGTTAGATCGACACTGCTCCAAAACCATTGGAGCAAATTCCCTACTGCGACGGGACGTTCAATCTAACCGGTCGGTTCTTTCAATGCTCTAAAAACTGCAGGTCAACCGTTAGTTTATGTTCATGTCCGTAAGACATGGTATCTTTTTTATTCTCCAGGAGCAACAGACTCAACTTAAGGAAAAACACGTGGTCATAGAGCGTTTGCAGCTCATTTTCCGTCAAAAAAGTTTTGAGATTTACAAATACGATTGTCTTTCTACAGCCAGCGTCAAGAGCAAATGAAAGGAAATTCAGCAGATTATCAAGGAACGATTTATCTTCTTGAGGCGCTGCGCCAAATCCTAAAAACTTGAGGTAGCGCTTCAAATCCCATTCTAACCCAAACCCCAAATCGGCATTAAAGCCAAGGTTCAATCCGCCTAAACGCAGCTTTATTGCACGCTCGGCCTCTTCCACCTGCATACGCAGATCTTCGTCTTCTAGAAACTCGCGCTCAACCTTCTTGGTGATTGCGGTCATAAACGCACGGTCATCCCATGGAAGATTCAGTGCATCAGGTACCACCATCAGAGCGTTGCCGGGCTTAATCTCCTCATCGTCTTTCCAAAGGGAATAAGGCTCCATTGCCTGTCGTCCCAATCCGTTTTGCAAAGAAGCTACAATCCGCGCGAACAGAGCCGAGTTCTCGACTTGCAAAACCGATGTCTCCCCTGCTGTTAGCTCCAACGAGTTCTCAAGTCCCGCAAATACGAGCCTCATAAAACCAGAAGCTCCTCCATCGTGTCTATCTCCTCATGAGCCTCGCGGTTACCCGTAATGTACTCCATGGTCGAAAACTGAGATTCGGTCACGCGCAAAACCTGTACAAGGCCAGCTGGCGGGCGATGCTTCCTGAGTCTTTGCACTGCGCTTCCCGCCGCCCCATCATTAACAACAAGCTTTGCATACACGGATTCCTGGAGCATAAGATAGCCATCTTTAAGAAGAAACTTGCGGAACACCCGGTAGTCTTTTCTCTGCGCAGGAGTATCGACGGGCAAATCAAAGAAGACAACAAGCCTCATATATCTGATCCTTTCCCCGGCACTCATACGACCTCAAACGACTCGATCTCATCTACCGACAGCTTCCGGTCAAGAGCCTTGAGGCAGTCGGCAATATACAGAGAAATTACGGAGCCCACGCGATATGTGCCGCCTCGATATGCAATTCCCTGATTGAGCATGTCGACCAAAAGCAGCTTTGTCTCCTTAGAGAACTCGCCGTCAAAGTTATCGAACACAATGCGGTCGACAAGAGGCCTAAACGGCTCCATAAAATCGCAGCTCAAGTTGAACTGGTTAAACTCATTTCTGTGACAAATCCCCACTTGCGTAAGGTATCCGCGCGCCGCAATCTCGCGATTGACACTCGACAGCAAAATCGCATACCCGTAATTGAGAGCAGCGTTCAAGGGTATGTCATCATCCCTCGAGAAGGACGAACCAAACAGAGAGCTGAAATACAGCCGGGCTGCATGTCCTTCGCGATTCGTCGTATCACCCGAGCGCACCTCGGCAACAATGCTCTTGAGCGTCTCGCCCTGTTCCTCACGCGCACGGGCGTGGAGCACATCAGACTGATGCTTGATTTTGTCGCGCACGATTCGTTGCCATACGCGCTTTTTGATCGGCTCGCCCCACTCAAGCTGCTCCGCAATACGCTTGCTGGTGTTATGTGCTCCGTATAGTGGTAAATATTGCCCAATAGGGTCGCACTTCTCGTCAGAAACGACAAACGCAACCTTTGCCTTGGCAAGCTCCGAGAGCAGATAAGCGCTTATGAACACCTGGTTGGTCTGGAGGACGACCGACGAAATCTCCGAAAGGTGGACCTTCGCCGTGTCGTCCTCGCGACGGACAACCATGTAGCCGCCCTTGTATTGCAGTTTGCAAGGGCTGGAAATGACGATATTCCTAAAGCCCGACACGGGTCCTTCTCTCGAACATGCCCGTTACAGACTGGTCAACGATAAAGAATGGAATTGCTGGGTCGTTGATTAGTTTTGATATGTCCGTCACCATAGCGCCCGCCTTTGCAGGCCCGCCAATTCCAGAGAGGTCTACAACTCGATCCGTACCGTTTTCGATACGAATTAGGCCAAACGTAAGCTCACGCTGCTGCGATTCATCGAGCACCGACACGGAAGACAGCCGAGAGAGCTTAAGCTGCCTGGACAACTTTCCACAAGTTGCATCAGCAGCGTAACCAATCTTGTTCACCAACCCCTCAAGCAAAGGAAGAATGCTTGGCTTTTCATCCGTTTTCGACATATTTAACAGTAGCATCTCATCCTGCGAAAACGCCAGTTGAGAACCCGATCTGACCTCCTTTGCGCCAGTAATAATCAAACGGTCTCCATCCACCTCAATCAGCTGTTTCTTGTAGATCTTCGACCTCGTGATACCGACGTACTCTAGGCCCTCCTTCTCCGCAAGTCCCCTCGCATACTCGCCAAGCGCTGCCGAGTCGCCCTCGATGCGCGCCGCAAGCCACACGGGAACCTGAGAGAACCGGAACACCGGCTTACCTTTCTTTTTGGCCTCATAGATAAAGAAATACGCAAACTGCTGGCTCGAAAAACCACCGTATTGCTTAGCATCGAGCCCCTGCTTGGTCGACAGCTCAAGCTTTGCGCCCATCTTGGGATCACGCGGTGAGTAAATCGTTGCCTTCCAGAACGCGCCCGTATCCTCCTGCGGCATCCTCGAGATGTAGCACTGGCGGTAGTTGAGCGCACGGCGAATGCCCTCGACCTCTGCCGCTGCGTTCCAGCCGTCCGGAAGATACTTTCCCCTATAACGTTTGACTTCGTCGTCCTCGGTCCAGGCATCGTCAAAGACCTCACCCGTCTCGGGGTCAAAACCCGCAGTCATAAAACTATTGACGACAAATCCGGCAGATCCAGGCATGCGATGGGTTTTCTTAAACAGCTCGGACTGCTCGCGCACGTATTTCTTAATCACATGCGAGTAGCCAATGGGGTTCTCATACATTCCGGGGTGGCGCATCTGAATAAACAGCCCCAAGCGGCATGCCAGATAGGCATCATGAGCATGATGGAAATCGTTGGCTTCGCGGCATTTGACCAAGCCGGCCGCCTCACGGAGGTTGTGTGACACGCTCGCCTTAACGGGAACGATCTTAGTTCCCTCGTCGGCATAACGCGCCTCAAGCAACGCCTGCGCCATCTTAACCATCTGGCTCGTCTCCACGAGCTGACGCGCGACAAAGCCCTTCATAGCGTTCTCGTTTATGGAAGAACGCAGCAGGTTGCGATACTTTTTATCGCCAATGAGCTTCGCTTGGTGCAGCTGCTTCCACGTTTCGCCCATCTTCCAGCGAATGCTCTTATCAATCAAAAGCTGGTCGGTCTTGTGCTGATTTTCCTCGCGATACACCAGCGCCTTGTTTTCGAGACTGTCGTCCTTAATGTAGGCACGCGGAATGATATGGTCGACCTCATACTCGCCCGAGCCCGCCATAAGTTTATTGAGATCGATAGCGCGGCCGGAATACAGGCATTTTCCGTTTTGCATCAGATAGAGGGTCAAGCGCTCGTCAAGGTCCACATTAGCTGCCTTGAGCTCCTTGAAATCGTCCATAACAGCCAGGTCGCCGCCCTCGGCCTTAAACGCCTTGAGCGCGTCCTCGATGACGTCCCAGCGCTTCGTGGTCCGCTTGCCCTTCTTCTTTTCGTCCTCGTCGCGAGTCACCTCAACAAAAACGTTAGCCGGCGCGTGCCCCGCAATCTTTGCGATTTCGTCAACAATGCGAATCGCCTGATTCAAGCTGCGACGAATCGCCGGGGATCCGGGAAGCTCATTTACGCCTAGAGACTTCTCGTGTTCGGCATAGTATTTTCGATTGTGTTCATCCACTTTTTCCTGGAAGCCCAGTGTGTTGTCGTGGAGAATCTCCATCATCACCATAGTCTCGCCCAGGCGACGCTCAGAGCTGGGGTTTCCCTCTCGCAGCACGTCCATGATGCTCATAGAGCGACCGGCTTGCGTATCAATCCTAATGCCCGTCAGGAACTTCTCCGACAGACGCCCCCAACCAGTCAGGCGCTTTTTGCAGATCTTTTTAATCTGCTCGGCATCGAGCATTCCGTTGCCACTGGGGCCAAACTCATCCTGCAGTTTTTCCTTAAGGATCGAGCGGTCCTCGAACAACGTGTTCCAAAGAATGATCTTTTCGATAACCGGATACTCGGCGCGGCTCAACTCGTCCACGCCAAAGATATCCTTGGCAAAGAAGATGTACGAGCCCATCTTTGATTCAAGGCCGCTCTCACCCTGGCCACCGCGGACAACCGGATTTGTCGCGTCGCCCTCTTTTACCAGCCAGTCGGCAATCATCTTGTAGGTAACGCGACGTTTTTTATGGAAAAGCTCATGGACAATGCCTTCGCGCTGCGCGGCATCCAGGCGCTGCCAATCGTCACCATCTTCGGACCAGCGAACACCATTGAGTTCATTCAGAACGCAGAACTCCTCATAGAGCAGAGACTGCTTGGGAAGTACCTTCTCGCCAGCAAGATACGTGCAATCACCAGTCATGCGCATGATAAAGTTCTCGGCGCTCTTGTTCTTATCGATTACGGTATCCCAGTTCCAAGGCGTAATCGTCGCATCTTCCATGCCGGGCTTACGCTCGGACCATTGGAATCGATGGTTGCCGTGTTTGTCCTGGGCAGCATTTTTAGGCGTCAGCGGTCCCACATAGTACGGGATACGGAACGTGACCAGGCTCTCGATCTTCGCTGCATCGTCCTTGAGGAACGGATAGAAGCGGCCCTGGTTTTTGAGAATGGCCTGCAGCTCCTCAAGATGCAGCTGATAGTAGATGGCACCGTTATCACTCGTCTTAAGGCGACGCAAAAAGCGCTGTTTGTCGAATGCGTCCATCATGGCAATATAGCGCTCATCCGTCTCCGCACCCGTTCCCGCAAAGAGCTTCTTTACGGATTTAGCGAAGTCATCATAGGACAGTTTATGCAGGTCATATGCGGTGTAACCCTGTGCCTTAGAGACATCGTAGTCGCGCGAGGGATCATCGCTGTTCGAATCGTGATAGGTTGCGCCGCGGAAGAAAGACTCATATGAGCCGGGAGCATATTCGTGGACCAAAGTCTTGAGTCGATCAAGATCATTCGCGTAACAATTATATTTTTCGATCATGTTGACCGAGATTGTCTGGCCCTCAGCATAGGACAAAAGCCCCTGCAGCACGTAAGCAGAGTAAACACCGCAAACGGACTCAAGAAGCTCGACGCAGTCATCGGGACATGCGGCCTGCAGCGCTTCTAGCTTCTCGTCATCCGAAAGCGCGAGCTTAGTTGCCTCGCACTCAAACTCGCCAAACACATCTTTGAACTCGCATTGGAGACCGACGACAGCGCTCGACAAACCCTTCGCCAGCTTTTTGTTCGCAGCCGCATCCGCAGTATCCATTTTAACAAGCGCCTGAATGTCTTTCGCCTTTTGCGAACGAGAAGATCGCTCATCAGCCAAGATCTTCGCTACAGAGAGTTCATCAAGCTTCGCGAACTCATATTCTCTCGATTCACACCATGCCTTCAGAGCGCCATTGAGATTCTTAAGGGCATCGGATGTCTTTGCCGTCTTTGCCGTCAGCTTCTCCCCCTGGCGCAAGAAGTTACCGCGATGCTTAACGATGTTATGGATTGCGAGATACACCAATCGAAGATCGGCCTGCTCATCGGTGTCCATAAGGTAAGTGCGCAGATGATAGATGGTCGGGAAGCGATCGTAGTAATCGGCCTTCGTGAAGTCCTTGGTAAAGATCGGATCGCCCTCAATGGTCCGCGACTGGTTAAGTCGCATGAAAAAGCCCGGATCGGCCTCGCTCATCGCAGGCTCGAACAGCTTTTGCAGCAAGTCGAGGCGCCAGCGGCGGCGCACGTAACGGCGACGCTGTCCACGATGAACGCGCGCCTCGGACGCCGGCTGCGCGCTATCGAACAAACGACTGCCCCACGTCGGCTGTTTCTTAAAATGCAGAAGCTTGCCCTGGGCATCGGTCACCGCCCAACCAACGGAACCGGTTCCCATGTCGAGGCCGATATTGTAGTCGCCAGAGTAGTTTCTTAAATTCATGTCGACCAGCCCTTCCGCGCTGTGTTACAGTTGCCTTGTCGATTACCAGTTACATCGACACTGCGAGTCAAAATACGGCTTTGCCAAAAATGCCTTCCTTGGAAGGCGTCCCGTAGGGGACAATTTGACTTGCCAGAGGGGTTCCATTCGGGACCCCTCTTTTTTGATGCTACTACCGCGAACGGACATTTTTTAATAGCTATCGGCAAACGTAATGTTGCTCAACGTTCGCGCTATGAGCGTGAGTGTTTAATGGAGTGCCTGCGGGTCCTGTCGCCGCACAAAAACGGAGCGGCCCGCACCCCTGCGAGCCGCCCCGTGCCCCTGGCTATCGCGTCATAAGACTAACCGGCACCGCTCCCTACTTCCCAAATAGCGCACCCAGCAGGCCGCGACGTTTGGGCTTTTCCTCTCGGTAGGAGCCCTCGGCCACCGCTGCCACCTGACGCGGTTGCCCGCCGCCTCCATGGCGCACGATCTGGTACAGAAACGGCGATTTAACGTATTTGACCTCGATGGGCGTGGCGTGCACGGTGCTTTCGCTCGACAGCATCACGTTGGGATTGAGCGGTGCCACCACATGCGTCTCGCGCTTATCGCTAAACACTACCGCGGCCGCGCGGCCCGTTTGGCCGTTTACGGCAATGCGCACCTGCTCGCCATCGCGGCTGTCCGACGAGGGACGGTCGACAAAGTAGACCGGCACCATCACCAGGCCGTCCTTATGCTTGCGGGCCTTGCGCGCCCACGTGCGGATACTCTTTTTATTGAGCCCCAGCACCGCCTCGGCATCGTTGCCGGCAACGTCGAGCGCCAGCTTATCAATGACCACCTGGTCCTTGGTAGATGCATCGACGGAAACAACGCGAAAGTCACCTTCCTGCATGGCAGGATCGAACGGCCCCACCTTGGCAAAGTCCCACGGCTCCAAAATGCCCATAAGACGAACGTCCAGGTAGTTTGCCCGCGGATATGCCCAGTCGAGCACCTCGTAGTACACCAAGGTCTCCTTACTCAGCCCCTTGCCCGGGAAGGACGCCATCATGCGCAAATCCGCGAGCGCCATGGGAAAGTAGAAGAGCATCATGTCGTTTTGGATCGCATCTTCCACGTCGTGACCGGCAAAGGCTTCCGCATACTGGCGCACCAGCTGCAGCGCGTTGGCACGTGCCTGCTGCGGCGAGATTTCGCAAGGAATACCCTGCTCAGGTACATACTCCGCACCAACGCCCATGGTCAGGCGCTTGCTAAAGGTACCGGGCTTGAGTAGGTCTGCAACGCCGATCTTATTGCCGCAGGACGGGCACTCAAACACGCGCTGCGTGGACTCGCCTTCGAAGGATGCGCCACAGAAGGGGCACGGGATGCTCACATGCGTAGCCTCTTGGAACTCCTGCGCCGTGCCGCGGTCCTCCCACAGTAGATGCTCCAGAACCGACTGGTTGCGCCAGTGCGCATGAAAGAAATACCAGTCGGGGTCCACCGGGCGCTCGAGCTGCGACACATGGGTGAGCTTAAGCAGCCCATCGACAACCGTCAGCGGCGCATGGCGAATGCCCAGGGCGCTCCTGGGCTCCCCCGCATCGGCCTGCCACGGAACGACCGTGCCGCAATAGGCGCACTCAAAGCTGCGTTTAACCTGGTGTGAGTACATGGGGCCGCCGCAGTTTTGGCATTTGATGGCAAACATCTCGTCCATGGATACGTCCTCCTTTACGCAGGGGCTGTCGACATTAAGTATGTCGGGCAGGCAGGCACAAGCCCATACCCATGTGGCCCAAAATGGAGCACCCGGTCGGACAAGAAGCCCCGATCGTTAGCTCCAGCAGACCATTGCTGCATTTTCTGAGCATCGGCGCACGGCGTGCCCATGCGAGCTACACTATCCCCTTAAACGAGGATGCGAGGAGGTCCGCCATGCTATTTGTAAATCGGCTGGTACATACACTTGTTCCTGGCAGCGAGGGCGAGCCGGTCGATGCATCTTGTCGCACCAACGCGGGCTTTGCCGCAAGCCTCATCTGCATTGGCCTCAACATTACCCTGTGCCTGGCCAAGGGCATCGCGGGTCTGCTCGCCGGCTCTGTCTCGCTCATCGCCGATGCCTTTAACAACCTCTCCGACGCCTCGAGCAACATTGTGAGCTTGCTCGGGTTCCGCCTTGCCAGCCGCCCGGCAGACGAAGGCCACCCCTATGGCCACGGCCGTTACGAATATCTCGCCGGCTTGTTTGTCGCCGTCCTCGTTTGTGCCGTCGGCATCAACCTGGTGCTCGAGTCCATTACCAAGATCATCAAGCCCTCCCCCACCGCCTACACGCTGGTCTCCCTAGCCGCCCTCGTCTTGTCCATGCTCGTCAAATTATGGATGGCCGCATTCAACCGCGCGCTGGGCGACCGCATCGACTCGGAGACGCTCATCGCCACGGCGCAGGACTCCAAAAACGACGTCATCGCCTCGGGCTCGGTCTTGGCGGCGGCGCTTATTTCGCAGACGACCGGCTTTGACCTCGATGGCTGGGCAGGCCTGGGTGTGGGCATCTTCATCTGCATCAGCGGCATGGGCCTGGTGCGCGACGCCATCAGCCCGCTGTTGGGACAAGCGCCCGACCCCAAGCTCGTCCAGGAAATCCGCGACAGGATCATGTCGTACCCCCAGGTCTTGGGCACACACGACCTCATGGTGCACGACTACGGCCCCGGCCGTCAGTTTGCCAGCGCACACGTGGAAATGCCCGGCGAGGGCGATGCCTTTGAGCACCACGAGATCCTGGACACCATCGAACACGATATTAAACGCCAGATGGGCATCGACATCACGCTGCACTGCGACCCCATCGCCACCACCGGCGACGACCTGCGCAGCTGGGTCAAGCGTGGCGTCATGCAGATCGATCCCGCGCTCTCCATCCATGACCTGCACGAGCACGATGGCTTTGTGTCATTTGACCTGGTGCGTCCCGACGGCTTTCGCATCTCCGACGACGAGCTGTTGGAGCGCGTAACGCATATCGTGCACGAGCGCAGGCCCGATGCATCATGCGTTGTCACGTTTGACTCGGGTTTTAGCTCGCCCGACCGTCCGGCCGAGCAGTTGTAGCCCCGCTCCGCTCGACCGCTAGTTTCCCTGCGCGCCCGAAATGCCATTTTGCAGGGCATCCCAGGCGTTCGTTGCCATATCACCCAGGTTCTGTGCAGTATCACCGAGGTTCTGGGCTGTGTCGCCCAGCTCTTGGGCCTTATCCCCAAGCTCCTGCGCCTTGTTGCTCAGGTCCTCCAGCGTGTTGGAGCTCGAGCTGTCCGTGGTGCCCTGGTCGCCGGACGCGTTGCTCGACGAGCTGTCCTTGCGCGTGAGCTGAATCTCAAGGTTGCCGTCACCGTTGTAGTAGGCAGATGTGACGACCCAGTTGGCATCGACGACGGGCGTCGAGCCGTCGTCGGTCAGAATCACGGCATTCGAAAGATCGGCCCCGCGCGACTTGAGGAGCTTCTTGGCGTTTGACCAGTACTGACCCGGGATATCGCTCAGGTCGACGGTGCCGGACTGGGCAGTCTCGGTCTGCTCGGCCATGGTATCAGTCGTGGCGCCCCGCTTGTTGAGCATGCCCGACACGATGGCAAACACAACCGACAAGGCAAAGAAGATCGCCAGCACGATAAGAATCTTCTTGATCACGCTCGACGAACGCGAAGGCTTCTTCTCCTCGTCCTCGCCATACTGGGGGATGGACTTGGGATACTCACGATACGGCTCGCGCGCGTATCGGTCGTGCGACTCGTAGCGCGGCTGTGCCGTGCGCGGCATATATGTCGTCTGCTGGGGCTGCGGAATGGGATTTTGCAGCAGGTCATCATAAGGGTCTACCGCCGCGTTGCCGTAGGGGTTCTGCGATGAGACACCATGCGGGTCCTGCGCCGCGTTTCCGTAATTCACAACGCGCGTGGGACCGGCCGACACCTGCGTCGTATCGGGGGCAGCGTAGCCGGGATTCGGCACGACGCGGGTCTCATCGGCGCCATTGCCCGTCCGCGGGGAGCCGTAGCCACCCATCACAGTCGTCTTGTCCTGGTCCATGCAACGTTTCCTTTCCGTCGCCCGTAAGCATCAAGTTATCCATGCATTCTACCCGCGCAAAAGCCTATGATGGACAAAGCCCGCCGGTATCTACAAGACATGCGCGGCCGACGGTCACAAGCGAATCGAGGATATGTCATGGCAAAAAGCAAGCTCATCAAGGACACGACGCGTGCCGAGCGTGAGGAGATCATTAAACTGGCGCTCGCTGGCTGCGGCAACGGCAGCTGCGACAACTGCGGCAGCTGCAGCTTGGGAGCAGGCGATCCGTACGGTACCTACCAGCCCTACATTGACGGCGAGATGGAAATCGCCGACATCAACATGATGGTCGCCGAGCGCAACGCCAAACTCTTCGGCCTCCAGCGCGGCTAACGACCTCTTCTTGGGCTGTGAACCATAAAATGCGCCCATCTACTACGTTTAACCCAAGGGTACCAACCATAGCCATATTTGTGTTAACAAAACCGCAGGTAAACGTCTTGCCAGATTGTTAAAAAACGCTCCATGGTCGGTCCAACCCTGGCAAACGTAGTAGATGGGCGCTTTTCGTGGCATGGCTGGCCCAGATAGCTTGTTTCGGAGCCAATTTGCATCAAAAAGTCCCCGGCGGCGCTGTGTTTTGCGCCACCGGGGACTGTTCAGTTCACTCCCTGTTGCTTTGCCCTACTCGTTGGGCACATGCGTGGCGCAAGGATACTCAGGCGTCACATCCTGGCCGTTGGAATAGCTCGAATTTTGTAGTACGCCGACCTCGTCACCTGTTCCGAACGATACGGAGGAATGTAGCTATCGGTATAGGTACGCACAAAGCCCCGCCGGGCCTTGGTAGGCGCGGCGGGGCGGGCTAGCGGCTATGAGCAGCAGGCTTAGAACAGGCCGGTGATGTTGCCGTCGTTGTCGACGTCGATGTTCTCGGCCGCGGGAACCTTGGGCAGGCCCGGCATGGTCAGAACGCTGCCGGTCAGCGCGACCACAAAGTGGGCACCGGCGGAAACCTTGAGCTCGCGCACGGTGATGCGGAAGTTCTCGGGCGCGCCCAGAGCCTTGGCGTTATCGCTAAAGCTGTACTGGGTCTTGGCGACACACACCGGCAGGTTGCCAAAGCCGTTCTCGCGCAGCTCGGCGAGCTGGCGCTTGGCAGCCGGCGTAAAGTCGACGCCATCGGCGCGGTAGACCTTGGTGGCAACGGCCTCCAGGGCGTCGGCCACATCGGCACCGTCCTCGTAGGCAAACTTGAGCTCGCTCGGCTGCTCAATCAGGCGCATGACCTCATCAGCCAGGTCGAGCGCGCCCTCGCCGCCCTTGGCCCAAACCTCGGACAGCTTAACGTTGACGCCGAGCTTCTGGCACTCGGACTCGATGAGCGCAAGTTCGGCCTCGGTGTCCGTCGGGAAGCGGTTGATGGCGACCACGCAGGGAAGACCATAGACGTTCTGGATGTTGTCGACGTGGCGCAGCAGGTTGGGCATGCCGGCCTTAAGGGCCTCGAGGTTCTCCTCGTTGAGGTCGGCCTTGGCAACACCGCCGTTGTACTTAAGCGCGCGGGCAGTGGCGACGACCACGACAGCGCTGGGACGAACGCCCGTCATGCGGCACTTGATGTCCAGAAACTTCTCGGCACCAAGGTCGGCGCCAAAGCCGGCCTCGGTAATCGCGACGTCACCAAAACGCATGGCCATGCGGGTGGCCATGATGGAGTTGCAGCCGTGGGCGATATTGGCGAAGGGACCGCCGTGGACAAACGCGGGCGTGCCCTCGAGCGTCTGCACCAGGTTGGGCTTGAGCGCATCCTTAAGCAGCGCGGCCATGGCGCCCTGGGCCTTAAGGTCGCGGGCGCGGACGGGCTCGCCGGCATAGCTGTAGCCGACAACGATCTCGCCCAAGCGCTCCTTAAGATCGTTGATGCTCGTGGACAGGCACAGGATTGCCATGACCTCGGAGGCAACGGTGATATCGAAGCCGTCCTCGCGCGGCACGCCCTGAGCCTTGCCGCCAATGCCGTCGATAACATGGCGCAGTTGACGGTCGTTCATGTCGACGACGCGCTTCCAGGTGATGCGCTTAACATCGATGCCGAGCTGGTTGCCCTGCTGAATATGGTTGTCGAGCATGGCTGCCAGCAGGTTGTTGGCGGCACCGATAGCGTGGAAGTCACCGGTAAAGTGCAGGTTGATGTCCTCCATGGGGATGACCTGGGCCCAGCCGCCGCCGGCGGCACCGCCCTTGACGCCAAAGACGGGGCCGAGCGAAGGCTCGCGCAGGGCAACGGCGCTCTTGACGCCGCGACGACGCAGACCGTCGGCCAGACCGATGGTCGTGGTGGTCTTGCCCTCGCCTGCAGGCGTGGGATTGATAGCGGTCACGAGGACAAGCTTGGCCTGGTGATCGGTCGGCTCGTTGAGCAGTGAATAGTCGACCTTTGCCTTGTCGAAGCCGTACGGAATCAGGTGCTTAACGTCGACGCCGGCGTTCTTGGCCACCTCGGTAATAGGCAGCGGCGTGACGGAACGTGCGATTTCGATGTCAGTAGGCATGGGCGGTCCTTTCGTTACCGGATGAGAAAAAGACCAATTCAGCATAGCACGGGCGCGCAATAGTAAAACGCCCATAACCGATGAACGGCGATATGTTTATCCAATGCCCAGCGATAGCCTACAGATGCGCTAAAACAAGCCCATTCCTACAGGGTCGGCTCGATACCCAAATGCTCGAATGTGCGCAGGGTTGCCTGACGGCCCTGCGGCGTACGAATCATCAACCCGCACTGCAGCAAATAGGGCTCGTAGACATCTTCGAGCGTACCCGGATCCTCGCCCACCGCGCTGGCAAGGGTCGTCAGGCCCACGGCACGGCCGGAGAACGTCTTGGCGAGCGTCTCCAAGATGCGAATGTCCATCCAGTCCAGACCAAGCTCATCAATCTCAAAGAACTCGAGCGCCTGACGGCAGATATCAAGCTCAATAGGACCGTTGCCGCGCACCTGGGCGTAATCGCGCACGCGCTTGAGCAAGCGGTTGGCAAGACGTGGCGTGCCACGCGAGCGTGAGCCGATCTCGAGCGCGCTCGGATGGTCTATTGTCACGCCCAAAATGGTTGCCGAGCGCGTCACAATCTGGGCAAGCTCCTCGACCGTGTAGTAGTCCAGGCGATACGAAATACCAAAGCGGTCGCGCAGCGGGCCGGTCAGCATACCCGAGCGGGTCGTTGCCGCCACCAGCGTAAACTTGGGGATATCCAGGCGAATCGAGCGCGCCGCCGGACCTTTGCCAATCACGATATCGAGCGCAAAGTCCTCCATCGCGGGATACAGGACTTCCTCGACCGAACGGTTGAGACGGTGGATCTCGTCGATAAACAGCACGTCACCCGGCTGTAAGTTGGTAAGGATGGCCGCCAGGTCGCCGGTGCGCGCGATGGCCGGGCCACTCGTCGTCTTAATCTGAGCGCCCAGCTCGTTAGCGATAACGGTGGCCAGCGTGGTCTTGCCCAGACCCGGAGGGCCCGAGAAGATCACGTGGTCGAGCGTCTCGCCACGGCTCTGCGCCGCCTCAATCAGCACGCGAAGGCTCTGCTTGATATGCTCCTGACCGCAGTAGTCGTCCAGGCGCTGGGGGCGCAGGGTACGGTCGACATCGAGGTCCTCGGGCGTTAGCTCCGAGCCCACCATGCGCTCGCCATGCGCCATGGATGCCGCCGGCGAGTTGCCGGGCGTCGCCCACAGGTCCTGAGAGTCATCGGCTTCCCACATCACGCATCCATTCCGAGTCGCTTAAGCGCCGCGCCGAGCAGATCCTCGACACGCATATCCTGCCCATCATACCCGCTCAGAGCGACATCGGCCTCCTGCGGGCTAAAGCCCATGGAAAGGAGCGCCGCGCGGGCATCATCGATGGCCGAGGGAGCGGCAGCGGGCACGGGCATCGCAACCTGTCCGGGAATCACGTCGACCGGCACAAAGCCCTTATCCTTGGCAAAGGTACTCTTGAGCTCCAGAATGAGGCGCTGAGCTGTCTTTTTACCCACACCGGGTACCTTGGCCATGCCCTTGTCGTCCTCGGCCATCACCAGCGAATACAGCTGCCCCACGGTATAGGTGGAAAGCACGGCGAGCGCCAAGCGCGGGCCAACGCCCGAGACGGACACGAGCCGGTCGAACATTGTGCGCTCGTCCTTTGAGGAAAATCCGAAAAGTGTCATGGCGTCCTCGCGCACCTGCATGCGCGTGTAGAGGCGGACCTCGCCGCCGGGCGTCGGTAACGTGGCCGCAGTGCTGCCCGAGATGCCGAGCTCAAAGCCAACGCCCGACACATCGACGACGGCAGAGCTCATCGTGGCCTCGACAAGCGTTCCGTGGAGCTGGGAGATCATCAGTATCCGGTTCCTCTCTGTTGATAGAACTCGCCGCCGGTAAGCGCTCGGGTGCGGCTGAGGTTAACGTGACAGATGGCGCAGGCCAGGGCATCGGCGGCATGGTCGGGGTGCGGGTCGTGATCGAGCTGCGTAAGCGTACGCACCATGTAGGCGACCTGTCGCTTATCTGCGGCGCCGGTGCCCACAACAGCCTGCTTGATCTGCATAGGCGTGTATTCGCCAATCTCGAGCGCGCACTCCGAAAGCGCCACAAGCGCAGCACCGCGGGCATGCGCCGTGGGGATGGCCGAACGAACGTTAGCGCCAAAGTAGATGCTCTCGATAGCAGCGGTATCGGGACGATAGCGTTCGACAACGCCCTTGAGGTCGCGGGCGATATGCGACAGGCGCACCGCGAGCGGACTTCCAGCACTGGTCTCGATGCAGCCATAGGCACGACAGCGAACCTCGCCACGTCGCTCCTCGATAATCCCCCACCCCGTATGGGCCAAACCAGGGTCGATACCCAAGATAACCAAGCCAACCTCCCCTCGTCACAAGCGCAGCGCAAGGCAAGGCCCCGCGCACTATTCACGAACGTCTGTTCTAGAATAACACAACGGGGACACGATGCTTAGTTGAAGTATCGGGGTTGGGAGCGAATCCTATTCCATAGTTAGTTTTGAGAGAAGAACGGGAACTGACGGGGATCCACCGGCGGATGTGGCATCGGCGTGCCCTGGGGCCCGCCCTGCGGTCCACCCTGGCCGCCCATCATCCTTTCGATAGCGTCCTGGACCTCGCCCTCGAACTTTTTCATTCCCTCGTGCAAACGACGCTGACCGTCCTCAGAGCGCAGCTCCTCCATCTGCTCGGGCGAAATACCCAACAGCTCACCCAACAGACCCATCATCTCACCGCGCATGCGATCGCCCGTATCGCTATCGGCAAAGCGGCGCACTTCGGCGCGCGCCAGTGAATCAACCGTCATGCGCTCCTTGCCGTTGAGCCCCAAATCGGACCACGCAAGCATGTACGGCCAAGCGCGCTCGGCAAACGAACGGGCCGAAACGATCGGCGCCGTCGGCAACATGCGACGGGCAGCCTCACCCTGTCGAACGAGCATCAGCAGCAGCGAGCAGGCCTCAGGCTTGCCAGCGGCCATCGGGATGTCGTCGAAAGATCGATTGCGGTCCACGTGCGCCTCGAGCGCGCCATCGACCTCACCCGGCTCAAGCCCGCCGAGCAGCTGTGCCGCGCGGTCGAGCATATCGACCGGACCGTCGAGCGTCGAGAGCGCCTGCGCCAGCACTCGCTCCATACAATCTTCCACCGCGTTGAGCGTCACAAGCTCTTGGGGCACCACGGCAGACGTGCGGTTGCGCACGCGCGCCACAAACTCAAGCGTCGACAGGTACACATCGCCAAAGGGCGCAAAGTCGCCCTGGTAGCCGCCGGACAGTGCGGGCGCCGCTAGCGCGTACTCGGTCTTGGAGAGTGGGCTCAACGCCATGGCGCCCAGCTCGAGCGCTGTATCCTCGAGCATCAGGCCCAGCGCACGCGAGCGCAGACGCTCGGCATCGCCCGCCGACACGTCGCGATCGAGCACACGCGCCGCATCCGGTGCATCGCGCTCGACGGTGCGAATGTGCAGGCGCTCGGCAATCGCGCGGACGGCGGCACAGCGGGCAGCCTCGGCCTCTTCCTGAGCCGGCGTAAAGATACGGTTGCGCCCCAGCACAAGGCCAATCACATTACGCGGGCCCAGAGCGTCAACGGCAAGTGCCGCCAGCAGGGACGACGGCAAGTCACCCTCGAGTGCCACCACAGCACGCGACGCGCCGCGAGCGCGGGCATTGTCGCGCACGGCGAGCACCAGCGCCTGCCACAGCCACTCCTCGGAACGAAACTCGGGCAGTTCGTGATCTTCCAGGGCATCGAGCATCACGCCGCGCTGAATCTCCTGAACCAGCAGGCTCTCCTCAAAACACGGCGCCTGGGCCACCACGCGACCGCAGTCGTCGAGCACAAACGAACCGCCGGTATACACCGACTCGTCGTACGCACCGACCGGCGCCATGCAGGCAAACCACACGCTGCGCTTAGATGCGATCTTGCGGTAGGCACCGCTGCGAACGGCGGCGATGGCGGCAGTCTCGCGGTCGGTCATATCAAACGCGTTGAATTGGAAATACGCAATGAGGTCAACACCGGTCGGCAACATCTCGAGTTCGCGGTCCAAGTCAAAAATCACGGCGATGCGCACGCCGTCCACGTCGAACACCGGCGGCGCCCAGCGCGTGTCGTTGTTCTCGCCACGCTGCAGGGCAATGCTCGATCGCGCCGGCACCACATGACCGTCCTTGAGCATCATGTAGTCGAGCAGCGGCTGGCCCTCAAACGAAACCGCCGCGGGCACGATGCAGATCATATCGAGCTCTTGGATACGCTCGGCAACACCGGTCAGGCCTGTCAGCATGTCGTGCTCAAAGTCGGCAGTACCCACCAGACCGCCGGGCAGAGCACCCATAAAGAGCGGAGCCGGGACGCACAGCACGCGCGCCCCGCGCTCGTGGGCCAGACGAGCCTGGTCCTCGATGCGACCGCAAATGCCCTCAATATCACCCAGGCGCATATCGATCTGTGCAAGCGCGAGCTTCATGGCCCAGCCCTTTCCGTCGTAAACCATCAAAACCGTAGTAAAAGCGCCGGCCGCATAATGCAGCCGGCGCTTGCATGTGCATATGCTAGCTATGATACCCCGAGCGGGGGCGCGCTCCTAGAACGTCGCGGACCACAGCCCATGCAGGTTGCAGTAGGCATAGACGGTACCGGTCTTGGAGCCGCCAGCGAAAAACGTCGCGGGCTTCATGCCGGGCTCAAGGTAATGGACCTCCAGGCGGCCCTCGGCCTCAAGCGCGATCCACTCGATGTAGTGCTCGGGCAGCATGGGGTGCTCCGTCGAGCCCACGCGCGCACGAATGACGTGGCCGTCGCGCTCGATCTCGACAACAGGCACGTGCTTCTCGTGCGCCGCATCCTCGGTGTTTGCCGTCAGCTCCGTGCAGCCGGCAGGGGTCGCAACGTCGTCGCCAAGAGCGGCAACGAGCTTGCCGTCGGAGTCTTTAAAGAATTTCGCCATGATGTTCTCCTTTGCTGATGTGCCAATGTTCTCGTTTGTTCTTATGCCCAAAGAGCGCCGAACCATCCATGGCATTGCAAATGAACACATAACGGATGGGATAAACGGTCGGGCCAGGACGAACCGGCGACCCGGCCCGACCCGGCGGCCCCATCCCGCGTGCAGCTAGCGACCGTCGCCGCCGAGCAGCGCCAGAACGTCCTCGCGCGTGAACAGCGCCGACGAAATGCCATCGCCGCCGAGCACACTGTTGACCAGATCGCGCTTGGACTCCTGCATCTGCATGATGCGTTCCTCGATCGTGTCCTTGGCGATGAGCTTGTACACGGTCACGGTGTGCTGCTGGCCAATGCGGTGGGCGCGGTCGGTCGCCTGGTCCTGCGCCGCCACGTTCCACCACGGGTCGTAGTGGATGACCACGTCGGCAGCCGTCAAATTAAGGCCCACGCCGCCCGCCTTGAGCGAAATCAAGAACACCGGCACCTCGCCCGCTTGGAACTGCGCAACCATCTTGGCGCGGCTCTCTTTAGACGATGCGCCCGTAAGCTTAAGGAAGGCGATATCCTCCTTGGCCAGGCGCTTGCCGATGATATCGAGCATGCCCGTAAACTGGCTGAACAGCAAGATGCGATGACCGCCGTCGAGCGCGCCGTGGACGAGCTCCATACACGTATCGAGCTTGGCGCTTCCCGCCTTGTAGTCCGCGTAATGCAGATGAGGATCACAGCAGATCTGGCGCAGCTTGGTGAGCTCGGCAAGTACCTTGAGCTTATCTTTTTTGAACTCCCCGGCCTCGCGGTGCTGCACTTGCTGGGCAATGCGGTCCTGGTTGGCCAGGTAGAGCTTACGCTGCTCGCCGGTGAGCTGCGCCATCACCGTGTCCTCGATCTTCTCGGGCAGGTCGGCCACCACGTCTTCCTTGACGCGGCGCAGCACAAACGGCGACACGAGCGCCTGCAGGCGAGCGGCGCTGTCACCCTCGGCGTGCTCGACCGGGCTTTCGAAGCGCTTGGCAAACGACTCGCGCGTGCCGAGCAGGCCCGGCATCAAAAAGTCGAAGATGCTCCAGAGCTCGGACAGGCGGTTTTCGATGGGCGTGCCCGTCAAGGCAAAGCGCACGCCGGCAGGCAGACGCTTGGCGGCGCGAGCCACCTGCGTGAGCGGGTTTTTAATGTACTGGGCTTCGTCCAGCACCACGCGGGCAAAGTCCTGCTCGACGTACTCGTCGATATCGCGGCGCATGAGGTCATACGACGTCACGACCACGTTATGCTCGGCCACGCCGGCTATCTGCACGCGACGCTGGGCCTTGGCGCCCACGATGGCGCACACATCGAGCGACGGGGCAAAGCGCTCCAGCTCGGCGGTCCAGTTGTACACGAGCGATGCGGGACATACCACGAGCGTGGGCTTAGCGTCCCCCGCCTCCACGCGCGCCAGGATATGCGCGATCATCTGGAGCGTTTTGCCCAGGCCCATGTCGTCGGCCAAGATGCCACCAAGGCCCAAGTGTTCGAGCGAACCGAGCCACTGGTAGCCGTCGACCTGGTAGCCACGCAGCGTGGCCTTGAGCGCAGCGGGCACCGTAAAGTCCATCTTGCCGAGCGTATCCAGGCGCTCGACGGTGCGACGGAATGCAGCGTCGCGATCGGCTTCGAGCGCGGGCGTGCGCGCAAGCATGCTGTCGACAAAAAGGGTACTCGACGCGGGAAGCGACACGCCGTCGAGCAGGTCGACAGCATCGACCCCCAGATCCTCGGCAAGGCCAAACGCGGCGCGCGCTCCCTCGTCCAGGCGAATGATGTCGCCCGACGTGAGACGAGCAAACGTTTGGTGACGCTTGTAGGAATCGAGGTAGATGGCAAGGTCTGCCGCCGAAAGGCCGCTCGCGCCCAGTTCGACGTCGAGCAGGTTACTCTTGACGGTGGCGCGCACCGAAAGCTTGGGCGCAGGGCGGACAGAGATCTGGCGCAGACGGTCGCTGAGCATGACCTCGCCCAGCTCGGACAGGGCAGACAGGCCCTCAGTGAGCAAGTGGAACAGGCTCTCGTCATCGCGTTCCTCAAACGCCAGGCCACCCTCGTAAAAGTCGAAATACAGAGCCGCCGTATCCATAACGCGAAACTCTGCCACCTCGTCGCGCGGCGGCACGCCCGGGCGCCGCTCTTCGAAGGGGCTGCCCGGAGCGCCCATGCTAAAGAGGTCTGCCGACCAATCGCCGTAGGTAACCGTAATTTTGCAGGTCACGAGCCCATCGTCGACGCCGATCGACATGGCAAAGCTTGGCTCGGGCGCCACGGTATCGAGCGCAGCGGGCGCGGTAAGGTCGGTGTAGTCGCGCAAGATAGGCAGCGCCATGCGGCAAAACTCACCCACCTGGTCGGCGGCGATATGGACCGGTGTGCGGCAGGGCAACAAGTGCGATAGGAACGGCGCGGCATGTTGGGCAAACGCCGTGTCGGTACGGCGCGCGCGGCGCGTATCGACCAGATAGGCGACGTCGCCCGAGACAAAGCAGTACGTATCGGCCGGAAGGCGCAAGTCGTAGCTACCCCCGGCTGCCGGCACAATCTTGGCAGCAATCAGCGGCGGGCGCTTAGCCGGGACTTCGCCCTCCCCTTCCGGCAACGGCTCGACTGTCACCTCGTAGGCGCGGTGCGTCGTCGTCCCCCGCGACCAAGCAGGTTCAAAGGACATGGTCCTGCCACGCAGCAGGTCCAACACGGACACGATGGAATACTCGGATACCGGCAGCTGACGCTCGGCGACAAAACCGCTGCGGGCAAAGTCGTACGATGCCGAGCGCGAGCTCGTAATATCGCCTAGGTAGGCGACCGTCATTGCAACAAAGTCGAGCAGCTTTGCCGACACATCATCGAAAGCCTCGGGCGCATGAAGGAACGTAAGCTTCTTGCCATAGGAGAACGTACCGCCGCGCGCATAGGCATCGGCCATGCCGTCGATATCCTTAACCACGTAGGACACCGAGCCGCAGCGGATGCGGAACTCGAGCGCCCAGCTAAAGCGATCGGCAAACAGCGGATGGTAGTACGGCACCAGCGAGGGCTCCAGCACTGCTTTGGGCGCATCGGGGTCAATGGTGCCAGCGAGCTTGCGGCGCATGGCCACGAGTTTATCCATGCGCGCGTCCGAAAGATCGGAAAGTGCTGCCACAAGGCTCGGGCTCGTGGGCACGGGCGCCGGGAAGGGAAAGTTGGGGTTGACCGCAGATGCGCTGGGCGCGGGGCGTGTGGGCTGCTTGGACTGTGCGGGCGGCACCGTAAACGTGCGGACCGGCGTGCGCAAACCCTCGACGGGCTCGGCGCCGCTGGCATCCAGATACGCCAACGCCGTGGCGATGGCGTGCTTGCACATGCCGGAATAGCGGAAGGCGGCGGGGCAATCGCAGTCGTAGTCGACAACCTCGTGCTCGTCCATATCGAGCGCCACGTGCGTCTTATACAGGTCGCCGCGCGAGCCACGCACCGTACCCTCGATATTCAAGTTTTTGGAGAAGCGCGAGCCGGAGTCCTCAAACGACAGCACGGCGCCGTTGAGCATGAGCGAACGCCCCTTCATAAAGGTACTGCTGAGCGCCGCCTCCTTACGAAGCGCCTGCACAAACGTCCCCTGCGCCATCGCTTCCTCCAATCTCACCCGGGGTAGCTAATTGGGACGGGGCTATTTTAGCTACCCCCATATGTCGGTTGAGATGTGTTCCGACCCCGACTCATTCGCCGTCAGCCAAAGGGTAGCTAAAAAAGCCCCGTCCCAAATTAGCTACCCCGCCAACGGCGTCCTTAGATCACCGTCACTCTGCCTTGGTTACCCACGATGGCCTTGGCCTCGGCCAACAGCGGAATCGAGCGTGCGTTGACCTTAGCAGGTACCTCGGCACGCAGCACGCGCCCGTCCGCCTGCTCGATAAAGATCTCTACGCGGTCGCCGCCCGGGTTGGTGGTGAGCACCGTGGCAAGACGTGCCATGTTGCTCTGGCTAAAGCGACTGTTGGGCACCATGACCTCAAACACCTTGGGCTTGTTGTTCTCCTCGTTGAGCTCAAGCGGCACGATCTCCTGTGCGATGATCTGGTCGCCGCGGTCCGAGCGCTCGAGCTTGCCCTTAATGCGCACAAACGCGTCGGACAGCTGCGCGCCGGTCTCGGGATCGACCTCGCCGTACAGATACCCCTCGGCCTCCTTGAAGGTCTTGGGGAACACCACGACGGTGGCCTCGCCTTCCATGTCCTCGAGCTGCACGATGCCCATGGGGTCGCCGTTTTTGGTCACGCGCTTGGACACGCTCGAGACCATACCGGCCCACCACAGCGCCTTGCCCTCGGGAATTTCCTGGTTGATGGTGCCGCCCGTGGGGTTTTGCACCTCGTAGCCGGTGTCGATCTGCGAGAACGAGAAGTCGCGCGCTTTGCTGAGTGCATACTCAAACGGGCGCAGCGGGTGGTCCGAGACATAGATGCCCAGAACCTCCTTCTCCTGGCTCAGCTTAAGGTGGCGGTCCCACTCCTGGCCATCCGGATCGGGTACGCTCACCTCAAAGCCCGAGCCCTCAACGTCGCCAAACATGTCGAAGAACGACGTCTGGCCGCTCGCGCGATCCTTCTGGCGCTTTGCCGCGGCATCGATGATGTTCTCGGGGTTGTTCTTGTCCACAAAGTGCATCATCTGACGACGCGGATACCCCGTGGAGTCGAAGGCGCCTGCCTTGATGAGCGATTCGATCACGCGACGGTTGGCCTGGCTCGAGTCCACGCGCTCGACAAAATCATGCAGCGTCTTAAACGGACCGCCCGCCTCGCGCTCGGCGATAATCGCCTGCGCCACGCCGGTGCCCACGCCGCGGATACCGGCCAGACCAAAGCGCACACCTTCCCTGGTAGCCGTGAACTCGGTACCGGACTCGTTGACATCTGGCGAAAGCACGGGGATGCCGTCGTGACGGCATGCCGAGACGTAGTGCACGATCTTGTCGGTCTTGCCCGTATAGGACGTCAGGACGGCCGCCATGTACTCGTGCGGATAGTGCGCCTTGAGCCACGCCGTCTGCATAACCAAGATGGCGTAGCCGGCGGAGTGCGACTTGTTAAAGGCGTAGGACGCGAACTCGAGAACATCGTCCCAAATCTTCTGGGCGACCTCGCGCGTGTAGTTGTTCTTGATGGCGCCGTTCATCCAGTGGTCGTAGGTGGTCTCGTCCGAGCCATCCTCCCAGTGGAGCACCGTCGACGTGAGCAGCTTGATCTTCTTCTTAGCCACGGGTTTACGGATACGCGAGTCCGATTCGCCCTTGGAGAAGCCGCACATCTCGACGGAGATGAGCATAACCTGCTCCTGGTAGACCATGGTGCCGTAGGTTTCGCCCAGGATGTCGTCCAGACGGTCGTCGTAGGAGACGGCCGGCTCCTTGCCGTTCATACGGTTGATGTAGGACGAAACCATGCCGGCGCCCAGCGGGCCCGGGCGGTACAGGGCGATCAATGCCACGACGTGCTTGTACTCGGTGGGCTTCATGTTCTTGATCGTGGCCGTCATGCCGGCGGACTCGACCTGGAAGACGCCGGCGGTGTGGCCGGAGCCCATGAGCTTAAAGATCTCGGGATCGTCAAAGGGAATCTCTTCCTCTTTGATGTCGATGCCGAAGTTCTTTTTGATGTTTGCCTTGGCCTTGGAGATAACCGTCAGCGTACGCAGGCCCAAAAAGTCCATCTTGAGCAGGCCCATGTCGGCAACGGTATGGCCCTCGTACTGGGTAATCTCGACGCCGCCCTTGGTGTCGAGCTTGGTGGGCACGTGCTCGTTGACGGGGTCGCGGCAGATCAGAACGGCGCACGCATGCACGCCCTCGCCACGGGTGAGGCCCTCGATCGAGAGCGCCGTGTCGATGATGCGGCGGGCGTCGTCGTCCTTTTTATAGGCCTCGGCAAAGTCGGGGTTAAACAGATCCTCTTTGCCGGGTTGTTTTTCGAGCACCTGCTTGAGCTTGACCTTGGGGTCGCTCGAGACCATCTTGGACAGGCGCTGGCCCATGTAGACCGGGTAGTCCAGGACGCGCGCGGCGTCGTTGATGGCCTGCTTGGCCTTAATGGTCGAGTAGGTGATGACGTGGGTGACCTTCTCGGGACCGTAGAGCTGGCGAACGTGCTCCACGACCTCGAGACGCCGCTCATCGTCGAAGTCCATATCGATATCGGGCATCTCGGTACGCTGCGGGGACAGGAACCTCTCGAACATCAGACCGTTCTCGAGCGGGTCGAACGCGGTAATGTTCATGGCGTAGGCGACGATAGCGCCGGCGGCCGAGCCACGGCCGGGGCCGACGCCGATGCCGTTGTCCTTGGCCCATTGCACGTACTCGGCGACGATCAAAAAGTAGGCGGCAAAGCCCTTGTCGCAAATGACCTTGTATTCGTACTCAAAGCGCTCTTTGATGTTGACGCCACCGATCTCGCGCGTGGCCCAGTCGTCACCGTAGTGCTGGCGCAGGCCTTTCTCGCACTCGCGGCGGAACTGGCTCTCGTGCGTCTCGCCGGGATCGAGCAGCGGGAAGCGCGGCAGGATGATGGAGTCCCAGTCCAGCTCAACGTAGCACTTGTCGGCGATCTCGAGCGTGTTGTCGCAGGCCTCGGGGCAATACGGGAACATCGCCCGCATCTCCTCCTCGGTCTTCATGTAAAACTCCGAGCCGGTCATGCGCATGCGGTTGGGGTCGTCGACCTTGGCGTTCATGCCGATGCACATGATGACGTCCTGCACGGGCGCGTCCTCGCGGCGCAGGTAGTGGAAGTCGTTGGTGGCGATGACCTTGACGCCCACCTGTTTGGCGATATCAATGAGCGTGCGGTCCATCTGCTCGTCGGTCAGGCCGTTATCGGTGGTGATGCCGTGTTCCTGGATCTCGATGTAGAAGTCGCCGGGGTCAAAAGTATCACGGAAGGTCTCGGCCCACTTGATGGCGCCCTCCATGTCGCCCCGGTCGATGTATTTTGGGATGATGCCCGCGATGCAGGCGCTGGTGCAGATCATGCCCTTGGCGTGGCGGCGCAGGTTGTCGAGCGTCACGCGCGGCTTGTAGTAAAAGCCCTGCACGGCGGCCTCGGAGACCGTTTGCATCAGGTTGACGTAGCCCTCCTGGTCCTTGGCCAGAAGGATCATGTGGTAGAGCTCGGGTTTGTGGTCGCGGGCGAGCGTCTCGTCCGGCGTAAAGTAGACCTCGCAGCCAAAGATGGGCTTGATGACCAGAGGCGGCTTGAGCTCGTCGATATTGCCCTTCTCGTCCCACATGGCCATGTCCTTCACATACTGAGCATGCTCGCGCGGGTTTGCCTCGGGATCGGGCTCCACCAGCTCGTCGCGGCGGTCCTTTTCCAAGAAGGCCTTGTCGTGGCTCCAAGTTTTGTACTCGGGCGTGTTGTGGTTGACGGCGTCGCAGGCCAGCGCCAGATCGGGCACGCCATACATGTAGCCGTGGTCGGTAATGGCCACGGCGGGCATGCCCAGCTCTACGGCACGGTTGACCATATCCTGGATACGGGTTGCGCCGTCGAGCATGGAGAAAACAGTGTGGTTGTGCAGATGGACGAATGCCATGTGATGAGCTCCGATGCGGGTTCGTGTTCTGACTGAACGATTTTACCCCACGGCACGGACAGCGCCCGAACCTAGCCAAACCCACACGGGTAGCTAATTTGGGACGGGGCTTTTTTAGCTACCCTTTGACTGACGGCGAACGAGTCGGGGTCGGAATACATCTCAACCGATGTATGGGGGTAGCTAAAAGAGCCCCGTCCCAAATTAGCTACCCCTGAGCTGCAGTGGAATCGAAAAGGATTCCACCGCAAGTTATCTGAGGGCTAGAGGTTGTAGGTGACCACCTGGGGCTCGGCGAGCTCGACTAAGACAGCTGGGGCCGTCTGCTCCACGCGGACGAACTTGACGGTCACCGTCTTAAAGCCCGCCTTATGCAGAACATCCGAATAGACGCGCGCCTGCAGGGCGTGCTTCTCGAGCAGCTGGTCGGGTGTCTCATCCGGCGTGCCACCCGTCTTGTAATCGATGACCAGTGCGCGTGACGGATCGGCCGGGTCGGTCGCCAGCGCATCGATGGCGCCCTCGGCATATGCACCGTAGCGGGCAATGTCCTTGTCCTCGCAGCCCAGCGAGAAGAACGGCACTTCGGCACGGACGCACGGCCAGGCAAGAAGCTCGGCACGGACCGACGACCTGAGCCAGCGATTCAGGGCAACGTCAAAACGCTCGCGCTGCTCCGGCGTCAGGCACCACAGGCGCGTCAGCGCATCGGCACGCTCAGCGGGCAGCGCATCGGCACCCATCTCGATGAGCCACTGGCAGGCGGCATGGAACGCCGAGCCCAGCGCCATGGGGTTGCCGGAGGACTCGACAGCAGCCACGTCTGCATCGGCCATCTCCGAGCCATCCGACTCGGCATCGTCGCCTGCCTCGTCCATGGGAACACGCGCCTCGGCGGCACGGTCTTCCGTCTCGGCATGGAGCGCCGCGGCGATCGACGAATAGCTGTACGAATCACGCGCCGGGAACGGACACGTGCCCATGCGCACGCCCGCCGCCTGGGGATATACGAGTTCAAACGAATCGGGCTTGGGGTCGGCAGGACCGGGCACGGTTGAGTGCGCAGCATTATCGGCGACATCGGTATCGCCACGAACGAGCCTGCCCTCGGCATCCAGCGAAGCGTTGGCCTCAAACGCCTGCTCGCCAAAGGTAAAGTCCGAAAGCGAAATGAGCTCGTAGTCGCCCGGCTGGGAGTTGTCGAATACCAGGCGACCGGCATCGAGCTGCGGCATGTCCAGAGCGTCGGTCGGCAGAATGCGGCGTAGCACGTCGTAGGTCAGATCGGTCTCGACATCGAAGGTCGGCGCACACAGCTTGCCACGGCTCACGCCGGCATCCATCGCCAAGATCACCAGCTCGCGCGCACGGGTCATGGCAACATAGAGCAAACGGGCCCGCTCCTCGAGCGAAAGCTGCAGGTCGTCGTTGCGCAGGCGAGCAAATGCCTCGGCGGGAGAACCCGTCGCACAGACGTCCTCCATGAGCTCCGGCGGTAGCCACAGCGACGTGCCCTTGCCCTTAAACGCATGCTCAAACTGCTTTTTGACGTCATCGCCCTTTACGAACGTACCGTCCGCGAGTTTAACGCCGTCGAAGCGTGCCGGCAGCGCCACGACCCGCGCTCCGCCCTCGACGCGACCCATCTGTGCCGCACCCGAGGACTTACGCACGCCAAAGCACTCGGCGACCGCCACGACCGGATATTCCAGACCCTTGGAGGCATGAACCGTCATGATGCGCACCGCGCCGTCGCCCTCCTTGTTGAGGGCGCCCGGGGCCTCCTTGCCCGCCAGGAAGCGATCGAAGGCAAGCGCAATGGAGCGCGGCGAGTTACCGAACTCGGCCTCCGCCTCGGCCACGGCATCGAGCGCCTTGAGCACGTTGGCGGCGATGGCCTTGCCCTCGGGGCCGCGCTGCGCCAGGCGCACGAACCAGCCGGAAGCATTGACCGCGTCGCGCGCGATGGCGGCGAACGAATCACGCCCCACGCGACGCAGTGCGTAGCGCAGCACCTCGCGGGCACGCGTCACGAGCGGCAAGCCCTGCAAGCCCGGCACATCGGAATCGTTCATGATGCCCGCATCGATGTTGCGGCGTGACGTCTCGCCCGTCTGATCGTCGAGTTTGGTCGCCAGCGCCAGGAACTCCTGGGCGCCGAGTGCAAACATCGGCGAGGCCAGCAGTGGCATAAGACCCTGCGCCGTATCGGCCGGATTGGCGAGGGCACAAACCAGGGCGCGCACCGTCTGCACCTCGGCAGCTTGGGCAAAGACCGAGCCGCCCGCGATGACGCAGTCGAGCCCCTGGTCACGGAAGGCCTGTGCGTAGACGTCTGCGTTGGTCATGCGGCCCAGCAGCAGCACCATGCCGCCCTGGGGCTGGCCGGCATCGGCAAGCGCGCGGAATCGCTCCGCGATCGCGCGGGCCTTGGCCTGTGTGCGCTCCTGCGTACTGCCGCCGGCAACAAAGAGGGCCTGGCGGCGCGAGGCATCCGCCACCAGCGTGTCCTTGCGGCCGTCGCTCGCCTCAAGATCCAAAAAGCCCTGCATCAGGCCGCCGTCATCGCCGTCGAAGACGCGGGCCACATAGCGCAGCACCTCGTCATGGCTGCGGAAGTTGCGCACGAGCTTGACGAGCTCGCCGGCGGGGTCATCGGACGTGGCAACCGTCTCCGACGCCGCCGTCGATCCCACCTTGCGCTCCTGACGACGGAACACCTCGACCTCGGCGCCGCGGAAGCGATAGATCGACTGCTGCGCATCGCCCACGGTGCACAGCGCGCGCTCCCCCGCACCCGTCAGGTAGCGGATTAGATCGACCTGCATCTGATCGGTATCCTGGAACTCGTCGATCATGACCATCTTAAAGCGGCCCTCGTACGCAGCACGAATGGCAGGGTAATCGCGCAGGGCCTCGTAGGCCATGCGCAGCAGGTCGTTATTATCGAGGGCGGACTGGGCAGCCTTCAGTGCGCGATACTCGGCCTCTACAGAGCGGGCCAAGCCCACCAGTGCATCGAGCGCGGGGGCACCGCAGGCAAGCACGATATTGATAAATGCATCGGCGGCCTCGGCCTTGAGCAGCTCGACCTGCTCCTTGGGGAACGCCTTGCTCGCGCGCGGCATGGTGCACGACATCATGAGTCGCGCCGCATCGACCATGGTCTTGCCGCTCGCCTCGAACGCGTCGATGGCGTCGAGCGCCGTCTGCGCCTTCTCGGTCGCCGCCTTGCTTGCGCCCAGCGCCGATCGATAGGCATCGGCGAGCGCCGAGGTATCGGCCTGGCCGCGCGCCACGCACACGTCGTCCATGCCGCCCGGCAACTGACTCGACAGCTCCAGCAGCTCGCGCACTAGGCCCTTGATGGTCGTGCCGGCGCCAAAGGGGCCGCCCTCGCCCGCCATGGGATACCAGGCGTAGAGGGCCTTGAGCGATGCCGCGAGCTCGGGGGCGGCATCGGGTGCCGTCGCGCGACCCAGCACATGCTCAACAGCCTGGTCCATGAGCTCGTCGGTATCGGTGAGCACCGTGAACTCGGGGTCGATGCCCAACTCCAGCGCGTGTGCGCGCAGGATACGCGAGCACATGCCGTGAATGGTCGAGATCCACGCGTCGTCGACGGTCAGCGCTTCCTCATCCATGCCCTCATCGATAAGCGCACGGCGCACGCGGTCGCGGATCTCGGCCGCGGCATCCTTGGTAAAGGTAATGGCGAGCACCTGGTCCAGATGCTCGACGAACGGACCGGATTCGGGCGAGAGCGCGTAGACGATGCGGCGCGTGAGGGTAAAGGTCTTGCCCGAACCGGCACCCGCCGAGACAAACAGCGGACGGTCGAGCGTCTTGACGATCTGCAGCTGTTGCGGCATCAAGGTCGAAAGATCCATGGTCTACACGTCCCTCCTTACAAACGTTCCTTCGTGGTTATACGAGCAGCGGGCATGCGCGGCCTGCGTCGACGCCGGGTCGACAGCAGTGACGTTGCCCGCCTCGAGTTCGCGCAAGCGCTCGGCGATGCCGGCCTCCACGCGATCGAGCAGGGCGTCGAAGTCCATGCTGCCACCCTCGCCGGGGAAACCTTTCTTAAGGCCCGGGATGCGACCGTCGCCACGCTCCTCCTCGAGCAGCTCGGCGCTCGCGGCACCGCGCAACGCCGGCCTAGCGCCCTTGGTCGAAAAATAGAGCGCCGCACGGGTATCCAAATCCAGCGCCCGGCGCATGGCCTGGGCGTAGATGAGCGTTTGGGTATGTGGCGGCAACCAGCGCGGATCGTCGATGGGCGCCGTGCCCGATTCCTCGTCGCGCACCGTAGGGTCGGCGAGCTTAAACTCCTCAACGCCCGTGCGATGCTTGTAGTCAATCACCACAGCGCGATTCTCGGCATCCACATCCACGCGGTCAATGCGCCCGCCGAGCGGCCAGCCGGCATACTCGACCTGGAGCTCGTTGAACGCAAACTCCAGGTAGCGCGGAGCGAAGGGGGCAAGCGCCTCGGACTCGTAGACAAGCACGCCCTCCAGCTGCGGCAAGATCTCGGCCACCTGACGCTCCTCCACCGGCGAGAGCGGCACCAGCGGGCCCTCGTTGCCACGCTTGCCGGCGTGCTCGGCCAAGGTCTCGGCAAAGACCTCGTGCAGCAGCTCCTGCGCGCGCGGCAGGTTTTCGGGCGTCACACGCTCCATGCCCTCTTGGGGCAAGCGGGCATGCAGATGTTCCAGCACGTCGTGGACAAAGTTGCCTTTCTCCATGTTGCCAAAACCCGCGTCGATAGACTGGGGCTTAACGCGATACGAGACGAACCAGCACAGCGGGCAGGTGGAATAGGCCTCGATCTGCGAGGCAGACGTCAGACGCGGTACAAGCGGCGCGTCCTCGCCCTCGCCGTCCCGACGGCGCAAGACCAGATATGGCACGGCCGCCTCGCTCAAATGCTGAGGAGCCTCGCATGCCACGCGCTCGCGCTTGAGGCCCTTGCCGGCTGCAGGGTCAAAATCACCTACGATATCGCCCTCGCCCACGCATGTCACCTGAGCGGCACCGGTGGCCTCGGCATGCGCCCGCAACTCGGTCCACACGGCAGCCGGATAGCACTCGCGCGCCTGGCGATCGTGCGTCACGCGCGCAAGCGCAACCGGGCCACGTGCCGCCTCCATCGCGTGGCCAAAGCGCACGCGCAACAAGGCCGCAGGCTCAAGCGTCACGCCCTCGCGACCAAGGCTCGCAGCCAACGTGGCCAACGGTCCTTCCTCGTGTGAGAGCGGATAGCTGTCCAGATCGACATCGGCAAACAGCACGGCATCGTAGCTGCCGGGGCGCAGAGCCGCCGCATCGGCAAGCGATGCAAAGCGAACCTGGGCACGTGGCGCACGGTCAACCTCGTAGGTCTCGTAATTGTAGGCGGCGCTACGCTTGTCCACCTTGGTGCGAATGCCATCGAGCACGGGCACGGTCGCGGTCTGTGACACGTCGAGCGCGCGGGCGCCATTCATAAGGATGTCGATGGCGTGGTGCAGCAGGGCCGCCTCCGCTTGGCGACGAGCTTGGCCATCCAAGCTGCCCAGCGAGCGATCGGGCAACGCCTCGGCAACGGCAAGCATGGCCTTGAGCGCCGTCACGGGCTTGTCGCGCCACAGTGCCTGGAACACGTCCGAGACCACACACGGTACGTTCTTAAACCAGTTTTCGTCGCTCGCCGCCTTGCGTGCGCCCCTCACCTGGCCTTGCACGCTCTGCAGCAGGCTCTTAACGCCCGCGGTAGTCTTGCTACGCGAGAGACGCATATTCTTATCGAAGATACGGGCATTGGCGGCATCAGCGCCCGAAAGCGGACTGTAGATCCAGTCGGTAAGCTCCGGCGCGGGCCACCACTCGGTCTTTGACGCCACACCCTCATCGGCCGCCTTCATGCGCTCGATCAAGCTGGCAAGCGCCGCAAACTGCCTGCCCGCAATGGATTGGGAAAACGCCGTGAATTCAGTTGTCTCGGCAGCGATATGACGAGCTGCCAGACGAGAGGCAAGCTCACCGAACAGCTGGGGTGCCCGGGCAGAAACAACGAGCACGCGTACGGGGTCGGCGGAGAGGCCGGCGGTATCGTCGGCCCCGAAACCCTGGCGCGCTTTTACCAGATCATCAATTGCGTCCGCATAAGCATGAGCGCGGGCGTGGGGGCCAGCGACCTCAATAAAGGCAGGCTGAGCGGTAGCTCCACAAGCGGCATCAGACGCGACGGCGTCCTCCCCCAACGGCGCGACCTCAAACAGCACACCGCTGGCATCAAATGCCGCGGCAAGTTCCTCGCGCATCGCCGCCTGCTCGCGAGCAAGCAGCACGACGACCTCTCCCCCACTGTTCGCCACAGCAGACAGCAGCTCGAGCAGACCGTGCGTAAACGACGTGACGCCGCGTACACAGACGGCACGGGCGCACGCCGGCAGATTATCGGCCAGGGCGCTGGCCATAATGTCAGCCGCCTCGCAGGGCTCGACCATATCTCGACGGTCCAGACCGCCCGCGTAGGCACGCAAAAGCTCGAACACACGAGCCTCGGCATCGCTTTTTGGCCCAGGCCGGCAATTGTTGCCACGGCATCGCTCGGCAGCTGTCCCCGCCACACCTGGCAGCACATCGCGGGCCATGCGCGCAAGCATGCGCACCGTGCCCTGGCTGCGCGAAAGCGGCTGCAGGTCGACATCATCGAGACGCGTGACCATGTCCGAAAACAGCATCTGGCGCTGCAGGTTGTCGACGAAACCGCGCCCGTCGCCCAAAAGCTCCCAAAGCGAGCGAAGCCACGACGCGGGCGTCTTGTAATCGATGCCCAGCGAAACGCCGGCTTCCGCCGCATCATGACGGCACAGGTCGAGCTCGGCAAACGTTGGCGCCAGCAGCACGGCACGCCCGTGGCGGGCAATAAGGTCGGCAAGCAGCGCCGACTCGGCATCGCTCAAATCCGTGCCGGCATTAGTGGTATAGATTCGAACAGGCATGGCCCTCCACTCAAACTGTTCGCAATAATCAATGCATCCATCCTACCCGCCCAAGCGGACACATTGCCACCGCGGCTTCATCTTTTGGTGCTTTGGAGACAAGTCGCTTTGCACCACATTGGTGCCAAGGGGGCAGACTCGTCCGTCGGTGCAAGGGGGACAGGTTCGCTTGCGCCACATTGGTGCAAGCGAACCTGGCCCCTTAGCACCAATTATTCGGCATATAAAAACCGCCCCCGGAGGAGCGGTTTTTCACAATTCGTTTTGCCGCGGCCTATTCGCCATCCTCCAGCTTAATGAGGATCTTGCGGTAGCCACCGTACTCGCCGTTGAGCGCCTTGGATACACGGCTCACCGTGGTGGACGAAGCGCCGGTACGGACCTGAACCTCGACATAGGGCTCGCCCTCGTCCAGGTAGCGCGCGACCTGCAGACGCTGCGATAGATCGCAAATCTCGCGCGGTGTGCAGATATCGGTCAAAAACGCTTGGATATCTTTCTCGTCGTCCAAAAGGCTAAATGCGTGGACTAGCTGCTTGACATCAGGCTTGTCAAACATGTTCTCGATATTCATCGATCACCGCCAAACCCGCCAAAAGGCATCGAAGTTGATACTGGCACCGGGCATCGTTCGCCCATTCTATGCAATAGGGCAACGCATGTGGCTTTTGCCCGTAGCAGTTTAGCACACCACCAAACTAAAGTGACAAGACTCTCTGTTAGCGGCGCGTTTTTTAGGACGAACGCCGTTTTGAAACCAAATGCGCACGCAAGCTCCACGAATATCTGAGACAATGGGCGCCCAACGCAGAGGCGCACGCCAAGGCAACCATCCGATTCGCCGCGGCAAACGAGCTTACGCGCCACCAACACGTCACGCGCACCGGAAAGGAACCCACCATGCGCTTCTTGCTCAACTGGCTTTTGACCTCAATCGCTATCGCGATCGCCACGTTCCTCGTCCCCGGCATTCAGCCCTTCGGCATGGCCGACGCCTGGGTCTGCTTTGCCTTTGTGGGACTGTTCCTCAACGTCGTCGACTCGCTCGTCAAGCCGCTCCTGACGGTCATCTCGCTGCCGCTCACCATTATCACGCTGGGTATTTTTCAGCTTGTAGTCAACAGCTTTATGCTCGAGCTTGCCAGCTACCTATCGGTAAATCTGCTGGGCGCGGGCATCTCCATTGCCGGCTTTGGGTCGGCCTTTATGGGTAGCATTTTGGTGTCCATCACTCGAAGCATCTTCGACAGCATCGCCAGGAACTAAAGCAACCGGATACGGACCGCCACAACACGCCAAAACGAAGGCCGTCCATCGCAACGATGGACAGCCTTCGCCTTTGTCAAGCCTCAGAGGACAAGAAAATCTACCATTTCTACCCCGTCCCCAAATGGCTGGTGGGGCTAGATGACGTAGTCGTAGCCCCCGTTGGGGGCGACGAGCGCATCGAGCGTCACACCGTCGAGGTAGTCGTTGATGAGCTTGTCCAGGTTCTTCCACACGTCGAGCGTGGGGCACTCATCAGATCGCGAGCAGCCCTTGCAGTCGCCATCCAGGCAGGCGACCGGCGCCAGGCTGCCCTCGGTCAGGCGCAAGATCTCTCCCACCGTGTACTGCTCGGGCGGGCGCGTGAGCACGTAGCCGCCGCCCTTGCCGCGCATGCCCGAAAGCATGTTGGCGCGCACGAGCGTAGCCAAGATGTTCTCGAGATATTTCTCGGAAATCCCCTGTCGCGCCGCGATCTCTTTGAGCGGGATGCGACCGGCCGCCTGGTGCTCGGCCAGGTCGACCATAACGCGCAGGGCGTACCTGCCCTTAGTAGAAACCAACATATATAGTGCTGCCTTTCGGTCTTTTAATCCGTTGAAATTCTAGCCGAAAAATTGGCTTTGAAAATACCCATTCCAGTCAAGGTGGTTAATCAGCTCGTAATAATCTCCTATTTCCTATTGCATTACTAGGCTTTAGTGTCTACTATGCTTGCCAACAGCTAAACAAACAACCTATAAGGTTTATGGGTTTAGCTACTAGGCCACCGTAAAACCACACGGTATCCAGTCATTTGAACACTTTGGAGGTTCACCATGAGCAAGGTTTATACGTCCATCGATCAGCTTATCGGCCACACCCCGCTTTTGGAGCTCACTCACTTTGAGGCCGATGAGGACCTCAAGGCCCGCGTGCTCGTCAAATTGGAATACTTCAACCCCGCCGGGTCCGTCAAAGACCGCGTCGCCAAGAACATGATTGACGAGGCCGAGAAGGCCGGCAAGCTCGTGCGCGGCGGCGACTATACCATCATCGAGCCCACGAGCGGCAACACCGGCGTCGGCATCGCCTCGGTGGCGGCGGCTCGCGGCTACAAGGTGATCATCACCATGCCCGAAACCATGTCCGTCGAGCGCCGCAAGCTTATGCAGGCATACGGCGCACAGCTCGTGCTCACCGACGGCTCCAAGGGCATGAAGGGCGCCATCGCCAGGGCCGAGGAGCTGCAGAAGGAGACCCCCAACAGCATCATCGCCGGACAGTTCGTGAATCCCGCCAACCCCGCCATCCATAAGGCCACGACCGGCCCCGAGATCTGGGACGACACCGACGGCAAGGTCGACATCTTCGTCGCCGGCGTTGGCACCGGCGGCACCGTGACCGGTGTGGGCGAGTTCCTCAAGGAGCAGAACCCCGAGATTCAGGTTGTCGCCGTCGAGCCCGCCACCTCCCCGGTACTCTCCAAGGGCCAGGCCGGTCCGCACAAGATCCAGGGCATCGGTGCCGGCTTTGTGCCCGACGTCCTCGACACCCAGGTCTATGACGAGATAATCCCCGTCGAGAACGACGACGCCTTTGCCACCGGCCGCGCCGTGGGCCACAAGGAGGGCGTGCTCGTGGGCATTTCGTCCGGTGCCGCCGTGTGGGCCGCGCTGCAGCTAGCCAAGCGCCCCGAGAACGAGGGCAAGACCATCGTCGCACTGCTCGCCGATACCGGTGAGCGCTACCTGTCCACGGCACTGTTCCAGGACTAGAGCCTTTTTTCCCATAGGTTGAGCTCAGGGACGAACCTGCCTCCTCTCTCTCCCGGCGGTCTGAGCCCATCCCGTCAGGGTGTCCCACGAGACGCCCGAACTTGCTACAATGTCTGCGGCGCGGAACCAGCCTCCCGCGCCGCTTTTCTTTTTTGGCCACATGCCACCAAGGAGAACCTCCCCATGCACAACAAGCGCGTGCTCGTCGCCATGAGCGGCGGCGTCGATTCCAGCGTGACTGCCTATCTGCTCAAGTGCCAAGGCTACGAATGCGTCGGAGCCACTATGCGCCTCACCTGCCCTGCGCCCGATCCCGTCACGGGCATGAGCAAGGTCGACCGTGACATCGCCGATGCAAAGGCCGTCGCCGATCGCCTGGGGATACCTCACCATGTGCTCGACCTGCAGCAGGCCTTCGACCGCAACGTTATCGAGCGCTTCGTGACTGCCTATCAGGAGGGGCTGACGCCCAACCCGTGCATCATCTGCAACCGCCATATTAAGTTTGGCGCGCTGCTCGACGCGGCACTCGATATGGGCTGCGACTACATTGCCACGGGTCACTACGCCAAAACGAGCCAAGCGCCCGATGGCACCTGGCAGCTGCACCGCGGCGAAGACTCCAAGAAGGACCAGAGTTACTTTTTGTATTCGCTCACGCAAGAGCGCCTGGCACGCACAATCTTTCCGCTGGCAGGGTTGGACAAAGAGCGCGACGTGCGCCGCATTGCCGCCGAGCAGGGCTTCATCAACGCCAAGAAGGCCGAGAGCGAGGATATCTGTTTTATCGCGGACGGCGACTACGCGGGCTATATCGAGCGCCGCTGCGGGCATGCCGCCGAGCCAGGCGATATTGTATGGCGCGACGGCAGCGTGGTCGGACGCCACAACGGCGCGCTGCGCTATACCGTCGGCCAGCGCAAGGGCCTGGGCGTCGCGATGGCGCGCCCCGTGTATGTAACGGGCGTCGATGCCGCCAACAACATTGTGCATCTGGGCGAGGCTGAGGACCTGACGGCGACAGCACTCACGGCCAATGACTGGATCTGGAGCGCCCCTGCCGACCGCATGGAGGCAGAGCTCACGTCCGGCGACATTCGCGTGGGCACCAAGTACCGTTACCGTCAAAAGGACCAGGCAGCGACCCTTACACGTGGCGCCGACGGACAGATGCTTCTGACCTTTGACGAGCCGCAGCGCGCCGTCGCCCCCGGCCAGGCCGTCGTTATCTATCGCGGCGACGTCGTCCTGGGCGGCGGCACCGTAACCGCCGCCATCAGGTAGCCGCAGGATTATCGCCGCACGTGTCGAAGCACTTCAACAGCAGCATTCACCTCGATAACGCGACGCTCGAGGCCGCGGCAAATGGACTCGAGCCGGCCCTCCGCTGTGGCCCATTCGCTCTGCGAAAGAATCTCGATCGCCTCATCAACAAATCCGTTGAGCCGCGATGAATCGAACCAATCGAGTGAGTCCGCAAGCGCCAGCTGGACGGAAGGGTCGGGCCCAAACGGCTTAGCAGAAAACCCAAACTCCCCAGCTGCGAGCACGGCAGTTGGTACGTTGTACCATAGGCAGTTGCCGCTATCGAACAGCGGAGCAGGCCTTATCTCCAGGGTGTCGACATTGCGGATGATGCCGAAGTTTCGCCAATGGCGATCGCTGTTGGCCAAAAGGGCATCGCAGACAATCATCTGCGACATAGACCTTCTCACGGCAGCCTCGTCTGCTCCATGCTTACCAAGGAAGCGGCAGTACCGGTCGTATGTCGAGTTTCCCCGCTGGCTACCAAGTGCGCCCTTAACGTAAACAGCCGGAACGTATTCCTCGCGGCCGTCAAGAAAGTCGTCGCACAGACACACAGGGCCATCGAACATCCGCCCAACCGTATAAGGAACAAACTCGCCCTCCGACAACAAGCGACGATGTAGAGCCGTTGCAACCGCCTCGTTAAAGGGACGCTGGTCGTCCATGCCGCACCCCTTGACCAGAACGCGAACAGCATTGCGAATCATCCACGATTTAGGGAGCTCGCCCTCGGACGTGTTATCCGGATTTTTAAGACCGATGCCCTCCAGCCAACCCGAACGTCCCTCGGGCGCCGATCGCTCAAAATCATTCTCGAAGTAATTGAGGTTTCGCCATTTGAGCCCGTCGCATTCTGCCGGCCGCAGCCAATAGCAATCCGAAAGCGAGAGGCCCAGGCACTGAACCGGGACCTCGATGCCACTGGCAATTCCCAGTTCACGATAGCGCGAGACGAGTCCGGGGCGGACGTCAGGCACCGACCGATGGCTCCACCACACGTTGAGCTCCCGTTTATTCACCGTAGGAGAAGAGCTCGAGCACGTGCCAAACGGCATTCGTTGTGCATCGAGGACCTCCGCGATTTCGAAGGGATATTCGCGCGACGGATCAAATGAGACATGCGCGACCTCATGGTCGGCCGACATCAGCGTAAACTTGCGCCCCACATCGGCCGCAGGACGGCGTCCACGTTTGCGGACCTTTTGATAAGCGACCGCGGAATTGTACTCGACCATCTTCCGTCCGCCCACAATATCGCACGCGAGCGTTCCCGATGCGGCAAGTTGAGATATGCGGGCTTTCGTAACGCCCAGCAGACGGGCAGCATCACCCATAGACAAGTACTCAGACGTATCCATACACCGCATCACCTCGTTAAGCAATTTACACGTTTAGTTAATAGATTACATATATCATAATACTAAACGACCCAAAGCGAAAAAAGCCCGAGAAATCGGGCTTTAGCGATTGGTCAGCCGAGTCGCAAGCTGCTCCCCTAGCGCTGAACGTAGGCGCGAACCAGCTCGTAGGTGTTGCGCACGCCGTCCATGTGGCTGCGCTCGTAGTTGTGGCTCGCGTACACGCCGGGGCCGATCAGGCCGTGACGGATGTCGTAGCCGGCAGAAAGCGTGGCCTCAACGTCTGAGCCGTAATGCGGGTACACGTCGATGGCGTAATCGAGCTCCAGCTCGCGCGCGATATTGGACAGCGTGGTCACCAGATCGTAGTTGTAGGGGCCGCCCGAATCCTTGGCGCAAATCGAAACCATGCGCTCGGTACAGCCTAGGTCGTCGCCCACGCAACCCATGTCCACGCTGATCATCTCGCGCGTGTCGGCCGGCACGAAAGCGCCACCGTGGCCGACCTCCTCGTACACCGTAAAGAGCAGCGACACCTTGCGCGAAAGCGACACCTCGCCAGCGGCGACGGCACGCGCCAAGCCCAGCAAAATGGAGGCCGACAGCTTGTCGTCCAAGAAGCGGCTCTTAATATAGCCGCTCTCCGTCACCGTGGTGCGCGGATCCATAGCGATGATGTCGCCCGTCTGAATGCCCAGATCAAGCACGTCATCCTTGCTGTCGACATTCTCATCGAGCAGGATTTCCATGTTCTTCTCGATGGTCTTGACCGGCTCGTCGGCCACGTGCGCCGAAGGCTCGGTATTGAGGACCACACCCGTGTACACATTGCCATCGCGCGTGTAGACGGTGCAGTTCTCGCCATCGGCCGTAGACCACTGATGCCCGCCGAGCGTCGTGGGACGCAGGCGACCATTGTCCTTAATGGAGCGCACCATGGCGCCCAGGGTATCGACATGGCTCGCCAACACAAGCGGCTCGCCCTCGCCGCCAAGCTCAACCAGCACGTTGCCCTTATTGGAACGCTCGGGGCCAAAGCCCATATCGCGCAACGTTTCCATTAGATAATCAGTCGCCGCACGGGTATAGCCCGTAGGCGAAGCAATCGAGGTAAGCGCCTTCAACTGGTCAGTAATATAGGAGAGCATAGAATCCATCTTGGACACCAAAGTCACCCTTTCATATCGAATTAAACCCACGGCAACAATACCACCGCGAACCATCTTTTTACCTAGCGAGACAACCCATCGGGCTTCTCAGAGCAGCGCCCACCACGATAACGCCGGCGGGCCCCGCCCGTTGGCCCCAGAATCTTTCCGCAGGACAGAAGGAGGCCCCGCCGCACGTAGTGTGCAGCGGGGCCTCCGACATGTCCGAGGACGATTGTGGGGGTAACGGGCAGGGGCCCGCCGAACCATGTTAGGCAGCCGGGCAGATCTTCTTGAAGAGCTCGATGACGTCGTCGAGCGTCGCCTCACGCGGGTTGCCCGGGAAGCAAGCATCGGCCATGGCGTCCTTGGCCAGGACCTCGATCTCGTCAGCCTTCATGGCCTCGCAGACGTGCGGGATGTTCACGTCAGCGGAGAGCTGCTTAACGGCGGCGATAGCGGCGTCGGCAGCCTCATCGGTGCTCATGCCCGTGGTGTCAACGCCCATGGCGACGGCGACCTTGGCCAGGCGCTCGGCGCAAACCGGCTTGTTGAACTCCATGGCAATCGGCAGCAGCATGGCGCAAGCGACGCCGTGCGGGGTGTCGTAGTGAGCGGACAGGGTGTGAGCCATGGCGTGATCGATGCCCAGGCCAACGTTAGAGAAGCCCATGCCGGCGACATACTGACCAAGAGCCATGCCCTCGCGGCCGGAGCCGGGCTGGCCGGACTTGGCCTCGGCAACGGAGTCGCGCAGGTTCTCGCTGATCAGCTTGATGGCCTCAAAGTGGAACATGTCGGAGAGCTCCCAAGCGCCCTTGGTGGTGTAGCCCTCGATGGCGTGGGTCAGAGCGTCCATGCCGGTGGAAGCGGTCAGGCCGGCGGGCATGGAAGCCATCATGTCGGGGTCGACGACGGCGACCTCGGGGGCGTCGTTGGTGTCGACGCACACGAACTTGCGGACCTTCTCGGGGTCGGTGATGACGTAGTTGATGGTCACCTCAGCAGCGGTACCGGCGGTCGTCGGCACGGCGATGGTGAACACGGCGTGGTTCTTAGTGGGAGCAACGCCCTCGAGGCTGCGGACATCGGCGAACTCGGGGTTGTTGATGATGATGCCGATGGCCTTGGCAGTGTCCATAGAGGAGCCGCCACCGACGGTCACGATAGCATCAGCCTCGGCGGCCTTGAAGGCCTCGACGCCGTCCTTGACGTTCTGGATAGTGGGGTTGGGCTTGATCTCAGAGTAGAGGCTCCAAGCGATGCCGGCGGCGTCGAGCTCGTCGGTCACCTTAGCGGTAACGCCAAACTTGACCAGATCGGGGTCGGAGCAGACGAAAATCTTCTTGTAGCCGCGACGCTGGAGCTCGCCGGGGATCTCCTTGATGGCGCCGGAACCATGATAAGAAATGGTGTTGAGAACGAAACGATTAGCCATTGATATCCTCCCATCGTGTGCGGGGCACCCATTACGCCCCACGCTATGGCTCCCATCCTAACGCTTTTGAAGCGAAAAACGCGTGAGAACATCAGATTATTTAAAGCGTTTCAACAACTGGTATCGTCACCGCCTGACCACTAAACAAAAAAGGGGCGGCCGAGATGACCGCCCCCTCCCCATTATTGATCAGTGTGGCAAGGGGTCAGCCCCTTGCCACATCATGCCGCTATTTTTGGCAGGCCTCTTTCCAATCTTCGCAGGCGCGCTTCCAGCGAAAACGCAGGTCGCGCTCGCGGTCGATAAACATGATGGCAAACGCCACGAACAGCAGCACGCTCGCCACCGCAATAGCGTGCAGCCCCATGCGCTCAATACACCAGTTTCCCAGCACAGCGCCAAACACAAAGGTAAAGATCACGCCAAAGTACAGCAGGCCGTTTTCCAAAAAGCCGCGCTTGTGGGTGATGATGTAGTCGTCCACGTTTTGCAGCGCGTTGCGCAGGTTACCGATGCACATGGTCGTGGCAATGCCGTGACCGTGGATCTTGCGGAAGCTCTCGACCTGCATACCGCAGGCAAACGAGATGAGGCAGTTGGCGAGCAAGTTGTAGCCGCCACCGGGGATAAAGCTCACGCCCAGCAAGATGACGGCTTCAAAGAACACCGTCACCTGGCGCCAGTGAATCACGCTGCCAAACCGTTCGTGTACCAGGTCGGCAAGCATAATGCCCACGGCAAACGACACCACAGGGAAGAAATAGCGCCCCGCGAGCGCCCAATTGCCCTCCGAGATACTCACGCCCACCAGCAAGATGTTGCCCGTCTGCGCGTTGGCGAAAACATGGTCGCGCCCAATGTACGAATAAACGTCCATAAAGCCACCGGCGAGCGCCAAGATGATGCCCAACTCAATAGACTCCGATATCTGTTTGGCACGCTGCATCGTCGTGCGCCCTCCTTGTTGACGACTCTCTCGTGCGTTGGCGGAAACATAGCCGCCGTTCATACTGTAACCCATTGACAACATGGCGCGCCCGCGAGACGGCTTCCCCAACGCGCAGATACACCGTCTGGAAACAAACGGCGGGCGCGGCATCGACACCCGACACCTCGTGTACTCCACCAGTCTTTTTAGCCCCGTCCCAAAAAGACTGGTTACAATTACGTGCAGCATACAAACACCGGGAGGAATCGTGGCAAAAAAGCCCCAGGACGCTCAGCACAACCAGCACGGCAAGCATGCCCAACGCGGCCAGCAGCAAAAGCGTGGAAGCAAAGCCCAGGGCTCGCGCCCCGCGCATGTCCCGGCAGCGCCTGTCCGCCCCTGGCGCCCGGGCCGCGATAAGTTCCTCCCCGTCAGCCGCGCCGACATGGATGCGCGCGGCTGGGACCAGTGCGACTTTGTCTACATCTGCGGCGACGCCTACGTGGACCATCCCAGCTTTGGCATGGCCATCATCAGCCGCGTCCTCGACGCGCACGGCTACAAGGTGGGCATCATCTGCCAACCCGACTGGACCGACCCCGCCAGCATCACCGTGCTCGGCGAGCCGCGCCTGGGCTTTCTCGTCAGCGCCGGCAACATGGACTCCATGGTCAACCACTATTCGGTGACCAAGCACCGCCGCCACACCGACGCCTATACCCCCGGTGGCGAGGAGGGGCACCGCCCCAACCGTGCCGTCACGGTCTACGGCAACCTCATCCGCCAGACATTCAAAGACGCCCCCATCATCATCGGCGGCATCGAGGCAAGCCTGCGTCGCTTGGCCCACTACGACTACTGGCAGGACAAGCTCAAGCGCTCGGTACTGCTCGACTCGGGCGCCGACATCCTCATCTACGGCATGGGCGAGCACGCGATTGTCGAGATCGCCGACGCGCTCGACGCGGGACTGCCCGTCGATCAGATTACCTATATCAACGGCACCGTCTACCGCACGGGTTCGCTCGACGAGGTCTACGACTACGACCTGCTGCCCAGTTGGGACGACCTTACCGCCGACAAGCTCAACTACGCGCGCAGCTTTAACGTGCAGCAGCAGAATATGGACCCCATCACCGGACATCGCCTGGTAGAACCCTACCCCAACAGCGTCTATGTGGTGCAGAACCCGCCGTCGGCGACGCTCACCACCGACGAGATGGACGAGGTGGCCGAGCTCCCCTACGCACGCGATTGGCATCCCGATTACGACGCAGCGGGCGGCGTGCCGGCCTTTGCCGAGATCAAGTTTTCCATTAGCTCCAACCGCGGCTGTTTTGGCGAGTGCTCGTTTTGTGCGCTCACCTTCCACCAGGGCCGCGTGCTGCAGATGCGCAGCCACGACTCGATCATGCGCGAGGCCGAGCTGCTCACGCGCGATCCCGAGTTTAAGGGCTATATCAACGATGTGGGCGGGCCGACGGCCAACTTTAGCCGTCCCGCCTGCGACAAGCAGCTCAAGCACGGCGTATGCAAGAACAAGCGATGCCTGTGGCCGAGCGTGTGCAAGAACATGGTGGTCGACGAGAGCGGCTACACCCAGCTGCTGCGCGACCTGCGCCAGCTGCCGGGCGTCAAGAAGGTCTTTGTCCGCAGCGGCATCCGCTTCGACTACACCATGGCCGATGCCTCGGACGAGTTTTTGCGCGAGCTGCTGGAGCACCACGTCTCGGGCCAGCTACGCGTAGCACCCGAGCACGTAAGCGACGCGGTGCTGTCCGTGATGGGCAAACCGAGCCGAGCCGTCTACGACGCATTCTGCCGTAAATTTGAACGCTTGAACCGCGAGTACGGACTCAAGCAGTACGTGGTGCCGTATCTGATCTCGAGCCACCCCGGATCGACGATGAAGGAAGCCGTGGACCTTGCCGAGGCCGTGCGAGACATGGGCTACATGCCCGAGCAGGTGCAGGACTTCTACCCCACGCCGTCCACCATGTCGACGTGCATGTACTACACCGGCGTGGACCCGCGCACCATGGAGCCGATCTATGTGGCGCGCGACCCGCACGAGAAGGCCATGCAACGCGCGCTCATCCAGTATCGCAAGCCCGAGAACTACAAGCTCGTGCGCGAGGCGCTAGAGAAAGCCGGGCGTCGCGATTTGATCGGCTACACCAAGCATTGCCTGATCCGCCCCGTGCCGCCACGCCCGGGCGAGGCATCTGCCGGCGGCGGACATGGCACCGGTAAGAAGAGCGGCAAGGGCCACGGTGGCGCTGGCGGCGCTGGAGCCAGGGGGCCCAAGGGCGGCAAGGACCACGGCGGCATGTCGCGCGCGCAGAACACCGCCGGGCGCAACCGTGCGGCTCAGGGGCGTCAGGGTGCCAACGGAGGCGGTCGCCGCAACTAAGGCAGCAGTGCGCTCGCTGCGTCCATCCCACACGCGTGGCGCAGCGAGCGCATTGCCTCAACGTGGATGACGCCGGCGATAGCGACCGTAATTGCCACGTCGAGCGGCGTGTTCACAAACCACAGCAGGCCCATGAGATACGACCCGGCATTAAAAGCAAAGTGCAGCAGGATCGTGTAGCGGAGCTTTCCGGTCGTCACGAGCACCCAACCAAAGATGAGGCCGGCGGCACCCGCGTAGCAACCCTGCACCCAATTCATGTGCATAAAACCAAAGATTGCCGCCTGCAGCACAATCGCCGCGGCGACACCCCACGTGCTTAGGGCCGCCCAGGGCACTATGGCGCCGTCTTGCGCACTCGCACGACGCCGGCGCTTCCAGAGCGGACGGCACTGGGGATTAAACGCACGCAGCGAAAACTCAAAGATAACACCGCGCACCAGGAGCTCTTCGCAAAACGGCGCGCCGAGCACCGTGGTCAGGACGGCAAGAGGACTGGTATCGCCCATGCCCGTTTCCTCGACAAGCTCGCTGTAGTCGGCCGCGGCATCGGGCAACAGCGACAGCACGGCGTCGGTCACGTAGCTAACGACCACCTGCAGGGCAAGACCGATCACGATAACGCAGGCGATGCGTTTCCACGCCCCACGCGCTCCCCCGCCGAGCGGATGCTCGCTTTGCGAACGCGCCATAAACGAGCGCGGCCACAGACAACGCCACCACAGCAGCGCCATCAAAAACGACGCCGTCTGAGCGGCGGCCTGAAGCAATTGAATGTCGAGGTCATCGATCGAAAAACCCATGAACACCGATGCGACGCCAAGGGCGGAGAACAAAACGACGCTCAGGGCTATATCGGCAGCGACAACGCCAAAACAGGCGAGCGCCCACGCTATCGCATTGAGCATGCCAGCCTCCTCAAAACCCGGTACTTGGGGACGTTCCTTAACTGCCGGCAGACAAGTAACGTCCCCAAGTACCGGCAGTTTGGGACAGTCATTGTTGATGAGAATCGGGTGCAGTGCCAAAGGCCCCGCTGGGCGAGATGTCGAACGGGAAGGTGCCGCAGCGATTGAACGCGGCGATAAACATGCGGATGGCGTTGGACGGCGTGGTGCCCACGAGCTGGGTTGCCGCCGCGAAGGCCGCCTTTTCCTCGGGCAAGACCTTCGCGACAACCGGGGTCATGTGTTCTGCCATGGCGCTTCCTCTTTGAAACAACGGTAGTGCGGATAGATGCGGGCCACGCGGCTGGGCGACGGGCTGTGAAGGCAACCCGATTGGCCCGCATCTGGAGTTTGTTTCTGCGGCGTTGGTATTACTTGGTATTCCTAAGTTATACCCGGCAGATAGAATACCACACCCGGTCCCATGGGGACGGAGAAAAGACGGATTATTTTGTTGCTGGGTTAGTATTTAGAGCGTGATGATGTCCGAGATATCGAGGGCCTAAGCGTCGGCGTATGGCGCGCCCAGGCTGGGTATCCGGCGCATGGCGCCCTATTGTCTTGCATAATTTTGCTTATGCCATGCATAAAAAGACGGGGGCACCCCTTCTCGTCCCAACGTACCCCCGCTTGGACCGTGCAAAAACCGGAGTTTTCAGCATCGCGGCCCCCGCAGGCGGTGCCGCGAATCGTGGACGCCGCGCGATTGGCGTCGTTTTGGGGCACGGCGCGACGCGAAACGCGCGTTATCGCCGCGCCGGACGCCGTCAGCCAACCCAAATCGCCTGCCGAAGGATCCCGCTGGCTCAAAAAGACGATTCCGGCGCGTATGCAGCCACCCCGGCTTGCTGAAAACTCCCGAAAATGCACGGCGCGCCCCGGGGGACCCGTGCGCGCCACGAAAAACACGCCCGCATCCAAAAGAATGCGAGCGCGAACGCCGGATGGCGGCAAGGGCGCCAGGCAGCGGGCGAAATCCCCGGCGTGTCCGCCCGGGCATCGCGGCCGCGGCGCGTCAGCAGAAAACCTCATGCCCTGCGTTGATGTCGGCCCCCCGCATTGTCGGCCCCCCGCATACGCGAATCTCCAACTAGGTCGATAGCCCGTATCTCTTGCCACGACCGTCTCCGCGCGTTTCCACGAAGAAGACTGGCCCCACCTAATACTGAGCCCGCTAAAAGGGCCCCGAGCATAGTCTGCTCGAGGCCCAAACTCGTGTCGCCTTACCGCGCGACGCGTATGTTACTTGCGCTTGCCGCCGCCGTCACCGGGGCGACGGGAGCTGCCGCCGCGCTTGCCGCCACGGCTGTTGCCATAGCTGCCACGGTTATCGCGACCGCCGGCACGGCCGCCACGGGAGCCGGCCTGGTTGCTGCCACGTCCGCCGCGATAGCCGCCGCGACGATCTTCGCGGGTATCGTCGTAGTTGCGCCAGTCATCGCGACGATCTCGACTGGCACGCGGGTCGCGACGATCGCGCGACTCGCCAGAACGGCCGGCGCCACTGCGGCCGCCATTGCCGCGAGCATCCTCGCGACGCTCACCGCCGCGGCCGCCGCGCTCTTCAAAGCGCTTGCCGCCACGGGACTCGCCGCCGCGGCCGCCGCGCTCGTCATCGCGACCGGAACGACGACGGTCGCCCGCGCCGCGCTTGCCGCCGCGCGAGCCACGGCCCTCGTCCTCGCGCTCAACACGGCGTCGACCGCCGCGATCCTCGTCCTCGCGGCGACGGCGATGTGCCTCGCCCTGGAACTGCTTGGCACGGCGCTCGGCACGGTTGCCGCGCGGGGCCGGCTCGACGGCACCAGCACCGGCACGCTCCTCGGCAGCCACCTCGCGGGCCACGCTCTCCACGGCCTCGTCCACGCGAGCCTGAACGCCCTCGCGCACGCGGGTCTTGCCGCCGCGCTTGGGACGGCTCGGGCGCTCGCTGTCGCCGCGACGCTCATCGCGACCGCGGTTGGAACGACCGGCCACATCGCCGTAATCGTCGCCGTTGCGCTTGCCGTCGCGACGCGCCTGCTCAAGCTTCTTCTTGCTCTTGGACTTACCGCGCTTGGTCTTCTTCTTCACCTTAAAGGCCGCAGGGTCGCGCTCGGGATCAACCGCGGGCGGATTGGGGCCCACGTGCAAGTCGCCGGCCTCGTAGATGTCGGCAGTCTTGTCCATGAGCTTCTCGATCTCGTAGAACTCATCCACGTCCTGCTCGGTCACAAACGTGATGGCCCAGCCCAGCTCGCCGGCGCGGCCCGTACGGCCAATACGGTGGATGTAGTCGGTCGGCTCGGCCGGCACGTCAAAGTTCACGACGTAGCGCACGTCGCTGATGTCGATGCCGCGGGCGAGCACGTCGGTTGCCACCAGCACGTCGACGGTACCGTCGCGGAAGGCCGAAAGTGCGCGCTCGCGCTGGGCCTGGCTGCGGTTGCCATGAATCGCGGCAGCCTTGATGCCCTTGCGCTCCAGACGACGGCAGCAGCTGTCGGCACGGTGCTTGGTGCGCATAAAGACGATGGTGCGCTCCGGGCCTTCCTTTTTGAGGAACTCGGGCAGCAGGTTGTTCTTGGCCTCGATGGACACCGGGAACACAAACTGGTCGACGGTGTCGGCGGTCGACGTGGCGGGCGCGATCTCCACGCGGGCCGGGTCGCTCACTAGGTCGGTGATCTCGCCCACGGCCTCCTCGTCGAGGGTCGCCGAGAACAGCAGCGTCTGGCGCTCGGCTGGCGTCTCGCGCACAATACGGCGAACGGCGGGCAAAAAGCCCATGTCGAGCATGCGGTCGGCTTCGTCGAGCACCAGCACCTTTACCTCGTCCAGGTGGCAAGCGCCCTGCTCGATCAGATCGACCAGACGGCCCGGCGTTGCGACCAGGATGTCGCAGCCGTACTTGAGGGCAGCGGTCTGCGGCTTGTAGCTCACGCCGCCCACAACGGTCACGGCAACATGGCCGGTGACGTCGGCGATCTTGCTCGCGACCTCGTCGATTTGCTGGGCGAGCTCGCGCGTAGGGGTGATGACGAGCATCACGGGGCCGCGGCCGTTGCCCTCGGGCTTTTTAGCACCGCGACGACGGTTACGGCCGCCGCGCTCGCGCACAGGTTTGGGAGGAGCGATGTGCTCCAGGTTGTTCATGGTCGGCAGCAAAAAGGCGGCCGTCTTGCCGGTACCGGTCTGAGCGGCGGCAAGCAGGTCGCGGCCCTCGAGCACCACGGGGATCGAGCCGGCCTGCACGGGCGTCGGCGCCGCGTAACCCAGGTTCTCGATGGCACGAAGTATCTCGTCCGAAAGACCCAGCTCGTCAAAGGCGGGCAGGTTCTCGGTAGCGGACTCGACGGTCTCGGCGGCGCTGGCCTCGTCGGCCGCATCGAAGGCAGCCTGGGCCATGGCCTCGCGGGTCTCGTCCAGGATCTCGGCGTCGGTGACGTCGGATACAGAATTACGCATATGTTGTTGTTCCTTATCTGCACGCGCAAGGGGCACGGCATGCGGCCGCGCGGGCGTGCTTGGTAGTGCGCTAGTACATACAAAAAGGGTGCGCACAGAGAGGACGTTGCTCAGCACGCTGGCGATCGCTTTGGCAGCCATATCACGCGCCGTCCAGACGCAGCAGCTCTAAGCGATGGAGCAGATTCGCCGCCGGTTAGTATACCCGTACTCCGTATGCCCCCACGTAAACCACAGATGACGGGGCGAGAGGAGCGGGTCTGGGCCAATTGTCTCAATCTGTAACAGTTACGAGGCAAAACCAGGTCTACACGTTACGAATCGAGACAAACCAAAACCTCGCAAAACAACATCTCGATCTGTAACAGATAGAGGTCATTTTCCCTGCCAGATGTTACAGATCGAGATGTTAAGCAACCGCCGAATTGTTTGTCTCAATCTGTAACAGCAACTCGGCAAAAACGGAACTAGATGTTACAGATTGAGACGAAGGGCGAGGATGGTGCGCTAACTTGGCAGTCGACCCCCGTATCGGAATGTCATACATTTCAACTTTTGCCATACACCCCCAGGGGGTATGGGTGTATAGTATCGAGAGGTTAACAATTCCAACACCGAACCACAGAAAGGAGAGGCCATGGCTCAAGATAAGTTCGACGTAGGCGGCATGACATGCGCCGCCTGCCAGGCGCACGTGGACCGTGCCGTGAGCAAGCTCGACGGCGTCCAAAGCGTCGCGGTCAACCTACTCGCCGGTTCCATGATGGTCGACTACGACCCCGCGCAGGTCTCCCCCGACGATATCTGCACCGCCGTCGACCGCGCGGGCTACTCGGCCTCACCCGTCAGCACGGGCACCGGTGCCGCCGGCTCAAACGGCAGCGCGCAAGCCAGGTCCGGCGCCGCCCATATGGAGTCGCCCACCAAAAAGCTGGAGGCCGCCGCCTCTGCCATGCGCACCCGCCTCATCGTCTCGATTGTCTTCCTCATCCCACTGTTCTACATAGGCATGGGACACATGCTCGGCTGGCCGCTGCCCGGCATTTTCACCGACCATATCCACAGCATGACGCTCGCCCTCACCGAGCTCGTCCTGCTCATCCCCATCGTCTACGTCAACGACGCATACTTTACCAACGGGTTTAAATCGCTCGCGCACGGCGCACCCACCATGGATGCCCTCATCGCCGTGGGCGCCACCGCTTCCATTGCCTGGTCGCTCTACGCCATGTTCATCATGGCCGACCAGCTGGCCACGGGGCAGGTGCACGAGGCCATGATGACAGGCATGGACAATCTGTATTTTGAGAGCGCGGGCACGATTCTGTCGCTCGTCACCGTGGGCAAATACCTCGAGACGCGCAGCAAGTCCAAGACCGGCGGCGCCATCGAGGCGCTCATCGACCTGGCGCCTAAAACCGCGACCGTCGTTGCCGACGACGGTACCGAAACCACCGTCGACGTCGACAGCATCCTTCCCGGCCAGGTCCTGCGCCTGCGCCCCGGCGAGTCAATCCCCGTCGACGGCGTGGTGCTCGAGGGTAGCTCGGCCGTGGACGAGAGTGCGCTCACCGGCGAGTCAATCCCCGTGGAAAAGACCGCCGGCGACACCGTCAACGCCGCCACCGTCAACCGCGCCGGCTCGTTTACCTTCCGCGCCACGCGGGTTGGTGCCGAGACATCACTCGCCAAGATCATCCAGCTCGTCGAGGACGCCAACGCCACCAAGGCGCCCATCGCCCGCATGGCCGACAAGGTCGCCGGCGTGTTCGTGCCCGTGGTGTTCGTGATCTCGGCCGTGACCTTTGCGGTGTGGATGGCACTGACCGGCAGCATAAACGAGGCGCTCACCTCCGCCGTGGCCGTGCTGGTGATCAGTTGTCCCTGCGCGCTCGGCCTAGCCACGCCCGTCGCCATTATGGTAGGCACCGGCAAGGGCGCCGAGATGGGCATTCTGTTTAAGAGCGCCGAGGCGCTGGAGAACCTGCGCAGCGTGGGTACCGTAGTGCTCGATAAGACGGGTACGGTCACCCGCGGCAAACCTGCCGTGACCGATATCGTGGTAGCAACGCGCGCAGACGGCTCGCCCGCCATGAGTGAAAAGGCGTTACTGAAGCTCGCTGCCGCGCTGGAGCGCTCGAGCGAGCATCCGCTGGCCGAGGCGATTATGACCGAGTGCGAGGCGCGCGGAATCGTGGCGCGCATGGTCGAGGACTTTGCCGCCGTGCCTGGACGAGGCGTTACGGCGCGCGAGGGACAAAACGCCATCGCTGCCGGTAACGTTCGCCTGATGAACGAGCTGGGCGCGGAGGTGCCCGCCGGTCTTGCCGAGCAGTTCGCCGCCGAGGGCAAGACACCGTTGTTCTTTGCCAAGAACGGCGAGCTTGTCGGCACCATTGCCGTAGCTGACGAGGTCAAGGAGACGAGCGCTGAGGCCATCGCTGCGATGCGTTCGCTCGGCGTCGACGTGCACATGCTCACCGGCGACAACCGCGTCACTGCCGAAGCAATCGCCCGCTGCGTAGGACTGAGCAGCAAGCAGGTCATTGCCGACGTGCTTCCCGCCGACAAGGAACGCCACGTGCGCGAACTGCAGGATGCGGGCGGCAAGGTCGCCATGGTGGGCGACGGCATCAACGACTCTCCTGCCCTGGCGCGCGCCGACGTGGGCCTTGCTATCGGCACCGGCGCCGACATCGCCAAGGAAGGGGCAGATGTGGTACTCATGCGCAGCGACCTCATGGACGTCGCCCGCGCTATCGAGCTTTCGCGCGCCACGATTCGCAACATCAAGCAAGACCTGTTCTGGGCGCTGTTCTACAACGGCATCGGCATTCCGCTCGCTGCGGGCGTGTTCTTCCCCCTCACCGGCTGGCAGCTCTCGCCGATGTTTGGCGCCGCAGCGATGAGCCTGTCGAGCGTGTGCGTCGTGTCCAATGCTCTGCGCCTGAAATCCTTTAAGCCTAAAGTGGCAAAATAGGCTCACCATTACGTCCATTTAGAACGGGTTTTCCAGGTGCCCGAGATTGACCTGAAAGAGGAACGACGCGTACTTTGGTACGCGAGCGACGGCTTGAAGGTCAAGGTCGGGTGCCTGGGAAAGCCAACATAACAGAGAGGAATACCCATGCGTTACACAATTAAGACTTCCGGCCTTATGTGTGGCCACTGCGACGCTACCGTCGAGACGGCACTGCTCAACGTTGCCGGCGTGACCGACGCCGATGCCGATCACGAGACTCAGACGGTACAGGTGGAGTGCGCCGACACCGTGGCCGCTGAGCAGCTCGCTGCCGCCGTCGAGAGCGCCGGCGAGAAGTTCCACGCCCTGTCCGTGACCGCAGCCTAGCTGCTACCAGAAGCATTCGACCCCATCGACCAGAAACGAGGACCCGCCATGATGGCAGACCACAAATCGGTGAACCGTATGCTCAAGACGGCGCGCGGCCAGATCGACGGCATCCTGCGGATGGTCGAGGAGGACCGCTACTGCGTCGATATTTCCACGCAGCTCATGGCCACACAGGCACTCCTCGCGCGCATTAACGCCGACGTGCTCAAGGCGCATATCGAGGGCTGCGTGACTTCGGCAATCGAATCGGGCGACGAAGACCTCAAAGCCGCGAAGCTCGCCGAGATCGAACGCGTCGTCGACAAGCTCTCTAAGTAATCGGCGCATTGGGGACAGACCACTTTGCACCGTCTTGATGTTCCGAGGACGGGTATGTTTGCACCACATTGGTGCAGATTAACCTGTCCCCCTTGCTCTAAATCGGGTATAAAGGCGTGCGGCATATCGAATGAAAGGCAATTTGCATGAATGACTTTATGAAGGGCCGCAATGGCGCCGACGAGCTCACCATCGTGATGGGTTTTACCGGCATCGTCATCGCGATGATCGGATCGATGGCCCGCGTCCAGTGGCTCAGTTGGATCGCCATCGCCGTCATCGTGATCGGCGTACTGCGCGGCCTGTCCAAAAACATCGACGCACGTCGCAAGGAGAACGAGGCCTTTGTCGCCGGCTCGGCTAAGGTCCCCGGCTTGGGCAAGTTTGTCGCCAGCTTGGGTGGCGGCGCTGCAGCGGCCAGCACCTCACGCGCGGCCGGCACCAGTAAGGAAGACTTTGAGCGTGCCAAGCGCACGGCCAAGAAGATGTGGAAGGGTCGCAAGACCACGGCATACCTCAAGTGCCCCAACTGCGGCCAGATGCTCTCCGTTCCCAAGGGCAAAGGCAAAATCCGCGTCACCTGCCCCAAGTGCCACGCCAAGATGGAGACGCGCTCGTAGCCGCCATACCGCAGGACAAAATAAAAGCCGAGGTCTCGCACTGGGACCTCGGCTTTTTTGAATGCGACAAAGGGCCCGCCCCCGTCACACCTACGCCACGCCGTCGCGGGCAAGCTCCTCGGCAAGCGCCTCGGCTGGCATGGCCATAATCGTGTCGAGCTCGGCGTCCACCTCGGGAATACGCCTCACCTTGAGTTTGCGCACCAGATCGCCACGACACATCACATGCATCGGCTCGCGCAGAGCACACAGGTCATCGAGCGGGTTCTCGCGCGTCACCAGGATATCGGCAGCCTTGCCGCACTCGATCGCACCGGTCTCGCCGCCCAGCCCCAGCAGCTCAGCATTGACCTGCGTAGCCGTATGCAGCGCAAACGCATTGCTCACGCCCACGTACTTGGCAAAATAGGCCACCTCGCGCCACATGTCGTACTGGGTCACGAACGGGCAGCTCGAATCCGTACCCAAACCTACCTTGATACCGGCTTCCAGCGCCGCACGAGCGCTCTCGATAATGCCCGAGCACACGATATCGCCGTTCTTCTTTTGCGTTTCGGTCGAATGAGTCTTTTCCGGATCGAGCAGCACAAACGGCAGTGCGGGGCTGATCGTGCAGGTCACACTCGGCGCACGCCCCTCGAGCTGAGTTCCCGCGGCGCCGCGGTACAGCTCCAGGATCTCGGGCGTCAACGGAGCGCCGTGCTCGATCGTATCGACGCCGGCCTCGAGCGCGGCCTTCACGCCCTCGATGCTCTCGACATGAGCCATAACCGGAAGGCCCATATCGTGCGCTGCCTTGCACGCCGCCGCGGCAACCTCCACCGGCATACGCAGCACGCCCGGCTCGCCCACCTCGGTCGCATCGAACACACCGCCCGTTACGAACAGTTTAATGACGTCGGCACCGCGCGCATACAGGTCGTGCACCTGTTCGGCCGCCTCGGAGGGACTGTTGGCCACCTGCGCGAACAAGCCCGCGCCGTGGCCACCCGGCACCGTAACGCCCGTTCCCGGCGCCACCAGGCGAGGACCCTGATACTTGCCGGCATCGATGGCATCGCGCACGGCCAGATCGGCAAACAGCGGGTCTCCCGCGCCGCGCACCGTGGTCACGCCGCTTGCCAGCTGCTGTTGGGCGCTGCCCTTAAGAATATGGCGCACGATAGCGCGCCCCACGGGATTATCGAGCTTCTTCATCAGCGCGCCCGCATCGCCCGCCGAAACCGGCTTGCCCGAGCCGCACAGATGCACATGCATATTGATGAGGCCCGGCATGAGATACGCCCCGGCCAGGTCGAGGACCTCGGCACCTGCAGGCGCCTGCGCAACAGCGCTCGGCCCCATCCACGTGATGACACCGCGCTCAACGGCCACGGCCATGTCGGGCTGCGGCTCCATATGCTCCGAACCATCCAGGACGGTCGCATTGATAAACAACGTGGAACGATCGGCAGACGCCATATCGAGCTCCTCCCTCACGATTAACTTGAACATTTGTCCATTATCACCTAATGCAGCAAACTAAAGTCGAATATATCGGTTAACGGAGGGACGAGAGAGATGTGAGGGCAAACGGAGACAGCAGGGCAATGCTCCAGCCGTTCCAGCAAAACGTCTTGATTTGTAACAGGTAGACCAGGTTTTAGCAGCCAGATGTTACAGATCGAGATCTTTCGGCACCGCGGCCAACCTTTGTCTCAATCTGTAACAGTTGGGTCGAATTTTGACCGCTAGATGTTACAGATCGAGATCTTTCGGCACCGCGTCCAGCCTTTGTCTCAATCTGTAACAGTTGGGTCGAATTTTGGCCGTTAGATGTTACAGATCGAGATATTCTCCAGCCCTTTCATCAAACATCTAAATCTGTAACATGTAGACAGGTTTTCGGCCTCTAGATGTTACAGATTTAGATCTTTTAGCGGCAGCCAACCTTCTGTCTCGATCTGTAACAGTTACGAGGCCAAACGGCCCCTTGTTGTTACAGATCGAGACAAACTCGTCCGGAACAACCACATCCGCGTTAGTCGTATCCCTCAGCGCCCATACCACTGACGCTTCCATCCCTCAGCCAAATTGGCCCGCTGCGAAATACCCGCCAGCCTCATCTTTTCAGCCAGCTTCCCCGGGTTCTTGAGCTCATCAAACGTGAACCTCAGCACCTTGTGCCCGAGCAATGTCAGATGAGATTCCCGCTGACGCTCTGCTACGAACGGATCGACCGACTCCCGATCCCCACCATCCTGCAGGGTATACTTTCCTCTTCCGTCGAGCTCGCCAATCACGCACGTCCCGTCATCGAGCCTCCAGAAATAATCGACCCGAAACACCTGGCTCGAATCGAGCGGATCGCGAAACTCCACCTGCAACTCTGGCACCGGAAAACCGTATGCAATAAAGAACGCTCGGAACCGAGACTCGCCACCATTTTCGGACAGCCCGTCCGCATGCGACGCAATTACCTGAGCTCTGCGATACCCGCGTCTGCCCTCGCAATCGGCCTGGAGCCGTTCGCAGAGGTCGTCGCGCGATATGCCCTTCGCCCGCAGCGCAGAATCGGCAATCGCCAGACCATATGAAAACGGCGCACGCAGCAGACAATCCTCCACCGTGCGCCAAAACGGCGTCACTCGCACGCCGTCGACGCGCTCAAGCGCACCCGACGCCTGCGGACGCAGCAGCCTATATCCCGTACTCAACGCCACCGAACAACCCGTCTTGACCAAGTAACGCGGCCCGAGCAGATCATTCGGCACCTCCAGACCCCATATCAGCGCGGCGTCATACCCCCAAAACGCCCAATCGGGATGAAACTCCGCAAGCCCCTTGATGGTCCGCCGAGCCCGCTCCGGCGGCGTCAACACATCCCATTCATGCTGAAAACAGAATAGGTGCGATTCGGGCTCCGCAATATCGTCTGTGCCCACATGGCGCCGCAGCCACATGAGCTCGGCATTATCGTGCGTCGTAAGCAGCACGCCTTGTTCAGCCGCCTCCGTGAGCCTGGCAAGCATCCTATTCCGCGCCAAGGTGCTACGTGCTGCATGTTTGTGTTTGAAAACGGTATTAGACACTTTCATCACCACCACGTCAGACAAATGGACCATCGTCACCGTTGCCTCCGCTGACAAATGTCTTGATCTGTAACAGGAATACAGTCTTTGAGCCTCTAGTTGTTACAGATTTAGATTGTTCGGCACCGCGCCCAACCTTTGTCTCAATCTGTAACAGTTAGGTCGAATTTTGGCCTGTAGATGTTACAGGTTGAGACATTTCCCCAGCTAGGTGCCAAACGTCTCAATCTGTAACAGTTAGACGTTCTCCAGACCCCTAAACGTTACAGATTTAGACAACCCAGCAACGCCCAAGCATTCGTCTCGATCTGTAACGGGTGGACCGGTTTTTTGTCCCTAAACGTTACAGATCGAGATATAAAGGCAGAAGGCAAGGCAGGCGGCAGATGCCCATCCCCTACTCCCATTCCTGTTCGTAGATGTTGAGTGACTTTACGTAGCGCCCCTGGGCGCCCATGATGTCGCGAACCAGCCGTAAGAAGAAGCTGATACACGAGGTATCGAAGCCATCTTCTAGGTCCTCAGGATGCACCGCGCCAGGCCCGTCGACCGCCGTATCGCTCAGGCGCGCAATGTCGTAGAGGTAGAGCTGCCCCGCCGTCAGCCAGACATCGTCGACGCACGCGAGGCGCACCGCAATCGCACCATCGCGCCAGTGCTCCTTTTGCACGATATGCGGATCGTAGACGTCAAAGCGACGGTCAGTACGCGTATCGCGCAGCGCGACCATACCGGTCGCGGGATCCTTGTCCAAAATGCCAAAGCGCGAGAAATAGTGCGTGTCGCGTACCTGTTCGAGCCGTCTGAGCGAAGTAGGCGAAAGCGACGCCGGCGGCTCGTCAACATACAGCTCAAGCAGCGTCTTGCCATGGTAATAGGGACGCTCGAACAGCAGCCAATCGGTAAATGCCATGTTATAGGCCATGATTTCATTTTGCGAGGGCTCCTCGCAATAGCTGAGCCATGGATCGACTATCACTTCGAACTGTGTACGCGCCGCCTCCAAAAACTGAAACTTGCGCAGCATCCAAAACTGGGCCATGCCGGCAATATCGTCACCGACGGCCTCGGCCAGACGTCCCCGGTCCAAAACATGATCAGCCATGGCATCCTCCTCAAACTGATAAACCTCAATTTGAGCTTACGAGGAGGGCGGGTGGTCGCCGCCATCACGGGCGAAATGGGCATCGGGATGCAAACCAGATGCTGACCAAGCACTTGACGGGATACTTGCAGATTATACAAATTGCCACAAAATCGCGGGTAGAACTAGACGAATCACCCGCGCCGCTGTCCGCAAACAACTAAAGCCGCCACATAAACAGCAGAGCGCAACGAGCGCAAACGCCAACGGGTAGGCAGCCAAACGTCGGCAAACGAGCAAAACGCTCGCAAACCCGCAAGGAGCGTCCCCGGATGCCGGCATATAAGGAACGTCCCCAGCTGCCGGCACTTGGGGACGTTCCTTATATGCCGGCCGTTGGGGACAGCCCTTGCCGATTCGATTGTTGAGTAACTCCGTGATTGTCTTACAGCCCCAGCGCCTCGGCGACCTCGACTGCGCAGGCGAGGGCATCGGCCATGGCACTCACCACGAGCGAGCTGCCGTTGCGGGCATCGCCGGCCACATACACCGGCGCGGCATCCGCGGCAACGCTATCCACGCGAGCCGCAAGATGCGAGTCCTCGGAGGCCATCACGGGCAACGGACGACCCGCCGTGGCAATAGGCACGCCAACAGCGTCAAACACGCCGTGCTCCGGACCCGTAAAGCCACAGGCGATCAGCACCAGCTGGGCCGGCACCTCGTGCTCGGAGCCCGCAATGCGCTCGGGCTTGCCGGCCGACCAGTCCAGATCGACCACGCGCAGGCCCGCGGCAGCGCCCTTCTTGTCCAGCAATACCTCGAGCGTATCCACGCCCCAGGCACGCATCTCGCCGCCCATGGCAGCGATAGCCTCCCGCTGACCGTAGTCGGTCTTCTTAACGTTGGGCCACTGTGGCCAGGGGTTGCTCGCCGCACGCTTATCGGGCGCGGCCGGCAAGAACTCAAACTGACGCACACTGCGTGCACCCTGGCGCACCGCGGTACCCACGCAGTCGTTGCCGGTATCGCCGCCGCCAATGACCACAACGTCCAGGCCGCGCGCGTTCACCGCGGGCTCGTCGCCGTCGAGCACCGACACGGTCGAAGCCGTCAGGTAGTCCACGGCATACACCACGCCCGGGGCATCCACATTCGTAGCCAAAAGACCGCGAGGCGTACGAGCACCGGCAGCCACCACAACGGCGTCAAAACCATTGAGCTTGGCCGCCACCGCAGGGTTCGTAACGTCAGTACCCAGCTCAAAGACAATGCCCAGCTCGCGCATGAGCGCCACGCGGCGCTCGACCACGGACTTCTCGAGCTTCATGTTGGGAATGCCGTACATGAGCAGACCGCCTGGGCGGTCGTCGCGCTCAAACACCGTCACGCGGGCACCGCGACGCGCAAGTTCCCATGCAGCCACCAGGCCAGCCGGGCCGGAACCAACCACGGCGACCGAGGGCGCGTCCTCCCCTGCCGGCTCAAAGCGACGCGGGCCGCCGTTTGCCCATTCGTGGTCGCTGATCGCGCGCTCGTTATCGTGAATCGTTGTGGGCTGGCCGTCGACCGAACCCAGGTTGCACGCAGCCTCGCACAGTGCCGGGCACACGCGGCTCGTAAACTCGGGCATGGGCGAGGTGAGCGACAGGCGCTCGGCCGCCTCGTCCCAGCGACCGCGATACACCAGCTCGTTCCACTCGGGAATCAGGTTGTGCAGCGGACAACCACTCGGACGCGCCTTGCCAAAGCTCGCACCCATCTGACAAAACGCCACGCCGCACATCATGCAGCGGCTCGCCTGGGCGCGGCGCGCATCGTCGTCGAGCTCCACATACAGCGGATCGAAATCGCGGCTGCGCTCCTCCACGGGGCGCAGCTCGTGGGTCACGCGATCGATATCAAGAAAAGCACCGGGCTTACCCATGGCACTTACGCCTCCTTCTTGGTCGAAGCAGCAGAGCTGACAGCCACGGGCGCAGCACCGCCCGCGACATCAAAGCGAGCGACATCCGCGTTGCTCGCGCGGCCGGTCACGATGTCAAACGCCAACTCCTCGGCCTGCGCATGCGTCTTGCCCACGGCCTCGGCCGCAGCGATAATCGCCAGCACGCGCTCGTACTCGGTCGGAATGACCTTCACAAAGTGCTTGCTCATCGTCTCGAAGCTGTAGAGCAGCTTAATGCCGCGCGGGCTCTGCGTCGCGTCCACGTGCTCCTGGATGAGCGCGCGAATCTGCGCCAGCTCGCCAACCGTCGGGGCCTTGAGTTCCACGCTCTCGTGGTTCACACGGGCCTCGAGCGTGCCGTACTGGTCAAAGACATAGGCCACGCCACCTGTCATACCGGCGGCGAAGTTCTGCCCGACCTCGCCCAAGATGAGCGCCAGGCCGCCCGTCATGTACTCGCAGCCATGGTTGCCGCAGCCCTCGACCACCACGGTGGCACCGGAGTTGCGCACGGCAAAACGCTGTCCGGCAAGACCGTTAATAAAGCCGCGGCCGCTCGTGGCACCAAAGAACGCCACGTTGCCCACGATGATGTTCTCGTCGAACTTGTAGGTCGCATGCGGGTTGGGGCGCACCGACACCTCGCCGCCCGAAAGGCCCTTGCCAAAGTAGTCGTTGGCGTCGCCGCACACGTTGAGCGTAATGCCGCGCGGCAGAAAGGCGCCAAAGCTCTGACCGGCCGAACCATCGCAATCGATGGTGATGGAGCCGGCGGGCAGGCCCTCGGGATGCGCCTTGGTCACCGCATTGCCCAGGATGGTGCCCACGCAACGGTTGACGTTGGCGATATCGGCGCGGAACCGAATCGGGCGCAGGTGCGCACGGGCATCGGCCGTATAGGGAACGAACAACGTGGAGTCGAGCGTCTTGTCGAGCTCGCTGTCCGCAGCCATCTGCGGCAGGAAGTGGCGACCGTCGGCGCCCGGGATATGGGCACCGAACTCGCAGGTTGCGCTCGCCAGCACGGGCGACAGATCAAGCAGGTTGGCCTTGCGGTTGCCCGGTACCTCGATCTGGCGCAGGCACTCGGGATGGCCGACCATCTCGTCGACGGTGCGGAAGCCCAGGCTCGCCATGACCTCACGCAGCTGCTCGGCAACAAAGAGCATAAAGTGCTCAACGTGCTCGGGCTTTCCGCGGAAGCCGCGACGCAGGCGACAGTTTTGCGTGGCGATGCCGGCCGGGCAGGTATCCTGCTGGCAGTCGCGCTGCATGAGGCAGCCCATGGAGATGAGCGGCATGGTCGCAAAGCCAAACTCCTCGGCGCCCAGCAGGCAGGCGACGGCAACATCGGTGCCGTCCATGAGCTTGCCGTCGGCCTCGAGCACAACGCGGGAGCGCAGGCCATTTTGCAGCAACGTCTGCTGAGCCTCGGCAAGGCCGAGCTCCAACGGCAGGCCGGCGTGCCAAATGGAATCGCGCGCCGCGGCACCCGAGCCGCCATTGTGGCCGCTGATCAAGATCTTGTCGGCGGCACCCTTGGCCACACCGGTGGCGATGGTGCCGACGCCGGCCTCGCTGACCAGCTTGACCGACACGCGCGCACCGGGGTTGGCGTTCTTAAGATCAAAGATCAGCTCTGCCAGGTCCTCGATGGAGTAGATGTCGTGGTGCGGCGGAGGCGAGATCAGGCCGATGCCGGGCGTGGACTGACGGACCTCGGCGATCCAGGGGTAGACCTTCTTGCCGGGCAGGTGGCCACCCTCGCCGGGCTTGGCGCCCTGGGCCATCTTGATCTGAATCTCGAAGGCGCTGCACAGGTAGCGGCTCGTTACGCCAAAGCGCGCACTTGCCACCTGCTTGATAGCGGAGTTCTTGGAGTCACCGTTAGCCAGCGGGGTCTCGCGACGCGGATCCTCGCCGCCCTCGCCCGAGTTAGAGCGTCCATGCAGGCGGTTCATGGCGATGGCCATGCACTCGTGCGCCTCTTTGCTGATAGAACCGTACGACATGGCACCGGTGTTAAAGCGGCGGACGATGTTGCGCGCGGGCTCCACCTCGTCGAGCGAAACCGGCGTGCGGCCGTTGGCATTAAAGTCGAGCAAGTCACGCAGGCGCACGGCACGGCCGGTGCGGTGCAGGCGGGCGCTGTACTCCTTAAAGGTGTCGTAGCTGTCCTCACGACAGGCGGTCTGCAGCAAGTAGACAGTCTGCGGATCGATGAGGTGATCCTCGCCGCCGAGCGGGCGCCACTTGGTCAGACCCAGCGTGGGCAGCTGATCGGGAGCCGGGCTCTTAAGGATAGCGAGCGCGGCGTCGTAGCGCTCGTTTTGCTCGCGCTCAACGTCCTCGACACCCATACCACCCACACGGCTCACCGTGCCGGCGAAGTACGCGTTGACGAACTCCGGCGTAAAGCCCACGGCCTCGAAGATCTGCGCCGAATGGTAGCTCTGCACCGTGGAGATGCCCATCTTGGACATGATGGAAACGATGCCGGCGGTCGCAGCCTTATTGTAGTTGGCGATGCCCTGCTCGGCTGTCACGTCCAGATCGCCATGCGCCGCCAAGTCGCGAATGCACGCATGCGCGTTGTACGGATAGATGCCGCTCGCGGAGTAGCCCACCAGCGCCGCAAAGTCGTGCGGAGACACGGCGTCGCCACACTCCACCACGATGTCGGCAAAGGTACGCACGCCGGCGCGGATCAGGTGGTTGTGCACGCAGCCCACGGCGAGCAGTGACGGCACGGGTACCTCGTCCGCTCCGGCGCGATCGCTCAACACCACGATGTTCACGCCGTCGCGGACCGCAGCCTCAACGTCCTCTGCAAGCTGCTTGAGCGCAGCCTGCAGCGCGCCCTCGCCGGCATCGCGGCGGTAAACGGCACGGAAACGGCGGGTCTTAAAGCCAACACGGTCAATCGCGCAAATGCGGTCGAACTCCTCCTCGCTCAGCAGCGGGCGCTCCAGACGCACCAGTTGGCAGGCCGTACGAGAGTCCTCGAGCAGGTTGCCGTGGTTGCCCAGGTAGAGCGTGGTCGAGGTGACCATATGCTCGCGCAGGGCGTCGATCGGCGGGTTCGTGACCTGGGCGAACAGTTGATAGAAGTAGTCAAAGAACGAGCGTGTCTTCTTGGACAGGCAGGCCAGCGGCGCATCGATACCCATCGAGGCGAGCGGGGCCTTGCCCTGCTGGGCCATGGGGCGCACGACCTCGTCAACATCATCCCAGTGGTAGCCGAGCTTGGCCATACGCACGGCGGCAGGCACCTCGGCATCCTCGGCGGGCGTTGCCGCGGCGGGCTTGTCGAGCGCGTCAACGGTCAGCGTCTCCTCGGCAATCCAATCGCGGTAGGGCTTTTCCTTGGCATAGCGGGCGCGCAGCTCGTCATTGTAGATCACACGGCCGCGGGCAAAATCGACCTCGAGCATCTGGCCCGGTCCCAAACAACCGCTTGTCAGGATATTCTCGGGGCGCACCTCGATGGTGCCCACCTCGCTTGCCAGCATAAAGCGGCCGTCGCGCGTCACGTAGTAGCGAGCCGGGCGCAGGCCGTTGCGGTCGAGGGCGGCACCCAGCGTACGGCCGTCGGTAAAGGCGATGGCCGCCGGGCCGTCCCAGGGCTCCATGAGCATGGACTGGTAGGCATCGTAGGCACGACGCTCCTCGCTCAGGTTGTCGTTGTGGTCCCACGGCTCGGGCAGCAACATGGACGCGGCACGCGTGAGCGGACGGCCGTTCATGACCAAAAACTCGAGCACATTATCCAGAATCGCGGAGTCGGAACCCTCGCGGTTGATGATGGGCATCACACGCTCAAGATCATGCTGCAGCACGGGACTGTACAGGTTAGGTTCGCGGGCGCGAATCCAGTTGACGTTGCCCTTGAGGGTGTTGATCTCGCCGTTGTGGATAATAAAGCGGTTGGGATGTGCGCGCTCCCAGCTAGGCGTGGTGTTGGTGGAGTAGCGCGAGTGGACGAGCGCCACGGCCGTCTTGACGGCGGCGTCGTTGAGATCGATAAAGAAGCGGCGCATCTGCGTGGCAACCAGCATGCCCTTGTACACGATGGTGCGCGAGCTCATGGAGCACACATAGAAGATCTTGTCGCGCAGGGCAAACTCGGCGTCGGCCTTCTTTTCGATGGTGCGGCGGCACACGTACAGGCGACGCTCAAAGGCATCGCCGGCGAGCGTGTCGTCCGGACGGCCCAGGAAGGCCTGCAGGATGGTGGGCATGCAGGCGCGGGCCGTCTCGCCCAGATCGTGAGGGTCGACCGGCACCTCGCGCCAAAAGAGCAGCGGCACGCCGGCCTCGGCACAGCCTTCCTCAAACACGCGGCGGGCATCCTCTACACCCTTGTCGTCCTGCGGGAAGAACAGCATGGCCACGCCATAGTCGCCCTCTGCCGGCAGAATCTGGCCGCACTTTTGAGCCTCTTTGCGGAAAAAGTGATGCGGAACCTGGAACAGGATGCCGGCGCCGTCGCCGGTATTCTTCTCGAGTCCCGTGCCACCGCGGTGCTCCAGGTTGACCAGAATGGACAGCGCATCGTCCAGAATCTGGTGGTGGCGCTCACCGTTGATATCGGCAAGCGCGCCGATGCCACATGCATCGTGGTCGAATTCGGGGCGATAAAGGCCCTGCTGCTGAGCGGAATCTGCCTGCATCGCGATCCTCCCCTAGATATATAGACAGTCAGTTGAATAGGCATACTAGAAGCATCGCCGGCCCATTGTGTTTCCCGCCCGTTTCGAAACAATTGCGTAACGCACACCCTACGAGTGGACACCGCCGACCTCAAGGGCAACAACAAGGGCCCCAGGTTCGGCCTGTAAGCTCACCGCTTCAAACATCTCAATCTGTAACAGAAAGACCCAATTTCGACGACTAACTGTTACAGATTGAGATGTTCTCGAGAGACGGTTCCGAATGTCTCAATCTGTAACACGAGGGGCCGGTTTTGGCGGTCAGCTGTTACGGATCGAGATTTTCCATAGGACCATTTCTTCCTGTCTCGATCTGTAACACCTAGGCCCAATTTCCATCCCTAGTTGTTACAGATCAAGACATTTCGGCAACCCCCTTTTACCACCCTATTCAAATACAACAATTTTGTTAGTCATGGTCAGATTTCGAGCCTAAAACGGGTATCCTTTGCGGCGTCAAACAAACGGCACGCAGGAGTGCACCATGATCGACCATCTCAAACATCACTTTGGCTCCCCGCGCACCGGCGGCCACGGCGGACTCGACATCGCACGGCATATCGGCCCCGGGCTGCTCGTGACCGTCGGCTTTATCGACCCGGGCAATTGGGCCTCCAATATGGCCGCCGGCTCGCAGTTTGGCTACGCGCTGCTGTGGATCGTCACGCTGTCCACGATCATGCTCATCCTGCTGCAACACAACGCGGCTCACCTGGGCATCGCCACGGGCATGTGCCTTGCCGAGGCCACGACGCGCCACCTGCCCCGCCTCGTCGGGCGTGCGATACTCGGCAGTGCGTATCTAGCCACGGTCGCCACCGCCATGGCCGAAGTCCTGGGCGGTGCGATCGCACTTCAAATGCTCTTTGGCCTGCCCGTACGTGCCGGCTGCATCATCGTGGCGGCGGCATCGATTGCCATGCTCATGACGAGCTCCTACAAACGCGCCGAACGCTGGATCATCGCCTTCGTGGGCGTGGTGGGACTTTCGTTTTTAGCCGAGCTTCTGCTGGTCAAGGTCGACTGGCCGCAAGCCGCCACAAGCTGGATCACACCCAGTATGCCCACCGGCTCAGTCGCGATTATCGTAAGTGTCCTAGGCGCGGTCGTTATGCCCCACAACCTCTTCCTGCACTCCGAGGTCATCCAATCCATGCACTTCGAAGGCCAAGGCGAGCAGGTTATCGAAGAACGCCTGCACTACGAGCTCTTCGACACGCTCTTTTCGATGGGTGTGGGCTGGGCAATCAACTCGGCCATGGTCATCCTGGCCGCAACGACCTTCTTTGCGCACGGCATTGTCGTAGACGACCTCGCCGTCGCAGCGGCCACGCTCTCCCCCATTCTGGGCCCGGCAAGCTCGACCATCTTTGCGGTGGCACTGCTGTTTGCGGGCATATCGAGTAGCGTGACGGCGGGCATGGCGGCGGGCACCATCACCGCGGGCATATTCGACGAGGAATACGACATCCACGACCGACATTCCTCGATCGGAGTGGCGGCCTGTTTCGTCGGCGCAGTGGCGGCGTGCCTGATCGTCCCGAATCCTTTTGAGGGTCTCATTTGGAGTCAGGCACTGTTGTCGCTTCAGCTGCCGATTACGGTCTTTGTGCTCATACGACTCACCAGCTCGCCCCGCGTCATGGGCAAATACGCCAACTCGCGCCCGCTCAACGCGTTGCTCGTAGGGATCGGTGTCATCGTGACGATTCTCGACATCGTGCTGCTAACGGGGATGTAATGGGATGGCGTGACTGTCCAGATATAACGTCTCAATCTGTAACACGTGAGGCCGTTTTGAGCCCTTAGATGTTACAGATTGAGATTTTCTGAGAGATAGTTTCAGTTTGTCTCGATCTGTAACAAGTGGACCCAATTTCCGCGCCCAGATGTTACAGATCGAGATATTTCTTCAGCCCCAACCTTTTGTCTCGATCTGTAACAAGTAGAGGGGGTTTACGTGCCTAAATGTTATAGATTGAGATTTTGAGAATGATGGTTTTGGTTTGTCTCGTTCTGTAACAGGAAGACCCGTTTTGAGCCGTTAGATGTTGCAGGTTAAGACAAAAGGTCGGCCGGACTCACAACAGACAGGATCGGCCAATAGCAGCCGTGATCCCTTGGGGACGGAGGAAAAGGGCCCCGGCCGGGATATCCGACCGGGGCCCTTGGACAGAGCTATATGTTGCTGCAAGTCGTGTGTCTACGAGCTACTCCTCGACGAGCTCAAACTGATCGGGACCGACGCCACACACCGGGCACACGTAATCCTCGGGCAGCTCGGGCGTGTCGACCTCTACCTCGTAACCGCAAACGGTGCACACGAACTTGTACGTCTTCTTTTCCTCGGCCATGATGTTCTCCTCTCGAACGTGGCTGCTGGTGTACTTTGCTTATTAGTATACATTCTTAATAATATAATGCAAGCGGTTTTACCGCATTTCTACCCTTGGTACGAAGACGCCTTGGGCGGCGTCTTGCCCTTCAGGACCTTATGGTAGTAATCGTAGGTGAGCGGCGTCTCGTCGCTCAGGCGCTCGGCATCCTCGACCTCGCCGATAAACAGTAGATGCGTGCCCACATCCACTGTGTCGATCAAACGGCAGCTAAACAAGGCCGCCGCATGCTCGGGAACATAGGGCATGCCCAGTGCGGTCTCGCGCGTCTCGTACTTGGCAAATTTGTCATAGTTGCTGCTGGTACGGAATCCAAAGTTACCAATGTAGGGCATATCGGCCGTCTGATCGATCACGGTCAGCGCAAAGGCCTTGGCAGACGAGATAACACTAGACGTGACATTTTCCTTGTTCACGGCAACCGAAATGCGCGGCGGCGTGGACGTCACCTGCACCGCGGTGTTGATAATGCAGCCGGCGCGCGATCCATCTGCCGCGGCACTCACCACATACAGCCCGCACGGCATCGTAAAGAACGCAGTTTTATCCAAAACGATCACTCCCCTAACTCGGAATTGAGCCTTCCAGATGTATGTACCCACAATGAAACATATGTGTCAGAACGGTAAGAAAAATGAGCCACACGCAGTTGCGGTGAAAAAGTCCCTGTTTAAGCCTGGATACCCAACAAACAGGAACTATTCCACCGCAACTTGCGAGGAGCAGACCGGGAGTACGACAACAGTGATGGATGAACATCCCCGCCCGCCCGGATATCAACCCTTAGCGATTACGCTCCTTAAGCGCGCGATCGATTTCGCGCTGAACGTCACGTTTGGCCATGTCCTCGCGTTTGTCGTAGAGCTTTTTGCCACGGCCCAGGCCCAACAGCAGCTTAACGCGACCATCGGTATTAAAGTAGAGCTCGAGCGGCACCAGTGCATAGCCGCGGTTGCGTAGTTTGCCGTCAAGATAATCAATCTCCTTGCGATGCAGCAGCAGACGGCGCCGGCGATCGGGATCACGGTTCCACACGCCACCGTGACTATAGGGATGGATGTGCAAACCCACCAGCCAGCACTCGCCGCCGCGAATCAGTGCAAAGGTGTCGGTGATCTGGCACGCGCGCTCGCGAATCGACTTGACCTCGGTACCGCTCAACTCAATGCCGCATTCGAATGTCTCGTCGATAAAGTACTCGTGATGCGCCGAACGATTCTTGGAGATGAGCTTGCGCTCGCGCTTACTGGGCATCGCCGGCCTCCTCGGCGTCATCGGCTTTCCCGCTCGCGGCCTCGCGTTTGGCCTTGCGCTCGGCGTTGAGCTCGGCATCGCTTTCGCGCACCAGCTTAATGATCGCCGCGCATGCCTCCTCGCCCACCAGGTCGCGGGCACGGACCGTCAGGCGTGTAGCCTCCTGCTTGTCGCCGTCGCTCGCAGCGTCGGTCGCACACATAATCAGACAAATGGCAATCTCGGCCGAAGGCGAGGTCGGTACGCCCTGCAACGCCAGCTCGCCCATCACATGCTCATCACTCTCGTCGGCGGCATCCGGATAGGTGGCATGGATCTTGCTGAGCAAGCGCGTCGTATGTGAATCGCCAGGGGCCAAGCGCAGCGCCAGACGTGCGCAACCCACGGCCGCCGAGACGTTCTCGGTCTCGGGCTCCAAAAAGTACTGGCCCAAGTTGGCGTAGGCGCGGGCGGCGCACCTGCCGTCACTCGCACGCTCCAGCACCGAAAACGAAAGCGAAGCCCACTCCTGCTTGTCCTCGAGCGCACGGAACAGCTCGGCCAGATCCAGTCGGTAGTTGCAGTTCATGGGGTCCCAGCGCACGGCCTGCATCAAGGCATTGCGGGCGCTCACATAATCCTGCTGACGGATGTAGGCAAACGCCATGTCGGAGTACAGGCGGTCAAACGGCACCTCGACCTGCACCAGCTCGCGTGGATCCTTTTCCACGCGGCGGTAGGCCAGGCGCTCAAACTTGCTATCGAAGCTAAAGTACTGGCGGTTCTCCTCCGTTTTGCACTCGGCATCGATATACTCCTCGGCGAGCTCCACCAAACGCTCCAGCAGCGGCGTCGCCGTGGCCAGGTCTCCCTGCGCCAGGTAATTCTCGGCATACGTAATGTCTTGTAGGCTGATGGGCAGGTCCATGGCAACTCCTCGGTCCAGGTGAAACGCGGCTCATTCCACACATGCGGTGTATACACAAAACCCGGGTCTCTTGCGAGGCCCGGGCATTCAATTTGTGGTAGCCCGTACCAGATTCGAACTGGTGATCTCCGCCTTGAGAGGGCGGCGTCCTAAACCGCTAGACGAACGGGCCATATGTAGCAAATGCAATGGCTGGGATGGAGGGAGTCGAACCCCCATTGACGGAACCAGAATCCGCTGTCCTGCCATTAGACGACATCCCAATGATTGCATCGCTGCGCTCGGCTGTGCCTTTGCGCAAGAAAGAAATATACGGGAAGCATCGCGATGACGCAAGTCTTAATTTTGACTTTTTTAAAATTCGGTCAAATTGGCCTAATTTCGTCCAACCCGTGAAGGACCTGTGATGCCGACCGCTGTACACGAAGGGCAAAACGCCGCGAGCGGTAGTCCTCAACCGTTGGCAGATACTAACGCGAAAACGATAGCACCAGGCAACACAATCGAAGTATCTTTTGATCATGCGGACGTCATGGCATGCGGCGCTCCCCGACCTCAAGCACATCCAGGCAAGTCTCGTCGAGCTGTCCGGCATGCCGACCGTCATATCCGAGACGAACCTGGAGCGGCGGCAGCGCGAGCGCCTGCAGCGGTAACGAATTCCGTTTATCTGCCCCGGCATTCAGGCATACCTGCCCTTTATGGACGAAGAGTACTGGAGCGACACGCCCGACAAGCACGTAAAGATCTACGACCCACACGAATGGGCGCAGCTGAAGGACTGACTGGGGCAGGCCCGCCCTGGAGTAGGCCCGCCGGCAGAAATCGCATCCCAGATTTCAAGCTCAAACTGGTCCCCACTTTCCCGTCGAGCCCTCAACCGGAAACCGTGTCCCAGAATCAGCGCTCGAAACGGGATGTCATTTCCGATAGAGCCCTCAACCGGAAAGCATATCCCAGAATCAGCACTCAAAATGGGACGCACTTTCCGAAGCCGCTACAGCAACGCCTCGGTCCAAGCCGCTTCCCTAAAGCCGGGGATCGCAAAGTCGTCGCCCACCAGCAGCGGGCGCTTAACCAGCATGCCGTCAGTCGCCAGCAGCTCGCAGCATTCCTGGTCCGTCATACCCGCATCCAGGCGCGCTTTCAGACCAAGCTCTCGATATTTCATGCCCGACGAGTTAAAGAAGCGTCGCACCGGCAGCCCCGAGCGAGCAATCCAGGTCGCAAGTTCCTCAGCCGAAGGATTGTCTGTAACAATATCGCGATCGACGTACTCAACCCCATGCTCGTCCAACCAGGCCTTGGCCTTTTTACACGTCGAGCATTTGGGGTATTCAACAAACAGCACTGCCATGGGGATTCCCTTCTTAGAAAAGACAAGTGTCTGGCAAACAGCGCATCGATGGCCATCTGCGACCGATGCCGATATTGTAACCAGCGCCGACGTACAGGCGGTCGCGATTTTTCATCTTGAGGTTAGCGCCTCGCATGGGCGCCAATGGGACAGGTCGCGCGCTGAACCAGCGCGGCGGCCAACAGTACCAACAGCATGGCGACAACGTAACCCGCGGCATCGAAGCCCAGGTCGATCATGTCGAAATGACGACCAGGAACAAAGATCTTGTGCACTTGGTCACCGACAGAGCAGACGGCGCAAAAGAGCAGAGCGAGTACGTACCGGAATCGCGCGCATGGCAGGCACTCGCCCAGGCATGCCACTGTCGCCGAAGCAAACAGTCCTACAAAGAAGAACTCAACGGTATGTGCGACGCGACGAATGTTGGCACCCATCCACAGACGAACGGGCGCAAGCGGGTCGGGATGAACAGTGGCAGTCGTTGAATCCGTGCCCTCGACGGCATCCCCCGCCTGGAACTCCTGCGTGGCGTCGGGCCGCACGTCCGCGGCCCGTCCTTCCACCGCATGCGCGGTGGACTCGCTGAGCGACGACGTCTGCTCCACGTTTTGCTCCGTCAGCATCCAAATACTTGCCAGCGTCACGACCAGCAGGACAATCGAAATCCATCCGACTATGTGCTTCACACGCGCCAAGGGCTAACCTCCGTCATTTTTTGAGCAGCAGCGAGTGTACCCCCAAATGCAGTTGTCGCCGTAGCGAAATCCAAAATGTTCGAATCGGGGCGCCAAAGGACCGTGGCGCCCCTACTCCATCTCGCGCATCCAGCGATCGAACGTCCCCACGCACACGCCTAGCCGCTTTGCCGCCTGACTCCGCGTGATATCACCCGCCTCGTAGGCATCGCGTACCAGCTCGAATTGCGGGGGACAGGGCTTGCGGGGCCGGCCAAAGCGCACGCCGCGCGCTCGCGCCGCCGCAATGCCCTCGGCTTGGCGCCGGTGGATGTTCTCGCGCTCCACCTGCGCCACATAGCTCAGCAGCTGCAAAACAATATCGGCAATCAACGGACTCGTCACGTCCGACCCACCACAGTCTCTGGCGCGCGTGTCGAGCAATGGCATGTCCAGCACCACGATGGCGGCGCCGAGCTCTTTGGTTATGCACCGCCATTCCTCGAGGATCTCGCTGTAGTTACGGCCCAGCCGATCAATGGAAAGTACCACCAGCACATCGCCGGAATCCAACGCGCACAGCAGCTCGCGATACCGCGGTCGATCGAAGTCCTTGCCACTCGCATGGTCGGCAAAGATATTCGCCGGTTCCACGCCATAGGCGCCCAGCGCATCCAGCTGCCGATTCAGATTTTGATCACGCGAGCTCACCCGCGCATACCCGTACACCGTTGTTATCTCATCCCCGCTCTCTCGTAAACCTCCCAAAAAGGGACAGGTTTATTTTGGTAGGTTTTATCTCCCCTATAGCAGGCGGAAGACGCAAGCGCGCGAGCGGCAAGGCGATTGAACCGCCACAAAAAAGGCAGCCCCAAAAGACCGCCCCGTTCTCTATCAATCACCAAATTCCGGCTAATGAATAAGCCTGAAATCCAAGTGCCCGCGGGTCGTGTTGACGCGCGAGACCTCGATGATCACGCGTTGCCCCAACTCAAAACGGCGCCCCGTGTCGGCACCCGTCAACGTGAGCGCGTCCTCGTCAAACTCGAACCACTCGCTTCCCAAACTCTTAATCGAGACCAAGCCCTCGGCCTGTGTCAGGTCGAGGCGCACAAAGAGGCCCATGCTGCTGACCCACGAAATGGTTCCGGCATAGCGCTCGCCCAGACGATCCTCGTAATACTGGGCGATCTTGATCTTTTGCGTCGCATGGCTGGCGGCGTCGGCCGCACGCTCGGCATCGCTGCATGCACGGCAAATCTGCGGCAAGATGCGCGGCAGCGACTCGCCACCCCTGCCGATCAGCCGCGGCGTGCGCGCCAAGGCATCCTTGCCGCCCAGCTGCTCATACGCCAGCTGCAATTTGAGCACACGATGGACAACAAGGTCCGGATAGCGTCGGATAGGGCTCGTAAAGTGGCAGTAGCACGGCGCGGCGAGCGCAAAGTGGCCCTCGTTGCGCGGCTTGTACAGCGCGCGCTGCATGCTGCGCAATAGCAACGTGTTGACAAGCGGGGCATTTGCCGTGCCAGCGGCAGCGTCAACCGCCGCCTGCAGCTCATCGGGACTTCCCAGGGCAATGCCGGCCGCGCGGCGATCGTCGATGATACCCAGCTGCGCCAGCGCCACGGCGGCCCCGTGCAAGCTGTCGGGGCTGGGATCATCATGCACGCGATAGCATGCCTCAATATCGCGGTCTGCCAGCCACTCGGCAACGCACTCGTTGGCAAGCAGCATAGCTTCCTCGATGAGCGACGTGGCACACGAGCGCTCGCGGGCCACGATCTGCACGGGAACGCCGTCCTCGCCCAGCAAAGCGCGAATCTCCGCCGTGTCAAAGTCGACCGAGCCGCGCGCACGGCGAATGCGACGGCGTCGCTCGGCAAGCTCGTTGGCAGCGACTAGGAAATCGCTCAGATCCACGTCGTAGTCGCGGGCAGTCTCTTCGCAAGTCAAACCGCGCTCAAGCGCCTCCTCGCGCGACGCCTCGGCTGCAGCAACATCCTCGGCGGCACCTTTCAACACGGAGTACTCCACCGCACCGGCACGCACCAGCAGTGCCTCGGCACCGTCATAGTCCATGCGCACGCGCGAGCGAATCACGCTGGGATACGGATCGTAGTGGCGGACGTGCCCCTGCGCATCGAGCTCGATGTCGACGGTAAACGCCAGGCGATCCTCGTCGGGGCGCAAGGAACACAGGTCATTCGACAGGCGCTCGGGCAACATGGGGAGCACGCGATCGGCAAGGTACACCGACGTCGTGCGATGGCGAGCCTCTAGGTCGATGTGTCCGTCCCAGGCCACATAATGCGATACATCGGCGATATGGACACCCAGCTTGTAGCCGCCCTGCGTCGTGCGCTCCAACGAGATGGCGTCGTCAAAGTCGCGCGCGTCGACCGGATCGATCGTGATGATAAAACGGTCGCGCAGATCGCGGCGAAGTGGGTCCTTAAGAGCTGTCGCCACGTCGAGCGATAGCTCCTCGGCCTCGGCAAGGGCGGTCTCGGGATAACTATCGGTATAGCCGTAACGAGCCATGACATATTGAACGCCCAAGTCGGGTGCATCGTCGCCGCCAATACGGCGCTCAAGAGTCACGGTGCCCGATTCCAAGCGTGTCGGATAGCTCAAAATGCGTGCAACGACTGCATCGCCCGGATGCACGCCCAAACGCTCCGCCGAAGTATCCTCGGGCAAAATAAAGAAATCGGCCTTGAGACGCGAATCAAGCGGCTCGATCACACCGAGCGGGCCTGCCGTCTGATACGTGCCCACCACGCTTATGGCCGCGCGCTCGACAACGCCCTCGATCACGGCACGGCGATCGCCGCGCGGTCCGGTCTTAATGCTCACGGCCACGATGTCGCCGTCCATAATCTCGCGCTTGCCGCGACCCATAACCTTATAGTCGCCATTATCGGTGACAACATAGGCGCTGTGCTCATGGAGCTGCACGCGGCCCGTCAGGCTGGGACGCCGCTCGCTACGCACCGGCGCGCGCTTGTTGCGAGCGCTACGCTTATGTTTGTTATTGCGCCCCATGGCGCCTCCTTACTATCTGTTGCGGGGCCCGCAGGAGCAACCGCATCATGTCAAAACACCGTGCAGGCCTAAACCGCACGCATCAAAGAGTCTACCCAATCAACAACAGGGCACGCACCTCACGTCATGATCCCTATGTGACGGAGAAAATCGAATTATCGAGACAAGCCGAACTGCCGGTGAGCCCTTTTCCTCCGTCGCACGGGATCAAAAAACGGGCCGCCCCAGAGCGGGACGGCCCGTTAGCAAAACTAATTCCAGCTGTGTCTACACGCGCAGGTAGCGACGCATGGCAATGGCGGAACCAAAGAGACCGATGATCACGCCAACCAGGATCAGTGCGGCATACGTCACCAGGTAGTATTGCATCGGCAGCGCAAACGACATCCAGCCAATGCTCTCCTGAAGACGCGGAACCAACAGGTTGCGAAGCAGCTCCAAAACACCGATGGAAAGCAGCGAGCCCAAAACGGCCTGCAGCACGCCCTCGGTGATAAACGGACCGCGAATAAAGCCATTGCTGGCGCCCACCAGGCGCATGATAGCAATCTCGCGGCGGCGAGCCGTAATCGACAGGCGAATCGTGTTGTTGATAAAGATGAACGCGATAAACGTCAGCAAACCAACAAGCACAACGGCAGCGATGCGGATGTAGTTCGTCACCTGGAACAGGCGGCTCACTTCCTCCTGACCGTACAGAACGCTCGCGTCAACGTCACCGTCATCCGCGATCTTCTGGAAATCGGAGTTCTTCTTGAGCTTCTTGGCCGTGCTCTCGACCTGGGACGGATCGTCCATCTCGATCGCGAACGAAGCAGGCAGCGGATTCTGGCCATCAAGTGCGCTCAGAGTGGCGTCGGCGTTACCCGACATCTTGCTCGTGTACTCGGCCAGCGCGTCGTCCTTGTCCTTATAGGTCACGGACTTAACGTTGTTCCACGTCTTGAGCTCACTCTCGAAAGCCTGGACGTCGGCCTGGTCGGCGTCATCGCTAATAAACGCGTTGATAACAACCTGGTCCTCAACGGTGCCGATCACGGAGTTCAGCATCGCGGAACCCATGATGAACAGGCCGATGATAAACAGCGAAAGGAAAATCGTGATGACGGCGCCGAGCGAGGTGGTCCAGTTACGGAAGAAGTGGCTCATTGCCTCTTTGAGCGAATAGCCCACGTTAGTTGGTGCCATAGTTGCCGTAACCTCCCCTCTCCTGGTCGCGGATTACGTGGCCGCCCTCGAGGGCGATCACGCGACGATGCATACTATCGACCATCTCGCGATCGTGGGTAGCCACGATCACGGTCGTGCCGGTGCGGTTAATGCGCTCGAGCAGCTTCATGATGCCGAGCGAAATTGCCGGGTCGAGGTTGCCCGTTGGCTCGTCGCAAATCAGCAGCGGCGGACGGTTGACCATGGCGCGGGCGACGGCCACGCGCTGTTGCTCGCCGCCGGAAAGCTGATCGGGCAGCGAGTCCATCTGATCGGCCAAACCGACCAGACGCAGTACCTCGGGCACCTGGCTGCGAATGACGCCCTTGGGCTTGCCTATGCACTGCAGGGCAAACGCCACGTTTTCATAGGCGGTCTTTTGCGGCAGAAGCTTAAAGTCCTGGAACACGGCGCCAATCTGGCGGCGCAGGAAGGGAACCTTGCGGTTCTTGATTTTCATGAGATCCTGACCGGCGACCAAAATGCGACCGCTCGTAGGCCTGACATCACGGTTGAGCGTGGAAAGCAGCGTGGTCTTACCCGATCCGGAATGACCGACCAAGAAGACGAACTCACCCGGATAGATCTCGATGTTGATGTCGTCGAGTGCGGGCTTGTTGGGCTGTGCCGGGTAGATCTTGGTGACATGCTCCATCAGAATGACGGGCTCGACACCGGCCTGCTTGGCCATCTTCTTGCGACTTGCCTGCGGATCGATAGGCGCGAACACCGACGTAAAATCGGGGTTGTTGAGCGCATTGTCAAGACTTGCGACCTCGGCAGCCTGATCATTCTCGACCATGGGCGCAGCGGGCTGCGTAGGATCGGGAATGCCGGCAAAGAGGCCGGACTGCGCCGGTTGCGGCGCGGGCGTAGCAGGAACCATGGGATCGGGAATGCCCGCCATGGTCGGCTGAGGCTCGGCTGACGTCTGAGGCTGGTTCACGCGAGCAGTCACCTTTTGGACGGGCTCAAAGCCCGCAGCGGCAGAAAGCTCGACATCGCTGGTGGGATTGTAGGCAAAGGGATCGGATGCCGGCCGTGCCTGATCTGCCGGCTGTGCGGGGGCCTGGGCAATATGCTGGCCCTCTGAATCCGGAGTGGCGAAACGTGTGCCCGGGACACCTTGCCGTGTCTTGGGGGCCTCATCGCCCGCACCGGAGGTACGGAAGTGGTTACCCACTGGTGCTCCTTATCATCGTGCGTTTAAACTACATGAGCGCTTTGTATTTTAGCAGCATTAGCTTCGCTGCACATAAGAAGCATGGCAGGGTTTTGGTCTCACCGGCCGCGCACAGGGCTACCTCCCAAATCGTCCTCGGACATGTCGGAGTCCCCGCTGCGCGCTTCGCGCTGCGGGGACTCCTCCGTCCTGCGGAATGATTTGGGAGGAAGCCCTTGCTTGGTGCGGGCCCGATTTGTTTGTTGCCCACAAAAAACAGGGGCGCCCTCTTTGGGGGCGCCCCTGTTCTGGCTTGCATACGGTTGCTAAAGCGATACTTTGCCTCGTCTTGCCCTAGGCCAAGAACTCCTTGGTGGTTGCCACGATGTTGGCGGCATCCAGACCGTACTTGTGCAGGAGCTCGGCGCCCGGGCCGGACTCGCCAAAGGTGTCGTTGACGCCAATCTTCTTGAGCGGCGTCGGGCACTGAGCGCAGAGCACGTCGGCAACGGCGCTGCCCAGGCCACCGATCACGGAGTGCTCCTCGACGGTCACGACGTGGCCGGTCTTGGCGGCGCTCTTGACGATCAGATCGGCGTCGATGGGCTTAATGGTGTGCATGTTGATGACCTCGGCGTCGATGCCCTCGGCAGCGAGCTGCTCGGCAGCCTCGAGAGCCTCGCCAACCATCAGGCCGCAGGCGATGATGGTCACATCGGCGCCCTCACGCATGACGATGCCGCGGCCCAGCTCGAACTTGTAGGTCTCGGGGTCGTTGATGACCGGCGAGGCCAAACGGGCAAAGCGCATGTACACGGGGCCGTCGCACTCGTAGGCGGCGCGGACCACGGCGCGGGCCTCCACGTCGTCGGCCGGGACAATAACGGTCATGCCAGGGATAACACGCATAAGGGCGATATCCTCGCAGCACTGGTGCGTGGCACCGTCCTCGCCCACCGAAATACCGGCGTGCGTGGCGCCGATCTTGACGTTGAGGTGCGGATAGCCGATGGAGTTACGGACCTGCTCAAAAGCGCGGCCGGCGGCAAACATGGCAAAGGTGCTCGCAAAGGCAGTACGACCGGTGGTCGCGATACCGGCGGCGACACCCATCAGGTTGCTCTCGGCAATGCCCACATCAAAGAAGCGGTCGGGGCAGGCGGCCTTAAACTTACCGGTCTGCGTGGCGGCAGCCAGGTCGGCGTCGAGGACCACAAAGTCGTCGTGCTCGGCAGCGAGCTCAACGAGGGCCTCGCCGTAGCTTACACGCGTGGCGATTTTCTTGACGTCTGCCATCCTAGAGCTCCTCTCCGGCGGCCGTGAGCTCTGCCATGGCCTGCTCAAACTGTTCGTCGTTGGGGGCCTTACCGTGCCAACCAACCTGGTTTTCCATAAAGGAAACGCCCTTGCCCTTCATGGTCTCGGCGATAATGGCGGTAGGCTGACCCTTGGTGGCGCGAGCCTCGGCAAAGGCGGCGCGAATCTGACCGAAGTCGTTGCCGTCGGCGAGCTCCACCACGTGGAACTTAAAGGCGCGGAACTTGTCGGCGAGCGGCATGGGATCGTTGACCTCCTCGACGGGACCGTCAATCTGCAGACCGTTGTGGTCAACGATCACGCAGAGGTTGTCGAGCTGCTGATTGCCGGCAAACATGGCGGCCTCCCAGACCTGGCCCTCCTCGCTCTCGCCGTCGCCCAGCAGGGCGTACGTACGGTAAGTATCGCCCCAGTGCTTGGCGGCGACGGCCATGCCCACGGCGGCGGAGATGCCCTGGCCCAGCGAGCCGGTGGACATGTCGACGCCCGGGGTGTCGTTCATGTTGGGGTGGCCCTGCAGGTGGCTGCCGATATGGCGCAGCGTCTCGAGGTCCTCCTTGGGGAAGAATCCGCGCTCGGCGAGCACGGCGTACAGACCCGGAGCGCAATGGCCCTTGGAGAGCACAAAGCGGTCGCGGTCGGCCTTGCGAGGATCGGCCGGGTCGACATTCATTTCCTCAAAGTACAGATAAGTCATGATGTCGGCAGAGCCGAGCGAACCGCCCGGATGGCCGGACTTGGCAGCGTGCACGCCGGTGACGATGCCCTTCCTTACCTCGTTGGCAACCTTTTTGAGCTCTTCGTCGCTCATTGTGCCTTCCTTTCATCCTCTTTAGACAAGATGCGCACGGCGCAGAAGGTAATCCCAACCCTGCCACAATGCACGTGCGCCATTCATTATGCTGGAAACCGAAGGCTTTACCAGAGTTTTTATCATTATTTGAATAATTTAGCAGGCAGACCCGCTGATGAATCGGTTTATCAATGTGAACGTCTTTTGGATGGAGAGCAGTCTACCCTACGTGTTAATGTCCTTGAACCCCTCGCCGAAGGCTTCCGTAACGTCGGCGACCGTCACGATAGCTTGAGGATCGCGCTCACGCACGATGGTCTTAAGTGTATTGAGCTCGCGGCGGCTAACGATCACCATAATCACCGGCTTCTCTGCGCCCGAATACATGCCGGTCGCCTTAAATTTAGTGCAGCCGCGACCCAGGCCATACATGATATCGGCCGCGATATCGGGGAAATTGTCCGAGATGATGAGCACCATACGGCGCTTGTTGCCGCCATCGACCACAGCGTCGATCACATAGCCGCTAATTACCATCGAAAGCCCTGCATACAGCGCGTTCTCTAGAGAGAAGACGGGGGCCGATGCCGCGCATACGGCGACATCGATCGCCATGACGGTCGAACCCACCGGCAGCGAGGTATTACGCGAGATAATCTGGCCGATGGTGTCGGAGCCGCCGGTGTTGGCGCCGGCGCGTAACACCATGCCGTAACCAATGCCCGTGATAATGCCGCCCCACATAGCGGGAAGCATCAGGTCTGCATCTGCCAGAGGCGCTACAAACGGGGCAAACAGGTCGGTAAAGAAGCCCAATAGCACAAAGCCTGTCGCCGTCTGTACCACATAAAACATGCCGCCCTCGCGCATTACGACCAGCAACAGCAAGGCGTTCATCACGATGGTTTGGATACCGACGGGCAGCGACACGCCTCGCGCGGCACCGACCGCCTGGATAATAGTCGCAAGGCCCGTAACGCCACCGGCGGCAAGACCGTTGGGAATCAAAAACAGGTCGGTCGCGATGGCCGCCAAAGCGCACCCAAGCATAATCTGGGGCAGATCGTGGAAGAAGTTCATTGAAAGAATGCGCTTAATATCCAGACGATATGCCATGCTACCTCCCTCAAAAAAGCGCACCCCATTGGGTGCGCATTGAACTTCTTACCGTATTCGATTCTACCGATTCGCCGAGGAAAAACCACCCCGCGGCGGGTTTGCTCTGGATATAAAACCGCCTGTCCAGAGTTTAGTGTCGGTCCGTGACTCACCCGGGGCTTAAGCGGACGGAGACTCCGCATCAGCATTGCCGGTAGCCCAGCGATGGTAGCCGATCACAAACGGATCCAAGTCGCCATCGTCGAGAACGGCGTCGACGTTGCTGGTCTCCACGCCCGAGCGCAGGTCCTTGACCATCTGATACGGATAGAGCACGTAGCTGCGGATCTGGTTGCCAAAGCCAATCGTGGTCTTGGGACCGCGGATCTCGTCGAGCGCCTCGGCGCGCTTCTCGAGCTCAATCTCGTACAGGCGGGCCTTGAGAATCTGCATACACGCGGCCTTGTTCTGAATCTGGCTGCGCTCATTTTGGCAGGTCACTACAATGCCGCTGGGAAAATGCGTCACGCGCACGGCGGAGTCGGTGGTGTTGACGCCCTGGCCGCCCGGGCCGCTTGCGTGGTACACGTCGACGCGGATATCGTCGGGGTTGATCTCGATATCGATATCGTCGGGCAGCACCGGAATGACCTCGACGCCGGCAAACGTAGTCTGTCGACGCTTCTTGTCATCGGTGGGGCTAATGCGCACCAAACGGTGAACGCCGGCCTCGGCACGAAGCATACCGAAGGCATCCTTGCCCTCAACGGTAAAGGTCGCGCGATCAATGCCAATGACCTCGGCAGCGGGGCAATCGTTGATGGTGACCTTCCAGCCGCGGCGCTGGCAGTACTTCATGTACATCTTAAAGAGCATGAAGGTCCAGTCCTGCGCCTCCAAGCCGCCCTGTCCGGGCTTGATGGTCACAATCGCGTCACCGTGATCGAACTCGCCGGTAAACCAGCTCGAAAGTTCGAGCTCATCGATGGCGCGCGCCAGACGATCAGCCGTGGCGGCAGCCTCCTCACGCAGTGCAGCGGCATCGGGGTCATCGCCCATTTCCTCGGCAAGTTCCAGCGCCGCGCGGGCATCGGAGAGCTCGCCGCGCGCGGTATCCACGGCGGCGATATCCTCCTTGGCGCGCGCAATCTCTTCCATCGTGGCGCGAGCGGCATCGGCGTCGTCCCAAAAGCCGGGAGCGACGCTCTTGGCCTCAAGCTCGGTCACGTGGGTGCGCTTCTCGTCCAAATGGAGATACGACTCAACCTCGCCGAGCCGGTCCGCAAACGCGTCCAGCTCGGCGGGCGTTACCTCTAAAGCCTCGGCCATTAACGATTCCTGCCGTGGCAGTACTTGAACTTCTTGCCGCTGCCGCAAGGGCACGGTTCGTTGCGGCCCACGTTGACATACGGGTCGTCGCTCTCGGACTTGCGGTAGGTGGTCACCTTAGCGCCGTTGTTGACAGCTGCCGGTCCGCCCTGGACGGCCGTGCGAGCCTGTGCCCGTGCCTCCTTGCGCAGGACCGAGTTGCCGTTGTCGCCATCGACGTCGGCGGGGCCGGAGAAGCGCGCACCCTCGAGCGCGGGGTCCTCCTTACGCTCCACAGCCTGCGGGGCGGCCTTGATCTCGATGCGCAGGACGGTGCGAAGGTAATCCTCGTACATGGTGTCAACGAGCATCTGGAAGGCGCCATAGGCCTCGGTCTTGTACTCGACCAGCGGGTCGCGCTGACCAAAGCCGCGCAGTCCGATACCGGTCTTGAGGTAGTCCATCTCCTGCAGGTAGTTCATCCAGCGGGTATCGATGACGCGCAGCATGACCTGAGTATTGAGCTCGCGCATGAGGTCCTCGCCTAAGCGCTCGGCCTTCATGTTGTAGCACTTCTCGACGTAGGCCAGGACATCGGCAGCAAGGGCCTCGTAATCCTCGTCGGGGAACTTGGGCGTATCGATATGGCCGGTCAGCTCCACGACCCACTTGCGCAGGCCATCGAGGTCGCGCTCGCCGTCGTGGCTGTCCTTAGTGCAAAACTCCTGCACGCAGCGGTACACGGTGTCGTGCATGACCTCGGTGATGTGGTCGGTCAGGTCCTTACCGTCCAGAATCTTGTTGCGCTCGGCGTAGATAACCTGGCGCTGTTTGTTCATCACGTCGTCGTACTCAAGAACGCTCTTGCGCATGGAGAAGTTGATGCTCTCGACCTTGTGCTGGGCGCTCTCGACGGCCTTGGAGATGATCTTGTGCTGGATGGGCATGTCGTCGCCCATTTCTGCCGTGACCATCATCTTGGAGACGCGGTCCATCTTGTCGCCACCGAACAGGCGCATCAGATCGTCCTCGAGCGACAGGTAGAACTGGGTCTCGCCTGGATCGCCCTGACGACCGGAGCGGCCGCGCAGCTGGTTGTCGATACGACGGGACTCATGGCGCTCGGTACCGATGACGGTCAGGCCGCCGGCGGCAAGCACGCGCTCGCGCTCGGCCTTGCAGGTCTCCTTGGCCTCGGCGTTAAACTGCTCGAGCTGCTCGGGCGTCACGTCCTCCATGGTCAGGCCCTCGTACTCAAGGCGCTCGCGCACCAGCTCGTCGGGGTTGCCGCCCAGCAGGATGTCGGTACCACGACCGGCCATGTTAGTAGCGATGGTCACGGCGCCGTAGCGTCCGGCCTGGGCAACGATATGAGCCTCGCGCTCGTGGTGCTTTGCGTTGAGGACCTCGTGCGCGATGCCGCGCTTGGTAAGGGCGGCCGACAGCTTCTCGGAGCTTTCGATGGAGACGGTGCCCACCAGGACCGGCTGGCCCTTGGCGTGACGCTGCTCGACATCATTGGCAACGGCGTTGTACTTGGCCTGGATGGTGCGGTAGACCAGGTCCTCGTGATCGACACGCTGCACGGGCTTGTTGGAGGGAATGACCTCGACGGGCAGCTTGTAGATCTCGCGGAACTCGGCGTCCTCGGTAAGTGCCGTACCGGTCATGCCGGAAAGCTTGTCATACAGACGGAAGTAGTTCTGCAGGGTGATGGTGGCAAGGGTCTGGTTTTCCTCGCGCACGAGCACGCCCTCTTTGGCCTCGATGGCCTGATGCAAGCCCTCGGAGTAGCGACGGCCCTCCATGATGCGGCCGGTGAACTCATCGACAATCTTGACCTCGCCGTTGGTAACGACGTACTGCTTGTCGCGGTGGAACATGTATTGGGCCTTCAACGCCTGCTGCAGGTGGTTGACCAGCTGGCCCGAAAGGTCGGCGTAGATGTCCTCGATACCCAGGCGGCGCTCGATCTTCTTGAGGCCGCGCTCGGTGGCGGCAATGGTGTGCTTGGCCTCGTCCATGACGTAGTCGCCCGTGGGCTCCACGTCCTCGGTGGCGGTGAGCATATCGTGCGACACGTCCTCGCCGCGCTCCAGCCCGCGCACGGCGCGCGCGAAGTCCTTGTAGGTGCTGGCCGACTTGGTGCCGGCGCCCGAGATGATAAGCGGGGTCCTGGCCTCGTCGATCAGGATGGAGTCGACCTCGTCGACGATAGCGTAGCTGTGGCCGCGCTGGACGCGCTGCTCGGGGCGGGTGACCATGTTGTCGCGCAGGTAGTCAAAGCCAAACTCGGAGTTGGTGCCGTAGGTGACATCGGCCTGGTAGGCCGGGCGCTTAAGCTCGAGCGGCATGTTGTTCTGCAGCAGGCCGACGGTCATGCCCAAATACTTGTAGATGCGGCCCATCCACTCGGAGTCGCGCTTTGCCAGGTAGTCGTTGACGGTAACGACATGCACGCCCTTGCCGGCGATGGCGTTAAGATAGCCGGCCAGGGTGGAGACGAGCGTCTTGCCTTCGCCGGTCTTCATCTCGGCGATATGACCCTCGTGCAGCGCCATGGCGCCGATGAGCTGTACGTCAAAGTGACGCATACCCGTGATGCGCTTTGAAGCCTCGCGCACGGTGGCAAAGGCCTCGGGGAGCATGTCGTCAAGCGACTCGCCGTTAGCGTAACGCTCGCGGAACTTGTCGGTCTGGCCGCGAAGCTCCTCCTCGGTCATCTTCTCAAACTGAGGCTCAAGCCCGTTGATCTGGTCAACGATCTTGTAGTAGCGCTTAAGGTCCTTATCGGATCCAAAGGACAGCAGCTTTGACATGAATCCCATGTGGTTTTCCTTTTTTGGCCATCGCCCGTAGCGCACTGCACTGGGCGAGTTAAACACAGATATTTGTACTTTAGCCAAACGGGACGCACGCTATACGCTCGACCTCATCCCCCACGTAATAACTACGACCGACCTGCCAAAAAGGGACGTTTAACTACGACCGACCTGCCAAAAAGGGACGTTTTATTTTAGTGGCTACGGCCCAGATAGGCGCCGATAACTTTGCGCTGCTCGGCGCTCGCCCGATAGTAGACGCGAAGCTCGCCTTCGGCATCCAAATCAAAGCGCGTCTCGTCAATCAGGCCATTCTTGTGCGCGGTCATGAGCGCCTCCTGCATGCGCGGCCTTGCAAAGGCGGCAAACGATGCGTACTCGGCCGCGAGATCGGCCATCACATCGTCGACGCAAGCCTCGTCATGGTAAACAAAATAATCGAGCATGGCATAGTTAAGCGGAAGCATCCCGATCACCGTCCTTTTTAACCATGTCGAGGGGATTCACGGCGATCAGGCAAATGCCGACGAGGTTGACGACGGCCGCCACCCATGCGACGGACGGAAGCGCGTAGCCGTCAAAGCCCAAGACCAGGCCGACGATAATCCACGTAAACAGCGGCGCTGTAAAGGTATAGGTGCCGTTGATGGCCATGCCCAGCGCCGTGCCGCACATGGAGTTGGCGCGATACCAGCTCATAAACGAAAAGTAGGCGGCAAAACCGGAACAGGCGAAAAACACGACGGAGGATTTGTCGGTGAGCGCTTGGGCGACAAAGACGTAACTCTGACCAAGGGGCTCTCCGCATGCCATGGTTAGGGCCGGCAGTACCAAGCACAGGTTGCCGACGCCCGAGACAAGCTGACGGATGTTGATGGCGATCTGAGGATCGATCATGCAGGTGGCGCGGCCGCCCACGCATCCCTCGACGCCCCAGCACAGGGCGGCTAACAGCGCCAGGCCCAAGCCAAGCGTCATGCCGGAAGATGCCTGCCCGCTCAGGCCGGCGCTACCGATCATAGCGCCGGCGACCACGCAGACAACGATGCCGGTGACGACACGGGGGCTAAGCGGCTGTCGGTAGAGCACGCGGGCGAGCACCGCACCGATCGCGGGGTTGAGCGCGGCGATGGGCACAGCAAGCGTGCCTGCCTGCGAAAGCGCGATAACGTAGGCAGCAGAAGCGATGGGCCCGCCAATGAAGGCGGCGGCGATAACGATGACACCGGGCTTTGAGGCGATGCAGCGGCCTAGGTCGGCGAGTTTGCCCTGACCGGCAGTGAAAAACGTGGCCCAGACGGCACTCAGCACGTCGTTGACGCCCGAGGCGATTGTGGGCAAGATGAATACCGCCAAAAGGCCGGAGGGAGCAAATGCATCGAACCAACCGGCCCAAACGCCAAAGAGCTGACCGGCGGTAACAAAGGCCGTGTACAGCGCATACATGCAGCTCGAAAGCGCCGCGACAGCGATACCCTTCCTAAAATAGGCAGCATCGAGCGCACGCTTCTTTGCCACCGCGAGCTCGCGATTGCCCAAGGACGTCGATGTGTCCACGTAGCCTCCTATCGGTTACCTGCCAAAAAGGGACAGGTTTATTTTGGCAGGTTTTATCTGGGCAAACGAAAAATCCCCACCGTTCGGTACAAAGAGGACGTGCTACTTTGCGTCGATAAGAAAAGGGCCGTGCACCAATTGGATGCACGGCCCTTTTGCCATGAATGCGAGCGATTCCTCGGCGAGCTATTTACTCAGCAGCCTCGGTGGTCTCGGCCTCGGCAGCGGCCTCCTCGACGGGAGCCTCTGCGGGAGCCTCGGCGGCCTGCTTGGCAGCCTCCTCGGCAAACTTAGCGGCACGCTTGGCCTTCTCGGCAGCCTTAGCCTCAGCGGCGGCCTTGCGAGCGGCCTCGGCCTCAGCAGCCTTGGCGGCCTTGGCAGCCTTGGCCTCCTCGGCCTTCTTGAGCTGGGCGGCAGCGGCGCCACCGAACTTGTCGGCGAAGCGCTGGACGCGTCCACCGGTGTCGACGAACTTCTGCTGGCCGGTGTAGAACGGGTGGCACTCGTTGCAAAGCTCGACCCTCATCTCGGACACGGTAGCGTGCGTCTTGAAGGTGTTGCCGCAGGAGCACGTCACCGTGCACTCGACATACTGGGGATGGATACCCTGCTTCATGGTAGGACTCCTTATTGGTCAGGCGCTGGTTACCGATCAGCGCATAAGGCGTCTTGGTTTCCGACCAAGACAACAAACTCGGGTATGGTACCACGGCGTCGAGCGTCCCACAAAAGGTTCACGGTCTTTACGCCGGAGTACACAGGCGAATCTGCCCGATCGCGGCGCCAACAGAGCCGCCCGAGCTGTCAAGGGTGCCAAAAATACACCCTACGAGACAAGCGCTCCATGTTGCAGACGTGTAACGCCGCAGCAAAGGTGCCCCTTTTTGCACGGGACAGGTACAATGATGAACACTGTACCGTAGCGGAGCGCCGCCGTGCGCCGCTAACACGCGAAAGGGTTTCCCATGGCCGAGATCTCGTCCTCCCGTATCGTCATCACCGTCCTTGGCAAGAACCGCCCCGGCATTGTCGCCGGCGTCACCCGCGTCCTGGGCGAAGCCAATGTCGACATCCGCGACATTACGCAGTCCATTATCGAGGACATCTTCACCATGACCATGCTGGCCGACACCGCCGAGTCCAAGCTCGACTTCGCCGAGCTGCAGAAGGCCCTGGCCGAGGCCGGCGAGCTTTCGGGCGTCAACGTGTCCATCCAGCGCGAGGACGTCTTTAACTTTATGTACCGCCTGTAGCGAACAGGCTGCGTGACGACGGCCCAACGTGCGCCCAGGCGCAACGTCGCCACATGGCCTGGAGAGGAGCGCACATGGCCTACGACGCCAAGAAAATCTATTACCGCTTCGACGACCACCTGAGCCGCCTGGTCTTGGACTACGAAGCAAGCCGCCAGATTTCGCCCGAAAGCGAAAATCTATACTACGGCCTGCCGACCGACCCTTATGACGAGGAGCTGTATGTCGAGCACGATGTCAAGCGCGGCCTGCGCAATGCAGATGGCTCGGGCGTGGTTGCAGGCCTCACTCGCATCTCGGATGTGCATGGTTACAACAAGGTCGACGGAAAGGTTGTGCCCGATCAGGGTAAGCTCACGCTTCGTGGCTACAGCATCGAAGATCTGGTCAACAATGCCCAGGCCGAGAACCGCTACGGCTACGAAGAAGTCGCCTACCTGCTCATCACGGGCTCTCTGCCCACCAAGGAAGAGCTTGACGGTTTTTGCGATCGCCTGGGTGCTTTTAGGCACCTGAGCGACGAATACGTCCGCGTGTTCCCCATGACCACGGTATCCTCGAGCGTCATGAACGTGCTTCAGCGCGCCGTGTTGCTGCTCTATGCCTTCGATGCCGAGCCCGATGTAATCACACCCGAGCACGAGATCGACGTTGCCATTTCCATGCTGGCACGTCTGCCCCGCATCGCCGCCTTTGCGCACATGGCATCGATCGCAAAGTGCCACGGTTCGGAGATGCACGTGCCACACCCCACGCCCGGTCTCTCCACCGCCGAGACCATCCTGCAGGTGTTGCGCGGCGGCATGGCGTTCACCCGCGACGAGGCCATGCTGCTCGACGTGATGCTCATGCTCCACGCCGAGCACGGCGGCGGCAACAACTCCACCTTCGCCTGCCGCGTGCTGTCGTCTTCGGCCACCGACCCGTATTCCGCCTACGCCGCGGCTATCGGCTCGCTCAAGGGCCCGCGTCACGGCGGCGCCAACGCCAAGGTCGTATCCATGCACGAGGACATTCGCGCGCATGTTTCCAACTGGGAAGACGATGACGAGGTTGCTGCATATCTGAGCAAGATTCTCGACAAGCAGGCCTTTGACGGCACGGGGCTCATCTACGGCATGGGGCACGCCGTCTACACGCTCAGCGACCCGCGCGCCGAGGTCTGCCGCCACTACGCACGTTCGCTCGCCGCCAAGAAAGGTCTGGGCGAGGAATTCGCGTTGATCGAGCGCATCGAGCGCCTGGCGCCCCAGGTCATGCGCGACCACGGCATGACCAAGCCTATCTGCGCCAATATTGACCTGTACACGGGCTTTATCTACAAGATGCTCGGCGTACCCGAGACGCTCTTTACGCCGATGTTCGCCGTGGCCCGCATGGCAGGCTGGTCGGCACACCGCATGGAAGAGCTCTTCTGCGCACACCGTATTATTCGCCCGGCATACCGTCCGGTGATCGAGCCGCTGGAGTACAAGCCGCTCGCCGACCGTTAGGACGCGCACCGTTATAGAACACGAGCGTGGCCAGGGTATCACCGCCCTCGGCCACGCTTTTTATGCCAGCAGAAAGGGCTGTATCGAATGATTGTTTTTTCCGATATGGATGGAACACTGTTGACGAGTGACAAGCAGATGAGCGACGCCACCTGGGCGATGCTCGACGAGCTCGCACGTCGCGGCATTGAGTTTGTACCGTGCACGGGGCGTCCGCTGTCGGGCGTCTTTGAGGCCATCCTCGCCCATCCTGCCGTGCACTACGCGGTCTGCGCCAATGGCGCTAGCGTCTGGCAGCTCGACGAGGATGTGCCCACCGATGCCTCACGCGCCACGCGCATATTGAGCCGACCGCTCGACCGCGCCATCGCCCACCGCGTCCATAGCATTGCCGCCGGCCACGATGTGACCTTCGATATCTTCGCGGACGGGCAGTGCTTCCTCCCCCGCTCGCTCTACACGCGCCTGGACGAATTCTGCGGCGGAGATCCTCACATCGCGGCTTCGCTCAAGCGCACGCGAACGCCGATCGACATGGATATCGACAGCAAAATCGACGAGGTCGAGGTGCTCGAACGCATCGCCATGTACTGGCACGACTCAGCCGACCGCGATGCTATCGTGGCGGCGCTCGACACACTCGAAGGCATTGAGGTCACGCGTTCGTACGCCATGAATATCGAGGTCATGGGCGGGGGCGCCACCAAGGGAACGGCATTGGCTTGGCTATGTGGGCATCTGGGCGAGCCTCTCGCCGACGCCTGGGCGTTCGGCGACAACATCAACGACATCCCCATGCTGCAGGCAGCGGGCCACGGTACGGCGATGATCAATGCCGAGCCCGAGGACCGCGAAGCCGCCGGCGCCATCACCGAATACGACAATGACCACGACGGCGTCGCCCGCGCCATCATGGCCGCCCTCGCCTAGCAGCAGCAACCCGGCAGGGTAGCTAATTTGGGACGGGGCTTTTTTAGCTACCCTGGTCACAGTAGTCGTTGGGGGCACTCTTCGCGGGGCGCTGCAAGGACTGTCCCCATCTGCCGAATTAGGCGAGACTCTCCAGCACGCGACGGAGCTCCTGCTGGACGGCGTGGTCGCGGTTGCGCCCCACCACGCGATCGGCAACGGCCTTAAGCGCGGGGCGCGCGTTTTCCATCGCGCAGCCCGTGCCGACAAAGCGAATGATCTCGTAGTCGTTCATCGAGTCGCCAAACGCCATGACCTCGTCGCGTTCGACGCCATAGTGCTCCATGAGCTGTGCGATGCCCGAGGCCTTCGACACACCGGGCTGCATGGCATCGATCCACGCGTTGCCCGAAGGCGCAAAGGTAAAGAACTGGCCGAGCTCGCGCTGCAGTACGTAAGCGCTGTCCATAACGGCACCATCATCGCAAAAGATACTCGCCTTGATGATATTTACGCTGGGATCGGGCAGCTCCCAAATGCGCTCGGCATTGGGAAGGTCCTTATCGACCTCGCGTACGAACTTGCACTCGTCATCGAGCAAAAAGGACTTGGTTCGGTCAAAGAGTGCAAGATGCAAATTGGGAAACGTCGCGACGGCCTGGGCGAGCTTTCGAATCGCCAGGTGCGAATACACCTCGCGGTCTACCATTTTGCCGTCGGCGTAGACCTGGGCACCGTTAGCTGCGACAAAGTCCATCTTGTCGCGAACGGGTGCAAAGAACTCGCACAGGCGATCGTAGCGGCGGCCTGACGATGCGGCAAAATGCACGCCATGCTCGCGTAGCGCCAAAATCACTTCGTAGGTCTCGGGAGGCACCTGGCCGTTTTCGTCAAGCAACGTGCCGTCCATATCGGATGCAATCAGCTTAAACATAGAAAAGCTCCCTTCGGGCTTGCTGGAATCGAACGTGTATCCGATTCCAACGTACCCAAAGGGAGCTCAAATAAGACCCCGCAGTCATAAACGTTACATAGACCTGGCAAATAGCTCACGCGCACCAGAGAGCCCACGGTCGCGGCGTCAGGCGACACGCCAAAGAGTGTCCCCAGCGACTAGTCGTTTAAGAACGTCCCGATGATTAGTCGGCGTAGGTGAAGGTGGTGACGTCGAACATGCCCTCGGGGCGGATGCGGAGCGTCGGGATGACCGGCAGGGGCAGGAAGATGATGCCCATGATGGGGTCGAGCGGCGGCTCAATACCCATGGCGCGCGCCTTGACCATAAAGTCGTCGTGCTGCGCTGCGACATCCTCGGCCGTGCCCTCGCTCATCAGGCCACCGAGCGCTAGCGGAATGCGCGCCACGACCTCGCCGTTGCGCACCAGCACGTGACCGCCCTGGCCCACGGCCTCAACAGCAGCCATCATATCGGCGGCGTTGTCGCCCACCACGCACACGTTGTGCGAGTCGTGGCCGATCGTGGAGGCAATGGCACCACCGGTGATGGTGAAACCGCGCACCCAGCCGCGACCGATATGCTTGCCGACCAGGCCCAGGCCAGCGGGGCCGTCGCCGTCGACGCCCTCGGCTTGCAGCGACACGCCGCGGCCATGGCGCTCAATCAGCATAATGCGGCGCAGGCCCTCGGCGCTCTCGGGGCGAGCCATACCCGTGATGGCCTTACCCGGCACCACGTCAATCACAGCCTCGCCCGGCTTAAAGGCATAGTCGAAAACGTCGAGCGAAAGCTTCGGCAGCTTAACAGAGGCGCGCAGCTCGTCGGCAAGGGCTGCAACCTCAGCCATCTCGGGTGCGATCTCGCCCACAAAGGTGCCATCCTGCGCCACCAGAGCACCGGCGGCATATACGCGATGCGGGGCCGTGGCAAACGTCAGATCGTTGAGCACCAGCAGGTCGGCACGCTTGCCCGGAGCGATGGCGCCGCGGAGCTCATGCGGGTCGCGGCAACCGTGGTCCAGGCCAAAGGCCTCGGCCGTGGAAAGGGACGCCATGGAGATGGCGACCACCGGGTCGATGCCGGCCTCGATGGCCACGCGGCATGCGTTGTCGATCATGCCGGTCGAAAGCGCGTCGGAGGGAGCGCGGTCGTCGGTCGCAAAGCAGCAGCGGCGGGCACGGGCGGGGTTTTCCAGCAGCATAGGCGACAGGTTGGCAAGATCATGGCTGCAGGTGCCCTCGCGCAGCATGACATACATGCCGCGGGATAGCTTGTCGAGCGCTTCCTCGGGAATCGTCGACTCGTGGTCGGCGATAATACCCGCCGCGGCATAGGCGTTGAGATCCTTGCCGGCAACAAGCGGAGCATGACCGTCGACCTGCTTGGACGGCGTCTGGTTGGCAGCATCGATGCGAGCGCAGGTCTCGGGGTCGGCCATAAAGACACCCGGCAGGTTCATCATTTCGCCCAGACCAAAGACGTCGCCCGGATGCTCGGCAAAAAACGCCTGCATATCGGCAGCGGTGATGACGGCACCGGCCTGCTCGTCGGGCAGTGCGGGCACGCACGAAGGCATCATGTACTTGATGGAGATGGGTGCGCGACAACCGTCCTCAATCATAAAGCGCAGGCCGTCTAGGCCGGAAACGTTAGCGATCTCGTGGCTGTCGGCAATAGCGGTGGTGGTGCCACGCGTCGCCGCCATGCGCGCATACTCGGCAGGGCGGATGTTCGAAGACTCGATATGCAAGTGTCCGTCAATAAAACCGGGTGCGAGATAGCGACCCTGGCAGTCGATGACCTCAGCTGCCTCGTACGTGCCAGCAGCTTCATCTCGACCATCGTAGAGAACACCGACGATCACGCCGTCCTTGACGGCGACGCTACCGGGCGCCACGCGCTGACCGTACACATCAACGATCTGTGCGTTGGTAAACAGCATGTCGACGGGCACGCGGCCCTCGGCGGCATCGATCACAGACCTCATGACCTCAACGGACATACATACTCCTTTAACCGTAGAAAAAAGCTGCGGAGCGGACAGACCTTCACCGCAGCAAGCCAATAGCCATTGTATGCCCAAACGATGGGCCAGCAATACGCCCCTCTGCTTAACGGCACACACCGCTTGGCGCAATGGGGACAGGCTGCTTTGCACCACTGACAAGGAGTGTCCCAAAGTGCCGGCACAAAAGGATCATCCCTAAGTGCCAAAAAGGCCGCAGTCGGAAATCCCGGCTGCGGCCTTGTTGCACTTGTGAGGTCAACTTGCTCGTTAGACCAACTTGAAGCCCTTGCGCTTGCCCACGGAGAGGGTGTCGCCCAGCTTGAGGGCACTGGGGTCGATGTTGTAGCTCTTGGGAGCCACGGCCTTGCCGTTGATCTTGACACCGCCGCCATCGATGTCGCGACGAGCCTGGCCGGCGCTGGCCGAAAGACCCAGGTCCTTGAGCAGGCCGGCAAGGTAAATCTGGCCCTCGTCGTTTACGGTCAGCTCAATATGCTTCTCGGGGAAGTCGGCGAGCTGGCCCTCCTTGAACACACGGTCGAACTCGGCCTGAGCCTCGTCGCCGGCACCGGCGCCGTGGTAGGTGTCGCACAGGTCGCGGCCCAGAGCGCGCTTGAGCTCATAGGGATCGGCAGAGCCATCGGCCAGGGCAGCGTCGATCTTGTCGACCTCGGCCGGGGTGAGCGAGCTCGCCAGGCGGTAGTACTTGCCGATCATCTCGTCGGGGATGGACATGGTCTTGCCGAACATATCCTTAGGCGCGTCGGTCAGACCGATGTAGTTGCCATAGGACTTGGACATCTTACGGACGCCATCGGTGCCCTCGAGCAGCGGCATGGTGAGCGCGATCTGCGGCTCCATGCCCATCTTCTCCATGAGCTCACGGCCGGCGAGCAGGTTGAAAAGCTGGTCGGTGCCGCCCATCTCCACGTCAGCCTTGATCATGACCGAATCGTATGCTTGCATCACGGGATACAGGAACTCGTGCAGGGCGATCGGCGTCTGGGACTGATAGCGCTTGGTAAAGTCATCGCGCTCAAGAATGCGGGCGACGGTGAACTTGGAGCACACCTGCAGCAGACCGGCCAGGTCCATCGACAAGATCCAATCGCCGTTGTGCACGATGGTGGTCTTCTCGGGGTCCAAGATCTTCATGGCCTGGCTCACGTAAGTCTCGGCGTTGGCCTCGATCTGCTCCTGAGAAAGCTGCGGGCGGGTGGAGTTCTTGCCCGAGGGGTCGCCGATCAGTGCGGTACCGTTGCCGATGATCAGGGTGACGTTGTGGCCCAGGTCCTGGAACTGGCGCATCTTGCGCAGGGGCACGGCGTGGCCCAGGTGCAGGTCGGGGCTGGTGGGATCGACGCCGAGCTTGATGTTGAGGGGCTCACCCTTCTCAAGCTTCTTGCGAAGGTCGGCCTCGGGGACGATCTTTGCGGCGCCCGAGGTGATGATACGCATTTGCTCGTCAACAGACAGCATTGGGTATCCTCCTTTTGCTATAGCACCCTCGCCGAAAACGGCGGTGCTGGAAGTCCATAAACTCTCATATGATAACAAACTGACGCGACGCAGCACCTACGACAGGAAAATCCTCGTCCTGCCGCATGCGTCGATGGCAACTGGCAGACGTGTACCGTCACGCTCAACCAGATAGCGCGTCTGCCGGCGACGCAAGCAGTCGCGGCAACAGGCCTGTCCCGTCGCATCGGCGGCGCAGACGCCCTCGGCGGTCAGCAGGCAGTGCTCGCACACCATGAGCTCGGGACGATCGGTATCGACGGGGCCCAGGACGCCAGGACAGGCGGCAAGCTCGGCAACGCGTTTCGCATCGTGAGCGACAAGTTCGGCAGGCAAAAACACGCGCTGCGCCCCAAGCCCTCGCAACCAGGCGAGCGTTGCCCGGTTCGCACAGAACACCGGCGCTGCCACGTCAAAGGCGACGCGCAGTTCGCGAGCTATCGCCACTTGTCCCAGATTACGACAGACGATGCGGCCGGCACGCTGCATGAGAGACCGAGTCCGCTCGATATCGCCCACACGGCAGACCTCGTCGAGCACAACAGTCGCATCGGACAGGTCGAGCTCTTCGTTCGGGTCCTGGTCCATCAGCTGCCAGGCAAAGACCAAGCGAGCGGCGACAGACTCTGCAGGTTCTTCCGGCTGCGTTCCGCTATCCATCAGAACGCCCGCAAACGGCAGCGTCTCGACAGCGCGTTTCGCAAGCACGACCGCATCGGCCTCGGCCCGCATGCGCTCCACTGCCGCCGCCGTTTGCTCAAGCACGCCAGCGCTGCGAATCAGATACACTTCGCAGCCTGCGTCGACCTTGCGCTTGCAATGGACAACGATGCGCTCCCCCGCCGCGGCATCCACCGGGCAGGGAACTTGCGGCCAGCGTTTAGGTACATCGGGCCGAGCGTCGGCGCCCGGGTAAAACCTAATCTCGAGCGTATCGCCCGCCGCCACGGCGGCATCGAGCTCGACGGTCACTTCCTCGTGTCCCACGGCAACCAAACGGCCCACACGCACGCCCTGGTTGATCGCGCGTTCAAAACTCATAAGCTCCGCGCCCGAGCGGCCTCGCAGATACGCGTCGGTAAACCCGCGGTTAAACGACCTTCCCAGCTCACGTTCGAGCGCCTGCACGGCATCGGGATCCCACGCGCCATCACGCAGCATATCGAGCGCCCGGCGCCACGCCCGCACCACGTTGTAGACGTAATCGGGGTTCTTCATACGCCCCTCGATCTTGAGCGACGCCACCCCGGCAGCAACAAGCTCGGGTAAATGAGCAATGCCCAGATAGTCACGCGGGCAGAGCAGACGATCGCCTTCGACGGCAACGACGCTCTCCCCAACCTCACCCACCAAATCGTATGCCAGGCGGCACGGCTGCGTGCAGTCGCCACGCATCGCCGACCGTCCGCGCCGCAGGGCCGAAAACTCGCACGCGCCCGAATAGCCAATGCATATGGCGCCATGGCAGAACACCTCGATGGGCACACCGGTAGCGCAGAGCGTCGCAATCTCTGCCACGGTCAGCTCGCGCGCCGTCGTCACGCGCTCGACCCCCAGCTCGTCAGCCGCCAAACGCACGGCCCCCTTGCTATGGACGCCCGCTTGGGTGGACAGATGAATCTCGACCCCCGGAATTGCCGCATGCAGCGCGCGGGCTAGGCCCGCATCTGCCACGATCAGTGCATCGGCGCCCAGCGCATGCGCATGTGCCCCCAGTGCCACGGCTTCGGACAGCTCGTCGTCGAACACGAATACGTTGAGCGTCACGTACACGCGCACACCATGGGCGTGCGCCACGGCACACCCGCGCGCAAATTCGTCGTCACTAAACCCGTGCGCACTCACGCGGGCGTTAAATCCGCTCAACCCGGCATAAATGGCATCGGCACCTGCCGCGATCGCGGCGAGCATCTGATTGAGCCCGCCAGCCGGAGCCAACAGCTCGGGCAGTGCCAGCCCCGATGTTGGCGTCCCATTCCCGCATTGTCTGCTAGGCTCAGTCGCCCAAATCGCCATCGGCAAACTCCTTACCAAGGTATGCAATCGCTCTGTTAATTGCCGTCAACCAGCATACACGAGGCTTCGCGCGGCTCGATTGGTTTATCGTGTAATAACTTATGTCCATCCTGCCCGACGCACACCCGCCGCCTGGCACGACATACTTGGAGGTCAACATATGGGTCCTCGCCAACGACAGGGACACGGTCGCTCTAAGACGCACGTCCTGCCCGTCATCCTGCTTTCGCTTTTGGGCTTTTTGCTCATCGCGGGCGTAGCATTTGGCATCGGCATGATCGGCAACGTCAACCGCTGGCTGTCCGACCTGCCCGACTACACCGACGCCAACGCCTACCTGGTCAGCGAGCCTACCGAGATTGTTGACTGCAACGGCAACAAGATCGCCAGCTTCTATACCCAAAACCGCAAGTCCATCACCAAGGACCAGGTCTCCCCGTACGTCCTGCAGGGCACGATCGACGTCGAGGACGAGCGTTTCTACGAGCACGGCGGCATCGACCTCTTGGGCATCGCGCGTGCCTCGGTGGCAACCCTTGCCGGCGGCCACGAAGGAGCCTCGACCATCACCCAGCAGCTGGTGCGCAACACCATCCTGCAGGAGGAGCAGTTCGACTCGACCATCGAGCGTAAGGTGCGCGAGGCCTATATCGCCATCAAGATGGAGGACATGTACTCCAAAGACGAGATCCTCATGATGTACCTCAACACCATTTACTATGGCCACGGCGCCTATGGCATCGAGGCCGCCGCCGAGACCTATCTCTCCAAGAGTGCTTCCGACCTCACCCTGAGCGAGGCCGCGCTGCTCATCGGTCTGCCCAACTCGCCTTCACAGTACGACCCCACGGTTAATCCCGACCTGGCGCTGTCCCGCCGCAACAAGGTTCTGGACAACATGCTGCGCCTGGGCCACATCACGCAGGAAGAGCACGATGCCGCGCAGGCTGAGCCCATCACCCTCAACGTGACCGAGATCTCGGGCAGCGGCGTCGACGTATACTCACAGCCCTACTTTGTCTCCTATGTCAAGCAGCTGCTCGAGCAGGAGTTCTCCACCGACGTGCTCTTTAAGGGTGGTCTGACTGTTAAGACCACCATCGACCCCACCATGCAGCAGGTGGCCGAGGAGGCTGTGCGCGCCCAGCTCGACACGCTTTCGCTCGATGGCCTGGACATGGGCATGGTTGTCGTTGACCCCAGCACCGGCTACATCAAGTGCATGGTGGGCGGCTACGACTACAACGCCGACGAGAATCACGTGAACCACGCTACGGCAAAGCGCCCCGTGGGCTCCACGTTTAAGGCCTTTACGCTGGCAACTGCCATCCAAAACGGCATGAACCCCAACGTCAGTCTCAACTGCAACTCGCCACTCAAGGCCAAGGGCACCACGACCGAGGTGCAAAACTATGGCAACCAGAGCTATGGCAACATCACGCTTAAGCAGGCAACGGCATACTCATCCAACACCGGCTACATTCAGGTGGCCGAAGCCATCGGCAATGACAAGATCATGTCGCTCGTCAAAAAGCTCGGCATCGATCCCGCCAAGGACAATATCGAGGACGTTCCCGTCATGACGCTCGGCACCGGGTCCATCTCACCGCTCGAGATGGCATCGGCCTACGCCGCTTTTGCCAACGGCGGCTATTATCGCCAGCCAATCGCCATCACCGAGATCGACTCGCGTACCGGCTCGGTTCTGTACCAGCACACCGACAATCCCACGCGGGTGCTCACCGAAGGCGAGGCTGCCGCGGTTACCGACGTTCTATCCGGCGTCATGCAGGGCAGCGGCACGGGTGCCGCCGGCGCGCTGAGCGTCAACCAGCCCTATGCCGGCAAGACGGGCACCACTGACAACACCACCAACCTGTGGTTCTGCGGCTACACGCCGCAACTGGCATGCGCCCTGTGGACCGGTTATTCCGCAGGCGAAATTCCCATCCAAAAGTACGGTTCGGACCTGCTGGGCGACAGCACCAACCTGCCCGTCTTTAAGAAGTTCATGAACACCGTTCTTGCGGGCGCCGAGCGCGAGGAGTTCCCGACCGGAACGGCTCCCACGTACAAGAACAATAACGTCTGGAAGTTCTACGGCACAAACAACAAGAAGAAGGAAGAGGACGAGGATAAGGACGAAGACGAGGAAGAAAAGGAGGAGACCACCGGCGGGAGCGGCAACGAGGGCGGTAACACCGGCGGCGAAGGCGATGGCGGCGGTACCACCCCTACTCCCAGCCCCGACCCCAGCCCCAGCCCCAGCCCCGACCCCAGCCCCAGCCCCAGCCCCGACCCTGGCCCGACCCCCGATCCCAGCCCTAGCCCGACCCCCGATCCCTCCACAGGTCAGTAGATAGCAAAGCGCCCGAGCAGCTCAAATGCTCGGGCGCTTTTTGCTGGGACATACATGGCATATCGCGCGCAATCGAGATGCCGCGATAGCACCGCCACAAAAAGGGCGGCGGCTCAAAACCGACGCCCCTGTATTTCTACCGTCTTAACTGGCGTTGTTTACGCGCGTAAAGCTATTTACGCGCGGCACTGAGCTTGTTAATCAGCGCTTCGAGGCGTTCGCCATCCTCGGCAGTCTGAGCGATAACCAAAATCGTGTCATTGCCGGCAAGCGATCCGAGCACATCGGGCAGCTCGGCCGCATCGACAGCCGCGGCAATGCCCGAGGCGGTGCCGGGCTGAGCCTTAATCATAACCAGGTTGTCGGTGCGCAACACACCGGTAACCAGCTCGGAGACCATGCGCTGCAGGTGCAGGTCCTCAGCCAGAACATAGATGCCCTCGGGCAGTTTGCGCAGCCCCATATCGGCGATGTCACGCGAAACCGTCGCCTGCGTGCAATCAAAGCCCATGGCGCGGAGTTCGTCCACCAGCACGCGCTGCGTACGCACGTCTTTATTGCGCACGATATCTCTGATGGCATCCTGGCGCCCGTTGCGTTTTTTAGCCATATAAAACCTCACTCCATAGATGGCGAAGACAATCTATCAGTGATTGAATAGTTTAGCGCTATTTGAGGCTATTTGTGAATAAGAACGCATTTCGAAACAATTCTATGCAAATTATTTTCGAATATGACGCAGCTAGGCTATCCTTGCGCCCGTTCTGTTCAAAAAAGCAGCCAGATGCGCATACATAACGCAGCGCATAGGCTTAACGTTGGCAATCGGCCCAAACAAAAGCCCAAGGCCTCGGCGCTCTCCCTTAAGGGCCACCGCCATCTGGCGGGTCCGCACGTCATTGAGCATATCACGCAATCGTGCCGTGCGCTCAATTGAAGACACCCCATGGGGGCTCAGGCACAAATTCTCGATACAAGCAACCAAGCGGCCATAGTAAAACCGTTGGCAGGCCAGCTTTAGATGGTTATCGTCATCTATTGCGTCAAATGGCACGCAAAGCTCTTCAAGCGCCTTGGCGTCATCGGAAAGTCGCGAGAACATGGTGGGGTCGAATGAATCCGCAACCGATGGCGCGGCCGTATGGAAACAAGCTTCGGCGCACCCAAATACGCGTTCCGCATGCGAAAGGGCAGGCGCCAAAAAGGCGATCGCACGATACGACTCGGCATGCTGCAGACACAACTCAAACAGGGCGCGTTCATACATCACGCCGGAATTATGACAAACCAGACCGCTCTCGACCAGCTTGGCCAGGCCTGAAGCCCGGTCTCCATCGTCGGCAAGGGCAATGGATTGCGCGTCCAACATACGAGAATGGCGTTCCCGATGCGTATCGTAGCGATCGAGCGACACCGAGGGAAATACGATATCTGCCGAGGTCTCACAAGCGACATCGAGCATTGCCAAAAACGCGTGCGGCGCAAACCACTCGTCGGCGCTCATTGCGATAATGTGGGCCCCGCGCGAAGCGGCAAAACCCTCGCGAAGGCAAGCTCCGCTCGACGGATCGTCAACGTCTATCAAATCGATGTGAATATCTCTGCCCGCGGCAACATCGAGCGAATGACGAACGCCCGGCGCAGCGTTGCGACATGCAACGACAATCTGCATATCGTAGAGGTCTTGGTTTTGGACGCTTTCGAGTGCACGCATCGCGTAGCTGGGCGAACCCTCCACAACAAGGATCACCGAAAGTCGCGGAAGCGAGCCACGTCGAAGCAAGTTATCCATCCTCTCGACAGCAATAATCACCTGCCGTTCATGGTACACCCCGGCAATAAACGCAATGAGTCGCCTGATGCGCTGCACGCCAAGAACAGATGTTGCACACGGCTCGCCCACACGAGCAGCATACTTAGATGGCTCTCGCTTCTCCCCTATTCGAGCGCGATGAGCTCGGTGGGATCATAATCTACGCCCATAAAGGTAAGGCCGCACGCCGGCGCCGTGGGACCCGCAGCAGTACGATCGCAAGCGTCAATCACCTCGCGCATCCACTCGGGATCGCGGCGATGCATGCCGATCTCGACGAGCGTTCCCACGATGGTGCGCACCATCGAATGCAAAAACGCATTGCCCTCGATGGTAAACGTGAGGATATCCTCGCCAAAGGCGACCTCGTGGCCAAACTCGGCACGCATCACGCAACGATGCGTTGGCTTGCCCACGGCGGAAGCGACCTTACAAAAGCTCTTAAAGTCCTGTTCGCCCAAAAGCGCTGGGCAGGCGGCTGCCATCGCATCCACGTCCAAAGGATAACGATGCCACCATACCGCACCACGCGATAGCACCGGACGCGCATCGCGATCGGCAATGCGGTAGGTATAGGTCCGAGAACGTGCGTCAAAACGCGCAGAAAAGCCCTTACGGGCCTTGTAGACCTCATTAACGGCGATATCTTTGGGCAGCAGCGCATCCATAGCTCGCAGCCACCTGCGGCGCGTTAAAGCGAGCTCAGCGTCCGTAACGGGCACGCTGATGTATTGGGCCACCGCATGCACCCCTGCATCGGTGCGCCCGGCACACGTCAAATCGACTGAGCGGCGCAAGAGCGTCTCTATGGCAAGACGCAGCTCTCCGGCAACCGTCGTCTGCCCCGGTTGCTCGGCAAATCCGCTATAGGACGAGCCGTCATAGGCAACACGAAACACCAACGTGGCATCGAGCTCTGGAGTCAAATTGAAATCAGACGGCGCGGTCATGGGCGCTCCCAACAAACAAACAACGGTATCGCGACAAAAAAAGAGGGGTACGCGAACGTACCCCTCGAATATAGCCTATGCAGACGAATTGTCTACTCAGCGGTCTCCTCGGCAGCGGTCTCCTCGACAGCCTCGACCTTCTTGGGAGCAGCGGCCTTCTTGGGGGCCGGAGCAGCCTTCTTGGCCTTGGGCGTGCAAGGCTCGGTGACGAGCTCCATGATAACGATGGGAGCGTTGTCGCCCTTACGGTTACCGAGCTTCATGATGCGGGTGTAACCGCCGTTGCGATCCTGCCACATGCCCTGAGCAGCCTTGTCGAAGATCTCGGCAACGAGCTGCTTATCGCCGAGCTTGGCGATAGCCAGACGACGAGAGTGCAGGTCGCCCTTCTTGGCCCAGGTGATGATCGGCTCGACAACCGAACGCAGCGCCTTAGCGCGGGTCTCGGTGGTCTTGATGCGGTCGTTCTCGAAGAGGGCCTTGGCCAGGCTCTTCTTCATGGCCTTGGTGTGGCTCGCATCGGTGCCGAGCTTCAGGCCCTTCTTAACGTTGTGACGCATGGTCTAGTTTCTCCTCAAATATGCGAAGCATTAAGCCTTCAGGCTCAGGCCCATGGACTCAAGCTTGTCCTTCACTTCCTCGATCGACTTAACACCGAAGTTGCGGATGTTCAGAAGATCGTTCTCCGAGAACTCAACGAGCTGACGGACCGAGTGAATGCTGGCACGCTTAAGGCAGTTGTAGGAACGGACAGAAAGGTCCAGATCCTCGATCTGCTTGTCCAGCTCGGCGTTGTCGTTGGTGACCTCGGGAGCGAAGATCGAAACCTCCTCCTCGACCTCGGGGGTCTCGGCAAGGTTCATAAAGGCAGCCATATGCTGGTTGATGATATTGGCAGCCTGGACCACGGCGTCGCGCGGGGCGATGGAGCCGTTGGTCTCGATCTCGAGGACAAGGCGGTCGTAGTCGGTGTGCTGACCGACACGGCAAGCCTCAACGAGCTTGGCGCAACGGGATACCGGCGAGTACAGCGAGTCGACGTGGATCACACCGATGGGATCGTTGTCGCGCTTGTTGGCCTCGCCAGAGACATAGCCGCGGCCATAGCCGATGCGCATGCTCATGGTGAGATGGCCACCCTCGGTGAGCGTAGCGATGTGCTGCTCGGGGTTGACCAACTCAAACTCGGACGGAATAAAGAAGTCCGCACCGGTGACCTCGCAGGGGCCGTCAACCGAGATGGTGGCGGTCGCCTCGTCGGTCGTGCCGAGAGCCCTGAAGACAAGACCCTTGACATTCAGGACGATGTCAGTGACATCCTCGACCATGTTAGGGATGGTCATGAACTCGTGCTGCGCACCATCGATCTGAATAGCCTCGACGGCGGCACCCTCGAGCGAGGACAGAAGAACGCGACGCAGGGAGTTGCCCAGCGTATCACCGTAACCGCGCTCGAGCGGCTCGACGGAGACACGAGCAGACGTCTCGTTGATCTCTTCGACCTGAACCTGAGGCCTAATGAATTCTGACATGTATTACCTCCAGCCTCAGCAGCCCGGATGGACTACTTAGAGTAGAGCTCGACGATGAGCTGCTCGTTGATATCACCGCTGATCTGCTCACGCGTCGGCAGAGCGAGCACGTTACCAGACAGCTTCTCGATATCGACCTCAAGCCAGCCAGGGACCTCAAAGCGCTCGGAGGAAATCAGAGCCTCCTTGATGGGGAGGAGGTCACGGAACTTCTCGCCGACAGCGACGACGTCGCCGGCCTTGACGCGGTAGGACGGGATGTCCACGCGCTTGCCGTTCACGGTGAAGTGACCGTGGCGGACGGACTGACGAGCCTCTTTACGGGTGCGAGCGAAGCCAAGACGGAAAACAACGTTGTCGAGGCGAGACTCAAGGATGATCATGAGGTTCTCACCGGTGACGCCGTTCATCTTACGGGCCTTGTTGAAGTAGCCGTGGAACTGCTTCTCCAGAACGCCATAGATGAACTTGACCTTCTGCTTCTCGCGCAGCTGCATGCCGTACTCAGATTCCTTGCGACGGCGCTTGGGCTGACGGATAGATTCCTTCTTGCTGCTGTAACCGAGCTCAGCGGGATCGATCCCGAGCTGACGGCAGCGCTTAAGAACAGGAGTCCTGTCGATTGCCATATTGATACGATCCTTTCAGTTACACGCGGCGACGCTTCTTGGGGCGGCAGCCGTTGTGCGGGATGGGGGTCTTGTCCTGAATGCTCGAGACCTCGAGGCCAGCAGCCTGGAGGGAGCGGATGGCGGTCTCACGACCGGAGCCGGGGCCCTTGACGAAGACGGAAACCTTCTTCATACCGTGCTCCATGGCCTGCTTGGCAGCAGCCTCGGCAGCCATCTGGGCAGCGAACGGCGTGGACTTACGGGAGCCCTTGAAGCCCACCTGGCCAGCCGACTTCCAGGAAATGACGTTGCCCTGGGGATCGGTGATCGAAACGATCGTGTTATTGAACGTAGAACGGATGTGAGCCTGGCCCACGGAAATGTTCTTACGGTCCGCGCGCTTCAGACGGGCAGCGCGAACGTTCTTCTTAGCAGTAGCCATCTATCTAGCGCTCCTTATTTCTTCTTCTTAGCACCGATCTGACGCTTCGGGCCCTTGCGGGTGCGAGCGTTAGTGTGGGTGCGCTGGCCGCGGACCGGGAGGCCCTTGCGGTGACGAAGGCCGCGGTTGCAGCCGATGTCCATAAGGCGCTTGACGTTCTGGTTGCGCTCACGGCGGAGGTCGCCCTCAACCATGATCTGGTTCTTGTCGATATACTCGCGGATGGCGTTAACCTCATCCTCGGTGAGGTCCTTAACGCGCGTATCCACGTTAACGTTGCACTCGACGCAAATCTTCGTCGCAGTGGTGCGGCCGATGCCGTAAATGTAGGTCAGACCGATCTCAACGCGCTTCTCACGCGGGAGGTCGACACCATTAATACGGGCCAACGTAGTCTCCTCTCTTAACCCTGACGCTGCTTATGACGGGGGTTCTCGCAAATGACGAGGACCTTGCCATGGCGCCTAATGATTTTGCACTTATCGCACATCTTCTTGACCGAAGGACGTACCTTCATCGTTCTTCCTTTCGGTAGCGCTCAAACTACTTCCCTACTATCTACTCGCCCAGCCGCAGGCGTTTAAAACTATGGCTGGTCTTCACACACAATCCGACCGTAGGTTGAGCTAAGCCTGCAGTCGGAAATAGAGTGCGTGTATGCGTGCCGCTATTTGTAGCGATAGGTGATGCGGCCGCGGGTCAGGTCGTACGGGGAAAGCTCCACGACAACCCTGTCACCGGGGAGAATACGGATGTAATTCATTCGAATCTTGCCAGAAATGTTGCACAGAACCGAATGACCGTTCTCGAGCTCGACCTTAAACATGGCGTTAGGCAACGGTTCCTTTACCGTACCCTCGAGCTCAATTGCGTCTTCCTTCTTCACAAGCAATCATCTTTCTCTAGAAAACGACAGCGATTGAGTATTCTACAACACGTATGCACGCATCGTAATAACTTCGTAATGGCTCCACAACTACGTGGAACTTGTTACATTTGAAATGTAAAACAAAGCCGTTCCCTGATGCCCAAGATCGCCTTGAAATGAGAAGGCATAGACCTTGGGGTCATGCCTTCGAAATTGAAAGGCGAGGTTGGGCATCAGGGGGCGGCGACTTTTACATTTCTCCGCCTTGGAGCGAACACCAGGATCCTTGCGCATCGGTGGTGAGAATCACCGGACCGTCATTGGTGATGGCGACGGTGTTCTCGTAGTGCGCGGCAGGCAGGTGGTCGTTGGTGGTGACGATCCAACCGTCGGAGCCCGTGCTCACATGGTTGGAACCCATCGTTACCATCGGCTCGATGGCAATGACCATGCCGGCCTGGAGGCGAACGCCCCTCCCCTTCTTTCCATAGTTAGGAACGTTGGGATCCTCGTGCATCACGCGGCCAATGCCATGGCCCACATAGTCACGAAGCACGCCATAACCGTGAGACTCGGCGAGAGACTGGACGGCATGGCCAACATCCCCGATATGGTTACCGGGAACAGCCTGCTCAATGGCAGCCTTAAGGCAATCGCGCGTAACCTCGCACAGGGCCTTGGCCTCGGGCGTAGGGGTGCCGACGAAAAACGTCCATGCGTTATCGCCAACCCAGCCGTCGACAACGGCTCCCGTATCGATGGAGATGATATCGCCATCGCGCAGGATCATATCGGGGTTGGGAATACCGTGGACCACGGCATCGTTGATCGATGCGCAAATGGTCCCCGGGAACCCGCCGTAACCCTTAAAGGCCGGGGTACCGCCATGCATGCGGATAATCTGCTCCGCGAGCTGATCGAGCTCAAAAGTCGAAACGCCGGGGCGCACCATGGCTCCAACGTGGCGGAGCGCCATCTTAGATAGCGCTCCTGCCTTCTTCATCTGCTCGATTTGCGTTGCAGACTTAATCTTAATCATAGACCGAGGGCCTCTTTGACATCCCCGTATACGGTCTCGCGAGCCTGGTCACCGTTGACCGACTTGAGCAGACCCTGGCCACGATAGTAATCGACAAGCGGGCTCGTGGACTTCTCGTAGACGTCGAGACGGTTCTTGATGGTCTCGGGCTTATCGTCGTCGCGCTGATACATCTCGCCGCCGCATTTGGGGCAGGTAACATCGGCAGCAGTGCCGGTGTAACCGCAGGCGCGGCAGGTGCGACGCGAAGACAGACGATCGATGATGACCTCGGGGGCAACGTCGACCAGAAGGGCGCAGTCGATCTCGCGACCCATGGTGGAGAGCTCGGAATCGAGCGTCACAGCCTGGGCGGTGTTGCGCGGGAAGCCGTCGAGGATGAAGCCCTGCTGGGCGTCATCGGCGGCAAGGCGCTCCTTGACAAGGTCGATCACGAGCTGGTCGGGAACGAGCTCGCCAGCGTCCATGTACTTCTTAGCCTGAATACCAAGCTCGGTGCCACCCTTGACGGCAGCACGCAGCAGGTCGCCCGTGGAGATGTGGGCGACGCCAAACTCGGCGACGAGCTCCTGTGCAACGGTGCCCTTACCGGCACCCGGAGCTCCGAGCAATACGAGGTTCATGAGCAATCCTCCTCTAGCCTATTTAAAGAATCCATCGTAATCATACATCTTGATCTGGCCTTCGAGCTTGTCGACCGTGTCGAGCACGACGCCGACCATGATGAGGATGGACGTGCCGCCAAATGCCTGGATCAGCTGATTGCCCGTGAAGGAGAAAATGATCGAAGGCACGATGGCGATGAGCGCCAAAAAGACAGCGCTGGGAAGCGTAATCTTGTTGAGCGCGTTCTTGATGTAGGCCGCGGTAGCCCTACCCGGACGAACGCCCGGAATAAAGCCGCCCTGCTTCTTAAGGTTGTCGGCCGTGTCATCGGGATTGAACACCATGGAGGTGTAGAAGTACGCGAAGAACACGATGAGGACAACGTTAAGCACCCAGTTGAGCCAACCGGTCGAAAGCGCAGAGGCAACTGCCTGAATCCAGCCGATGCCGGGGAAGAACACGGCAACCTGAGCCGGGAAGTACAGCAGCGCCGAAGCGAAGATGATCGGCACGACACCCGCGGTGTTGACCTTGATGGGCAGGTAGGTGGTCTGGCCACCCATCATGCGACGGCCCACGACGCGCTTAGCGTAGGAGACCGGAATGCGGCGCTGGCCGCGCTCAAGGAAAACGATCAGCGGGATAACCAGCAGGATGATGGCGCAGATGATCACCATAGTGATGATGCCACCGCCATTGCCCTCGGTGCTGGAGAAGATCGCCTGCGGCAGACCGGCCATGATGTTCGCAAAGATGATCAGCGACATGCCATTGCCGATACCACGCTGGGTAATGAGCTCACCAATCCACATGATCAGCATGGCGCCCGCGGTGAGCGTGCCGACGATCATGAGGTCGAAGATGATCTCGGGAGCGGCGGCGCCATTAAAGCTGATGCCGAAGCTCTTAAAGAGGAAGAGGTAGCCCACGGAGTTGAGGATTGCCAGAGCCAGGGTGAGGTAACGCGAATACTGTGTAATCTTGGTCTGACCGACCTCGCCCTCGCGGGCAAGCTCATGCAGGGAAGGCACAACGGCCTGGAGCATCTGGAGGATGATCGAGCTGGTGATGTAAGGCATGATGCCCAGCGAAAACACCGACACATAGCTCAACGCGCCGCCAGAGAAAAGATTCAGGAGGGCCATAGCACCTGCGGCGACCGAATTGTTATCGGTCGAGAAAAGGCCCAGCATCCCCTGGAAGGGAATGCCGGGCACAGGAACGTGCGCACCAATGCGGTACACGACGAGCATAGCTATGGTAAAAAGAATCTTTTCGCGCAGTTCTTTGATGCGGAAAGCATTCTTAAGACCATTTAGCACGGCAGCTCGACCTTTCCGCCGGCGGCCTCGATCTTGGCCTGCGCAGAAGCGCTGACCTTGTCGACCTTGACCGTGAACTTCTTGGTAAGCTCACCATTGCCGAGCACCTTGACGGGCTCGAACTCGCTCTTGGTGATGCGAGCGGCCTTAAGAGCGGCACCGTCGATCACAGCGCCATCCTCGAACTTACGCTCGAGACGCTCAACGTTAACAGCGGTGTACTCGATACGACGGGGGTTGCGGAAGCCCGGAAGCTTGGGCAGGCGCATAGCCAGCGGAGTCTGGCCACCCTCGAAGCCGGCACCCTTGGTGCCGCCAGAGCGAGAGCCCTGGCCCTTCTGGCCGCGGCCAGAAGTGGTGCCGTGACCCGAAGAATTGCCACGGCCAACGCGCTTGCGGTTCTTGGTGGAACCGGGCGCGGGAGTAAGATCGTGAAGCTGCATTTGCTACTCCTCTACAATCTCGACAAGGTGCTTGACCTTGAAGATCATGCCGCGGACGGACTCGTTGTCAGTAATCTCGCGAACCTCGCGGATCCTGTGGAGACCGAGGGCACGGACAGTACGGACCTGGTCCTGCTTGCAACCGTTGGTGCTGCGGACCTGCTTGATCTTGATGGTGTCAGCCATGCTTAGTTCTCCTTACCGACGAACATCTCGGAGACCGTCAGGCCACGGCGAGCCGCGACGTCCTCAGGGCTGGAGAGCTCCTTGAGGCCCTCGACGGCAGCCTTGATGATGTTGAGGCCGTTGTCGGTACCGAGGGACTTGGACAGGACGTTCTTGATGCCAGCAAGCTCAAAGAGGGGACGCACAGCGCCGCCGGCGATAACGCCGGTACCCTCGACAGCGGGCTTGATGATGATGCGGCCGGCACCAAAGTGGCCGATAACCTCGTGCGGAATGGTGCCCTCTTCGGTCACCGGCACGTGGAACATGTTCTTCTTGGCATCGAGAGACGCCTTGGAGATGGCCATGGGCACCTCAGCGGACTTGCCCATGCCAACGCCGACGTTGCCCTTGCCATCGCCAACGACGACGAGAGCGACGAGGCTCATGCGACGACCGCCCTTGACGGTCTTCGACACGCGGTTGATGTAAACGACGCGCTCCTCGAACTCGGAGGCCTCGCGCTGCTGCTTCTGATTACGAGCCATGTGCTACATACCTCCTAGAACTCGAGACCGGCGGCACGAGCACCGTCGGCGAGGGCCTTGACGCGGCCATGGTAGATACGGCCACCGCGATCGAAGGCGACCTTGGTGATGCCGGCCTCGATGGCACGCTTGCCAACGAGCTGACCGACCTTCTCCGCAGCCTCCTTGTTCGAGGTGTGGGTGCCCTTGAACTCGGCCTCGAGGGTCGAGGCAGAGACGAGCGTCAGGCTGGAGCCCTTGCTGTCGTCGATGATCTGGGCATAGATGTTGGCGTTAGTACGGGTCACGCGAAGACGCGGACGCTCGGCGGTACCCGAGATCTTGCCGCGAACACGACGCTGACGACGCTTGAGGCCTTCCAGCTTCGCCTTATGCTTGTTCATACGTAAACTCCTAAAAAGGTTGATCTTGCCAGCACCTAACGGGGTGCTGGTCTTATGCGAGTGAGTCGGTTACGACTACTTGGCGGCCTTACCCAGCTTGCGGCGGATGTGCTCGCCAACGTAGTGGATACCCTTGCCCTTGTAAGGCTCGGGAGGACGATGGCCGCGGATCTCAGCGGCGATCTGACCGACCTGCTGCTTGTTGATACCCTTGACGTTCACGTGGGTGTTGTCGGGAACCTCGAAGGTGATACCCTCGGGAGCCTCGACGATCACGGGGTGCGAGAAGCCCAGGGAGAACTCGAGGTTCTTGCCCTTCTGCTGCACGCGGTAACCGACGCCGGCGAGCTCGAGCTTCTTCTCGAAGCCCTCGGAAACGCCAACAACCATGTTGTGGATGAGGGCGCGGGTGAGGCCGTGGCGGGCACGGGTCTCACGCTCGTCGTCGGGACGGGAAACGGTGAGGACGTTGTCCTCGATATTGATAGCGAGCTTCTCATAGACATCGAGCTCGAGCTGGCCCTTGGGGCCCTTGACGACAACGTTGTTGCCGTTGACTGCCACTTCGACTCCGGCGGGAATCTGGACAGGCTTATTACCGATACGAGACACGGTGATCTCCTTTCCTTCTACCTACCGAGCGAATTACCAGACGTAAGCGATGATCTCGCCGCCGACGTTGTGCTTGCGAGCATCGCGGTCGGTCATGACGCCATGGCTGGTGGAAATAATGGCGGTACCAAGGCCACCGCGGACGCGGGGCATGTCGGCAACGCCGGTGTACTTACGCAGGCCCGGCTTGGAAATGCGGCGGATGCCGTTGATGACCTTAGCCTTCTTGGGACCATACTTAAGCGTGATGTGCAGAGTCTTCTGGGGAACGGTGTCCTCGACATCGTAGCCCTCGATGTAGCCCTCCTCGTGCAGAACACGAGCGATCTCGACGAGCTTCTTGCTGCTCGGCATGGAGACCGTGGCCTTGTTCACAGAGTTAGCGTTACGAATGCGCGTAAGCATATCTGCGATCGGGTCTGTAAGGTTCATACAGATTCTCCTTCGTTCTTGATGAACACGTGCTCTTGGTTCTTCGCCGCCCTTAACGGCAAAGCCTAACTAGCACGTTTTCCCTGTTCCAAACGGATGCTTGAAACGCTGGTAGTGACTTACCAGCTGGCCTTCTTAACGCCGGGAAGCTCGCCCTTGAGTGCAAGCTCGCGGAAGCAGACACGGCACAGGCCGAACTTGCGGTACACAGAGTGCGGACGGCCGCAGCGCTGGCAGCGCGTGTACTCACGAGTAGAGAACTTCTGCTTGCGATTGCACTTGACGATCATCGATGTCTTAGCCACTTATATCCTCCTCACATAGAGTATTGTTCGCCCCAAGCGCCGCCCCCTTGTGGGAACGGCGCTTATAGGGCAGGTGAACCTATTTCTTGAACGGGAAACCAAAGGCGTCCAGAAGGGCCTTGGCCTCCTCATCGGTGTTGGCGGTGGTCACGAAAGTGATGTCCATACCACGCTGGTGATCGACGGAGTCAAAGTCGATCTCGGGGAAGATGAGCTGCTCGGTGACGCCCATGGAGAAGTTACCACGGCCGTCGAAGCTCTTGGCGGAGATGCCGCGGAAGTCGCGGATACGGGGGATAGCGACGGAGGTCAGACGATCGAAGAACTCCCACATACGGTCGCCACGCAGGGTAACCTTGCAGCCGATCGGCATACCAGCGCGCAGGCGGAAGGTAGCGATGGACTTGCGGGCGCGGGTGATCATCGGCTGCTGGCCGGTGATGGCGCGCAGGTCGCGCACGGCACCGTCGATGGCCTTGGAATCGGTAGCGGCCTCGCCGACACCCATGTTCACGACGATCTTCTCAAACTTGGGGATCATCATGACGTTCTCGTACTGGAACTTGTCCTGAAGCTGCTGCTTGACCTCGTTGTTGTACTTGGCCTTCAGACGCGGCACATACTTCTCTTCTGCCATTATTCACTCCTTCTTGGGGTTTTAAGCACGGGGCGTGGCCACGGTGGGTTGTCCTCGTGCCTCCTGACTGCATCCGCGCCGCTCATGGCATTTCGCGGTTTGGACTCGACGCAGCAGGAGCCGACAAAACAATCGGTACTATACGCGCATTGGGTGCGTATTTCCAGAAAAACATCGTCTGCCTGCACAACTCCACAACTCCCCCGCACAAATGGGTCCCAAAAAGCAGTTGCGGTGAAATAGGGACTGTTTGACAGCTTAACCGGCTTAAACAATCCGTATTTACCGCAACTCATATATGGGGCGTTATTTTTGGCGAGGCAGGACCAGGTTGAGGACGACGGCGACAAGTGCGGCGACGGCAATGGAGGATCCGCCAAAGACGGTGTCGACCCATGCGGGGAATCCAGCGCCGGCAAGCGCGCCGGTCCAATTGGTGACGCTGCCAAAATCGGCCGCGCCCTCCCCGCCTGCCATGGACGCCACGGCAACCGGGCACAGCGACAGGCCAATGACAAAGATGACGGTACCGAGCACCGGAGCTGGGAACAGAAAGCTCACGCGCTTAAACAAAAGACCAAAGAGCACGACGAGCGCGCCGCCGATAACTTGAGCGCCCAGCACGGCCTCAAAACCAAGCTCAAGACCGACCGCTTTAAGTGCCGGCACGAAGGTAAAGCTCGCGCCCATCACGATGGGCAGGCCCGAGCCGACGATGCCTTTTATAGGGAACTGTTGAAGAAAAATGTCGAGCGCCGAGAGGACCAGCGACGCCTGAATGACGGCGGCTTCCTCTTGAGGCGTGAAGCCGCAGACCGACGCGATGATGATAGCGGGCGTAACGATACCCGCGAATGCCGCCAGTACATGCTGCAGTGCATGGGGCAATACCTGCACAAACGAAACTTTTCCCGTACGCTCGAACAGGGCGTCCCCTGCTGCCGACTCTGCCATTTGCGCCTCCCATACCCTAGGCAGCGGCCCTATGCCGCCCAACGGGCGGACATTATAGGGCATATGGCACAGGTAGCATTTTGACCCGCATGCGGCAGAGGGCTGGGGTAGCTAATTTGGGACGTGTCTCTATAGTTTTGTCAACCGCGTGCTTCGCGCCATTTCGGCATGACGCATCCGGGCGCCTGGCGCCCCCGCTCGGTTTCCTCTTCGGTTGATCCCGCCGCCCGCTAGGCCGCGTACGGGACGGCGTCGCGCATGATCGCGTATATGACCTTGAGCCT
>NZ_VUME01000030.1 GCF_009696325.1 Collinsella sp. WCA1-178-WT-3 (M1)
CCGGCGGCATGTCGCGCCTGATCGTCGACTCCCCGAAGGCCCTCGGCCTGGCGATGATGGCGGGCACGAGCGAGAGGGGGTTCCGGACCGCGGGGCCCTCCCCGAAGGCCCTGGGGAGGACGGCGACCCGGCGGCCGCGGTCGGCGAGGATCTCCACCGTCGTCGCGCGCATGCCGACGAGCAGGCTCCGCCCGTGCCAGGCGGGCCCGGCGACGTACTCGCGCCCGTCGGCCTCGACGTAGCCGCGCTTGTCGGCGCGGGCGGTGACCCACCTCACCGCGTCGAACTCCACGCCGGGAAGGGCGCGCATGGCGGCGAGGTCCTCCCGGTAGGCCTCCCCGTGCGGCCTGCCGTCGCGGCAGCGCGCCGCCGCGTTGATCCTCGCGCATCCCTCGGCGAGGAACGCGTTGAGCTCGGGGAGCGTGCCGAACGCCGGCACGGGGACGAGGAGGTTGCGCCGGAGGAACCCCACGGCGTTCTCGACGGAGCCCTTCTCGTTTCCCGAATAGGGGTTGCAGTACCGGCTCTCGAAGCGGTAGTGGGCCCTGAACTGCGAGAACAGCCTCGATTCCGTGACCTCGCCGCGCACCATCCTGCCCGCCTCGGTGGCGTTGTCGAGCACCATCGCCGCCGGGGCGCGGCCCCAGCGGCGGAAGATCTCGAGCAGCCCGGCGCACAGGCACTCCGACCTCTGCGACATGAGGGCGACGCACTGCCGGTCGTTCGAGTGCGGGAGCGTCGCGACCAGCAGCTTGAGGTCGAGGGTCCTCCCGCCGACCGCGGCGCGGAAGTTCCCGAAATCGACCTGGCAGGTGCCGGGCGCCCACTCGAGCTCGAGGTACCCCTCTCCGCCCGCCGCCGCCCGGGCGAGCCTGAGCTCGCGGACGAACCTCTGCACGGTGGAGTACGAGCCGCCGTAGCCGCGCTCGGCGACGAGCCTGTCGTAGATCCGCCTGGCGGTGTGGCGCTGCTTCCTCGGGGCCCCGAGGTCGGCCTCGAGAACGCCCGCGACCCATTCCTCGTTGCCCTCGAGCGCGGGCCTGCCCCTCCTCCGGGGCATCGGCGCGGCGGGCGACATGTCCTCCATGTCGGCGTACTTCGCCACGGTGTTCCGGCTCACGTGGAGCATTCGGGCGATCTCGGACCTCGAGCGCCCGGCGGCATCCATCGACCGTATATCATTCACTGTGTCCAGGGGCACGGTCATCTCCTCCATCCTTCCCGGGCGGGCTCGCCAAGGTAACCGCCCGGGGAAACCATACGGCGAGGGCCGCGCCCCCGGTCCCCGGGGCGCGGCCCTCTTGCTTAAACTGCTCAATTTTTCGTGCTCACGGTGCTCATTTCCCAGTGATCACTCGGACCACTTCTTAGTGAACATCAACA
>NZ_VUME01000032.1 GCF_009696325.1 Collinsella sp. WCA1-178-WT-3 (M1)
AAGCATGACGGGGTCAGGATTTTTTCCAGAATTTCCACCATGGCGCCGGGGATTCAGTTAATTTTGCCTGGTGATTTTCAAGAAGGAGCATGGCCTGTTTCAGGCTGTCAATGTGCGAATCCTTGGACAAAAGTAAGGTGTTCAGGTGTTCAATCTCCTGTTTCAGATGACGGATCACCTGTTCACTCTGGTCAGCAGAGGCTGTATCACGCTGTCCAGAGACCTGTCCAGAATGGTGTTCACCCTTCGGTTGCTCAAAGGGGCCAAAGACACGTAAAAGCTCTGAAGTATCTACCATTTTTGCATTGCGCTCACCGCTACAGGTGGACAGGTCACCTGCTTTAATTAACCTGTGCAGTGTTGTTCTACTCTTACCCGTCAGTCGGGCAGCCTCACTAATAGACACTCTGGCCATCAGTTACCATCCTGTAATGCATCCAGTCTCGAGGACAGTGTACGGAAAAGATGCTCCGCATCATCGTGGAGTTTCTCACAAAGGTCGGCCTCGACATCGAGATCAAGCTCGTTAAGCTTCTCCAGCAGGAGCAGAGACTGATTCTGGATGAATTTAGCCATGTTCAGCGCTGTTTTCTGTTGTTTCGTCATAAGAGGCCTCAGAGCGTCAGTGGTCAGTGTAGGGATCTCCTCTTTTCCGCTTCCTCGCTCACTCAGTCGCTACGCTCCTGCCGTTCGGCTGCGGCGAGCGGCAGGAGCATGCGTAGAAACGCTCGAGAAAACCGAGTAATCGCATGGAGGAAAGAAGGAAAGGCCGCACAGCGGCCGTTTTTCCATAGGCTCCGCCCCCCTGACAAGCATCACGGAATCTGACGCTCAAATCAGTGGTGGCGAAACCCGACAGGACTATAAAGATACCAGGCGTTTCCCCCTGGTGGCTCCCTCGTGCGCTCTCCTGTTCCTGCCTTTCGGTTTACCGGTGTCATTCCGCTGTTATGGCCGCGTTTGTCTCATTCCACGCCTGACACTCAGTTCCGGGTAGGCAGTTCGCTCCAAGCTGGACTGTATGCACGAACCCCCCGTTCAGTCCGACTGCTGCGCCTAATCCGGTAACTATCGTCTTGAGTCCAACCCGGAAAGACACGACAAAGCGCCACTGGCAGCAGCCACTGGTAACTGATTTAGGGAGTTAGTCTTGAAGTTATACGCCAGTTAAAGCTAAACTAAACGAACAGTTTTGGTGACTGCGCTCCCTTTAAGCCAGTTACCTCGGTTCATAGAGCGCCAACTCTACTGAACCTTTCGAAAAAACCGCCCGCCAAGGCGGTTTTTTTCGTTCACAGCCGGAAGCTTACGGCTGCTGCCAGATAATCTCAAGAAGAAAGTAAAAAAA
>NZ_VUME01000033.1 GCF_009696325.1 Collinsella sp. WCA1-178-WT-3 (M1)
CGAGGCGGTGGCCCGGGTCGAGGCCCAGGCAAACTCTGAGCCGAACCGCACCACCGGCCTGCCGCCCGACGCGCTGTTCATGCGGGAGAAGGAGAGCCTGCGGCCCATCGGGAACCTCCGTCTCCTCGAGTCGATGGTGGGCGACGTGAGCGTCCAGACCGTCCCGCCGACCATGCTCGTCAGGGCCGCCGGCAGGGAGTGGTCCGTGCCCAGGCGCTGCATCGGCCGGCGCGTGAGCGTCGTGGCGATGCCCGGCGGCCAGGTCGTGGTGAGGATGGCCGGCGAGGAGGTCGCCGTCCACGACGCCGCGTCCGGGCCGTCGAGGCCCATCAACTACGACCCCGACCACTACGGGCAGGCCCTCGAGGGGAAGCGGGGCCTGGCCGACGCGGACATCGCGGAGGCCGCGCGCGCCAACCTCGCGCTGCTCGACTCGCTCGGAGGGGCGTGATGGGCGCCGTCGCGGAGGGCAGCCCCTCGATCAGGGCGCAGGCGAACCTCTCCGCGCTCGGGCTGCACGAGATGGCGGCGTCCCTGCCCGACTACGTGAGGATGGTCGCCGCGGGCGAGCGGGGCTTCGCCTCCGCCCTCGAGGAGATGACGCGCGTCGAGGTCGCCGCCCGGGAGGTCAGGATCACCAACCAGCGCATACGGTCGTCGGGGTTCCCCTACGTCAAGGGGCTGGCGGACTTCGACTGGGACTTCCAGCCCTCGGTCCCGCGCGCCGAGATCGAGGAGCTCGCGACCCTGAGGTTCGTCGAGCGGGCCGAGAACGTCCTGTTCGTGGGGAGCCCCGGCGTGGGCAAGACGCACCTCGCCGTCGCGCTGGGCATCGAGGCCGTCAGGGCGGGGCGCGAGGTCAGGTTCGTGGACTGCGCCCGGCTCGTCGAGGACCTGGAGGACGCCTCGTCGCGCGGCATCCTCAAGAAGAGGCTCAAGTACTACGCCCACTCGAGGCTGCTGATCATCGACGAGCTCGGCTACCTCGACGTCGGCAGCGCGGGCGCGGACCTGCTGTTCCAGCTGATATCGACGCGCTACGAGCAGCGCTCGACGATCATCACCACCAACGTGGGGATCAGCGGCTGGGGCAGGGTGTTCGGGGACGACGTGGCGGCGAGCGCGATCGCGGACAGGGTGTGCCACCACTGCCACCTGGTCAAGATAACCGGCAGGTCCTACAGGCTGAAGGACCTGCCGAGGGACGGGCCCGTCAAGCCGTGACCGGAATCGGTGAAAATACGTTAGCGCAACCGGTGAAACCGCCTTTGCGCGAACGGTGCGCCTGTTTAGCGAAACTGGTGAAAAATAGATTGACGCTAACA
>NZ_VUME01000034.1 GCF_009696325.1 Collinsella sp. WCA1-178-WT-3 (M1)
GGGAGGCGCCGAAGGTGTGGAGGGTGAGGGGGGTGAAGTCGTAACAAGGTAGCCGTACCGGAAGGTGCGGCTGGATCACCTCCTTTCTAGGGAGATACATTCTTAGAGAGATCAACTTAACTCGAATGGAGGGCAGGAGCCCGTCCGGTTGATGTCTGGCCCGGATACGTCCCCGCAGCACCCGGTCCCCGGGGTCGCACCCGCGTACCTTGAGAGCCGCATAGCGATAGGAGAGAGATGGAAGAGTATCCTCTTCCAGACTCGATTCTTTTCTGCGATCTAAACAGAGAATGATAGCAATCATTCATCCGATCCAAACAAGAGGAATTCACTTAATTATGAGTGAGGAGCATCTGATCGCGAGCACAGTGAAACTGCTGTGCCGCGGTATGAGATACCCGAATTGCGACATGAGAGCGCTATTCATGATATCGATTAATTTATATTAGCGACACGTGGATATCCCGCGGGCCCGGAGCGGTCCCGCAAGATACCACGGGCGCACGGCGGATGCCTTGGCACAGGGAGCCGATGAAGGACGCGGCAAGCTGCGATAATCCCCGGCGAGGAGCACACATCCTTCGACCCGGGGGTCTCCGAATGGGCGAACCCATCCGTAGCAGTACGGATATCCCCCCGCTGAACACATAGGCGGGGGGAGGACAACCCGGGGAACTGAAACATCTAAGTACCCGGAGGAGAGGAAATCAATCTCGAGACTCCCCGAGTAGCGGCGAGCGAAAGGGGACCGATGGCCAAACCGTCGAGCGGGCGTACCCGGCAGGGGTTCCGCCGGCGGGGTTGCAGGGCCGCGCATCCGGGGGCTGCCGCCCCCGGGCGCAGGTCCGGCTGGGGAGCGGAACGGCATGGGAGGGCCGGCCGCAGCGGGTGACAGCCCCGTACGCGAACCCAGACCGGACGGCGCGACGCGGTCCCTGAGTAGGGCCGGGCACGTGAAACCCGGTCCGAACCTGGGTGGACCACCATCCAAGCCTGAGTACTACCCTGTGACCGATAGCGCACCAGTACCGTGAGGGAAAGGTGAAAAGCACCCCGGGAGGGGAGTGAAACAGTACCTGAAACCGTGCGCCCACGAGCAGTCGGAGCACCTTTACGGTGTGACGGCGTGCCTTTTGTAGAATGAGCCAGCGAGTCGCTGGCGCGGGGCGAGGTTAACCGAAAGGGAGCCG
>NZ_VUME01000035.1 GCF_009696325.1 Collinsella sp. WCA1-178-WT-3 (M1)
GCCCCAAAATTTGCATAGATAACATTATCTTTGGAAGGACGCTGCGGCATTTAGGTATCCCTTCCCCGGTAACTCATGAGCATAGCGAGTTCTTCAGGAGAGAGTTCTGTAAGCCACCTTTCTCCCTCTCCTACAACAGCAGAGGCCAACTGAGTTTTACCGTCGAGAATATCCTGAATCGATTCTTCCAACGTACCCGCGGTAATCATTTTATATACGGTGACGTCTTTGCGTTGCCCAATCCTGAAAGCACGATCGGTTGCCTGATTTTCTACTGCAGGATTCCACCAACGATCCATATGAACAACGATAGACGCAGCCGTGAGATTTAATCCCGTCCCTCCCGCTTTAAGGGACAGGATCATTGCCGGCGGCCCTTGCGGACTCTGGAAGTTCTCCACCATGCGATCACGTCCGACCTTGCTTACACCACCGTGTAGGAAAGGAATTTGAGCGCCAAAGTAGTCCGAAAGATAAGGAGCGAGGATCTCCCCAAAAGCCCGATACTGAGTAAAAATAAGAAGTCTTTGCTCTGATTCTACGGCATCTGAAACCAGACGCATCAGTTCCTCTACTTTTCCTGAACGATGCTTACCTTTTACGGTCACATCGGAATCATCACTTAAAAAGTGTGCCGGATGATTACAGATCTGCTTAATCTTGGTTAAAGCAGAGAGCACAAGGCCGCGCTTAGAAATTCCTTCTGCCTGGTCGATCTGTTTCTGTATGTCTTCCACATAAGCTCGGTACAAAGCTGCTTGCTCCGGCTTCATGTCCACGGTCAGAATAATTTCGGTCTTCTCTGGGAGATCATCAACGATACTCGGGTCTGTTTTCAACCGCCTCAGAACAAAGGGAGCTGTCAAGGAGCGGAGCCTTTCCGTCATTGTCTCATCCTGCTCACGCTCAATCGCCCTGGCAAAGTGGTTCCGAAAGAAAGACGCAGAACCTAAAACACCTGGATTACAAAAATCAAGAATTGATCGCATTTCAGAAAGACGATTTTCTACAGGAGTTCCGGTCAACGCAATTCTGTGCTTTGACGGCATCGCCCGTACGGCTTTGGAAACT
>NZ_VUME01000036.1 GCF_009696325.1 Collinsella sp. WCA1-178-WT-3 (M1)
TTTGCTTTCTAGGTAATTTCAAAAGAAACCTTATTGTTTGTGTGCGGAGCACAAGCTAATCATGTACTCGATATTGAATCAGGTGATTGTGTGTAAAGTTGGGGCAGCTTGTCTGTCCTACTTTTCCACATGAGATAACCCACTAGACTGACGCGTTTCACTTGTCGATACATGGTGCTTGGATAATTTCGTACCTCAATTAACCAGGCCCACGTATTCAAGTTAAGAAAACATTATTGCCCTCCAATTTTTAATAAATACCGGTCAAACTTTCATTTTGGGATCGGGTAACACTGATAACAAAATCACAACGTCACTTTTTGGCTGATTTAATCGGACAAAACTATCTTAAATACTCGTTAGCTTTCCTATTTCCTCTGAACGATGATCACGTAGTGCGCGTTAGATGGATACTGTTAAATACAGCTGTTTTTAGAGAAAAGTCATGCTAGGTGTCGAGTGATAGGTATTTATGGTCTTAGAATCGTTTTTAGGGGCGATTTGACGGGTATTTGAGTCATGTCAGACTGATAAGCGATTTATGGCGAGATTGATTGATGAAAAATGGCAGATTTAAAATAAATCTATTCCTAGGGGGTTTTGCCTAAATTAGATTTATTTTAAATCTAAGGTCGCTAATGGCGACCTTTGTTGTATCTGGGCGTTACCGCGAATTGGATCGCATTAGATGGATACTGTTGAATACAGCCGCTTTTAATATCTTCACTTTACGAAGAAAAATGGTTATTTAATCTATGTAATTAGAGGGGGTATTTTTAAGAAAAAATGCTTTAACATTAAAGCATTTTTTCTTCAGGAGTTTCTTTAATGACTATTATTTATTATTGCTTAGTATCTTTGTTCCGTTGGGATATTAAGTGGATATCCCGATTGAGCACTATGTGGGGAATTACCCGATTGATTTTAGTCATTTTTTTCGTCCTGATGCTTATCATCGACAGTGTTTTTATCTACGATAAGGTTCTACATCTACAGCGTATTAATGTTCAGCTTGAGCGAATTGAAATATGCAGCCAGATAGTGAGTA
>NZ_VUME01000037.1 GCF_009696325.1 Collinsella sp. WCA1-178-WT-3 (M1)
TCCTTGACCATGGTTGACCCGATCGCCTCGGTATGTTCTACCCACCCACCTGTGTCGGTTTGCGGTACGGGCGCGCACGCGCCTGCCTAGGGGTTTTTCTAGGGACCTCGGGCTCACTCGCTTCGCTTAAGTGCTTCGTCCGGAGCCTCGCCCTCGATGCGGACCGGATTTCCCTGGTCCGCGGGCCGCGCTCCATCACGGGGACGTCCAGAACCCCGCCGAGCCACCCCCATCCGTCGCCCCGTCGGTCGTAGCGCCGCGTGCGCGGTGCAGGAATGTCTGCCTGCTGCGCGTCGGCTACGCCTCCCGGCCTCGCCTTAGCCCCCGACTGACCCTGGGAGGATTAGCCTTGCCCAGGAAACCTCGGGTTCACGGCGGACGAGTTACTCTCTCGTCTCTCGCTACTCATGCCAGCATTCTCACTCCCATGCGCTCCACCGTCGGTCGCCCTCCGGCTTCTCCGCCCATGGGAAGCTCCCCTACCGATTCTATAGATAAAATCCCGCCGCTTCGGTGTCCAGCTTAGCCCCGTGTATTGTCGGCGCATGTCCACTCGACCAGTGAGCTGTTACGCACTCTTTGAATGCATGGCTGCTTCTAAGCCAACATCCTGGTTGTCTGGGCGGACGCACATCCTTTGCCACTCGGCTGGAACTTGGGGACCTTAGCGGGCGGTCCGGGCTGTTTCCCTCTCGAGCACACAGCTTAGCCCACATGCTCTGACTGCCGCGCTCTGGGCCGCCGGCATTCGGAGTTCGGTTGGATTCGGTAGGCGGCGAAGCCCCCTCGTCCATCCGGTGCTCTACCTCCGGCGGTGAACGCGCGACGCTAGCCCTAAAGCTATTTCGGGGAGAACGAGATATCTCCGGGTTTGATTGGCCTTTCACCCCTATCCGCAGGTCATCGCCGCCGTTTTCAACCGACGTGCGTTCGGCCCTCCACGGGGTCTTACCCCCGCTTCAGCCTGCCCACGGATAGCTCACCCGGCTTCGCGTCCGCGGCGCGGGACTCAAGTCGCCCTGTTAAGGCTCGCTTTCGCT
>NZ_VUME01000039.1 GCF_009696325.1 Collinsella sp. WCA1-178-WT-3 (M1)
CACCGGCGACACCGTGGTGGTGCATAGCATGGATCGCCTGGCGCGCAATCTCGATGATTTGCGCCGGATCGTGCAAACGCTGACACAACGCGGCGTGCATATCGAATTCGTCAAGGAACACCTCAGTTGGCACTGTTGCAAATAGTCGGTGGTGATAAACTTATCATCCCCTTTTGCTGATGGAGCTGCACATGAACCCATTCAAAGGCCGGCATTTTCAGCGTGACATCATTCTGTGGGCCGTACGCTGGTACTGCAAATACGGCATCAGTTACCGTGAGCTGCAGGAGATGCTGGCTGAACGCGGAGTGAATGTCGATCACTCCACGATTTACCGCTGGGTTCAGCGTTATGCGCCTGAAATGGAAAAACGGCTGCGCTGGTACTGGCGTAACCCTTCCGATCTTTGCCCGTGGCACATGGATGAAACCTACGTGAAGGTCAATGGCCGCTGGGCGTATCTGTACCGGGCCGTCGACAGCCGGGGCCGCACTGTCGATTTTTATCTCTCCTCCCGTCGTAACAGCAAAGCTGCATACCGGTTTCTGGGTAAAATCCTCAACAACGTGAAGAAGTGGCAGATCCCGCGATTCATCAACACGGATAAAGCGCCCGCCTATGGTCGCGCGCTTGCTCTGCTCAAACGCGAAGGCCGGTGCCCGTCTGACGTTGAACACCGACAGATTAAGTACCGGAACAACGTGATTGAATGCGATCATGGCAAACTGAAACGGATAATCGGCGCCACGCTGGGATTTAAATCCATGAAGACGGCTTACGCCACCATCAAAGGTATTGAGGTGATGCGTGCACTACGCAAAGGCCAGGCCTCAGCATTTTATTATGGTGATCCCCTGGGCGAAATGCGCCTGGTAAGCAGAGTTTTTGAAATGTAAGGCCTTTGAATAAGACAAAAGGCTGCCTCATCGCTAACTTTGCAACAGTGCCCCACATCTTTTGTCACCAACGAGCGGCTGCCTATCACCGCACCGTGCCCGATCTTGATTCCGG
>NZ_VUME01000004.1 GCF_009696325.1 Collinsella sp. WCA1-178-WT-3 (M1)
TTCATCCTGAGCCAGGATCGAACTCTCCGTCCAAATATGTTTGGGCCTCGAGCCCGTCCGGTCCTCTCAGTCATCGCTGATCGGTTCCGTTCGATTCATATGGTTCTGTTAGATAGGAAAAGGAATTTCTCGGGGCCGCCTCTCGGCGGCCTTGCGAAAAACGAATCCAAGTCAGACCATTTCAAATGGTTCGATGTCTGCCCGGATGCGACACATCATGTGTGTCCATCCTCGCAGTATCCGGTTCTCAAGGTGCACGCCCCGCGGCTCATCCGGTTCGACCGGGCCGCGCGGCAAGGAGATATATTGCCAGACCGGAGGGGCCCGCGGGGCGGGAATCCCGCACTCCATATTTTGTTCACAAATAAATTGATCCTTCAGCTGTTCCACTGAAGTCATATCTGAAGCATCGGCTTCCGGTATTGGCGATGACCAGCTGGTTTATAGGTGTTGAGGTATCGGTCATCCCTGCTGCACTACTTTACTCTAACGGCATCTGGTTTTGGTTTCCTGTCGGTAAAAGGCTGGTTTTGGCCGCCAGGCGTCCTTATATATAGAGAAGATCGGGTTCGAACCCGTGCACCGGCAACAAAAAAGCGGCCGGCATCCGCCAGTCGCTTTTCTATTCTATGGTGGGCCGTCAGGGGTTCGGGCCCGCTGCGCGGGCGGCCGCTTCGGCGCCTCCGCGCCTCGCGCGCTGCGCTGGCAAACGCTGACGCGTTTCCTCAGCTCCGCGCCCTTTCGGGTTCGAACCCGTGCACCGGCAACAAAAAAGCGGCCGGCATCCGCCAGTCGCTTTTCTATTCTATGGTGGGCCGTCAGGGGTTCGAACCCTGGACCTTGGGATTAAAAGCGGAATATCGTTTGATTTTAGAATTGAGCAGTGCTACCTTACACCCACTCTGACCTGCGGTTTCATTAGACTGAAGGGACTGCAAGGACAGGGCTATTCCAATCACAATCGGTACACCCCGCGGTACACGCGGGGGTACATCCGCAATCGTGGAGGCCCCGTGAAACCCAAGCGCTACTACACCTCGTCCTGTCTCATCCCGTACCGCTGCGGCGGATGGCGCGGACGTCTGAAATTCAAGAAACAAGACGGAACATATGGGCAGGTCAGCAAGGTCATGGCCGCCAAATCGAAACGTGCAGCTCAGGCCGAGTTGAAGGAATGGCGCGAAGAGATGGAAGATCTTGCACAGAAGAAACTTAAACTTGGCAGCATGGCCCATAAGACAGTGAAAGACCTGCTAGACGGCTATATCGACATGCTCAGTGCATCCGGCTCAATTGAGTCCTCAACCGTCTACGACTACCGCGGTGCCGCGCGACTCGTTGAGCGCAGAATCGGCGGTATTGAGTTCGATTCGCTGGATGTAACAGCAGCTCAAAACTGGATTAACTGGGCCGTTGAGGAGGGCTACAAGCCATCCACCATCCGCAAGAGCGTGACATTGCTCAAGGCCGCCTACCGCGACGCCGTCGGCAGGCTCCGCGTGATCGACTACTCCCCCGTTGACTGCGTTCGCGTGCCCAAGGCCCGTCACCGTGAGCCCAATGCGCTGGACGAGCGCGAGCGCGGACGGCTGCTCACATTCCTCTCCATTGCTCGCGACTGCCCCGAAAACGTGGGGATCTACCTCGCACTTCTCACAGGCATGAGGCGCGGAGAACTACTCGCTCTGAGATGGCGAAACGTTGACTTCGAGCAGAGGATACTCCACGTCAAAGCATCTATCGGCTTCGGCGAAAACGGCCATTACGAGAAAGAGCCAAAAAACGGCGGGAGCCGGAGGAGCATTCCCATGCCGGATGAAGTCGTGGGGATCCTTACACGCCGCTTAACTTCAGCACGCGCCGAGTGCTTTAAGGCAGGCGTGCCATTCGAGCAATCGATGTTCGTGTTGGGCGGCCCTGACGGCGAGTTCATGGCCCCCGAGCGCCTGTCGCGTCACTGGGCCGTCACGGTTCGACAGTTAGGGCTGGTGGGCTCGGAGGGCGAGCCGCCCAAGTTCCACGACCTGCGTCACACGTTCGCCACCGCAGCGATCCTCGCGGGGACGGACATCAAGTCCGTGTCCTCGCTCCTGGGCCACGCCAACGCTGCCATGACGCTCAACATCTACACGGGCGTCAACCCTCAAGCAAAGCGAACGGCAATGGATGCTGTGGCGGCAACGATGACGGCGGCACCGCCTGCGACTGAAATCTTGGAACTACGAGCGGTCGGAAAATAGGGCTATGCGGCGTCCAGATACTGTTTTTTTGGCCCGTAAAAACATGAGCCGTCCTTCGGTGCCGACCCTTCTTTTTCAAGGCCGAAAATCGGCTCTGATTTGAGCAAAAGACCAGCTAGACAGCTGTTTCTTATAGAGACTATTCAGACTATTCAGACAATGAAACGGAGGTGAACCATGCTCGAATTCAGGATAAGCGGCGAAACTGCCGAGGTCGGTTGCCTGGCAGACCAGCTGGAGAGGGCGGGCTATGTCGTCAGGCGCTCGAAGCCCTATCGCAACAGGGACGAGGAAGGTTGTCGGATCTATCTCGAACTGGATGAGGACAAGGTCATGGGCTGGATGCTTGCCAACCTTGAAAAGCATCCCTAGACGACCCCACACAATGCCCGCCTTTCGGCTAAGGCGAAAGGCGGGCCCGAGTACGGAAACCCACCGTTTAGAGCGGGACAGACTTAATCGGGCGAAATGACCGTAAGGGTAGGTTTTTGAAATACGCAAGAGTCGTACGCTGCCGTACAAAACTGCGTTTTGCCCGTCCGCGTACGCGCCGAAACCTACGGTTCGGCGCTTGTTAGGGCTCTGCCCTAAAACCCGGCGCCCTGCAGGGCGAAACCCTCGTTCTCATAACCACAGATTTAAGAAAGCAATATGCCCCATGCTCGGGCTTGTCACCATTTGGCACCGCGTGGCACCAAATGGGTCCGCACTGGGGTTACAAGCGACTTAGTCTTTTATTAACGGCAAAAGCCGTCCAGTCTTGTGAGCCCAGAACGGGCCAGAAAGGAGCGCGACTATGCGCAAATCAGAGCAGGCCATCGTTGAGCGGTTCCGCGCGGGGGACTACACCTCGCTACCGCTACTTATCACACCGAGCACTGCTGAAGCCGCCGTTGGGATCAGCGCCAAACATCTAATCCGCATGGTCGAGCGCAGCGACATTCGCGGAGTGCAAATCGGCCGTTGCTGGAAGATCAATCGCGATGACCTGCTGAGCGTCTGCGGCCTGCGCGACAGTAATAAAGGCGCAGCATAATGACTCGTTCGATAAGTGATGACGAAGCAATCGAAGCGGCATGGGATGCGCAGCTGCCCTCGCTGCGAATTGAGCTGCCGATAACAAACACCCTCGAACTCAAACAACTGTATGCAGCTCGCGGTGACAGAACATACGCAGATATAGGCGTATGGCTCGCAATGTGCTCGCTCGCATCATCGACTTCAGGTCACTCATTGCCAGCAGACAACGAGCTGCTCGCATTGCAGCTTTATGGATCGCGCGGCAAATCGACCATCGCGGCCGAACATGTAAATGCGCTGGCCGCAGCAGGGCTCGTTTTTGTGGGCACTGACGGATTACTGTATTTACCAGCAATCGAGTCTGAATTTGTTAGGCACGGAAAAATGATCGTCGGCGGCACCCGTGGCGGGCGTCCTAAAAAGAAACGGAGGCGATAATCATGGATGAAGATCCGCCTAAAAAAGCAGCGCCGCCGGAAGTAGTAGCTCCGGCGGCGCCAAGCACCACGAAGAGTGCGATTAGCATTAAAAATACTATATCACGTGAACGGTTTACACAGCTCAGCGGCTCTGAACCACCACAAATCTGCGCCGCTGCAAGTGAAGCCGAATTATCGGCAAGAGCACGGCTCCGCGCCGACAAAAGCAATCGTTGGCTGTACCTCGTTGCACGGGGGAAACTCGAGTTAGAGCTCATGCTCGAGATACTGCGTTACGAGCGCATCGGTACCCGCAAGGGATACCCCATTTGTGGGCTCAAAAAGTCCAATCAGGACTTGGCCGCGTTCTTTGCCGTTGGAAACGACAGCATGTCCCGAACGAAGAACGCACTATTACGGCGCGGTCTAATCGACGCAGTCGATGGAGTCCTGCAACTGCGGTACGCTGCTGTCCTCAAAGCCGCCAAGGCTAAAGGTTGGAATCAATAAAGGACTCGGTAAAACAGAGGCTCCCGCCCATTCCGAGCGGGAGCCTCTTCCCGAAGTGCTCCGGTCGTATTATCAAGAGCAGGGCGAAGCCGAATCGACCGAAGAGCGAAATGGCGCGGAGCAAATTCACACCTGGTTCCATGAAGCCAGTCCATCTATCCGCTTCGGGCCTATTTCGTGGCGCCGCAGCCAGAGCAGCGGTAGCCGGTGAGGACCTGCTTGGTCCCGGTCTGTACCTGATATGTCTCCTGATGCGTCACTGCTTCATGGTGAACGGTTGTGTAATCATCCACGGTGTAGTACGAAACGGGCGTTCCAGCCATTGCCATTTTCTTGCAGTAAGCAGCAAGAGCGGCATTGTCGTAGAAAACCGTACCATCTGAACAGACAGCATGCGAGCCACTTAGAACCTGCTCGTCCCATGCGTCCTGGTCTACAACAGTTCGAGTGCGGGTCTCGTATACGGGGTCGTTGCGGTACTGCGCCTGCCACGTATGCTCATGGGACGGCTTGCCGGAGGAGCCGGAAGAGGGCTTGGAGTCGGATTTTGACGGCGCGGAGTCGGATTTTATTATGTAATGGCTTAGTGTTATTGAAGACTTACTTACTCACTGTAATCATGTTAGCACACCGACCAAGGGTTTCTATGAGTCCTTATTTGTTCCACCCTTTGGCAATAGTCGCTGTCGTCACGAGCAAGCCGCTTGCGACTACCCACGCGGAGTTAAACAATAATTGCAAACTGAAGCTGCAAATCCACCCGACAAGGCTCTTTTATAAAACCCATTGTTTAGACGACCAGCAATCTCATCAGGCTCTCACCTTGAATAGTTTCCCAGCCAATCTGCGTGACTGCCTCCGACAGCTGTCTATCATGCGTAACCAACAGTAACGCGCCAGAGAAACCGCTCAGCATCTCCTGCAGCGCCTCAATAGAACCCACATCAAGATGATTCGTCGGCTCGTCGAGTACGAGGAGGTTGGGATTCGTAACAAGCTGTTCAGCAAGCATGAGTTTGCGGAGTTCGCCAGGACTCAAATCGTCGCCATCGAGCAGTTTGTCAGGGTCGGAGTTCAACCGCGCCACGATGGAGAGGATGCGACCTTTCGTCTCCTGGTCCTGGTCTCGGAGATGCCTCAGTGCTCGCTCGCGTTCCTCTGGCCCGACGTCCTGGGGAACGTACGCAACTTTGACATTGTCGGGGACAGATTCGATGACGCTTCGTACCACCAGGCTCTTTCCCGTTCCGTTCGCACCGGTCAACACCACGTGATCCGTTGGCGAGATCCAGAGCTCCGGCACATCTATCGAGAACTCGCCAGCAGACAGTCGCGATGCCTCCAAGTGCGCCACGCAACTTGAGCGCGCAGCGACGCCGAACTCGCCGATACGATGGTCGTATCTTTTCGAGACGGTTTTCTCAGAAAGCTCTGCCTCGGCCTTTGCGAGCCGCCCGCTCATTTTGGACGAGAGCTTCCCTGCAACGCCGTCCTTTCCAGAGACTATGGCGCGTCCGATCTTCTCCCGAGCGTCGCTGTCTTTTTTGCTCAAGCCGCGCTTGCTTCGCTTGCCCTTCTGACGTGCCGCCTCTTCGCTCCTGCGCTGGGCTTCTGCCTTCAGGCGCTTAGCTTCACGAGAGGCTTGCTCGCGATCCCTCATCGCAGAGGCGCGTTCGCTCGCCGCCTGGTCGCTTGCCTTCGAGTACCCGCCGGGGCGCATGGTCCAACGCGTGCCCTCGCACATGAGGCTCTGGCCCACAAGGCCATCGAGCAGATCCCTATCGTGCGAGATGAGGATGCCGATGCCGCTGAAGGAGGCCAGCGCCTCCTTCACGATGTCGCGCGTGGCGGCATCGAGGTCGTTGGTCGGCTCATCCATGATGAGGACATCTGGCTGTGCATAGAGGGCGCACGCGATCTGGAACCGCTTCTGCTGACCGCCCGAGAGCGTGTCGTAGCGCCAGAACCAGTCGTCTTCGATGCGGAGCAGCGCCCTTGCCCGTTGCGCCTCCTTGCCCCAATCCGATGCGAGATCGAAGAGCTTGTCTGGCTCTTGGGTCGAGTCTTGCTCGCAATACGACGCGAACAGATTCGGGCTCACCGTCCCGGAATCGGGTGTAATAACGCGGGCGGCGATACGGGCGAGCGTGCTCTTCCCGCATCCGTTGTCGCCGATGATGCCCGTCCATCCCGATGGGAACGTGGCGCTGACGTCTTCGATGGCTGGCGATGCCGTACCGGGGTAGGTATAGCTGATGTGAGTGAGATTCAGTTGCATGGCGAGCTCCTTTGAGAGGAGGTCGCGCAGGGGTCAGGCACGCGATGTATGGATTTGGAACGAGAAGGCACTGAAGCGATGCGGCACCCTGAAGCGCGACCGGATGTACAGAATGGTCGTATGGGGTACCCGAAACGGGCATCGCTAGTTCTTCATCTAACCTGACCTAACTCGAAGCGGCGCTTGCCAAAGGCCCCGCTGGATGATTGATATCTAGGATTATAGCATGGTAATTGATAATGTCAATATAGTTTGTGCCACATTCACCAACATATCGCGCCGGTTGCACCAACATATATGCGCCATGTGCACCAACGCGTTTTCACCGGTTTCGGCGCGCCCGCCGACTCATTCCTCCCTCTTCTTCTCCGCGGGCAGGTCCTTAAGCCTGTAGGACCTGCCCGTGATCTTTATCATGCTGCAGTGGTGGCAGACCCTGTCGGCGATGGCGCTCGCCGCGACCTCGTCGCCGAACACCTTGGCCCAGCCCCCGATGCCCACGTTGGTGGTGATGATGGTGGACCGCTGCTCGTACCGGGTGCTGACCAGCTGGAACAGCAGGTCGGCGCCGCCCTCGTCGATGTTCAGGTAGCCCAGCTCGTCGATTATCAGCAGCTTCGAGTGGGCGTAGTACTTGAGCCTCTTCTTCAGGATCCCCCTGGACTGGGCGTCCCTCAGGTCGTCGACCAGGCGCGCGCAGTCCATGAACCGCACCTCCCTCCCGGCCCTCACCGCCTCGACGCCCAACGCGATCGCCAGGTGCGTCTTGCCGACCCCCGGGCTGCCCACGAGCAGGACGTTCTCGGCGCGATCGACGAACCGCAGGGTCGCCAGCTCCTCGACCTTCGGCCTCGGCACCGAGGGCTGGAACGACCAGTCGAAGTCCGCCAGGGACTTGACGTACGGGAAGCCCGATGACCTGAGCCTCTGCCTCAGGATACGCTGCTCCCTCGACCTCACCTCGGCGGAGGTCATCTCCGCCAGCGCCGACACGAACTCCATGTCGCCCTCCGAAACCATCCTCATGTAGTCGGGCAGCGATGCCGCCATCTGGTCCAGTTTCAGGGTGGCCAGGTTTCGCTGCGCCCTGACGTAGGGGCTCGCCTCCGCGATCGCGCTATCCATCGACTTCCCCCATTTCCTCCAGGAGCCTGAGGTTCTCCATGGCCGCCTCCCTGATGTCCGCGTCCGCGTAGCGGGATTTCCCCTCCAGCGCCTCCATGTAGTGCTCGTCTGTATAATTGAACCTGCCGGTGCCCTGCGACGCATCGTGGACGGCGACGAGCTCTCCGGCGACGGTGACCCTGATCTGCCCGCCCGGCATGGTGATCACCCTGGCCTTCTTCCCGATGCACCTGCGGGGCACGGACCACTCCCTGCCCGCGGCCCTGACCAGCATGGTCGGGGGCACCGTCTGGGTCCTGACGTCCCCGGCCATCTGCTCCAGCAGCGCCATGTTGCCCACCGGCCGCAGGTGCTCCTTCTCCCTCATGAACAGGACCGCCGGCGGCAGCCCCGTGGTCTCGTTCGGCTCCGCGTTGGACCTGGCCTCTATGTGGGCGATTATGCCGATGAGGTCGTCCTCGTCCTCGAAGTCGCCGTCGTAGACGGAGAGCCTGCCCAGGAAGCGGTTCGCGCTCTCGTCCTTGCCCTTCGTCTCCGGCGAGCCGGGCTTGCAGAGGTGCAGCTCGAACCCCGCCTCCCTGGCGAACCGCAGCACCCGCGGGCTCTTGACGCGCCTGCGCCCCTCGAAGCCGACTTTCGCCGACATGTTGTCGGTGAGCCACTCCTCGGCGATGCCCCCGTAGAACGATATCGCGGAGATCCAGCATGCGAGCAGGTCGTCCCTGGTCCTTCCCCTCGTGTAGACGAACCTGTGCATCCTGGAGTACCCCAGGGTGGCGGAGAAGACGTTGAACTCGAACACCTCGCCGTGCCTGCTCACCATGCGCAGGTCCTCCTTCCAGTCGAACTGCAGCTGGCGGCCCATCGGGGTCTCGTATCGGGGATGGGCATCCTGCTCGGCCCCTCCGTCGAAGCGCACGTCGTGCTTGCGGCAGTAGTGCGTGAAGGCGTTGTAGCCGGGCAGGGACGGCCCCTTGCACCGATGCAGCAGGTACTCGTGCACCGCCTTCTTGGTGGCGCCGGGCATCGCGGCCTTCTGCGCGATCAGGTCGCCGTGCTTGTCGAAGCCGCTGGGGCGCCTGCACCTCCCGTCGTCGACATCCCCTCCCTCGTTCCAATACCGTGAGACGGTGTGGCGATCGAGGCCGTATCGCCTTCCGATCTCGCTGAAGTTGGGCTTCAGCCCGAGCTGCCTGTACATGTTCAGCTCGCCCATGATGTTCCTCTCTTCCAATCCCGCTCCTTCCCGCCAGACAGATATCGAGGCGGGAAGAGCATATTCCCATTGGTCAAATCGGCAGAAATACGTTGGTGCGATCGGCGCAACTGCGTTGGTGCGATTGGCGCTGTATGTTGGCATAACTGGCGGGATTTATATTGGCATTAACACCTCGCCGTGCGCGACGAGATGCGCGACCGGGAGCGCTCCGAGAAGGAGTCCATCGCCGAGGACCTCGTCTTCGAGATGGAGCTCGTGCGCCAGGTGGAGATCAACATCGACTACATCCTGATGCTCGTCGAGCAGCGCCACGGCGACCACGTGAAGGACAGGGAGATCGCCGCGCGGATCATGTCCTCGGTGGCGGCGTCGCCCGAGCTGCGCGACAAGTCCGAGCTCATCGAGCGGTTCCTCGAGATCGCCGGCTTCGGGGAGGCGGACGCCCAGTTCGACATCGACCCGGCCGCGCCCGAGTCCGAGCGCCACGACGCCGTCGAGCGCAACTGGCGCAAGTTCGTGGCCGACTCCATGGAGGACGAGATATCCGGCATCATCGAGGCCGAGAGGCTGAAGGCCGAGCCGACGCGCGACCTCATGCACGAGGCGTTCGAGGTCGGCGGCGTGCCGCAGGAGGGCACCGCCGTGACGAGGGTCATGCCGCCCGGCTCGCGCTTCGGCGCGAAGGCCGAGGCGAGGGACAGACAACGCCACCGCGTGGCCGACCTGCTGTCCGGGTTCTACCGCAAGTACCGAAGCCTGACGGCCCACTACCCAATCGAGCTTCCCGAGGATTAGAAAGACAGCATGTAGGCCCTAATGATTCGCATTATCTCGAATCATTAGGGCCTATTCCTGAGTTCAAGAAATCATGACTATATTCTAGGAAGGACATCTGCCTTAATCAAAATGCTCTCCTGCAAACTAAAACGCTGCGGTATCGATCACCGCCAATCGCGGAAGAGCATGTCACCAAAGTGATAACAGAGTCGGACCCAGCGGAATCTGACTTCGCGCTAGCGTGCTCGGACAAAGAATTAAGCCAGGCCTTGAAGTCTGGCTCTCCAGCAAAGTCAAATCGTAGAAGCAAATCAAATTTTTTAGGCACTCTCAAGCCGAACAACGGCCTATAGCGAGTGGTATTGCCATTTGCGTTCGTGAATGTCACGGCTCCAATATTTGCAAAACAATCCGTCCGATAACAATTCTGGAGCTCGGTAAAGCCAAGGTTTCCATATCCCATGTTATGGGCGTACACGAGCATATTCGTACTTGATGGCGATGAGCCTTCAGCTAAAAACGGACACCCGGAGAATGACGGCAAGCGATCGAAACCGTGATTGAGGTAGAGCCCGTTAAGGTCACCCTGGCGGCATGAGACAACGGGCGTTGAGATCGAGGTCCTTTCGACCGTAAGCCAACCGGCATAGTCCGGGTTCTCATCTTTTAGAGACGCGCCGCCGTCTGCTTGCGCTTTCTGCTCAGCCGCATTTGCGACATGTTGCGAGCTCCTGCTTGATGCGACTGCACCAACGGCACAGACAATATGGACGCAAGGGCTTTTTCCTTCCAAAAAAACAGGGTTAGAAATTGACCTCATGTCAATTTCTAACCCTAGAAAGGATTGGCTTCATGTCAATAAAAATTGACTTCATGTCAATTTCGGTTGACCTCATGTCAATTTAAACCCACCCTCAAAAGGGGGCATCCAATTCCGCATATCCGCAGGTAAACAAGTTGCAAAATTGACATGAAGTCAATTCCCCTTTTATATAGATATATAAGTTATAGAAATAGGTGTGGGCTGCCGAATCGTCATGAAGCCCGCCCCACCACAGAGCCACTCGGTTGACCCTTCAATCCGCGCTCGAAGCTCGCGTTCAACGCCCTTCCAACAGCCTGGAGCTAGGCATGGAGCCCCTACGGCTATCGAAAGCGCGCAGAACGCTCGCACTCGCTCGGGCCGTCCCCTGCCCCCTCGGACGGATGGACGGACGCATCAACAATGATCCATCCGTCCGACCATCGGGACGCTATACCCCTCTACAGACAGCCCAGAATTATGGAATCCACGTGATTTGAGGGGTACCGTTTTGGGTACTCGTGGGGTACACAAAGAAAAAGGTCAGAGACAACACCGTCTCTGACCTGCGAAAACTATGGTGGGCCGTCAGGGGTTCGAACCCTGGACCTTGGGATTAAAAGTCCCCTGCTCTGCCAGCTGAGCTAACGGCCCGCGGATGGCATTGTACCACGGTCTGAGACTATTCCCAACTCCATTGGCCGTTCTGGAAAATCACAATTTCACGTCCATCAGGTGTAATGCCCGTAATATCGATGTCGTCCGTGCCAATCATAAAGTCAACGTGCGTGCTCGAAACGTTGACGCCATGCTCCAGAAGTTCCTCTTTGGACATGTCATACCCGCTTTCGATGCACTCGGGAAAACCGACACCCAACGCAAGGTGACAGCTGGCGTTCTCGTCATAAAGTGTGTCGTAGAATAGAATGCCGCTTTCACGAATCGGTGTGTTCTTGGAAATAAGCGCGACCTCGCCCAGATGAGCAGCACCTTCATCGGTTTCAATAATGCTCGCAAGCGTTGCCTTACCCACACGAGCGTCATAGTCCACTACGCGGCCGTTCTCGAACTTAATCCAAAAATCGTCAACCTTATTGCCGTGGTGAATGAGCGGCATAGCCGAGTACACGATGCCGTCGGCGCGCATACGATCGGGCGAGGTGAAGACCTCCTCGGTGGGAATGTTGGGGAAGAAAGGGTGACCGTCGGGAGTTTTTCCCTTGCCGCCGGCCCACTCATGGCCTTTCGTCATTCCAATCGTCAGATCAGTTCCATTCGAAGCGGTGTAGTGCAGGGAATCAAATTGATTATCGTTTAGGAAGCGCAGGTTCTTTTCGAATGTGGCGTCATGGAGCTCCCAGTCGCTCTCCGGGTCCTGGCCATCAGCACGAGCGGTGTGCAGAATCGCATTCCACAGTTTATAGACTGCAACCTCATCGGCGTCTCCCGGGAATACCTCGCGCGCCCAAGCAGCGACCGGAGCGCCGGCGATGCACCACGGGTTAATGTTGTAGTCCAGTCCACGGCGGAAGACCTTACACTGCGTGTTCCTCGCCTTAGAAGCTGCGGCAGGCTTAGCGGGATCGATGCCCTTGAGGGCAGCAGGGTCCGTGCCCTCAATAAAGATAAAGCAGGCACCGTCCTGGGCAAACGAATCCAGCTGCATGCGCTTCCACTCGGGAGTCTGCTCAAAATAGCTTTTCTCGACATGCTCGTAGGTAAGCCTCGTCACGGCATCGTCAGCCCAGATGACCGTCACGTGACCGGCACCGGCGTCATAAGCCTCCGCAACCACCACGCGCGCAAATGACGCGCACTCGACGGGAGACTGAACGACGACCTCCTGACCGGGCTTAACGTTGACGCCCTTGCGGACAACGAGACGCGCATAATTTTTAATCTTGGGCTCCAGGGACTTCATACCCTCCAGAGCCTCTTCGACCGTCAGGGCAGCTCGAATCATGTGCCACTCCATCTATCTACAGGACAGTAAAAAGGCGCGCCGCAAAAAACGACGCGCCTTATATCTTAGCGATATCTATAGGTTGTAACGCTACCACTTCTTCTTGGAGGCCTTCTTGTCCTCTTTGGCAGCCGAGCGCTCGATAATAGCGTTGAGCTTGTTATCGGACATGCCCTCGGCCTGCGCGCGATACATATTACGCAAGGGACGGATGCGCACGAAGTCGTAGATGAAGTCACCCAGAATGACGATGTAGGACAAAACAATGCCGGCCATCTGGACGGGACTGGACACCATGCCAGCGGGAGCGAAGTACAGCGAAGACCAAATGGCCACGACGAGCACCATGCCGATAGTAAGCACGGCCCACCAGATGCGGCGGCGCTTGGTGTAGTCCTCATCCTGCTTGAGAAGAATGCTCGACACCGTGTAGATGCGGTCCTCCTTGGCGCGCCGCTTAGCCTTGCGGGCGCGCTTCTCCTCTTTAGAGAGGCCCTCGAGGCTCTCGCCCTTCTCGAGCTCCTTGCGGCGTGCCTTGGATGATGCCGGCACGACGCGAACAGAACTCGCTGCCTGACGAGCTGGCTTGGCGGATGCGGCGGACTTGCGCGCAACCCCGGTAACCTCGTGGGATTGCGTGCGCTTGTTCGTGGCGCTGCGGGTACTCACTTACGCGTTCTCCTTCATGCTTGTAAACTGGGAGCCCGTGATGATCTGGAAGGCCTCGCGATAGCGCTCGGACGTGCCATCGATGACCTCGGCGGGCAGATGCGGGGTCTCCCCCGTCATATCCCAGTTGGCCTTGAGCCAATTGCGGACGAATTGCTTGTCGTAGCTAGGCTGAATCTTACCCTCCTCGTAGCTGGCGGCAGGCCAGAAACGGCTGGAGTCGGGCGTGAGGCACTCGTCGATCAGCGTGACCTTGCCATCGATGACACCAAACTCAAACTTGGTGTCGGCAATGATGATGCCACGGGTCGCTGCATACTCGGCGGCAGCTTTGTAGATCTTAAGAGACAGATCTCGGATCTGCGTGGCGATGTCCTCGCCAACGATCTCGCAGCAACGCTCAAACGAGATATTCTCGTCGTGATCACCGATCTCGGCCTTCGTGGACGGGGTGAACAGCGGCTCGGGGAGCTTGGAGGCCTCGGTCAGGCCCTCAGGCAGCTGGATGCCGCAGACGGTGCCGTTCTCGTCGTAGGTCTTCTTGCCCGAACCGGTCAGATAGCCGCGGACGATGCACTCGATAGGAATCGTCTGGGCCTTCTTAACCAGCATGGCGCGGCCTGCGAGATAGTCACGATACTCGGCAAACTCCTTGGGGAAATCCGCCGGATCGATGGAGACGAGGTGATTGGGGACGATATCGGCAAACTTGTCGAACCAGAACGCCGAGATACGGTTGAGCACCTCTCCCTTAAACGGAATTTCGTCGGGAAGAATAAAGTCGAACGCAGAAATGCGATCGGTGGCGACCATCAACAGGTTTTCGCCGGCATCGTAGATATCACGAACCTTGCCACGGGAATCCGGACGACGCTCCATCGTTGTCACGTGAGTCACTCCTTACCTAAATACGATAGAAATGCGGGTTCTTTCCCGCACGTTTTCGCAAACTCGGAGCGGCAGGGACGCGGCCCCTCCTTCACCGAATAGCGAAAAGCTAGTGCTCCATTGTAGTAGATGCCGCGTCCGCCGTGTGCTCGCGGGGCAGATGAATCGTAAAAGTCGTACCCTTTCCAAGCTCTGACTCCACGGATATGTAGCCATGGTGACGCTCGACGATCTGTTTAGTTACGGCGAGGCCGACGCCCAGGCCGCCAGCTTCGCGGGCGCGGCTGGCATCGGCGCGCCAAAATCGTCCGAAGATACGCGACAGATCGTCCTTGGCAATACCGATACCGGTATCCGAAACGGCAATACTGACATGCTTGCGGTCACTGAGCACCGACACTACGACCCAACCGCCCTCGGGGGTGTAGCGCATGGCGTTGCTCATGAGGTTGATGACGCATTGCGTGATCATGTCGGGATCGGCCTCGACGACATCGTCGTGCCCCTGGGTTTCATCTGCAAAGCGAAGGCGAAGGTCACGGTCGGCAAACAGACGCTCCTGGCCGTTCACAATCGATCGCACGAACGGAACCATGTCCACCGGTTCGAGATTGAGCGGAGCCGTGCTGTTTTCCATACGCGATAGGTCGAGCATCTGCTGCACCAAACGAGCCAGGCGACGCGTCTCGGAAGCGACCGTCTCCAGATGCTCGTCGTCGGTGGGGTACACGCCGTCTTGCATGGCCTCGACCGTTGCAAGCATGGCCATGAGCGGTGTACGAAGCTCGTGTGCGACATCCGAGGTCAGGCGCTTTTCGTGCTTCATATCTTTCTCGAGCGAGGTGGCCATCTCGTCAAAGGTCTCACCCAGCTGATCGATTTCGTCATCGCCGCGCAAGCCCGTACGAGCAGACAGATCGCCGTCGCGAATTTGCTTGGCTGTGCTCGTAATACGATGAATTGGCTTGGTAAGCATGCGCGACACGAGCGATCCGATAACGACCGAGATGCAGATTGCAACAACCGCGGCAAGAGCCATGGCGTTAAAGGTCTTCTCCCTAAACGCAGAATCTGCCTTAGTGAGCAGAGCGTCGGAGCCGATAGCCCATAGCTTTACCTGTCCGACATGCTCGCCAGAGGACGTAACGATTTCGACGTTGGCAACGCTATCGGAGTCGGTGGGCGCTGACGAGACCGGGCTATGCGAGGCCTTTTTACCGCTCGAGCTGCTCGACGGCAATTCGCTCTCGCGCACATCGGCGGTCGCACTTGCCGAAGGCCATGAGTCGTCATAAACGACAACGCCCTTTTTGTTGACGACCTGCATACCCAGGTCGTCGGACACCAAGCTCGATGTCGCGACCGTGCGCAGCTCGCCCGCAGTCCAATTGCCGTTTTCCTCATACGACGTCGCAAGCTTTTCGGCAGCAGAATTGGCGATCTCGACGATATTGGAGCGCGTGTAATCCGAAAAGACGGTGCCCCACACAACGGAGACAACGCCCACCAGCACCAATACCGTCATGAGCGATGTCAGGGCAAAAGCCAAAGCCATACGCGAGGGATAGCTCATCGCCGGCCGTGAATCGGAACGAGGCGTGTTCCAACTTGCCTTGGAACCCGCCTCGTTCTCCTGCTTGTGCTTTTGTCCGATTTCAAAGCGCGCAGGTGTCATATGTGATTTACCTATTTCTCGTCCGACTTATCGGTCTTGGCCGGAGCCTCGAAGCGATAACCGACGCCGTGAACGGTATAGAGCCACTTAGGCTTCTTGGGGTCGTCGCCCAGCTTGGCGCGAAGGTTCTTCACGTGGCTGTCGATGGTGCGCTCGTAGCCCTCAAAGTCGTAGCCGAGCACCTTCTCGACCAGCTCCATACGGTTATAGACGCGACCGGGATGGCGAGCAAGCGTGGTAAGCAGCTTAAACTCGGAAGCGGTCAAATCAACTTCCTTGCCCTCGACCAAGATCTTGTGGCCCGAGATATCGATGACCAGATCGCCAAAGTCGAGTACCTCAACGGCGGGCTCGTCTGCCTGGTGAGCACGACGGAACAGGGCGCGAACGCGGGCGACGAGCTCGCGCGGCGAGAACGGCTTGATCAGGTAGTCGTCGGCACCAAGCTCGAGGCCGATGATGCGATCCTCGATCTCGCCCTTGGCGGTAAGCATGATGATGGGCACATCCGAGGTATCGCGGATAGTGCGGCAAACGCGCTCGCCGGGGATCTTGGGGAGCATAAGGTCGAGCACAACCAGGTCGAACTGGTGCTTCTCGAACTCCTCGATCGCAGACTGGCCATCGCCAACGCCAACAACCCAGTAGCCCTCGCGCTCGAGATAGGCAGCGACAGCGTCACGGATCGCCTTCTCGTCCTCGACCAGCAGAATCTTTTTTGCATCTGAAGCCATAACACGGCCCCCCTGTCTCAATTAGCTAAGAACAAGCCCATTTTAACGCACCTGAGCCCACCGGGCATCGCATGGGCGCGACAGCTCGGCGGGCGGTACTCACGGTTACAATGGGCTTATTCCCCCGTTGGCGCCTTTTTAACCCCTCGGCGCTAAAGAGAGAACAGGCGAGCGGTAACCGTCTCGGGAATTCCTTGGCTATTACGCACCGTGGCATAGGTTAAAAACGTATTCGATTTTCCCGCCGTAGCTGGATAGTCGCCATATTCGAGAGCGCGGTCGGGCGACAGCAGCGAACCATAGGTTTTAGCGGAGGTATCGATCAGAAAATGCGATGCCTGAACCTTAACCAGATATTTGCCCTTCCTGCCGGCGGCGCACGCGAGCGGTTCGCGCGATAGAAATTGATACGGGCCGCCCTCGTTACCAATGTAGGTACCCATATTGCCCAGGCCGCCCACGCCGGCATAGGTCGCCTCAATGGAGAACACAAACGTATCGCCCATATATACGGCCTCGAAAGGTGACACCGACGAAGGAAGGACCAGCTGAGCCCTCTTGGTATTGTTGCCGTCCGTCAGGTCGATCGCCGTCATGCCGTAGTAGACGCCCTCGTCATTGCGCACGCGGGGTGAGATAGTCAGGATGCCATCGCTCACGCGCGGTGCAGACGCAAAGCGGCCTGTCGACTTCCAGATTGCCTCCGCTTTAGATTCATCGAGCGAACGGCGGTAGCAATATGAATCGCTGCCGGTCTTATTGCCACCGGTCGAAGGTATCTTGTACCAGATGACCGACGAGTCAAAGGCGGTAAACAGCGGAGGGTCGTAGTCCTCACCGCCGCGATCAAGCTCAACGGCATTACCAGTAAGCGCCGCGCCCGACAGGGTTTGCGCATAGAGCTTCCACGACGAATTCGCGTAGTTCATCTCAACCCACGCAAACACGCTATCGGTGGCGCGAACGTCGTAAAACGCATAACCGGAACCCTCGACAGGATCGTCAATCAACGTGGTGAGTGAGCCGTCCCCCATGTTGAACACGCCAAGCGTGTTGGCATGCAGCGCAGATGCGGGCGCCATCATCGCCGCAGCGTAACCTCCATCGCAGTAGTACAGCAGCGTCCCCAATGGCAACGTCCACGACGCCGTCGGCTTAAGATCAATGTCGACGGCCTCATACTCTTCGGTAATCGAGACGATCTTGGAATCATCTTTGATAACCTGCGGCTCACCGGCAGCATCATCGCTGGTGCCCGTTTTTTTCGAGCACCCCGCAAGCAGCGTGGCAGCACTCGCGGCAGCACCACCCAACACAAATCCTCGGCGCGTTACCCCATTCTTAACGCGATCAAAAATACTCATTAGGCAATCTCGGCACGCGCGGCCTCGATGGCACGCGTAAGTTGGTCGGCACAGGAGGTCTTTTTCGTGCCGCACGTATTGCCGGCCAACACCTCAATCACACGATCGGAAGATGCACCTTCGACCAATTTAGAGATGGCCTTGAGGTTGCCGCTGCAGCCGCCGGTAAACTCAACGCCCAGCACCTTGCTGCCGTCATCGGAAAGATTGAGGTGAATATTGCGAGTACACACGCCCTGGGGCTTGTAATCAAACGAAATCATGCGATCTCCTTCTCAGAATGTCATTCGAGACGACTATTATCCCCGTCTTTCCTTAAATGCAACGAGGCGCTTTACCGGCAACACACATTACCAGCAAAGCGCCCTAAAAAGCTAACGTTATGCCGAACCTACTCGAAGCTCAGCTGCTCCAGACGATCGAAGACCGTATCGATGCGGGTGAGGAAGTCCCACGGATCAAAGATCTCGTCGAGCTTCTCCTGGCTGACGGTGCAGCGCGGATCGGCCTCGAGGCGCTCCTTGAAGGTGGGGCCGGAAACGCAGTCCTGCACCTCATGCCAGGTCGCCATGGCGTTTTCCTGCACGATTGCGTAGGCGTCCTCACGGGTAATGCCCGTATCGACGAGGGCCAACAGAACCTTGGAGGAGAAGATGAGACCGCGGGTCTTGTTGAGGTTGGCCATCATGCGAGCCGGATACAGCTGGAGGCCATCGATAACGCGGATAAGGCACTGGAACATGTGGTCAAGCGCGATAAAGCTATCGGCCTGGGCGACGCGCTCGGCAGAAGAGTGCGAAATGTCACGCTCATGCCACAGGGCGACGTTGTCGAAGGCGACCTGGGCGTTGGACTTCACGACGCGCGACAGGCCGCAGACCTTCTCCATGGTGATGGGGTTACGCTTGTGCGGCATGGCGGAGCTGCCCTTTTGACCCTTGCGGAACGGCTCCTCGGCCTCGAGCGTATCGGTCTTCTGCAGATTGCGAACCTCGGTAGCGATACGCTCGCAGGTGGCCGCCGTGGTGGCAAGGACGCCGGCGAGGTAGGCATGATGGTCGCGGCTGATAACCTGCGTGGACAGCGGGTCGTGAACCAAACCCAGGTGCTCGCAGACATACTCCTCGACAAACGGCTCGATGGAGCTGTAGGTGCCAACGGCACCCGAGATGGCACCGAAGGCGACGTTCTTGCGAGCGTCCTCAAGGCGATCCAGATCGCGCTTGAGCTCCCAGGCCCAAGAGCCAAACTTCATACCAAAGGTCATAGGCTCGGCGTGGATGCCGTGAGTGCGACCGGCGCAGAGCGTGTTACGCTCCTCGAAAGCGCGACGTTTGCAGATCTCGCCGAGTTTCTTGACGTCCTCGATAATTAGGTCGCAGGCCTGGGTAAGCTGATAGCACAGGGCCGTATCGCCCAAGTCAGAGCTGGTCATGCCATAGTGAACCCAACGGCTGGGTTTAGGCTCGCCCTCGGGAACATCGGCGTCGATATACTCCTTCATATTGGTCAGGAAGGCAATGACGTCATGGCGCGTGACTTCTTCGATCTCGTCGACCTTCGCCTTCTCAAAGTTGGCGTGGTCGCGGATCCACTGAGCTTCTTCTTTAGAAATACCGATCTTGCCGAGCTCCGCCTGGGCCTCGCAGGCCAGAACCTCAATCTCCTGCCAAATGGCGTACTTGTTCTCGAGGGAGAAGATGTGTCCCATCTCCGGGCGGGTATAGCGATCGATCATAGCGGCTCCTTTTTGGTTATTGGCACGTTGGTCGTAACCCAACCATTGTACCGTGCGCAGGTGCAAGTATAGGCAGCAGGTATTAACCTAACATTTTGCCATTTGCCTAACGTTCACACCCTGTCGGGTTCGAGTCCGGGCACTTTATTGAAAAAAGCACGACACCGTGATGGTGCCGTGCTTGTACTTTTAACTGGAGCGGGCAACGGGACATCCGCGCATTTGCTTCGCAAATCCGCACCGGCTTCAGGCGCCTGTCGGCGCCTTCACCTGCTCGCTACAAACGCTTCGCGTTTGCTTAACGCTCACACCCTGTCGGGTTCGAGTCCCGGCGCTTTATTGAAAAAAGCACGGTACCGCAGCGGTACCGTGCTTTTATTTTTTTGGAGCGGGCAACGGGACTCGAACCCGCGAGTGTCAGCTTGGGAAGCTGATGCCTTACCACTTGGCGATGCCCGCATATGTGGGGGATAGTATAACGCGGTTGTCTTGTTTGATACAAGGGCACTAACCCTTGTTTTACGCATGGAAAATCATCTTCTTGTTGCTCGAATTGCGAAAACAGGGACTCGAGTAACCTGTTTTACACCGTCTTCTACCTGCTCTTTTGTTTGATTATCTAAAACCGGTCTCCATTTGTTGGGAACTTGGCAAGTTCTTGGTCAGCTCGCGGTACTTACCCGTATGACCCCCGGCGCTAATCTCATCCCACGCGCCGCAATCTCCCAGCGCGGCGCACAAAGGATAAGGAGCAGCCATGTCCAATGCACCCACGCACTCTGTCCACAGCGCAATCGCAACAGCACCGCTGCTCCTATTCCTCTTGTTGTTTCTAGCCTGCGCCACGCCTGGTACCGCCTGCGCCGTCGATGGAAACGATACGCTTAGTTTTCGCACCATCAGCGATATGTGCGGACCGTTTGGCATTGGCAAGTACGAGGCACAAGACGCCTCAATTTCTTACTGCATGAACCAAGACTGCCCCGGCCCCAGCAGCCCGGGAGGACCCTGGCGGACCTACAATCAGGGTTGGACATGGCTCGACAACGAGTTTGCCGCCGTCATCTGCCATGGATACCCTTCCGCCACATCATTTGGCGGCCATAACCTAACGGCCGAACGCGCCCGCGCCGCAACCCAGATTGCCGTGTGGATGCTCAAAGGAACCACGCGCCCCGATGGCTCTTTTGCGTATACAAACAACGCCGGCGTTGCCAAAAGCGGCAAGTTCGATCAAGACGCCGAGGTTGTCGCGGCGGCGCGCTGGCTCTACGACAACGCAAAAGCCGGAAATATTAAGGCCGACCCGCATCGCGCCAGACGCTATCACGGACCCGTCTCTAACGAAGGCCGGCACCAGGATATGCTCTACGTTTTGCCCACCATCAACGTATCCTTTGAGAAAAGATCTGCAGACACTGTCATTACCAGCGGGAACGATACGTATCAGTTAGGTGGGGCGACGTTTAACATCTTTGAGGAAAACACAGACAAACACGTCGGCAGCATCAAAATGGACGGCAACGGTCGTGCACGGGCAACACTTTTGCCCAACACGGCATACTACCTAATCGAAACCAAAGCGCCGACAGGCTATCTGTCACGACGCGATCGCATTGCCTTTACCACCGGAAAGAGCGGCGGACATGTCACAATCAACGAGCAGCCAGGTTCTATCACGCTGCGTGTCGTCAAAACCGATGCCGCCACGAATGCCGGAGCGCAGGCGGGAACCTCGCTCGCCAAAGCCGAATTTACCTGTGTCTCGCAGTCTACCCCTGGGTGGACGCGCACCTTCACGACCGAAGACGATGGCCAGGCGACCTTAAGCGGCATTCCCCTGGGAACCTTTACCCTCTACGAATCGAAAGCACCAGAGGGCTACTTGCTCCCCCATGACAGCTGGACCTATACGGTCGGCCCCAATCAACTAAACGACATGGGCGTCGTTGAGCTCGAACGCCGCATCCCCAATACTCATGTTGCGTTTGACATCGAGATTTCCAAGTTCAAGGATTACGGGAACGACGAACAATCGGGATTAGAACAGCCAGCGGAAGGCGTCGTCTTTGAAATCGTCAGCAACAGCTCTAAGCAGGTCGTAGGCACATTGACGACAAATATCTATGGCTTCGCATCCACCAAAGACCAGCCCAAGGCCTGGTTTGGCGCGGGCACACGACCGGAGGGCGTTCATGGAGCCATCCCCTACGATCGTGAGGGGTATACCGTTCGCGAGGTCCCGGAAACTGTTCCCGCAGGCTTCAAGCGGGCAGAGGATTGGACCATCGCGCCCGAGCAAATCGCCGACGGAGCCAAGCTTCAGTACATAGTGGACAATCACACCCTTTCGACACATCTCCAAATCATCAAACGCGATGCCCAGACGGGAGCTTCCGTCCCCCTTGCCGGCTTTAGTTTTCAGCTGCTCAACAGCAACCGTGAACCCATCTCTCAAACATGCTGGTATCCGACGCACAACGTTATGAACACCTTTACCACCAATGCGACCGGCACCGTCACGTTGCCAGAATCGCTCAAGCCGGGTACATATTACGTACGAGAAGTCGCAGCCAAAGCGCCCTACCTTGTGGGCGACGAACTGAAGGTGACGATTCCCGCCGATGCAGATCTCACGCCTATCGCCGCCGTCTCGTATTTCAACAGCGCGGCAACCGGAAGCATCGAGATCGTGAAGGCTGACGCAGTAGACGGCAGTGTCCTATCTGGTGCCAAGTTTGAAATTCGCGCTGCCGACGATATCGTTTGCCCCGATGGCCACATTGCCGCCCTTGCCGGTGAAGCCGTTGCCGCCGTCACAACTGATGAACAGGGTAAAGCTCGCGTAGACAACCTTTCGCTGGGTTGCGGAACGGCACGATACGAAGTCGTTGAAACCCAGTCTCCCGACGGCTATCTACTTGATCGGACAGCACATATCGTTGAGCTTACTTATATCGACCAGAAGGTCCCCGTGGTCGAGTCGCAGATCGAATTGCCTAATGATTACACCAAGGTCGATTTCTCCAAGGTCGATATAACAGACAAGCATGAAGTTAAAGGCGCCCGACTGGTCTTATGCGACGCCGATGGAACAGAAATTGATTCTTGGATATCATCCGAGCAGCCCCATCGCGTGGAGCACCTTGAACCCGGTTCTTATACCCTACGCGAAACAATGTCCCCGCGCTCCTATGACCTCGCTGAAGACGTATCCTTTGAAGTCGAGGATACGGGGAAGATCCAGGCCGTAACCATGACGGATGCACCGATTGAGATTAAGGGGAGCGTCGACAAGCGACAAGAAATCGCGCGGCCAACCGCAAAGGGAACAGTGGCGAACGGCGACGGTAAAAACCGGGCGGCGACGCAACCCGACAGTAAGGGCTCCTATTCCTACACCATCGACGCACAAAACGAATCGAGCACCTGGGTCGACGAGTTCACCGTCACCGACGATCTCGAGTGTGCCAAAGACGGCACGGCCAAACTTGTCGCCATTAAAACCCCGATCGCCGTCGGCGACTTAAACGGGCTCTGCAATGTTTGGTATCGAACGTCACCGGCAGAAAAGTTGGGCATAAAGGAAAAGGCCAACGCCACACTTGACGATGAACACACCAACCCGTGGCTCGAGACAGCCGAGGTCAAAGAGCAGCTGGGCGAGGATGTGCGGATTGTCGATTACGATGGCTGGAGTCTTTGGAAAGCCGATGTCTCGACCACGGAGTCTTCCACCCTCGAAGTAAAGGACCTTACGCTTTCGGACGACGATGTTATCACGGGGATTCGCTTTGAGTATGGCTCGGTTTCCGCAGACTTTACGACCCGGCGCGACAACGATTCTTGGAATCGCAATGGGCTTAAAGACGAGCATGACGACCTTGACGAAGCGACGGCATCCCTCAAATCGGATTTACACGGAGCAATCATCCGGATGTGTGCGACCTCATCTTATACGCCCCAAACCGCACTCGCCAACAGTGCCCGTGTTGACCTTTGCCGCAACGGAGGAGGCGAAAAACTCGAGTCGCACGATAAAGATCGTGTTGTTCAAAAATGCGCCATTCCGCAGGATCTTCCAAATACGGGCAATGCACCCATCATCTCTTTTCTCACCGCACTATTGACCGCCGGTGGCACAGCAATTTGGCTCACTTGGCTAAGCTCGGCATCAAAAGAGGAGTAGGTAGAAATAACGGGCGAGCCGATATGCCGGCTCGCCCGTTATCTGGCATATGTAACCAAAGGCTATTCCGTAGACGCAGACCCGCCGTCAACAAGTTCCAGATCGCTATCCGAAATGCCGTCGGCACCCAAACTCTGCTCTTGCTCCACCTCTTCGCTCATCGTGGACCTGGGCGTCGACCCCTTAGCGCCCACGATATATGCGGCCCCCAGACCCAAAGCGATGGCGATCAAAAACAGAACCACATAGACGGGCCAATGGCGTTTGATGTATGAAAACACGCTAACTCCTTAGAGGTCCGTTACGAACGGCGGATGACCTCGGTGACAACCTCGGACACCGTAGCGATGTTCGTCGGGTTGACGTTGTACGGCAAATCGTCTTCGGTGCGCGCGCAGGCAAGACGCGGGCCATCGACACCGGCAATTGTGAGGGCGCGACGGCTCGCCTCGAGCGCGGCATAGGCATCGGTCTTGGCATAGGGCATCTCAAACGCGCCACAATCAACGTGGAACGACTTGCACACCTTGCTGACCAGATTCATGATGCGGCGATCACCCTTGAGCAACTGCTGCTCGCCTTCGACCGTCACGACCGAAAGCCTACCGGCTCCAATGGACTCAAGATTGATAAAGAACACACCACGCAGCTTATCGCGATGGGCTTCGAGGAACGCCTTCATACCGGCGCCGTCACAATCCGAGGCACCCGTTGCCACAAACCAGATATCGTGACCAAGCAGCTCGTCATCACCCATGGAGGCAACAGCCGAAAGCATGTCCTCGGCAGAAGCGCCGTCAGAAGAGGTGGCACCGCCCTTCCAGCCGTTATCATCGTCCTCAAAGTTATCCCAAGAGCCGATACCGCGGCCAGACTTCTTGGCATCGTAGTCATCCTCGACGCCCAGCCAGTCGCTCATGCTGTTCTGCTCATTCTTCTTTTTACGTCCGAACAAGCCGCCCAGACCGCGCTTCTGAGGCTTTGCCTCCTTGGCGACGGGAGCCGAGATGGTTTCGATGGGCTGAGCGCCCGAAGAAACGGGCATGGAGGGGGCAACCGGTGCCGACGTGGGCTCGGGCCCCTGAGCCGTCGCGAAAGGATCGTCGGCCTGAGCCGAGGGGTCGGGGAGATCGAAGAGGGATGTGCGGGATGCGACGTTGGCCTGCTGCATCGAGGGCAGCGACGGATCGGGGACCGAGGCAAGCGGCGAAGAAGAAGGTGTGGGCACCGGAGCAGAAGCGGGATCGGGGATATTCATCTGCGGACGCGGTGCGGCCTTGGACGAAATCTGCGCCATAAGCGAATCAACCGTCTCGACCTGCACCGATGCGGGGTTGGCAACCGTGGAGCCGGGATCGCTCGGGGCAGGCATGGTAAAGATCTGCGTAGAGTACGGCCTGGACTCATCGGCGTTAGAAACCACCGGGGTCTCTTCTTGCTCAACGACGACTGTCGCGTCGGCTTCAATCTCGTCGGCGATGTTCGGCTCGGCGTCAACGTTCTCAACCTGCTCGGCATCGACACTCTCAGCCGGCTCGGCTTCGGGCGCCTCGATCTCATCTGCAGCATCCTGGGACTCATCGGAAACAGAAAGGGGCTCGGCGATGGCAGTACCCTGCTTCTCGAACGCTATCGTGGCATCGAACTTCGCGGCATCGAGCGTCTCGGTGGCGTCGATTGGCTGCTGGGCCTCAAAGGACGTCGTAGCCTCGGCGACCTCCGTCGCGGCAGGCTGCTCAGCCTCATGCTGTTCAAATTCCCGCGCCGTACGCTCACGCTCGGCCTCGGCAGCCTGCTGGTGGGCGATAGCCTCCTGCTCTGCCACCTCGCGCGCAGCGGCACGCTTTTCCTCAAGGTCGTCGACAAGTTTTTTACCCTTAGCGAGTGCGCCCTTAAAGAAGCTTGAAGCGCTGGCTCCAATCGAAGAGAATGCAGATGCTATATCGGCATGGGGCGTCGCGACCGGTAGATCGGCCGAAAAATCGGTATCGCTCTCATAGGAAACGCGCTGCGGATACTCATCGTAATCGCTGGCGGAATCGTCGTGCACATCCTGAACCACCGGGGCAGGCGCGGCGGCATCCGGCTCGGGTGCAGGGCTGGGCTCGGGTTCCGTCTCGGGCTCGGTATCGACGACGGGCTCGTCGGCAGGCGCGGCGACAGGTTCAACCGAAGCAGGCTCAGGATCGATCGTCGGCTCCTCACCCTCTTCGTAATCAAGCGTGCACGACTCGGGAAGCATCCCCAAGGCACGAATGGCATCAGAACCAAAGCGAATATTACCGGCGGCATTGCGATACAGCTTAGGCTCGGGCTCGCTCGGCTCGGCGACAGCGGGCGCCCCAATCGATTCGACGACACCCTCATCCGCGACCGGCTCGGCAGCAACCTCGGCTTCAGCCTGAGCCTCGGGAGCAATGACACCAATCAGGGTCTCGTCAGCCGAGGCACCCTCAAAGCCATCGATCTGTTCGTCAAAAACTTCGCCCTGCTCGGATTCGGGAGCGATCGGCTGGCCAAACTCGTCCTCGGTGTAGGAGGGCTCTTCGTACTCGATCGTGTTGCCGTAGTCGTTTTGCTGCTGGGCAGCGGCATACTCAGCCGCCGCGCGCGCCATCTCCTCGGCACGACGCTTTTGCTCACCAAAATAGTCATCAAACGGAATGTCGTGGGGGAACTCATTTTCGCCCCGGTAAGGGGCAACGTTATCCATGACACCGAGCATCGCGGCTACAGAAGACTTATTGCAGACCGCACCGGACGTATAGGGAAGAACAAAACGGTTGGCAATGATATTGGCCGCGTTGGCGAGCGCCACAAGAGAGGCGAGGATCGCAATGATCCAAAGCAGAACCTTCAGAGCGCCGGGGAGCGGCAGTATACGCAGAATGACGACGGCAGCGGGGACAATCGTGGCGACCGGCAGCATCTTGGCGATGAGCGCGCGATACGGCGCGTACGGTTCGCGAGCGAGGAGCTCGGCACGCGGAGAATCGTAATGGGCGACAACAACCACCGGACGGTTGCGCGGAGATGCAAGCGGACCTGTGGCCTTGTGATAGGCAATGACATTTTGACTCACGCCCGTCTTGCCCAGGCGAGAAATAACAGGGTGACCGGTACGCTCGAGCACATACAACACGGCACCGGCGATGGCCAGCAGCACACCGATTAAGCCGATGCTGCCGCCAATACCCATAAGCAGGGCACCGGCAAAAGACAGAATGCCTGTGACGGCAAATGCCAGCCTGCTGGGTGCAGGAGCGTTAAATTCCTGGACTTCGGGATCAAAGCCATGATTGCGGAAGATCTGGGCGATATCCTCGGCAGCCAAACGCTCTTCTTCGCTGCACGCCGGCGTGATGCCCGTGCCCTGCAGCAGGTGATTGATATAGTTCTGGGTGTTCGCCATGTGCGCTCCACATCCATAATCCGACAAATAGGCCCAATGCTTGCACATTAGAACCGTATATAGTCGAAAGTATACCCCGAGCGAACGCAATCGGCCGAAATCTGGGCATCTTAACGCACTGAGCGGACAAGGATATAGCCTAATCTCCATATCGGATTAAAATCATGGCATCAAATAACCTTCCCATGCGAGGATTCTATGACGGTAAGCGATATGACCGCGACAAACAAAACAAATGCGCCAGAACCCGGTTTCGACAAAACCGCCCAGCGTATCCTCAACCTGTTCTTTGTCCTCAACAGTTCCCCCGAGCCTCTAACAACCGAGCAGATCGTGCTGGATTCTGACCTAGGCTACGGATCGGGCAACGTCGACTCGGATAAGCGAAAGTTTCGCCGCGACCGCGACAAGCTGCTCGAGCGGGGCATTGTGATCAAGGAAGTTCGCGCCGCGGGTGCCCAGGAGACCGAGGAGAGCGCCTGGACAATCGACCGTGAGCATACGTTTGCCGCGGGCGGCTTGATCACCGCAGACGATGCCGACATTCTGCTAAACGCTATCGATCAGACCCTCACCACGGGCTCTTCGGCCTTTGCGACCCCGCTCGCCGACATACGCTCCAAAATTGCCTATCTTACCGGCGAGACGAATACGGCCGAGCCCCCCGTTGTTCACTCGCCGACGGTCGATGCAGTATGGAGCGCGTTTGCCGACCGATGCGCGCTGCGTTTTTTGTATCAAAACGGACGGGGTGAGCAACGACAACGCACTGTTTGCGTCTACGGCATGTTCGAGCGTGAAGGAACAGCCTACTTTTGCGGCCTAGATGACGCCACCGGAAAAATCAGAACCTTTCGCTGCGATCGCATCGTTCGTGCGTGGCGTCCATCGCGGGCCTACGCCATTCCCGCAGACTTCAATCTCAACGATTACCTCTTCTTTGAATTCGATTTCTCCGATTGCCAGCCCGTCACGGCAACTTTCTCGTTTGCTCCGCAGGCTCAATCCGACATGGTCCACGGCCTCACACGTGGGCGAGGAAGGCTCGAGCACGCCAAAGACGGCTGGACCTGGACCGTTGACGTTCGCGACCTGAATGCGGCGGCGTCATTTTGCATGGAGCACAGCGTTGACGGTATGAGGCCCGTAGCGCCCAACGAACTCAAGCAGGCGTGGAACCGCCTCATCGAAAGGACAGTGAGCGCTCATGGCCGTGCGTAAGCTCACCAGCGAACAAAGGCTCTCGCGCTCCATTGACATTATGGAGGCACTCTATGCCGCCGGCGAGGCGGGCATGACGCGAGACGAAATCTGCAGTCGCTTCGATATCTCCGGAGCTTCGCTCGACGAGATCATCGGCATCATCTCGACGCTCGCAGACCGCGAATCGGGCGCGCGCATCATTTGCGAATGCCGCGATGAACGTGTGGTTCTCATCGGCGATGCGGGCCGTGTGCTGCCGCTTCGCCTGAGTGCCGCCGAGGGCGCCGTACTCAACCATGAATTGGAGTCGCTCGGAATCGAGGAGTGCGCGGCGGCGCGCATCCGGCGCGCACTCCTTCCGGCGGAACTCGGATACAACCAACGCGTTGTCGATACCGTCGCCCGCGGATCTTATTGGCAGCAACTCTGCTGTGCAATTCAGGATGGTGTGCGATGCCTCGTCACCTACCGCTCCCTGGACGACCAGCATCCACGCAGGCGATTGATCGACCCCCTAAAGATCACGACCAACGGCGACCAAACGTACCTGATTGCCTGGGATGTCGAGGCAGACGGGCAGCGCTCCTACCGTATGGACAAGATCGAGGAGCTTCTGCTGACGGAAGACTCCGTCGTGCGTCACACGACCGAAACCACGTCCCTGCACGACTCCCTTGCACAGGCAAGCCAGAGCGTTAAGCTCCTGATGCCGCTCGATATGGCAGAACGCGTGAGGTGGGCAGGTATCAGGTCAATTAAAGCCGATGGGGAGGGTACGGCAAGCGTGACCGTTTCCTATAGCTCCGAAAACTGGCTGTTTAGCCAGATTATCGCAGCGGGCGGAGCCATCCGCATCGCAGACGACCCCGCCCTTTCAAAGCGCCTATGTGATGCCGCCGAGGCAATGGCCTTCCGTTCTTAGCGATGGCGTTCGTGCGCTTGGCGCCATAACTGAAGATAGTGGCCGATCTGCGCCGTTTCGATGCGCTGATACGAGCTCGTAGGCAGCGATGTCAGAAATTTCTTGCCGTAACCCTTCGTCACCAGACGCGGGTCGGCCAAAATCAACACGCCGCAATCGGTCGATGAACGAATCAGGCGACCGGCCGCCTGCTTGACCTCGAGAACCGCCTCGGGCAGCGAGTAGCGTACCCAGGCGCGGTCCTCGCGCAGATTGCGCTCGCACGAGAGAGGATCGGTGGGACTCGAGAATGGCAGCTTGGGGATAATGACGCATCTCAGCGTTTCGCCGCTGGCATCGAAGCCCTCCCAAAAAGCCTTGAGAGCAAAGAGCGACGAGGTCGACTCGTTGATAAAGCGATCGCGCAAGCGACGGGGAGACGAATTGCGCTGCTGACAATTGAGTTCCAGGCCGGCACGCGCCAGCTTGGGCTCAACCCGAGCGTACAGGTCTTCCATATCGCGGCGATTGGTGAACAGCGTGAGCACCGACCCGCCCATGGCAAGATGGGCATCGACCAGTACGCGCTCGAGCGCGGATAGATAGCCCTCGCGGTCGCGAGGGTCGGGAATGTCCCCCGCCACGACTACGGCCATGTTCGAATCGAAGTCATAGCTCGAATCCAGATGTAGTGACGAGGATGCCGAAGCGGCAATGCGATCGAGGCCTACGGCATGGTTAAAGTGCTCAAAGCTCTTGGACACCGTCATGGTTGCCGAGGCAAAGATGGCCGTATGCACCTCGGGCAGCCACTCGTTCGCCAGGGCCTCGCCGATGTCGATGCGCTCGGCGGTCATGGATTCTCCGCCCGCACGTAGGCGGCGGTTGACCTGCAGCGAGTACACATAATGCTCGTCGGTGCCGTCAATGATGAGCTTGAGGTTCTCGGCCAGCTCGTGCAGACGGCGCGAAATATCGCCCAGGTCGACGACGACCTCGGGTTTATCGGCAGCGACAGCCTGCACCAGCGCGGCAACATTTTTATCCGCCTGCTCCAGGGCATCGATAGCAGCGCTGGCAGACTGCAAGAAGTCATGCCAGTCATCCGACTCGCGCAACTCGGGGCCAATCCACAGATTTGCGCTGTCGTAGCCACCGTGGGCGCGACGGCCGAGCTCACGCACGCCGTCAAACACCTCGGCGAGTGCCATGCTCGCGCGTGCGACCGTAGACGTCGCCTTCGCGGTGAGACCCAGATAAAGCGTGGAGCCTTCGGATGTCGCCAAATCACGAGATACCTGGCTCAATGCACCGGAGCTCGACCCGCCAAGGCGCTCAAATAGCACGCGAGATTCGTCTGCCGAGACCACGCGCGCCCACTGGCGGCGCGCCTCGCGCTCGATGGAATGGGCCTCGTCGATTACCCAGTGGCGGATGGGAGGCAAAATTCTCCCTTCGGCCGCAACGTTGCGAAACAGCAGGGAATGATTTGTGACCACGACATCGGCATGCGCCGCGCGACGACGGGCACCGTGGACGAGGCATTTATCGGGGAAGAACGGACACAGGCGGCGAGCGCATTCGCGCGAGGCCGTCGTAAAGTCGGGACGGTTGACGCTGCGCCAGCGAATGCCGAGCGAATCGAGGTCACCATCGGCAGATTGGCATACATACGCCATGATCACCGCAACCGCTGTGAGCGTGTCGGCAGGATCGCGCTTGGTGGTAATCTCGGCCTGACTTCGGCTCATGCGCTCGAGTTTGCGCAGACACGGATAGTGGTCATATCCCTTGAGCGCACAGAATGACAAGCCTCCGTCCAGCTGTTCGGCGAGTTTTGGCAGCTCGTGATACATAAGCTGATCGGCAAGATTATTCGATTTGGTCGCAATGCCAACGGTAATGTTGTTTCGGCGGGCGGCCTCGGCAAAGGGCACGAGATACGCCATCGATTTACCGACGCCCGTACCGGCCTCTATCACGCGATGCGTATCCGTAACCAACGCGTCGCGTACCTCGAGCGCCATGGCAATCTGCTCGTCGCGCGGCTCATAAGTGGGATACATGCGATTGACCAGGCCACCGGGGGCATAATCCGCCTCGATCTCTTCGCGGCTCGGCATGTTAAGAACCGGCAGCTCGTCGGCATCCACGCGATCATCGGCGCGATCGGCCTTGAGCACGTCGGCGCGGGCGGCGGCAAGCGAGAAAATCGAGCCGGGGTTTTGACCTGCCAAAAACGAGAAAATGGGACGATAGGACCAAGGAACATCCGCGTGCATATCCGCCAGACGCGCCATAAGGCCCTGCGGCAAGTCCGTAAGGGCAACCAGCAGCACGCGCCACACCCCACACAGGGCATCGACATCGGCGTTTGCGCGGTGCGACACGGAGTCGCAGCCAAACAGATCGGCCATAAAGGACAACTTGTGCGATGCCAGGCGCGGCAGCGCGATACGGGACAGCGCCAGCGAATCGATCCAGATGTCGCTGACGTTGACACCGCCCTTGACCGATTCGATGAATGATCGGTCAAACGTGGCATTGTGCGCGATAACCGGGCACCCGCCCACAAAATCGGCGAGCGCAGCCACGGCCTCTACAGCCGAGGGGGCATCGGCCACATCGGCGTTTGTGATGCTTGTGAGCTCAGTGATTTCGGCAGGGATCAGCTGCTTGGGATGCACAAACGTATCAAAGCGGTCAACGACCTCGCGGCCCGAAAGACGGGCCGCGGAAATCTCGATAAGTTCGTTGTCCTGGACCGAAAGGCCCGTGGTCTCGGTATCGAGGACGATAACATCCTCCTCGATAAGGCCAAACGATTGTGTGCGGGCACGCTCGGCGAGCGTTGCATAGGAATCAATGACAAACTGCGGCGTTCCAGGAGATACAGCATCCTCGATTAGCATGCAATGCCCGCTCGACGGAGACCCATGCGAATCAGACTGTCACAGACCTGCGGGAAGGTCATGTCTTTGGTATGACGAATCTCGTCCGGATACAGCGACGTATCGGTCATACCGGGAATCGTATTGGTCTCGAGGATGACGGGGCCGTCCTCGCTCACGATAAAATCGCTGCGCGAAATGCCCAGACAGCCGAGGGCTCTGTGGGCCGCACAGGCTAGTTCCTGGGCACGAGCATAGTTTTCGGGCGAAATCTGCGCCGGAATACGGTGGATATCCGTGGGATCGATGTACTTCACATCCAGGTCGTAGAACTCACAGTCCTCAGGCTTGCGAATCTCGACGATCGGCAGGGCGCGCACGTCATCCTCGCCGTAGACGCCTACGGTAATCTCGGTTCCCTCGATGCACTTTTCGACCAGCACCTTATCGCCGTACTCAAAGGCCTTGACGATGGCGGCAGGCAGCTCAGAGGACTCGTGTACCAGGGAGATGCCGTAGCTGGAGCCGTTGACGGCGGGCTTTACAAAGCAACGCTCGCCGCAAATCTCAACGATGCGATCGATATCAACCTCGTCGCCCGCCTCAAGCGCCAAACCGGGGGCAATGGGGATGCCCGCCTTAGCATACAGAAGCTTTGAAACCTCTTTATCGGCGCCACACGCGCTGGCGAGCACACCCGACGCCGTATAGGGGATACCCAGCGTCTCCATGGCTCCCTGCATGGCGCCATCCTCGCCGCCGGCGCCGTGCATGGCGATAAACGCCACGTCAAAATCGCCAGTTGCCATAGTCACCATAAAATCATCGGCAGCCGTATCGAGCAGCTCCACCGAAGTGTAGCCAGCCTCCTTTAGGGCCACCACGACGTTCTTTCCCGAATTGAGCGAAATCTCGCGCTCGGCGGAATGGCCGCCCGCCAAGACCGCTACGTGCATGTTCTCTAGGCTTTTACCCGGCATGGGCAGACTCCTCCTCTATGATTTCTGCAGCTGATACCATATTGTAGCGATACCCCCTACGTTTCCCCAAAATCGAAAGGCTTCCATGAATCCCAGGACTAAATCTCAGGACATTCGCGACTTGAGCCAAAACGATATTCGCGAGCTCGTGGCCGAACTCGGCCAGCCCGCTTTCCGCGCGAAGCAGCTCATTGAATGGGTTTTTGAGAAGAACGTTTGTTCGTTTGACGATATGACCAACCTTCCCAAGGCTTTTCGCGAGCAGTTAAAGGAGGCATTTGCCTTCGACACGCCGACCGAGCTCACCAAGCAGGTGTCCAAGGACGGATCTCGTAAATACCTACTCGAGTACCACGATGGCATTTCTGTCGAGACCGTCGGCATGCCCCGTCGTAACAAGCTCTCTGTCTGCGTATCCACCCAGGCCGGCTGCGGAATGGGCTGCGCTTTTTGCGCCACCGGCCTCAACGGCCTCAGGCGCTCGCTGACCGCCCAGGAAATCGTCGACCAGGTACTTCACGTTTCCAATGACTTTGGCGAGCGCGCGACAAGCGTGGTGTTCATGGGCCAGGGCGAGCCTTTTGCCAACTACGATGAGGTTCTTAAGGCACTGCGCATCCTTAATGACCCCGACGGTATCGGCATTGGAGCGCGCCATCTCACCGTGTCTACCAGCGGTGTTATTCCTGGTATCCGTAAGTTTGCCGATATTCCCGAGCAGTTCACCCTAGCTGTCTCGCTGCACTCCGCTATCCAGTCCACACGCAATAAGCTCATGCCCGGTGTCAAGAAATACACACTCCTGCGCCTACACGAGGCACTGCAGCTTTACACCGAGAAGACCGGCCGCCGTCCGACGTACGAATATGCCATGATCGAGGGCGTCAACGACACCAACCCCGAAATGCAGGCACTCTGTGACTTCTGTGAGGGCACGCTGTGCCACGTCAACCTGATTCAGCTCAACGATATTGAGGGCAGCCCGCTCAAGCCGTCACCGATCCATAAGGTAGAAGACCTTCAACGCCGTCTTGAGTCCCGCGGTATCGAGACCACGATCCGCAACTCTCGTGGCAACGACATCGATGCGGCTTGTGGCCAACTCAAGCAGCGTTTCAAAGTTCAGAAGAACGCGTAGGGGAGACCAGCCCAAACGTTTCATGTGAAACATCAGAAAGCCCCGGTTGCTTAATTGCAACCGGGGCTGTTTCATATTCATCGACCGTCTGCATCATACGATTGTCCAATATTATTTAGGACGAAATTAGGGATCCCTGTACTGGTAATCAGACAATGGCCCTTCAGAATAGGCGATTAATTGTTAGGTACCTAAAAACCTACATTTTCCCACTGATGATTTACCCAATCTTGGTTGATCTTGGGATTCTTAGTCATCTGAGCCGTACGCATGGCAACGTCCTCAGTCATAACATCCATTTTCTTTTTTGAGGTATCGACGATATCCTGCGCTCCTCGAAGTAAACGACCACGCAATTCATCATCTGTCGCAATCTTATAACCGGCAAAAGCGCCAACTGCAACAGTTGCAGCCAAAGCGACAGCAGTCAGAACTTTATTCCTCATCCTGACCTCCTTGATCAAACTGAATGATTTCTCCAAGAATGCGAGAGAGTTCCTCTTCATCCTTAAATTCAATCTCGATCTTGTTCTTTCCGCGCGAGCTCTTTACGCGAACATTCGTGTTAAACACCTGACGCAGAACGCGTGCTGCCTTCTTAAAAGACTGAGGCGTTGCGGTTCGAGGCGTTTTTGGTGTCTCTCCGGCAGAAAACAACGGAGCAAGATTTTCTGTCGCGCGGACGGACAATCCTTCCGCAACAACCTTCTCAGCTAACTTAATTCGTGCATCTTCGTATGGAACTGCAAGAATTGCACGAGCATGGCCAGCAGTCAGCTTACCTTCAAAGATCATCTGCTGAACAACCTCTGGAAGATCAAGCAGTCGCAGCGAATTGGTGATTGCAGAGCGAGACTTGCTAACAGCCTTTGACAAGGCCTCTTGAGTCATGCCACTCGCATCGATGAGCTGTCGATACCCCTTAGCCTCTTCGACGGGATTGAGGTCAGAGCGTTGCAGATTTTCAATCAATGCAAGCGCAAGCATCTGTTCATCATCAACATTTTTTATGATGACAGGAACTTCCTCAAGTCCAGCAAGCTTAGAAGCCTGATAACGGCGCTCACCCGCGATAATCTCATAACCATTACCGTGCTTGCGTACAAGAAGCGGCTGAAGAACACCATGCTCCTGAATCGACTCACTCAACTCTCGAAGCTCAGTCTCATTGAAATGAATTCGGGGTTGGTTTGGGTTTGGAACGATATCTTCGATTGGTAGTTTAGTTTTCGAAGCAGCATTGGATGCGGACGTCGCAGATCCACCGGTCTCATATTCTGCTTCGGAGACCAGCGCATTGAGTCCGCGACCTAAACCGCCACGCTTCTTAGGACTAGGCACGCTTGATCACCTCTTTGGCAAGGTTCATATACGCCTTTGCACCCTTATTTTGCGGCGCATATGTAATCACCGGCTCACCGAACGACGGTGCTTCTGATATTTTAACTGTACGCGGAATCAAGGTCTTAAATGCCTTATCGCCAAAGTACGACTGCACTTCTTCGACAACCTGATTTGAGAGCGATGTGCGCGAATCATACATCGTCATAAGCACGCCATAGGTATCAAGGCTCTTATTTAAGCGTGTTTTGACCATCTTCATCGACTCAAGCAGCTTCGTTACACCTTCGAGTGCGTAATACTCGCACTGAATTGGAATCAGAACACTGTCCGCCGCCGTCAACGCATTAATGGTCAACAAGCCAAGTGAAGGCGGACAGTCGATAAATATGAAGTCAAACTCATCCTTAACAGGCTCAAGCAGATCCTTCAAGCGCGTTTCTCGTGCAATCGCACTTACAAGCTCAATTTCGGCACCTGCAAGCTGGATAGTAGCCGGAATTACAAATACCTTACTGCAATTTGTATCCAGAACAAGCGATTCTGCCGGAACATCATTCAGCAATGCATCATAGATGCAGCTATCGAGTTCTTCTTTTTCGATTCCAAAGCCGCTCGTGCTATTACCCTGTGGATCAAAATCAACAATCAGCGTCTTTCGACCCTGTTCACCCAGTGCTGCTGCAAGGTTTACTGCTGTGGTGGACTTACCCACACCACCCTTTTGATTGATGATTGCAATGATACGCGTGTCTTTTGCGCTCTTTGAACGCTTAACGTCGCGAAATCCCACGGTCCCTCCTGGTGTATTTTAAACTGTTAAACGGAGGATGTTTCACGTGAAACATTCCGATTCATCATCTGTTATGTTTCACGTGAAACATAACAAGTAATTACTATCCATTATGTTTCACGTGAAACATCTAGGCAAGCGGATTCTTCTTCGCCATGCCATTAGCACGTGGAAGCGAAATAGCTGCCGGACGAGATTTTTTTAGAATGATAAACTCGCGATGACCCAAACCATTTGGCAAATCTAAATCATCTGTCATAAGTGTGGTGAACCCGCATATGCTAGCGGCAGTTAGACCAGACTGAAGTTCGATGTCTGACGGGTTTCCCTTAGTAATAACAAAGAGACCACTATCTATTAGAAATGGTGAAGCATACTCGACGAGAACTGGTAACGGTGCAAGTGCACGAGCAGTAACAACAGCAAACTGTTTCTTATGGCTTCGGGCATATTCTTCAAGACGATCATGAACCGCGCGAGCATGCTTGAGACCGAGAGCCTCAACAAATGAGTTGACGGCATCAACCTTCTTGCCAACCGAATCGATATAGGTAGCCTTACGTCCGCTAGCAATTGTCAAAGGGATACCAGGAAACCCAGCACCAGTACCCATGTCTAACAAAGCGCCTTCTGGAGCTATGTCTATATAGGGAAGCAACACAAGCGAATCAAGAATATGAAGAACAGCCGCATCTTCGATATTTAGGATGCGCGTAAGATTGGTGGTCTTATTAGCATCCAAAACAAGATCAAGATGCTCAATACAGGAGCGTAGGGCATCATGGGAGACCTTCAAAGAATAGTCTTCGCAATACGAAATTAGACGACTAAGCATCTGGCTTGTCTGCTCATCGGTTAGTACAAACAAGACAAACTCCTATCTGACAAAAATCAGTGTATCAAGAACTTTTGACAAAAAAAGGGGACGTGGAAACCACGCCCCCTTAAGATAAGCTCGTTTAGGTTATCGAGCAACAATCACAACATGACGATCGGGATCAGAACCCTCAGAATGCGTGTCGACGGCATCGTTGCCGCGAAGAGCAATATGAACCAGACGGCGCTCATAGGCATTCATGGGCGGAAGCGAAACGCTTTTGTGAGTGCGAACCGCCCGCTCGGCAGCAGACTGAGCCATAGAGGCAACCTTGTCCTGGCGGCGGCTCTTATATCCCTCGACGTCGACGACGACCGGATACCTAAAGCCAAGCTTGCGGCTCACCAACAGCGAGAACATAACCTGAAGGGCATCAAGGGTGCGACCATGACGACCAATAAGGACGGCAAGGTCGGGAGCCGTTACATCAAGAATCAGTTCGCCCTCGTCGCCCTCATACTCATCGATAGGAGAGTTGGCGGCGTCGAAATGCGAAAGGATGGAACGAAGAATAGAAATCGCAACATCGGCAATGGTGTCGAGCTCTTCGTCCGTAAGCTCTTCACCAGCCTTGTAGCGCTGTGCAATCTCGAGATAATCGCCCGCGGCCTGCGGGGCAACCTCCTCAAGCATATCCTCGACGATCTCTTCAGACATAACGTACTCCAAAAGTTAGGTACCTAAATTAGATTACTATACCGCTACTTCTTCTTATGCGGGCGCGGCTTCTTCTCGCGACGCGTGACCTCAACCTGCAGCGGGGCGTTCTTAAGACGCTCCTCCTCTTCGGCCTTAGCCTTCTCGATAACCTTCTGCGTCACAAAGATCTGCTGGATGACCTGCCAGGCAGAAGACACGTCGTAGTACAAAAGAACACCAACGGGCAGGCTCCAACCCATCCAGAGCATCATGACGGTCATGACGACGGCCATCATGCGCATGCTCTGGGCCTGCTGACCAGTCTGATTGCGCGACATGTACAGCTGCGGAATCAGGGTCAGGACAGCAAACAGAATCAGGCAAACCAGCGCAGGCAGTGCGACCATAAAGCCATCGGCAAAAGAGGCACTCGGCGTGGTAGTCAGATCGGGCAGAATGTTGAAGAACGAGAAGGTGCCCTCGTTAAAGTAATGAGGCAGGTTTTGCAGAAGCGTAAACAGGGCGATGAGGATAGGCATCTGAATCAGAAGCGGCAGACAGCCGGACAGCGGATTGAACTTGTTCTCGCTGTAGAACTTCTGCATCTCCTCGGCCTGACGCTGGGGATCGTCGGCGTAGCGCTCCTGGATCTCGAGCATCTTGGGCTGCAGCACCTGCATACGGGCCGTCGACTTGGTCGACTTGAGCATGAGCGGCGTCAGCAGCAGACGGACGATGACCACCAGGATAATGATGGACAGGCCCCAGTCGACCGCAAAGGTCTGGATGAGCTTGAGCAGCTCGAAAAGGATGTTAACGATCCAATCCCACATGTAATTTTTCCTCCGATAGCGAGTGCCCGCTAGGGCACAGGGTCATAACCGCCGACGTGCAGGGGATTGCAGCGAGCGATGCGCCTCACGGCAAGCCAGCAGCCTCTACAAACACCGTATTTCTCGATAGCCTGAACGGCGTAATGAGAACACGTTGGATAATAAATGCAGGCGTCAGGCAATAAGGGCGAAATAACCTGTTGATATATGCGAATAGGAGCGATGGCAACACGTCGCAAAACGTGATTGCTCATCGCTCCTCCCCGGCAACGCCGGCGCGTATCACAAGCGAACGCAATGCCTCGTTCATCTCCTCCGGCGACGAGATCCTCGTCTTGGGGGTCGCGAACAAGATGATGTCATAACCCGCAACGGGAAATCCGCAGCTGCGGGCGGCCTCGCGCATCACACGCTTAGAACGGTTGCGCACAACTGCGCAACCGAGTCGTTTAGCACCAACGAAGGCGACCCTTCCAGAGTCGCCTTCGCCAACCGATTCACATATGGTCATTCGAATCAGAGGATGATTGAAACGACGCCCCTGACTGAACACATGCTCGAAATCTTGCCGAGACTTAATAGTCTTCATGCGAGATGTGTGTATCGCTGCTAGACAGTGAGACGCTTGCGGCCCTTGGCGCGGCGACGGGCGAGCACGGCACGACCACCCTTGGTGGCCATACGGGCACGGAAGCCATGGGTCTTGGCACGCTTACGCTTATTAGGCTGATACGTACGCTTCATCTTAAGTTCCTCCTGCTGCATTTCGAGTGTCCGCGAGGGCGCGGACGCAGATATAGACACGTGAGCTTGAAGATTGTAGGGAAATCAATGTTCAAATGTCAAGAAATCAAAGGTAAAAGGTTGCGCAGTTCACACGGTTCCGCCATAAGCCGGATGAGTTTTTGAGTATGACTCCAACTTTTCACGATATTTCACCGAGTTTTCAACAGGTCATGTTGCCAATGTTGAGAACTTTTCGCCCATTTTCCAAAGTTTTCAACATGTTTTGAAAACTTGTCGAAAGATGAGAAACATTGCGCGGTGAGCTACTATTTATCCGAAACCTTTTGAAAGATTGCGAGCGGCATGTCTGACGACTTTTACACCATGGTCGATTCCGGTGACCCGGCACCCGACAACGAGCACATCAACGGCGTACGCGAAGAGCGCAAAGAGGGCGAGCAGACATCGAAACAGACACCGAAAACCATGTATGCGGCGCGCATCGCCGTCTATGACGACATGCTTTCGACCCCGCGCGTGATCGTCATCGAGCCGCAAGACATCCGCACGTATCTGGAAGAGACGACTAACACCGTCTACCAGTGCATGAAAGAGCAAGGCGGACACATCTCACTCATGGTTATCCGCGAGATTGTCGAAAACTTTATCCACGCCCACTTTGCCGAGCCCATTATCTCGATCCTGGACGGCGGGGAAACTATCCGCTTTGCCGACCAAGGTCCGGGCATCGACGACAAAGAGCGCGCCTTCGACTTTGGCGTCACCAGCGCAAACAGCAAGATGAAGCGGTATATACGCGGCACCGGGGCAGGTTTTCCCATGGTGCAGGAATACCTGGAAAACGCCGGCGGGGCAGTCTCCATCGAAGACAACATGGGCAACGGCACCGTCGTCACGGTGAGCCTCGACCCCAAGCGCGTGCAGGAAATTGAGCGCGCGGGAGGGCGCGGGGCAGCCGTGCGCCCCGAGGCCCAGCAGCAGGAATACCCACTGCCGGGAGCATTTCCGCAGCAAGCAATGATGACTCCGCAGCAAACCATGGCCGCGTCCCCACTACAACAGCCCATGGCTTCGCAGCAGATGCATCAACCCGGCATGCCGCCCATGCAGGACCCCCAGCCCGCGGGACAGACGACAACTCAAGGCTCGGCAGAGTCCATGGTCCCGGCCGATTTGGATGCAGCCGCGATGCAGCAGGTGACGGGCATGCAAGGAGCTCGGCAGATGGGCTTCCAACCGTACCCGCAGGCATATCCGGGACAATATATGCCGCAGCAGGGATACTCCCAGCAATATATGCAGCAGTATCACCAGGGCTATCAGCAGCCGTATCAGCAGATGCCGCAGCCGTACCATCCCTGGGCCCAGCAGATGCCGCCGCAGCCATACCAACAGTGGCCGCAAAGTTTTCAACAGCCGATGCCAACCATGCAGAGTTCTCAACAACCAGCAGCTCAAATGATGTATCCTAATGCGGCGAATCAATACGCACAGCCGCAACCGGACGTATTTGTGAGCGAGCGCGGCAACGCGGCGCTGGGATATCTGGCTCAAAACCAAGAGTGCGGCGCCACCGACCTGGCGCGAGCATTTGGAAACTCCGCGCCCACGTGGTCACGCACACTCAATGACTTGGCGCAGGCCGGCTTGGTAATCAAACACGGTCAGAAATACCATCTGACCGAACTCGGCAGCGCTCGCGTGCGTGCCCAAAGTTAAGGAACGGGAGAGACAGTGGACGAGGAAGCAAGCATCATCCTGGAGGATGCCATCGCCTTTTGCCAGCGCGACGGCCAAGATGCACGCCTCATCAACATGTTGGGGCAATCGCGTGCCGTGAACCTGACCGAGGACACCTTGACCATCGAGGCACCGTCGCGCTTTGCCATTGCGCAGCTCAAAAAGCATCAGCCGACTATCGAGCACTACCTAGAAGAGATTGCCTTTGCGCCGATCGCGCTCAACATCGTGGCACCGCAGGGCCCCACGACAGGCGCCACAGGGGCGGTACCCGTCACTCCCCCTTTGACGACCGCCGCCCCCGTGGCGGCTCCGGAGACCAATGCGGGCGATGTTTCCCGTGAAACCATGCCCCACGCAACAGCCGTGCCGGTAGCAACCGCGCCCAGCGTTTCACACATGCCCGTCGCGCACGACGCGGCGCCGGGCGAAGAACCGGGCATCGCGATCAAAAACACGCTGTCGGCCGACGATTTCCGCCGCATGATGAATCAGATGAAGGGCGTGGCACCCGCCAAGAGCGCAAAACCAGTCTCGACATCGCCTGTGAGCGTGCCTGCGGCTGCGGCGGCGGGCGAGCAGAACGCCGATGGCGCGCCCCTCGTGGCCAACTCAAAATTCACCTTCGAAAACTTTGTCTACGGCCCCGAAAACAGCCACGCCTATCGTTCGGCGCTTAAATTCGCCGCACTCGCAGACGAACGCGGTACTTGCACATCCCTGTTCATCTATGGCAAATCGGGCTTAGGCAAGACCCACCTGCTGCTCGCCATCAAAAACGAGCTCGCCGAGAAGTCGCCCGAGATCAAAGTGAAATACGCCAACTCACAGGCATACATCGATGATCTGATGACAGAATTCGACCGCCAAAAGAAGAGTAACGCTCCCATCATGCAGGCATACCACGGCGTGGACGTGCTCATCATCGATGACATCCAAAACATCATCGGCAAGCGCGCGAGCGTGGACTACTTTTTCCAGCTCATGGACGAGTTTATCCGCAACAACAAGAAGGTCGTGATTGCCGCAGACCGTGCGCCCAAGGACCTGAACATGGACGAGCGTCTGACCAGCCGCTTTAACGCTGGCATGCTCTGCTTGGTAGCAGAGCCCAGCTACGAGATGAAGTACAAGATTCTGCAGCGCTATTACGAGAACACGATCGCAGCGGCGCCCGAGGCGGGCGACGACTCGCTGCTGGCGGCCTACGGTGGCGACAGCGGACATCTGACCGACGAGCACTTTAAACATATGGCGGAGGTATCGGGCACCAACATCCGTGAGCTCGAGAGCTTCTGCGAGCGCTGCGCCGGGGAGGCGGGCGACCGCGAGCGCGAGGGTAGCGAGCTGAGCTTCGACGACATCGATGCCATCGCCAGCCAGTACTTCGACACGTCGGCCAAAAAGATCAACGTGCAGACAGTTCAGTCTGTTATCGAGGAGCAGTACGGCGTGACGCATGAGGAGCTCATTGGTCCGCGCCGCAATGCCAATATCGCCAAGGCGCGCCATATCGCCATCTACCTAGCGATCGAGATGTGCGAGATGACAACCACCGCCGTGGGTGCGGAGTTTGGCAACCGCAACCACTCGACCGTCAGCACGAGCTACAAAAAAGTCCAGAAGATGATCCAGGAAGACCGGACCGTGACCGAGGACCTCAAATCGCTACGAGACAAAATTACACTGCGCTCGTAGGGAAATAGGCACACCTGTTGAAAACTTGTCGAAACCGCGGGCATAAGGTGTCTAAAACCCAGCCCGCTCCGATGAAAAGTTTTGCGCAGGTTTTGAACGTGGAAAACGACCCCTGTTGCACACAGGGAACTGTCGATTCTCTTTTTGGGTTTGACCTGCATGTTTGGGAGTAATCAACAGTTTCGTCAGTACTATTACTATTATTAAGATATTTATATCTATAGAAAGGTATTAAAAGATGAAGTTCACCGTCAGCCAGAGCTCGCTTACGCAAGCAATCGGCGTCGTCATGAAGGGTGTCGCTTCGGCATCCACCCTCCCTATTCTGTCGGGCGTGCTCATCAAGGCACAAGACGGCATCTTGGAATTCCAGACCTCTAACTACACTATCTCGATTCGTCACCGCATCGCGGCACATGTGGAAGAGGAAGGTGAGATGGTAATCCCCTGCAAGATGCTCTCCAACATCACCAAGACCCTTCCCGATGCCCCAGTTACCTTTGAGCTTTCGGAGCGCCAGGTGCTGATCGGTTGCGAGAAGAGTTCCTTCCGCCTGAATACGCTCGATGCCAACGATTTCCCCGAGTTCCCGGCCTATGCCATCGAGAGCGCCGTTGAGCTCCCGACCGACATTCTGTCCGAGATGGTCAGCCGCGTGTGGCGCGTCACCTCGACCGACAAGGCCCGCCCCATCCTGGGCGGTGTGCATATGAGAGTCGAAAACAACACCGTGCGCCTGGTGGCGACCGACTCCTTCCGTCTGGCCGTGTGCGATACGCAGGTGGAGACCTCGACGCTCGAGGGCTCCTTTGAGCTCAACGTGCCGGCCGATGCCTTCAACGACGCCCTGAGCATCATGGCGAGCCAGGCGACCATTATGATCGGTGCCACCGACACCCAGGTTGTCTTTGAAGCCGGCAACACCACCTACGTGTCGCGCCGCATAGAGGGTGTGTATCCCAACTACAAGCAGCTCATCCCCGATTCATGCGTAACGAGCGTCAAGATCGACGTGGCAGCTTTTAATGCCGCCCTCAAGCGCGTGGCGGTCATCGCGAGCGCAAACCCCGCCGTCAAGTTTGAAATCGATGTCGAGAACGGCCAGATGGGCCTGTCCTCCATCTCCAATGACCAGGATCTGGCGCAGGAGACGATCGATGTCGAGGCCGCGGGCGAGTCGGGCACCATTGCCTTTAACTACCACTACATCTTTGGCTGTCTCAACGCCCTGTCCAAGGAGAAGGAGATCACGCTGGAGCTCAAGAGCTACTCGCAGGCCGGCATCTTTAAGTCCTACGACAAGATCAACTATCTGTACCTGGTCATGCCGGTGCGCATCTAGCGGCGCCCTATGGCCATGTTCGCCCGCGATCTTTCCGTCGCGCGCTACCGCAGCTTCGATAGCTATCGCCTGGAACTGAGCGATGGCGTGACGGTGCTCGCGGGGCCCAACGCGGCGGGAAAGACCAACCTCATAGAGGCGCTGCAGCTGCTAACGAGCGGCGCCTCGTTTAGGCATTCCACTGCCGCCGAGCTTGTGCACGACGGCACGGGTTTGTGCAAGGCCGAGCTTAGACTCGAGGGCGATGGCCGCGTACTGGACATGGGCCTATGCGTGGAGGACGGTAAGCGTTCGTTTAGCCGCAACGGCAAGCGGTGTGCCGCCTCTGGCGTGCGCGGCGTGCTGCCGAGTGTTTTGTTCTGCCCCGATCATCTGGATATGGTTAAGCGTGGTGCCAGCGTGCGTCGCGCCGCACTCGACGACTTTGGTGTGCAGCTGAGCGCCCGCTATGCCGATCTGGCAAGCGCCTATGGCCGCTGCGTGACGCAGCGTAACGCCCTGCTCAAAGAGACGTGGTGCTGCCGTGAGATGCTCGGTGCGTGGAATGAGTCGATTGCCCGCGCCGGATCGGCCCTGCTGGTGCACCGCTTGGCCTTGCTCGATCGCTTGGACGCCCACGTGCGCAATGCCTACGGGCTGGTTGCGTCCGGGGAGGAGGCCGATGTGGCCTATGCGTCCACGTTGGGGGAGCTGCCCCAGACCGATGACCGCGAGGAGCTGAGGGGCTGGGCATACGAGCGCATGCTCGCGGCGCTCGACGAGCGCGCCGACGAGGAAATCCGCCGCGGCGTGACACTCGTGGGTCCGCACCGCGACGAGATTGAGTTTTCGGTCGCCGGCCGCTCGGCCCGCTCGTTTGCCAGTCAGGGTCAGCAACGTACGTTGGTTCTGGCTTGGAAGGTGGCCGAGGTGGCCGTAGCCCGCGATATTCTGGGTACCGCCCCGCTGCTGCTTTTGGATGACGTGATGAGCGAGCTCGACGGCGATCGCCGCACCGCTTTTTTGCAGCTGATCGGCGATGACATCCAGACAGTCATAACCACCACCAATTTGGGATACTTTACCGATGAGTTGCTTGATCGAGCCAAGGTGGTGAGCATGGGTGAGGCGTGCTAATTACGAGCGTGAGAACGGCACAACTGCCTTCAGTGACTTTTTGGGTGCCGAGCGCCAGCACATCTTGGCGTCGGCTACGCCCGAGCGTCGTGCGCAAATGGAGGCCGCCGAGGAATCGCGTGCGGTCTACCGTGCTTGGAACGCGGTGTGCTCGGGCACGCGCGAGGGCCGGCATGTGACGGGGCTGCGTTATCTTCCCGAGTCCAACGAGCTGCTGGTGTATCTCGATTCGCCCTCGTGGACACAGGAGATGACACTTTTGCGCGAGATAATCCGCGCGCGCATGGAGCGTGCCGGCGCGCATGTGGATGGCCTGGTATTTAAGACGACCCGCCCCGGCCACACGCCGCCTGCGGCAAAAGAGCGCCTGCGTCCGGTCGCGCCCGCGCGCCCGCCCGCGCCGCATGCCGACCTGAATGAAGCCGAGCGCGCCGAGATCGAGCGCCAGGTGTCGCCCATCGAAGACCAAAAACTGCGTGAGGCCCTCCAGAACGCCATGAGGGCCAGTGCAGAGTGGGCCAAGGGCGTGCAAAGCAAAAAAGAGTCTTAAATCGCATCTGGTGGCCTTGTATAGGCAAATACCCTCGTCCCCGAGGGTATTTTTTACGATAAAATAGTAAGGCTATACAGATTTTCTTAACCGAAGGAGGACGTGTGGCAAACGAAAACGATTACGATGGCGGCGAAATTAAGATCCTCGAGGGTCTCGAAGCCGTCCGTAAGCGCCCGGGCATGTATATCGGCTCGACGAGCGCCAGCGGTCTGCACCACCTGGTGTGGGAGATCGTTGACAACTCCGTCGACGAGGCCATGGCCGGTTTCTGCACCGAGATTCAGGTGACGGTCCACGCCGACAACTCCATTACGGTCGTCGATAACGGGCGCGGCATCCCCGTCGACGAGCACCCTGTCAAAAAGATTCCGACGCTCGAGGTCGTCATGACGATCCTTCACGCCGGCGGTAAGTTCGATAACTCGGCCTATAAGGTTTCCGGCGGCCTGCACGGCGTGGGCATCTCCGTTGTCAACGCCCTGTCCAAGCGCGTGGTCGTGCAGGTGCGCCGCGACGGCAATATCTACGAGATGGAATTCTCGCGCGGCAAGACCGTCAGGAAGATGGAAGTCGTGGGCACCTCGGATTCGACGGGCACCACCGTCTCCTTCTGGCCCGACGACGAGATCTTCGAGACCTGTGTCTACGATTTCGATACACTGCACAATCGTCTGCAAGAGACGGCGTTTCTCAACAAGAACCTCAAGATCGTGCTGACTGACGAGCGTGAGGCGGCTCCCCGCGTGGAGGAGTTTTGCTATGAGGGCGGCATCATCGACTTCGTCAAGTTCCTCAACGACGGCAAGGACGTCCCCGAGGCCTTTAAGGAGCCCATCTACATTGAGGGCAAATCGGACCCGGATGCGCCCGTGGCCAAGATGGGCGAGGTCGAGGTATCCCTGCAGTGGAACGCCGGTTATGGCGAGAACGTCATGTCGTTTGCCAACGACATCTATACCCCCGAGGGCGGCATGCACCTCGAGGGCTTCCGCACCGCCCTCACCCGCGTGATTAACGATTACGCCCGCAAGCAGAACCTGCTTAAGGAGAAAGAGGCCAACCTGAGCGGTGACGACGTGCGCGAGGGTCTCTCGGCCGTCATCTCGGTCAAGCTGCCCGATCCGCAGTTTGAGGGCCAGACCAAGGCCAAGCTCGGTAGTTCCTACATGCGCACGCTTACGCTCAAGATCGTGACCGACGGTCTTGCCGACTACCTTGAGGAGCACCCCAAGCCCGCCCGCGAGATCGTCAAGAAGGCGCAGCAGGCCTGCAAGGCCCGCAACGCCGCCCGCAAGGCGCGCGAGGCGACCCGTCGCAAGAGCCTGCTCGAGACGGCGTCGCTGCCCGGCAAACTCGCCGACTGCTCGGTGCGCGATGCCGAGCTGACCGAGCTCTTCATCGTAGAGGGCGACTCGGCAGGCGGTTCGGCCAAGGACGGCCGTCGCCGAGACATCCAGGCGATTCTGCCCCTGCGCGGCAAGATTCTGAACGTCGAGCGCGTGGGCGACCATCGTGCGTTCTCGAGCGACACCATCCAGTCTCTGATCACCGCGATCGGTTGCGGCGTCACGACGAGCGCCGGCGACGGCGGCGACTTCGATATCACCAAGGCGCGCTACCACAAGATCATCATCATGACCGATGCAGACGTCGACGGTGCGCATATCCGCATCCTGCTGCTGACGTTCTTCTACAAGTACATGCGTCCGCTGATCGATGCCGGCTATGTCTATGTTGCCTGCCCGCCCATCTTTGGCATTAAGGTGCGCAACAAGATCCACTACGTGTATCCCAACGGCCGACAGCCCGAAGACGAGATTCTGCGCGACACCATTCAGAGCCTGGGCCTGAACCCCGACGACAACGACGAGGACGGCAAGGCCAAGGATGGCAAGATCACCAAGAAGCGCAAGGGCTATACCGTCCAGCGCTACAAGGGCCTGGGTGAGATGGACCCCAAGCAGCTTGCCTCGACGACGATGGACCCCAAGACCCGCATTTTGCAGCGCGTGACGATCGAGGATGCCGTGGTGGCGGACCGTGCCGTACGCGAGCTCATGGGTTCCGAGGTGGGCTATCGCCGCGAGTACATTGAAAAACACGCGCATGATGCACGCTTCTTAGATGCCTAACCTGTTCGGCTTTCCCAGCCACCGCACCTTCGCCCTCAATCGTCGGTCGCGTACCCAAGTACGCTTCCCTCCTCTTTCGGGCGAATCTGCGGCACCTGGAAAAGCCGTCTCCGTGGTAGGGAACTAATGGACCACGCAAACCATGAGGAGGTAACGTGGCAGACGATATCAACAGCAACGAGGGTATGGACGAGGCCGGCGACGCCGGTATGCCCGATGATCTGAAGCGCCTGCTCGCCCGCGCCGAGCAGGGCGAGGATGGCGACCCGGATTCCTACAACCCCGATGTCGAGGATGAAGAGGAAGAGGATGACGACGCCGAGCTCGAGGAGAGCTTTGGCGCGGTCGATCGCGGTGCCTCGGCCGGCGAGGACATCAACGGCGGCCAGCTCCAGATTTCGGAGTTTGGCCGCGAGATGAAGCAGTCGTTTATCGAGTACTCGATGTCGGTCATTACGGCACGCGCCCTGCCGGACGTGCGCGACGGCTTAAAGCCGGTGCACCGCCGCATCCTGTACGCCATGAACGAGAGCGGCATCTACCCCAACCGCCCGCACAAGAAGTCGGCCTGGACGGTCGGCGAAGTTATCGGTAAGTACCACCCCCACGGCGACTCCGCGGTCTATGAGACCATGGTTCGTCTGGCGCAGTGGTTCTCCATGCGCACGCCGCTTATCGACGGCCACGGCAACTTTGGCAACATCGACGGCGACGGTGCCGCAGCTATGCGTTACACCGAGAGCCGTCTGGCAAAGCCCGCCATGGAGCTGCTCCGCGACCTGCAGAAGGATACCGTCGACTGGCAGCCCAACTACGACGAGTCGCTCGCCGAGCCCGTGGTACTGCCCGCACGCTTCCCCAACCTGCTGGTTAACGGCAGCCAAGGCATCGCTGTAGGCATGGCCACCAATATCGCCCCGCATAACCTCACCGAGGCGATCGAGGCCACCTGCTACCTGATCGACAACCCCGACGCCACCGTCGACGAGCTCATGCAGATTATGCCCGGCCCGGACTTTCCCACCGGTGCCATCATCATGGGTAGCGCCGGCATTAGGCAGAGCTACGAGACCGGCCGCGGTTCCATCACCGTGCGTGCCAAGGCCCATGTGGAGTCCACCAAGACCGGCCGCAGCCGCCTGGTCTTTACCGAGATTCCCTACATGGTCAACAAGGGCACCCTGCAGGAGAAAATCGCCCAGCTCGTAAACGACAAGCGCATCGAGGGCATCTCGGACATGCGCGACGAGTCCAACCAAAAGGGCATCCGTCTGGTCATTGAGCTCAAGAAGGGCGTTATCCCGCAGGTCGTACTTAACAACCTGTATAAGTACACCTCGCTGCAGACCACCTTTGGTGCCAACAATCTGGCGCTCGTCAATGGCGTTCCTAAATGCCTGAGCCTGCGCGAGATGCTGCAGCACTACATCGACCACCAGGTCGACGTAGTCACCCGCCGCACCCACTTTGACCTTAAAAAGGCCCAGGCCCGTGCACATATCCTTGAGGGCTACCTTATGGCCCTCGACCATATCGACGAGGTCATTAGCATCATCCGCTCCTCGCAGACCGATTCCGAGGCCAGCAGCCGCCTGATTGAGCGTTTTGGCTTTACGCCCGAGCAGACCACGGCCATCCTCGAGATGAAGTTGCGTCGCCTGACCGGCCTGGAGCGCGACAAGATCCAGGAAGAGCTGGACGGCCTGCGCCGTGCTATCGCCTACTACGAGGACCTGCTGACGCACGAGGAGAAGATTCTGGGCGTCATCAAGGAAGAGATGCGCGAGATCTCCAAGAAGTTTGGCGACAAGCGCCGTACCGAGATCAGCCAGGTCGAGAAGGATCTGGATGTCGAGGACCTCATCGCCGACGAGGACATGGTCGTGACCATCACCCACACCGGCTATGTGAAACGTATCCCGGTGGCCGCTTACCGCGCTCAGAAGCGCGGCGGCAAGGGCGTGTCGGGCGTCAACCTTAAAGAGGACGACGTTATCGACGAGATGTTTATCGCGTCCACCCACGAGTATGTGCTGTTCTTCTCGAGCAAGGGCAAGGTCTACCGTCTGAAGGTGCACGAGCTGCCGGTTGGTACGCGCCAGGCGCGCGGCACCGCGATCGTCAACCTGCTTCCCTTTGAGGAGGGCGAGAAGATCGCGAGCGTCATTAGCTGTCGTGAGTTCCCCGCCGATGAGTACCTGATGTTTGCCACCAAGAACGGCATGGTCAAGAAGACCGTGATGAGCGCCTATGATCGCAGCCGCCGCGATGGCCTAATCGCCATCAACCTGAGGGACGACGACGCGCTGCTCGCCGTGCGCCGCGTACGCGAGGGCGACAAGATCATTATGGCCACCACTGCGGGCAAGGCGATCATGTTCCCCGAGGACCAGGTTCGCGCTACCGGCCGCGACACCAGCGGTGTCCGCGGCATTGGCATGAAGGACGGCGTGAGTGTCCTGGGCATGGAGGTCACCAACGGCGAGGGAGACCTGTTTGTCATTACCGAGTGCGGCTACGGCAAGCGCACGCCGGTCTCGGATTATCCGGAGCAAAACCGCGGCGGCCAGGGTGTCTACACCATCCAAATGACCGAGCGCAAGGGCAACCTTGCGGCCATGAAGGCGGTCGGCCCGCAGCATGAGCTGTTTATCGTGACGGAGGGCGCGACGGTCATTCGCGTCAAGACCGACGAGATCAGCCAGACCGGTCGAACCACGCAGGGTGTCAAGATGATGACCGTAAGCGATGACGACCGCGTGTGCGCCGTTGCCCGCATGACGGCCGCCGAAGAGAAGCCCGAGGGCGAAAGTGCCGAGACCGCAGACGTCACCGAAGAGGCTCCAGTCGACCTAGGCGAGGGCAACGACATGCCAGAGGATCTCCTAGACGAGTAAGAGGCCCTAGCTGGTAAAAATCATCAGACCCCATATATCGGCGGTCGGCGCACTGCGCGCCGACCGCTTTTTTGAAAACCTTGGGACCCCATGGTCGCTGGGCTGGCGAGATAGTGTTGGTTTGTCGCGAGTTCCGCACGCAAAGAAGGCCACTTAATGTGGCCTTCGTCTTGCGCAGGACTGCCCGAGCAGCAAACCAACACTATCTCGCCAGCCCAGCGACCACCCCTCCCAAAGATTTTCAAAAAAGTTGTTGACGCGCGCGTAACGACTCGTCTAATATATCCCTTGCGCGATGGACCTGTAGCTCAGTTGGTTAGAGCGTCCGGCTGATAACCGGGAGGTCACAAGTTCGAATCTTGTCAGGTCCACCACTTTCTTTCGCAATAAACACCCCAGCGAGAGCCGAGTCGCCGCTGGGGTGTTTATTACTTTCTCCGTGGGGGTTTAGCTCAGCTGGGAGAGCGCGGGCTTTGCAAGCCTGAGGTCAGGGGTTCGATCCCCCTAACCTCCACCATGATGGACCTGTAGCTCAGTTGGTTAGAGCGTCCGGCTGATAACCGGGAGGTCACAAGTTCGAATCTTGTCAGGTCCACCATCAAAACGTTAAGAGCCCTGGGGTATTGCCTCGGGGCTTTTTTCTTACCCGTTGGAGCAGTTAATTTGGGACGGGGCTTTTTTGGCTACCCTGTTCTGCGCAGCCTCAGTTTCTAGACCTGCCGCTGGGTAGCTAAAAAAGCCCCGTCCCAAATTAACTACTTTGATTTTGTGTGCTGGGCAAAAGATTGGGTAGTATAGCTATTCAATGCGGCGACCCTGCCGTGTGTTAACCGCTACGTACCGGAGGTGTTCCATGGTTCGTGTCGACATAGAGACCATCGTCATGGCCGCCGGTCCCGTGCCATCGCTGATCGTCTTGCGCGAGCGTTGCCGTAAGTCGGATTCGTCCGCGCCGCTGCGCTCTCTTTCCATCCAGACCGGTTCCTACGAGGCAGCGGCCATCAGCCGCGGTATCGATACCGGCCGCACCGATCGCCCCATCACCCACGATCTTTTGCTCGATACCATCGAAGTGGTGGGAGCGAAGATCGAGCGTATCGAGATCGCGCGCGCCGAGCCGCCGGTGTTCTACGCGACGGTCGTCGTGCACACCGATAGGGGCGAGCGTATGCTTGACGCACGACCGAGCGACGCTATCGCCCTTGCCGTGCGCAGCAATGCCCCCATGTTTGTGGAGGACGACATCATGAATCGCTTGGGCACCGTCTCTCCGCTTGCCGACGAGGTTGACGACGAGAGTGAGTTCGAGAAGTTTGACGAGTTTGTCCACACGCTCTCGCCCGATGATTTCTAAATGTCGGTTGAGCACGATGCACGGCGAGCGCTGATGGGTACCAGTGTGTCGACCGAAGCAGCCGCTATCGCGCGTGAGGCCCATATGCGCGCCGAGGCATTTGAGGCCGCGCGCATTGCGTATGTGACGCAGGCTCGCACCCTTCGCGAGCGCCGTGGCTCCTATATCAAGATGGTTGTTGTCTCCGCGCTTGCCGCGGTAATCTTGTCGCGGCTTCGTGGTACAGTTGGTGCGCTTGGGTTTTCGATTTCGACGGGCCTGGTGATCTGGGGCGTGGTCGATGCGGTAATGCTGACCAGCCAGATCAAGGTGCTCGACAAGCGTGCGGCGGATATGGTTCGCGCCCGTGACGCTGCCGCCAGAATCGCGGCCGAGGCACAGGAGTTATAACGACGCCGAATGCGATGGGAAGGTCAAAAGATGGCACAGGATATGCAGGACGCCGGTAACGTCTCCGCCGAGCTCGACGCCATGGTGTGCGATCTGATCGGTGCGTTTTTGGACGACCTTGCCGCCGGTGAAAACCCGGGCGTAGTCGTGGCGATCGAGGATGCCGCCTCCAACCGCTATCTTGCGGCTCTCGACGAGGACGGTGAGGAGGCATGCCTGGAGGCTGCCACCAACTTTATCTCCGAGCACAAGATGGGTCTCAAGGACGAAGGCCTGGGCCGCATCGCCCGCTATGCCATCGGCTACACCGGCTGTGTGGAGATCGAGGGCGGATATCACGACGCTTTGCTCGTTAGCTTCTTCGAGACCACGCTCGAGAGCGGTTTTTCGGCATATGTGCTGTACGAGGGCATGGGCGCCGGCGATGGTTTTATGTGGAGCGACCCTGAACCTGCAGGTGAGGAAACCCCTCTCATCTAGAATCGCTAAAATAAACGAGTTTTCGGTAAAAGGCTCAATATTCCCGCCGAGCGTTGTGTTGCTGGACGGGTCATATACGCGTGCCGTTTGTATATAGATAGAAGATAGGGGAACTACATGCGCGTAGACAATCTGAGGAACATCGCCATTATCGCCCACGTCGACCACGGTAAGACGACGATGGTCGATAAGCTCCTGCGTGCCACGGACGCCTTCCGTGCCAACCAGCAGGTCGAGGATCGCGTCCTGGACTCCAACGACCAGGAGCGCGAGCGCGGCATCACGATTCTCGCCAAGAACATCTCTATCGAGTACAAGGACGTTAAGATCAACGTCATCGACACCCCGGGCCACGCCGACTTTGGTGGTGAGGTCGAGCGCGTGCTGCGCATGGCCGACGGTGCCCTGTTGCTGGTCGACGCCTTTGAGGGCCCCATGCCCCAGACCCGCTTCGTCCTACGTCACGCCATCGACACCGGCCTTAAGATCATGATCGTCATCAACAAGATCGACCGTCCGGGCGCCAACCCCGAGAAGGCCTACAACGACTGTCTGGACCTTATGGCCGACCTGGGCGCCACCGACGACCAGCTCGAGTTTGCCATGGAGCACGTGGTCTATGCCAGCGCCATGAATGGCTTTGCCCGCCTTGACCCCAACGACGGCAACATGGACATGTACCCGCTGCTCGACATGATCATCGACGACATGCCCGCGCCCGAGGTTGACGAGACCGCGCCGCTCGCTATGCAGTGCGTGACCATCGACCACTCCAACTTTGTCGGCCGCATCGGCATTGGCCGCGTGTACTCCGGCACCATTCGCCAGGGCGATCAGATCCTGGTCGTCAAGAACGACGGTTCCAGCGCCACCGCTACCGTCAAGCAGCTCTTTACCTTCGACTACCTGGGCCGCACCGAGTGCCAGGAAGTCGGCGCCGGCGACATTGCCGCCGTCGTGGGTATCGAGCGCACCGACATCGGCGATGTCTACACCGATCCCGAGAACCCCGTCGAGCTCGAGCCTATCGAGATCGATCCGCCGACCCTGTCCATCGTCTTTGAGGCCTCGACCTCTCCGCTCGTCGGCCGCGATGGCGACATTGTGGGCGCTCGTCAGCTCAAGGAGCGCCTGTTCAATGAGGCCGAGAACAATGTGACCATGAAGATTGAGGAGCTCGAGGACAAGAGCGGCGTCGAGGTCTCGGGCCGCGGCATTCTGCACCTGTCCGTCCTGATGGAGTCCATGCGTCGCGAGGGCTTTGAGTTCCAGGTCGGCCGTCCCCGCGTTCTGTTTAAGAAGGATGAGAACGGCAACAAGATGGAGCCCGTCGAGCAGGCTGTCGTCGAGTGCCCGGACGAGTACTCGGGCAAGGTCGTCGAGGTCTTTGGCACCTCTGGCGGCATTATGACCAGCATGGACACCTCGGGCATCGTGACGCACCTTGAGTTTAAGATCCCGACCCGCGGCATCATGGGCCTTAAGAACCGCATCATGAACGTCACTCACGGCGAGGGCGTGTTCTATCACACCTTCCTGGAGTACGGTCCTTACGCCGGCGAGATCGGCAACCGTCAGAACGGCGCCATGATCTCCATGACCACCGAGAAGGCCGTTGCCTACGCTCTGGGCACGCTGCAGGAGCGCGGCCAGCTGTTTGTTGAGCCGGGTGTCGAGTGCTACGAGGGCATGATCGTGGGTGAGCGCAGCAAGGCCGGCGACATGGTCGTCAACATCGCCCGTACCAAGAACCTGGGCAACCAGCGTTCCTCGACCTCCGATATCTCCGTGCAGCTGGTGCCGCCTCGCACCTTCTCGCTGGAGGAGGCACTGGAGTACATCGCCGATGACGAACTGGTGGAGATCACCCCCAAGAACATCCGTCTGCGCAAGCGTCTGCTCAACGCCACCGATCGCAAGAAGGCTGCCGTTCGCGCCGGTCAGGTCAACAAATAAGCGCTGAGCTCTGTAGCATTCACAAGAAAGGGCGTCGACCATCGCGGTCGGCGCCCTTTTTGTACCACCACAAAGAGGAAGGACACCTTTGCGGTGGTTGGCGGTTAGGCGGAGGGAAGGCCCGGGGTGTTGGGGGCTTGTTGCGGCTTGACGTGGGCGTTGCGCCAGATGATCTGAATGAGATAGCCCAGCATAAAGACGAAGGCTACGCCGCTGATAAAGTTGCCCATAAGGGGAAGTGCCGTAAGGGCGCCGGCGATGGCGCCGCCCACGGCGGCCATGGCGTAGCGGTTCTGGCTGTGTCCGACCATGCGTGCGACCGCGGTGCCCGCAAAGGCCGCCGAGACCAGGGCGATGCCGATGACGCCGCACATCAGGGCTCCGGCGAGCGACAGGCCGGCAATAGAGATGATGAGCAGCAAGATGGCGGGAACGGCGGCTACCGTGCCCAAAAGACCGCTCACCCACAGCGGGGCGGGGTGCTGGTGAAGCATGCCGGCCGCGCTGGCTGTTGCACGCGGAAAGACGAGCTCAAGGAGAATCGCGACAAAGCAGGTGGAAAGAGCTGCGGCAACGATGCCGCCGATGACGTCGTTGACGGTGGAGGTATCCTCGTTCTCGGTGCGGTCGATCTTGAGGGCCCCCACTTTGGCGCCGTCGGCGCGTTCGGGGTCCTGTGAGACATGAGCGTTTACGGTACCGGTAATGTTGGCGTTTTTGCCGAGCACCAGCTTGTCGGCCCAGACCTCAACATCGCCATCGACAGTGCCGTCGATGGTTACCGTACTGCCCGCGAGCACTGCCGACTTGGCGGAGCCGCGCAGGGCAACCGTCTCACCTGCGGCATAGAAGCAATTGGCGGTACTGCCGGAGTTAAGTACGACGTGCTGAGCGGCAACTGTCACGCTTCCATCAATGGTGGTCTTGGCGATATCGATGGTGCGCGCCGCCAGGCGAACGGCGCCGCCTACGGTGCAGTCGCGAATCGACAGGCTTTCGCCGGCGGCGATGATATCGCGGTCGATGGACGCGTCGTCCAGGCTAAGGCTTTGACCGGCCCAGTACAGATCGCCCCCGACGCCGGATGGACTGGAATCCCCGTCGGACACGAAAACATTGCCCGCGGTGTCGGTGCCGGCGAATGCCATGGAAGGCAGCGCGGTAAACGCCAGCGCGATAAGCGCGAAGGCCATAATGAGGTGTCCGCGCATGTTGTGATGTTGCGCTGCCGCGGGTTGGTTGTGAGGCATGGTGAATCCTTTGCTTGGTGATTTGCATACGCCCAATATGGTACCCATTGCGCCTTCGCTCTAAAAGAAACTCGCGGTTGCAGTATTCTGCATGGGCAATTGCCTACGTAAGGCGTCGCGGGATATCGGGCCTGCGGCCGGTTGTAGATAGGCCGTCACCTTGCGATGGGCCGGGCCGTGCTATCTATTTTTTACGATGTAGGAAACGCGCGATATCGTCCTCGGTGGGGCTTTTGATGTCAAAGCGCAGCGAGAGCCAGCGCAGGCCCATGGTCACTGCGACGCAAACGACCAGCGCGACGACATTGCTGACCAAGCCGCTCATGACAAGGCAAACATAGCTTGCCGATCCAGCGATAGCCGCGATGGCATAGAAGTTGGTGCGCTGGAAAATACCCGGCACCACGCCCATAAAACCATCGCGCAGCATGCCGCCGCCTACCGCGGTAAAAAAGCCCATCATGATGCACACGACCGGTGCAAATCCGTACACGAGCGCCTTATCTGCGCCGGTTGCCGCATAAATACCTACCGAGATGATGTCGAGCAGGGGGATGAGCTTGTCGGGCTTGTCGACGATGGCAGGGAAGATGTAGATGATGGCCGCCGTGGCGATGGACAGCGGAAGCGCCATGGGCTGGTTAAGGATGTAAACGTTGCCCACCTGGAGCGTCATATCGCGCAAAAGACCGCCGCCCAGGCCGCAGACCACGGCGAGCGCGACGGCGCCCACCAGATCGAGTTTGTGCTCGCGCGCAACCAGTACACCCGAGATCGACGCCGCGACGACAGCGAACATCTCGAGCCAAAACGGGATGGCAACCATGGCATCCGAGGCGTGTGCGGTAACGATTACAGTGGCGATGACGGGCAAGGTGGGTTCCTTTGGGTAGTTGGATTGGAAAATGCCCGTACATAGTACATGGTTGTGGGAGGTCGTGACCCCATTGCTCGGTAAACGGTCGGAACTGGGCACGGTCACAGGTTCCAAACATGTACATCAGCATCCAAAAACGACATTCTCTGACATCTTTGGAGGGTGATGTACATGTTTGGAGATCTGGGTTGGTGTTGAACGCCCTGGCGGGTTCGAACCCCTCCTCCGCCGCCGTATTTGTCTGTAAGGGACTCAAAACAAAAAAGCTCCCTTTGTTGGGAGCTTTCTCAACCAAAATGGCGGAGGAGGAGGGATTCGAACCCTCGTGACCTTATACAGGCCAAACGGTTTTCGAGACCGCCGCATTCAACCACTCTGCCACCCCTCCGCGTGGGGTAAAAACAAAGCAGGCACAAAGGCCTGCTTTGGAATTAACTGGCGGAGAGTCAGGGATTTGAACCCTGGAGACGCTTTTGACGCCTACACGATTTCCAATCGTGCTCCTTCGGCCACTCGGACAACTCTCCGTTAAATGCGAAAGTCAGTATACACGAGGAATCGCAAAGTGCAAACCAAAAACTTGGCATTTTTTAAATTGCATCGCTCCGTCGTTTGCCCAACCGTGTCGAAACCAATCGATGACCTGCGTAATCGGCCCAGGCGAACTGTTCAAATGAGGTAGTTACGGACGGTCGGGAATCAAGTTTAATAATTCAAAATGTCGCGTTGTACCGCTGGTATGCATTTTGCGACCGCAGCCATGCTGCGAGCGACTTGCGGTTATCTGGCAGAAAGTCGGTATGTACCCGCCCTTGTCCTCAAATCCGTCAAGCTCTTGGACGGCATTTGGTTGGAATACGCAAGAAAGGCCGTGCGAGTATGGGCATATGTGGAGGTCATGAGGTTGTAGCTGCATATTCTTGCAGCCTGGGAGGTTGAAAGATACTATTACCAAGTCTTTTCCTGCTTCAGGCGCACCTTCACGACCTGAAGCCACATTTGTCCAGAGGAGGTGACAATATGAAGGCTTATGAACTGCTGTTCTTTGTTGACCCGTCGCTCGACCCCGAGACTCGTCTCGCTGTTATGAAGCGTATCGATACCACGATCGCTGAGGGCGCTGGCAAGGTCGACTCCGTTGACGAGTGGGGCAAGCGCAAGCTCGCCTACGAGATCAACGACCTCACCGATGGTGACTACACCCTCATCAACTTCCACGCAGATCCTACCCAGATCGCCGAGCTTGATCGCGTCCTGCGCATCACCGACGCTGTGGTCCGCCACATGATCGTCCGTCGCGACGACCAGGAGTAAGACTGTCGTTTTGGACTGGGCTTGTGCCCCAAGAGGAAGTAGTGAGTAATGAGCATCAATCGAGTGAACATCACCGGTAACCTCACCCGCGATCCCGAGCTGCGCGCCACTGCCGGCGGAACCCAGGTTCTGTCCTTTGGCGTCGCCGTGAACGATCGCCGCCGCAATGCGCAGACTGGCGAGTGGGAGGACTATCCCAACTTTGTCGACTGCACTATGTTCGGCACCCGCGCCGAGGCCGTGAGCCGTTTCCTGGCAAAGGGAAACAAGGTCGCGATCGAGGGCAAGCTGCGCTACAGCTCTTGGGAGCGCGACGGTCAGCGCAGGAGCAAGCTTGAGGTCATCGTCGATGAGATCGAGTTTATGAGCTCCCGTGGTGGCCAGGGTGGCTACGATCAGGGCGGTTACGCCCCCGCATCTCCCGCGCCCGCAGCGCGTCCTGCCGCACCGGTGGCTACGCCGCCCGCGGTCGACGTCTACGATGAGGACATCCCGTTTTAAGGGTTGTTCACCTATTTTTGAGTGAGAGGCGGCTTCGGTTCGCCGAAGTTGCCAAATGAAAGGTATTTTGACATGGCTAATGATTTTTCTGCACGTCAGCCGCGTCGTAAGTACTGCCAGTTCTGCAAGGAGAACACTGAGTTCATCGACTATAAGGACACTCAGCTTCTCCGTAAGTACATGACCGACCGTGGCAAGATCAAGCCCCGTCGCGTCACTGGCGCTTGCACGCAGCATCAGCATGACATCGCCAACGCCATCAAGCGTGCCCGCGAGATGGCTCTCCTGCCGTACACCGTCCCCGTGGTTTCCTCTCGTGGCAACCGCGACCGCGGCTAAGAAGGGAGACGCATCATGAAGGTTATTCTTCTCGATGAGATCAAGGGCAAGGGCGGCGAGGGTGACGTCGTAGAGGTCGCTCAGGGTTACGCTGAGAACTTCCTGTTCCCCAAGAAGCTCGCTGTTGCCGCCACCAAGGGCAACCTCAAGCAGCTTGACGAGCGTCGCAACAACATCGCCAAGCGCGAGGCCGTCCGTCTGGCTACCGCCAACGAGACCAAGGCTGCCCTCGAGGGCAAGCAGGTCACCGTTGACGTCAAGGTCGGCGACGAGGGCATCCTCTTTGGCTCTGTCACCGCCGCTATGATCGCTGACGCCATCAAGGATCAGCTCGGTATGGACATCGACCGCAAGCGCGTCGAGCTCGGTAAGCCCATCAAGGTTGCCGGTGCCCACACCGTTGCCATCTCGCTGTACCGCGAGATCAAGGCCGAGGTTGTCGTTCTCGTCGGCGTTACCGCCGAGGAGCTCGCTGCCGAGGCTGAGGTCGAGGAGGCCGCTGAGGTCGCCGAGGCCGAGACCGCCGAGGTCGAGACCGAGGCTGCTGCTGAGTAGCATTTGCTGCAACGCAACAATCTTGTTCTAAGAAGGGCGCTCTGGGAGACCGGGGCGCCCTTTTATTTTTTGCGCTGAGTGGGTGTCACGTCATACATTGAGATGCAGTTCCACATAAGGGACCGTTCATCCGTTTGGTTCGGTGATGATTGTTAAGGCGCGCCTCGATTTAAAGCTGTGCCTGATACTATGGATGCTCGCAAGCGATATGAATGAGGATGCTCATGGCATATGACGATAGGGAGACATGGCTGACGGTCGAGGACCGCGGCTCCAAGTTGGGTCTCCCCCAAAACCAAGATGCAGAGGCCAACGTACTGGCCGCCATGCTGCTATCGCCCGAAGTGGTCGAAGAAGCCCAGGTCGAGCTGCAGCCCGATGATTTCTACCGGCCCATTCATAAGACCATCTATACCGCGATGGTCGATATGTACAACAGTCGCATCCCCATCGACTCCATCTCGCTGATCGATTACCTGCGAAGCATCAACAAGCTCGATGCCGTGGGCGGCGAGGCGTACATTTTGGAGCTGATGGGTCAGACCCTGTCGCTCGTCAACTGGCAGCACCATGCCGCCATCGTTCGTCGCGACTCGATGCTTCGTGAGCTGATTGGCGCCACCAACGAGATTAACGCGCTGGCCTATAACGCCCCCACCGATACCAAAGAGGTCGTTGAGCTGGCCGAGAGCAAGCTGCTCAAGGTTACGGCGCGCGAGGTTAAGTCGAGCTACAAGACACTGACCGAGTTTATGGTCGAGGCCTATAACGAGGCCGAGGAAGTTTGCCAGGCCGGTGGCCAGGCAGTGGGCGTTCCCACGGGCTTCCCGTCACTCGACCGCATGCTTATGGGCTTCCGTGAGGGCCAGCTCATCATTATCGGCGCCCGCCCCGCCGTGGGTAAGACCTCATTCGCTCTAAACTTGGCGCTCAATGCCGCCGCTGCGGGCTACACCGTCGGCTTTTTCTCGCTGGAGATGTCGGGCAAGGAAATTGCCCAGCGCCTGATTTGCGCCTATGCCATGATTTCGATCAGTGATTTTCGCATGGGTCGCATTAGCCCCGAGCAGTGGGCCAATATCAACGAGGCCACGCAGACCTTGTCCAAGCTCGATATTCTGATTGACGATACGCCCGGCACCACGGTGACCGAGATTCGCGCCAAGAGCCGCCGCATGCTCCACAACAAGGAGAAAGCCATCATTATCTTGGACTACCTGCAGCTGGTGAGTCCTCCGCCGGGACGCCGTTCCGAGAGCCGCACCGTCGAGGTCTCCGAGATGTCTCGTGGCTTAAAGATTATGGCCAAGGAACTCAAGATCCCGCTGATCGCGCTGTCTCAGCTGTCGCGTCAGGTCGAATCCCGTACCGGCAAGCGCCCGCAGCTTTCCGACCTGCGCGAATCGGGCTCCATCGAGCAGGACGCCGATATCGTCATGTTCTTGGACCGTTCCGCCGACGAGGCTGAGGCCTCGCGCGACGACCGACCCGACGAGGGCGTCACGCGTATTGTCGTGGCCAAGAACCGTTCGGGCCCGATCGGCGACGTCGACCTGATGTTCCTGCCGGCATCCACCAAGTTCTATGAGCTTGATGGGGTGCATACCGAGGAGTAGGACAGGCGCCCGTTGCACGGGTATACTGGGAATGTTTTGTGCTTCTGCCTGCCGTGTGGCGCGCAGACAGTCCATGTATGTAAGGAGTAAACATGCCGTCAACCGTTTTGGTCGGTGCCCAGTGGGGCGATGAGGGCAAGGGTAAGATCTGCGACCTGATCGCTGGCGACTTCGATGCCGTCGTGCGCTATTCGGGCGGCAACAACGCCGGGCACACCATCGTCGTCAACGGCAAGAAGTACGGCCTGCACCAGGTGCCTTCCGGCATCATGTACGCCGACCACGTGTCGGTGATTGGCAACGGCTGCGTCGTCAACCCCAAGGTTGTCCTTGAGGAGATCGACATGTTCGAGGCCGATGGCATCACCACCAAGAACCTCAAGATCAGCGGCAACGCACACGTGGTCATGCCATATCACGTCGACCTGGACGGTGCCTTTGAGCAGAAGCTCGGCAAGAAGAGTATCGGTACCACCAAGCGCGGCATTGGCCCGTGCTATCAGGACAAGATGGCCCGTATTGGTCTTCGTATGCAGGACATGCTGGACGAGGAGCTCTTCCGCGACAAGTTGGAAACCGCTCTTGCCCGCGTGAATCCCGAGCTCGAGCTGCTTTACGGCCTGCCCACCTACACCGTGGACCAGATCTGTGAAGAGTACCTGCCCATGGCCGAGCGCCTGCGCCCGTACATCACCGAGACGAGCCTGCTGCTCAACAACATGATCGATGAGGGCAAGACCCTGCTCTTTGAGGGCGCCCAGGCAACATTGCTCGATATCGACCATGGCACCTATCCGTTTGTCACGTCTTCTAACTGCACCGCCGGCGGCGCGATCACCGGTTCTGGTGTTGGCATGAAAAACGTCGACCGTGTGCTGGGCGTCATGAAGGCCTACATCACCCGCGTCGGTGCAGGCCCCATGCCCACCGAGCTTTCCTACGAGTCCGAGGCCGGCCATACGCTGACCGAGGAGGGCCATGAGTACGGCGTGACCACCGGTCGCCGTCGTCGCTGCGGCTGGTTTGACGGTCCCATCGCCAACTACGCCTCGCGCGTCAACGGTCTTACCGACATCGCCCTGACCAAGCTCGACGTGCTTTCGGTCTTCGACACCATTAAGGTGTGCGTGGCCTATGACGTCGACGGCGAGCGCTACACCAGCGTGCCCGAGCACCAGGTGCGCTTTGAGCATGCCAAGCCCATCTATGAGGAGCTTCCTGGCTGGAAGTGCGATATCACCGGCTGCCGCAGCTTTGAGGAGCTGCCGCAGGAGGCTCAGGACTACGTGGCATTTGTCGAGGATCTGGCGCACACGCGCGTGACGTTTGTCGGTGTTGGCGCCGGCCGCGAGCAGATCATCAACCGATTCTGGAAGTAATCGGCGTTATTTGGTTATTGCGATATACCCCTTCGCAGCCCGGACGGGCGGCCGAGGGGTATATTTGCTTGTAATGGGCCCGCATGGTTGACGGGCCGTTAATCCATAGAGGAGGCACCCTTGAAGGCGGACACTCAAACCATCGACATCCTGTTGTTGGGCAGCGGCGGCCGCGAGCATGCTTTGGCAGCCAAGCTCGCGGCATCACCGCGCGCCGGCAAGCTCTACATCGCCCCGGGCAACGGCGGCACCGCGAGCTGCGGCGAGAACGTGGTTCTCGACGATTGCGATCCTGCTGCCGTGGCGGCGTTTGCACAGAGCCACGGATGCGGACTCGTGGTGATTGGCCCCGAGGCTCCGCTCGTGGCGGGCGTGGCCGACGCCGTGCGCGCGGCGGGTATTCCCTGCTTTGGCCCGGGTGCCGAGGGCGCTCAGATGGAGGGCTCTAAGCTGTTCTCCAAGCAGCTCATGGAGCGCGCGGGCATTCCGACGGCCGCCTACGGCTCGTTTACCGACGAGGCTTCGGCTCTCGCCTATGTGCGAGAGCAGGGCGCTCCGCTGGTCGTGAAGGCCGACGGTCTTGCCGCGGGCAAGGGCGTTATTGTGGCAACCGAGCTTTCGCAGGCCGAAGAGGCCGTGCGCGAGTGCTTTGGCGGCACCTTTGGCGACGCCGGCAACACCGTGGTTATCGAGGAGATGCTCGTTGGCCCCGAGTGCTCGCTGCTGGCCTTTACCGACGGCAAGACCGTGCGACCCATGGCCACCTCGCAGGACCACAAGCGCGCGCTTGAGGGCGACCTTGGTCCCAACACGGGCGGCATGGGCGTCTACAGCCCGGTGCCCATCGTGACCGACGAGGAGCATGCCACCATGGTGAAGGTCATGGAGCAGACCGTGGCCGAGCTCGCCGCCGAGGGCATCGATTACCGTGGCTGCCTGTACGGCGGCTTTATGCTTACCCCCGCCGGCCCCAAGGTGCTGGAGTTTAACGCCCGCTTTGGCGACCCCGAGACGCAGGTCGTGCTGCCGCGCCTTAAGAACGACCTGGTCGAGGTCATGCTTGCCTGCGCTAACTGCGAGCTCGACCAGATTGAGCTCGATTGGCGTGACGAGTGGGCGGTGGCCGTTGTCCTGACGAGCGCGGGTTATCCCGGCAGCTACGAGAAGGGCAAGGTCATCACCGGTATCGAGGATGCCGAGGCCATGGAGAACGTGACCGTGTATCACGCCGGCACCGCCGTGGTGGACGGCCAGCTCGTGACCAACGGCGGCCGCGTGCTCGCCGTGACCGCGCTGGGCGACACGTTCGAGAACGCTCGCAACCTTGCCTACGAGGCTTGCGAAAAGATCGATTTTGAGGGCAAGACCCTGCGTCACGACATTGGCCTGCGCGCGCTGCGCGGCCGCGACGCCTGGGATGCCTAAAATCCGAGAGGAATGAGACGGATGGACGAGAAGAACGAAGAGCTCGTGGACGCGCAAATCGTCGAAGAGGACAGCCGCATGTATGGGCACGCCGAGGGCGAGCCTGGTGGCGAGGTCGCTGACGAGCCGGCGCTGGTGCTGGGCGACGACGACCCGCACGATGCCGAGCTGCACGAGAAGATTCTTTCGGAGGAGTGCGCCTGGAAGGGCAAGATCCTCGACGTCCACCGTCTTGAGGTTGAGCTGCCCAACGGTCACCGCAGCGCCCGCGATATCGTTCGCCATCCGGGTGCGGCAGCCGTTGTGGCGCTGACCGAGAGCGGCAAGATCGTACTGGTGCGTCAGTACCGCACCGCCATCGACCGCGTGACGGTTGAGATTCCCGCCGGCAAGCTCGACCCAGGCGAGGACCCGCTCGATTGTGCCAGGCGCGAGCTGCATGAGGAGACGGGCTTTAAGGCCGGGCGCATTCGCTTTTTAACGTCTATTGTCACGACCTGCGGTTTTTGCGACGAGATTATTCACATCTACCTGGCCACCAAGCTCGAGTTCGATGCGCCCAACCCCGACGATGACGAGTTTGTCAACGTTGACCTGGTGCCGCTGCACGAGCTGATCGATGCCGTGCTCGACGGCAAGATCGAGGATGCCAAGACCGTCGTGGGCGCGCTCGCCTGCGACAGCATCGCGCACCGCCTTGGTGGTTCTGAGCTGTAACGAGTGGGGATAGCCCTGGGACAAGTACTACTGATTGCTTTGTCCCAGGGTCTTACGTTGCTGATATTTCTTTGAGGATCACATGCTGAAGCGTTTTCTGTCTTACTACAAGCCCCAGATGGGGCTTTTTGTTGCCGATACCATTTGCGCCCTGGTGCTCGCCGCCATTGACCTGGCGTTTCCCATTATCCTGCGCAATCTGTGCGGCGGGCTGTTTACCCAGGGCCAGACTGCCATTATGCAGGCGCTCGGTATGATCGCGGTGGGACTGGTGCTGATGTATGCCACCCGCTGCGCCTGCCGCTACTTTGTGAGCTATTGGGGCCACGTGATGGGCGCGCGCATGGAGTCCAAGATGCGCGAGGACTTGTTCGATCAGTACGAGCGTTTTAGCTTTGCGTACTTTGATCGCAACAGCTCGGGTGACATGATGAGCCGCGTGGTCAACGACCTGTTCGATATCTGCGAGGCGGCGCACCACGTGCCCGAATGGATCATTATTTGCGGTATCGAGATCATTGGCTCGTTTGTGATTCTGTTTACCATTGCGCCGGTGCTCGCGCTCGCCATGGCCGTGGTGACGGCGGTGTTCGCGGTCATTATGTTTTGGCAGAATATGCGCATGCGCGAGGTCTTTAGCGATAACCGCAAAAAGATCAGCGGCATCAATGCGCAGCTGCAGGATTCGCTGGCGGGCATGCGTGTGGTCAAAAGCTTTGCCAATGAGCAGACCGAACGCTCTAAGTTCCGTGCCTCTAACGATCGCTACCTTTCGTCCAAGGAAAACATGTATCACGCCATGGGCGTCTACACCGCGACGTATGGTCTGCTCTCGGGCGTGCTCTATGTGATCGTGGTGCTGCTGGGCGGTTGGCTCGTTGCCCAAGGCCAGCTGCAGGCGGTCGATATGGCAACCTTCGCGCTCTACATTTCGCTGTTCTGCACGCCGCTTGAGACGCTCGTCAATTCGGCCGAGACGTATCAGAAAGCCATCGCCGGCTTTAAGCGCATGGACGAGGTGCTCTCGACTGTCCCCGATATTCAGGATAAGCCGGGTGCTGCGGATCTGCAGGTGACGGCCGGCGCTGTTGAGTATCGCGACGTGTGCTTTAGCTACGAGGATGTCGAGCTGGGCGCGGGCGACGGGACGCGTCCCGTTATCGACCATATGGATCTGTCCATTAAGCCCGGTCAAACCATCGCTTTGGTTGGTCCCTCGGGCGGCGGCAAATCAACGACTTGTTCGCTGTTGCCGCGCTTTTACGACGTTGCCGCCGGCTCCATTAGCATTGACGGCCAGGATGTGCGCGACGTGACGCAGCGTAGCCTGCGCCAATCCATCGGCCTGGTGCAGCAAGATGTCTATCTGTTCGACGGAACGATTGGCGAGAACATCGCCTATGGCAAGCCGGGCGCCACGGCAGAAGAAATCGCCGAGGCGGCCCATCGCGCCAACATCGATGCTTTTATCGAGTCGCTTCCGCAGGGCTACGACACCGTGGTGGGCGAGCGCGGCAGCCGTCTTTCTGGTGGTCAAAAGCAGCGCGTCGCCATCGCGCGCGTGTTTCTCAAAAATCCCAAGATCCTTATTTTGGATGAGGCGACCAGTGCTCTGGATAACGAGAGCGAGGAGGCGGTGCAGGAGTCGCTCGAGCGCTTGGCGCGCGGCCGCACCACGATCATCATCGCTCACCGTCTCTCGACCATTAAGCATGCCGACGAGATTGCGACCGTTGAGCATGGTCGCGTTGTGGAACGTGGCACGCACGAGGAGCTTCTCGCCCGTGGCGGCACTTATGCCCGTTACTATCGAATGCAGTTCGAAGGTGCGCGTGCGCACGAGCTCGACTGATTGATATGACAGGAAGGTTATGGCTGATAAGAACCATCTGACTCCGGAAGAAGTGACGGAGTTATTCTCCGAAATCGATGCATCCGGCGTCTTGGATCCTACACTCGCCAAAAAGCGTACCGAGCGCATGCGCGAGAAAGAGTCTGCCGTCAAACGCGGTGACAAGGCGACACTGGCGCGGCTGCGCAGCGAGGATCGCGCGAGCCAGGCAAAACATATCGACCCGCTGTCCGAGGACGATCCTTCTGGTTCGCAGGTGAGCCATACCATTACGAAAACTGCCATGGCCGTGGTTATCGGCATCTTGGTGCTGATTGTGGGCATGCAGATCGGCTACGGCGTGATGCGACGCCTGAACACCGCGAACCTCTCCGAGAGCGTTTCGGTGGATACCGTCTCGACCGCGCTCAAAGGTGGACTTGAATGGGGCAACGGCTTTACGCAGTTCCCGCTCGATTTTACCGTCGACGAGGCCGACGAGGGTACGGGCACGGTTGAGGTGACGGTGCTGGACACGTCTTCTGCCAATGAACTCGAGTTGCTGTCCAACGGTCAGATTCAGGCGGCGGCGCTCGCAACCAATGCCCTGCTCAACGACAAGATTGACCGTGTGGTGTATAACGTCCACGCCTATATCGACGAGGACAGCAGGATTCAGCATGATTCCTTCTTTGGCATGTTTCCCGCCCAGGGCCACCAGAGTGCCATCATGACGTTCGTCTGGACCAAGAGCTCTTCCAACGCCACCAATATCGACTGGAAGATGCGTATCGTGAGCATGGATGACACCATTGCCGAGCGTATTCAGAAACAGGTGAACTCGGTATCGTCGCTCATCGAGGACCCGGCGGTGAGCCAGACTAAGATTGACGAGGAAAAGGCCGAACGTGACCTGGAGCACCGCCTGCACGGCCGCGAGATTTTCCGTGGCGGCAAGCTTGGCCGCACCCCGTCCGAATTACTTGAGCAGGACAAGCAAAAGTAGTCCGCAGCCACATAGAACGATGACATCCCGCGTGAGCCGCAAGCCCACGCGGGACGATTTTTCTGGGACGGGGATTAAAAAATCATTCTGTCATGTATGCGGTTGGCGAGTAGTCAATTTGGGACGGGGCTATTTTAGCTACCCCGGCTGGTGGCACGACGGTTAGGTTGATTGACGGACGGGGCAGCTAAAATAGCCCCGTCCCAAATTGACTACTCAGCGACAAAGCTCTGCTTTCAGAATGATTTTTTAATCCCCGTCCCAGAAAAATCATTATGCATAAGAAGTCATAATTATCATTTTGTAAACAATTCTATGTAATTAACGCCATACGGCATACTTGCGGTTAGAATACCGCGAGGCCTAACTACACACCTTTAAGCCGGTCCCGAGAGACCGGGAAGGAGAACTATGGCGAACAACCATATTGCGGGCGCTGCCGCCCGCACCATCGCGCCCAGCGAACTGTGCCAGCGCATGCTGGCCAAAACCAGCAAGGGTGCTTGCGGTCCCTGCATCCTGTACCTTGAGGATGGGACCATTTTTTATGGCCGTGCATGTGGTGCCGAGGGCACCGCGACCGGCGAAGTCTGCTTCAATACCTCACTCGAGGGTTACTTTGAGGTTATGACCGACCCGAGCTATGCTGGCCAGATCGTTACCATGACCTATCCGCAGATTGGCAACTATGGCATCGACGAGACCGATGTCCAGTCCGCCTTCCCCGGCGATGACGTACGCCCTGCGAGTGCTCCCGCCATGCGCGGCATGATCGTGCGCGACATGTGTGCCACGCCTTCTAACTGGCGCTCGGCCGTCAGCGTGCCGGAGTACCTGCGCGCACACGGCATCGTCGCTATCGAGGGCGTCGACACCCGAGCCCTGGTGCGCCACCTGCGCGACAATGGCTCCAAGATGGGCATTATCTCGACTGAGGTCCTCGACATCGACGAGCTTGCCGAGCGCTTGGCCTCTGCTCCCGCGCTGGTGGGGGAGAACCTGGTCAAGACCGTGAGCTGCCTTGCGCCCCATCCGTTCGCCGGGAGCGATCTGCCCGCCGAGCATGGCTTTGCGCTTGCGGCCCCCGCTCCCGCCCGCCACAACGTGGTCGCGTACGACTGCGGTGTCAAGCGTGGCATCCTGGAGGGTCTGGTCCGTGCTGGCTGCGCCCTCACCGTCGTGCCGTGGGATACACCCGCGCGTCAGGTACTCGACATGAATCCCGATGGCGTCTTTTTGTCCAACGGTCCCGGCGACCCCGATGCCGTGGTAGAGACCTACGAGCAGGTGCAGCAGCTGATCGGCAAGGTGCCCGTCTTTGGCATTTGCCTGGGTCACCAGATGATCAGCTTGGCATGCGGCGCCCAGATGGAAAAACTCAAATTCGGTCACCGTGGCGGTAACCAGCCGGTTATGAACCTGGTCAGCCGCCGCGTGGAAATTACCGCGCAAAACCATGGCTTTGGCTTGCTGTTCCCCAGCTTGGACAAGCTTGTCCCCGAACTTTCGGGCGGCGAGACCGAGCATGCGGCCGACGGCGATCTGCGCGTCTGGGTGCGCCGTGGTATCGCGCCCGTCGTGATGAACGAGCGCTTTGGCCGCATTCGCCTGACGCACGTGAACCTCAACGACGGCACCGCCGAGGGCATTCAGCTGCTCGACGCCCCGTGCTTCTCGGTCCAGTACCACCCCGAGGCCTCGCCCGGCCCCACCGATGCCCACTATCTCTTTACCGCCTTTACGCGACTCATGGACGGCGAGGAGAACTACCTGGACATCGACACCGCGAAGGACCGCCTGCAGGGCTGGAACTTTGCCGACAATGGTTCCGCCACGACCGAGACCGAGGAGAACTAACATGCCTAAGCGTACTGACATCAAGCGTATCCTCGTCATTGGCTCGGGTCCCATCGTCATTGGCCAGGCCTGCGAGTTCGATTACTCCGGCGCCCAGGCCTGCAAGGTACTCAAGGAGGATGGCTTTGAGGTCATCCTGGTCAACTCCAACCCGGCGACCATCATGACCGACCCGGGCCTGGCCGACCGCACCTATGTCGAGCCCATCACCGCCGAATTTATCGAGCGCGTGATCAAGAAGGAGCGCCCGGACGCGCTGCTGCCCACGCTGGGCGGCCAGACCGGTCTGAACGCCGCCGTCGAGCTGGCAAAGGACGGCACGCTCGACCAGTACGGCGTCGAGATGATCGGCTGCGACCTTGCCGCCATCGAGCGCGGCGAGGACCGCAAGCTCTTTAACGAGGCCATGGCTGAGATCGGCCTGGAGGTCGCGCGCTCGGGCTATGCCTACAGCGTGGCCGACGCCGAGGCCATCGCCGAGCGCGTGGGATATCCCTGCGTGCTGCGCCCGAGCTTTACCCTGGGCGGCGCCGGCGGCGGCATCGCGCACACCCACGAGGAGCTCGTCTCCATCGTGAGCCAAGGCCTTGAGCTTTCGCCCGCCCACGAGGTACTGGTCGAGGAGTCCATCGAGGGTTGGAAAGAGTACGAGATGGAGGTCATGCGCGACCACGCCGGCAACGGCATCATCGTGTGCTCCATCGAGAACCTCGACCCCATGGGCGTGCATACCGGCGACTCCATCACCGTGGCGCCGGCGCAGACCCTCTCCGACCTTGAGTATCAGCGCATGCGTGTCGCCTCGCTCGCCATTCTGGAGAAGATCGGCGTCGAGACCGGTGGCTCCAACGTGCAGTTTGCCGTGAACCCGCAGACCGGTCGCCTGATCGTCATCGAGATGAACCCGCGCGTGAGCCGTTCGTCCGCACTGGCCTCCAAGGCCACGGGCTTCCCCATCGCCAAGGCCGCCGCTCGCCTGGCTGTGGGCTACACGCTCGACGAGATCGTCAACGACATCACCAAAGCCACGCCTGCCTGCTTTGAGCCCACGATCGACTACTGTGTGGTCAAGGTGCCGCGCTTTGCCTTTGAGAAGTTCAAGGGTACCGACCCCACGCTCACCACGCGCATGAAAGCCGTGGGCGAGATCATGGCGATCGGCCGCACCTTTGAGGAGGCCTTTGGTAAGGCCATGCGCTCGCTGGAGGACGGGCATCAGGGCATTTGCGCTGGTGGCAAGGAAGGTGCCGATAAGCTGAGCGACGACGAGCTCGCTCAGGCCGTGGGCACCCCGACTGAGCACCGCATCTTCTTTGTGGTCGAGGCCCTGCGTCGTGGCTGGGATGTCGCGCGCATCCACGCCATCTGCGGCATCGATCCGTGGTATCTCAACCGTATCAACGATATGGTGCAGGTCCAGGAGAGCATTCGCGGCCTGCGCGTGGAGGACATCGACGCCGACGCGATGCGCCTGCTCAAGCAGTATGGCACGAGCGATGCCGAGATTGCCGCGCTGACCGGCTCGGACGAGCGCTTTGTTCGCGCTTACCGTAAGGGTCTGGGCGTGGTTCCCAGCATGAAGACGGTCGACACCTGCGCTGCTGAGTTCTCGAGTGCCACGGAGTATCACTACAAGACCTACGAAAACATCTACCGCACGAGCCCGGTCGCCAAGAAGTGCGTTGCCCCCGACGAGACCACGCCGGCAGATAAGCCCAAGGCGATGATTCTGGGTGCCGGCCCCAACCGTATCGGCCAGGGTATCGAGTTTGACTACTGCTGCGTGCACGCGAGCTATGCGCTGGCGGCCCGTGGCTTCGAGACCATCATGGTCAACTGCAACCCCGAGACCGTCTCGACCGACTACGACACGTCCGATCGTCTGTACTTTGAGCCGCTCACCTACGAGGACGTCATGGACGTTATCGATGTTGAGCGCCCCGACGGCGTCGTGGTGACGCTCGGCGGCCAGACCCCGCTTAAGCTGGCGCGCATGCTCGAGGAGAGCGGCGTGAACATCATGGGTACTAAGCCCGATGCCATCGATTTTGCCGAGGACCGCGAGCGCTTTGCCGCCCTGCTCGACAAGCTGGGCATTATGTACCCGCCGGCGGGTCAGGCCACCTCGTTTGAGGAGGCCGAGGCCGTGGCCGCGCATATCGGCTACCCGCTGCTGGTTCGTCCGAGCTATGTGTTGGGCGGCCGCGGCATGATGATCGCCTACGATGCCGAGCATCTGCACGATTACATGGCCGAGGCTGCGCGCATTAGCCCCGACTACCCGGTGTACCTCGACCGCTTCCTGGAGGGCGCGATCGAGTCCGATGTCGATGCCCTGTGCGACGGCGAGGAGGTCTACATCGGCGGTATTCTGGAGCATATCGAGGAGGCCGGTATCCACTCCGGTGACTCCGCGACTTGCATTCCGCCGTTTAGCTTTAGCGAGAGTCTGCAGGCGAAGCTCCGCGAGACCACGCGCCGCATCGCGATGGCGCTGGGAGTCCGCGGCCTGGTCAATGTGCAGTATGCCATCAAGGGCGAGACCGTCTACGTGATCGAGGCCAACCCGCGTGCCAGCCGTACCGTGCCGTTTATCTCCAAGGCCACCGGCGTGCCGCTGGCCAAGTGCGCGGCGCGCATCATGGCGGGCGATTCCATCGCGAGCCTGGGCCTGCCGAGCGACGAGCGCCAGCTGGACTGCTTCTGCATGAAGGAAGCCGTTATGCCCTGGGGCCGTTTCCCGGGAGCCGACGTTATCCTGGGGCCCGAGATGAAGTCGACGGGCGAGGTCATGGGTGTCGCCAAGAGCTATCCCGAGGCATACGCCAAGACACAGCTGGCGATTGACTACAAGCTGCCCGATCCGAGCGCCGGCAAGGTGTTCATTAGCGTGTGCGATCGCGACAAGCGCCATATCCTTTCGGTCGCCCGTATCCTGCGCTATCTGGGCTTTGACATCTGCTCTACCGAGGGTACGGCGCGCGTTCTGCGTGGAGGCAACGTGACGTGCGAGGTCGTGGAAAAGATCAGCGGCCCGCACGACGGCGAACGTCCCAACATCGGTGACCTTATCGCCGATGGCAAGATCGCGGTGATCATCAATACGCCGTACGGCCCGGGCTCGCGCGGCGACGGCTATCTGTTGCGCACCGAGGCGGTGCGCCGAGGCGTGACCTGCGTGACGGCGATGTCTGCCGCCAACACCTACGTGAGCGCTATCGAGGCGGTGCGCGAGGACCAGCAGGGCCACGGCAGCGCCAACGACATGGGCATGGACGTCATCGCCCTGCAGGACCTGCCGCAGTACACGGTGTAATGTGACCTGGTCGGCCGGGGCGGGAGGGGCCGAGTTTCCCCCTTTCGCTCCGGCTGCAAGCAGAGTCGCTCAGGGGGAAACTCGGCCCCTCCCGCCCCGGCCTGTGGTGACTTGGCTGCACCGTGTACTGTCGAAGGGGCTTTGCGCGACGACTAGGGTTGAATAAAAAGTGAGTGTGGGCGCCGCCGTTCATTCGAACGGCGGCGCCCACGTTAATATTTCAGCCAACGTACGTCATGGCAATCCCCGGTAGGTCGAGGGTGCCCCGCGGCGGTCTGGTGTTTTCATCTGAACGACTTTGCGAAGCAACCGGAGTGAAGATGAAAACACCAGACCGCCGCGGGGCACACGCAGACCGCAGGGACGGGAGCAGCTATACTACTCTCTGTAGTTAAGGGTCGCGGATTGGCCGCGTCACCGCTCTCAACAGGAGGTCTTTGTTTATGGCAGATCAAAAGCCGGTTGTCGGGATCATCATGGGTTCCAAGTCCGATCTGGGCGTTATGGAAGGCTGCACCGCCGAGCTCGAGGCGCTCGGTGTGCCCTATGAGCTCGTGATTGCCAGCGCGCACCGTACGCCGGCGAAGGTCCACGAGTGGGCTTCGACTGCCGCCGACCGTGGCATCAAGGTGATTATCGCCGCAGCCGGCAAGGCCGCGCATCTGGGCGGTGTCGTGGCTGCCTTTACGCCGCTGCCGGTTATCGGCGTGCCTATGAAGACGAGTGATCTGGGCGGCATGGACTCGCTGCTGTCGATGGTGCAGATGCCTTCGGGCGTGCCTGTGGCATGCGTTGCCATCAACGGCGCCAAGAACGCCGCCATCTACGCCACGCAGATTCTGGGTGCTTGCGATCCCGAGTATCGCGCAATTATCGAGAAGATGAAGCAGGAGATGGCTGACGCCTAAGCGTTCCGCCGTTTCATCGCAGTATAAGGAGAGCCATGTCCGATTATCAGGGAAAACGATTCAAGGCTTCTCAGATTCCCGATCCGTCGAAGCCGGGTGCTACCCATGCGGCGCAGCAGGGTCGGACATCCTCTCCTCAGCAGCCGCGAGCGGCGCGTCCTGTGACGCCGGCGACGCACCGCCGCCAGGACACGCCGGCGGCGTATCGTCCCTCGTCTTATAGCGCAGCTAAGAAGCCACCCCGGTCTTCATCGCACGCCGCGCTGTCGGATTACACCGAACCGCCGCGCAAAAAGCGCCGTTCCGTTTTTCCCATCCTGCTCATCATTATCGGTGTCGGTCTGATCGTTGCCGCCGCCGCCATCTTTATCAATGCACAGATTGGCTACAAGCAGGCGAGCGATTCGTACCAAAAGATCGAGAAGCAGTACGTGAGCGATAAGGATGCGAGCGGCGTGCCGATTGTCGATTTTGACGCTCTTGCTAAGGCAAATCCCGAGATCGTGGGATGGATTTATGTGCCGGATACCAACATCAACTATCCCGTGGTGCAGGCCAAGGACAACTCTAAATACCTCAACACGCTGTTTGACGGTACGTCCAATGCATCGGGTGCGATTTTCTTGGACTTCGAAGATGTCGCGCCGGGCATGGTGGACCAGCAGACGACAATCTACGGCCACCATATGAACGACGGATCGATGTTTAATGTGATCTCGGACACCACCGACCAGGCGACGTTCGACAGCATCGAGTACGTGTACTACATCACGCGCGATGGCACGTATAAGCTGAGACCGCTGGCGACCAAGGTGGTTGAGGATACGTATGCCAAGGCGCGCGCGACCAACTTTGAGGGCGACGACGGACTGAAGAACTATCTGTCCGAGATGCTCGACGGTGCCTCTGCCGTGGCGAGCGATGCCACCGACCGTGCTGCCTCGGCAACCAAGGTCGTAACACTTGTGACCTGCCGCTCACTGTCATTTAGCAATACGCGCGCAGTCATGGTACTCACGCCGGTCGAGGAATAAGTGGTTCGAGAGTAGCTAATTTGGGACGGGGCTCTTTTAGCTACCCCAGTCACCTAACCCAGTAAAATCATTCTGCATACCCGGGGTAGCTAAAAGAGCCCCGTCCCAAATTAGCTACTCGACGACGGAAAAAAGGGGAAGCGATGCTTGAAAGTGGCAAATTGATGCCTTCGGTCGATGCGTGGCTGCGTGAAGCCAAGGCCGACGCTTCGGCGCCGGCGTGTGGCATGTACCTGACGCACAATGGCGTGGTGCGTGCGACACCCAAGTCCGAGGCGCGCGGTGTCGAGACCGATGGCGTGGCGCCGGGCCACAAGGTGGGCGGCGTGGTGTTTGGCTACGACGCCAGCAAGGTGCAGGCTGCCATCGAGGCGACGCGCGCGATGCCCGGCATCGGCTATGTGCGCGTATGGCTGGCGAGCGGCGAGCTTGCCGTGGGCGACGATATCATGCTCGTGCTCATTGGCGGAGACATTCGCCCGCATGTGGTCGATGCCCTGCAGGCGCTCGTCGGCACTATCAAGAACGAGTGCGTGAGCGAGGTCGAGCGCGAAGCGTAACGCCTAGCCGGCAACCCGTGTACATCTATAGCAAAAGCCCGCTGGCAGTTCATGTAGATCTGCCAGCGGGCTTTGGTGTGTTGGGGCTGTTTTGTGCCGGCGCTCGCTACACGCGCGTGGCGTCCTTGGGGCTCATGGTCATGCTCTGGAAGCGATTTTCCATATACTCGTTATCGAAGAACTTTCCGTAGAACTGCGCAACGGGAATATCGCTGGCCGTGCCGTTGACACGCTGGTACCAGTAGTCGAGCGATTGCAGCGTCATGACGCCGTCGACCAGCATGATGATGGTAAAGATGACGGTGGCTGAGTAGCGACTCTTCCAGGGAATCATGTTAATGAGCTTGAGCAATCTGGGCAGCAGCAGCTTGATCCAGATGAGTCCGCCCAGACCCCACAGGCAGGCGAAGCCCGTGCAAGTGCGACCGCCCGTAAGCACGGCGAGCGGATCGGGCATGCCAAAGAGCTTCATATGCGAGTAGCTCCACGAGACCACACCGAACGAGGTCTGCATAAACCAGCCCACAAAGACCTCAAAGCTTGCGCCAAGCAGGGCGCTCACCAAAAAGATAATGATGGGGTTCTTTTTGTAGAAGCGGTTGAGCACCATGGTCATAAGTACGGCGCCAAATCCGTAGATGGGGCTGAAGGGGCCAAATAGCATGCCGGCGCGGTTCTGGTAGACGCCTGGATCGTCGACCGTCATGTGCCAGATGTCCTCCAGGATCAGGCCGAGCACGCAGCAGACAAAGAATACCCAAAACAGGTTGAAGTAGTTGAGCTTAATGTAGCCCTCGCCGGTCTCATCGCGGCCGAGCATGCCCTCGGCGGCGGCGTCGCGATCGAGCATCTCCTGCAGGCGGCGCTGCAGTTCGCGCTCCTGACGAAGCGTTGGGTCAACAGTGGCCGAAAGCGCGACGAGGATGCCGAGCTGGATGGCGGGGCGCAGCAAGAACGGCCCGATACCCTGGAGCATCACGTCGACCAAAAGCTCAACGACGGTAAGTGCGATAAGGATATAGGACAGGCGCGCGGCGTTGCGGCGCTGGTTCTTGATGAGGTCCAGGCCAAAGATGATCAAGATGACCGCGCTCGCCGCCGAGAGCATGATGCCGGCGACGATAAGGCCGACCGCGACGAGCGTGTTGTCGCCGAGCTTGGCGGCGGCGTTGCCGTTGATGAGCGCGGTGATGACCTGCCACATAAAGGCGCCGACCGAAGGGAGCGTGCCTACGCCGGACAGGATGCACAGGACGGCGTACACCTTAATGATGAGGGGAATCTTCTTGACCTCCGTGGCGCTGGGGACGCTGGGGTCGAGTTCGTTTCGATCCATACGGAACCTTTCTCGTTTTGTTGTAGGTTACAAGGATACGCCGCCGACCTGCTAAAAGACAGGACGAATGGCCCAATTGCAGCAATGTAAGCCCTAACGGTGGGCGAAACGCGTCGCGACGGAAACATACGGGACCGTTGGCCCCGAGGGCGGGTTGCCCGATAAAATGTTTGGCCGCAAAACGGATTATAAGCTCGGTGGGCTTTTAAAAACCGCTGTTCATGCGCGGGAGTGCTTGTCTTGCCGTGCGTATAATAGGTCAGGTAACGCCAAATAACGAGGCTCTGAGGGGATGCCATGTCTCAAGAAACCATCCGCGCGGCCGAGCGTGCTACGGGACGGGTGACGACCATGTCGACGTATGATCCGGACTCCGACCAGCTGCATGAGGAATGCGGCATCTTTGGTGTGTGGGCACCCGATCGCGACGTGGCTCGACTGACGTACTTTGGTCTGCGTGCGCTGCAGCATCGCGGCCAGGAATCGGCGGGAATCGCCGTGGGCGATGGCGGCACGGTTATGGTTCGCAAAGACCTGGGACTGCTCGATCGCGTGTTCTCCAACGCCGACCTGTCGACGCTCTCCGGCCAGTTGGCTGTGGGCCACGTGCGCTATGGCACCGCCGGCGCCAAGAGCTGGGAAGCCTCGCAGCCGCATCTTTCCACCATCAACAGCGTCATCATCGCGCTCGCGCACAACGGCACCCTGGTTAACACTGACGAGCTGCGCCGCCAGCTGATCGAGCTCGGCGTGCCGTTCCTCTCCAATTCGGATTCCGAGGTCGCGACCAAGCTCATTGGCTACTTTACCCAGCGTACGGGCCACCTGCGCGAGGGCATTCGCAAGACCATGGAGCTCGTGCGCGGCGGCTACGCCATGACGCTCATCAACGAGCAGGCGCTCTACGCTTTCCGCGACCCGCATGGCATTCGTCCGCTGGTGCTGGGCAAGCTCGTGGACGAGGGCCTGGACCAGGCCGACGCCGCATCCGTTTCGCAGCTACCGTCGCAAGACGACGCCGCGAGGGTCGACGCTGCCGCTCATGTCACGCGCGCTGGCGGCTGGGTCGTTGCCTCCGAGACATGTGCACTCGATATCGTGGGCGCCGAGTATGTCCGTGATGTCCGTCCCGGCGAGATCTTGCGCATCAGTGCCGAGGGCCTGGTATCCGAGCAGGGTGTGCCCGCTGCCGAAGAGCCCGCTAACTGCATCTTTGAGCAGGTCTACTTTGCCCGCCCCGACTCCATCATGAATGGCAAGAGTGTCTACGCCTGCCGTTACGACATGGGTCGTCAGCTGGCACACGAGGAGCCCGTCGATGCCGACCTGGTCATCGGCGTGCCCGACTCCGGTCTGCCGCCTGCGGAGGGTTATTCGCGCGAGAGCGGCATTCCCTTTGGCGAGGGCCTCATCAAGAATCGCTATGTGGGCCGTACGTTTATCGAGCCCACGCAGGAGCTGCGTGCCATGGGCGTGCGCATGAAGCTCAATCCACTGCGCGACAATATCGAGGGCAAGCGCCTGGTCGTCATCGACGACTCCATCGTTCGCGGCACCACCATGGTGCAGCTCGTCAAGATGCTGCGCAACGCCGGCGCCAAGGAGATTCACATCCGCATCAACTCGCCCGAGGTCATCTGGCCGTGCTTCTACGGCATCGATACCGACGTGCAGTCGCAGCTCATCAGCGCTAACAAGACGGTCGATGAGATCTGCGAGTACATTGGCGCCGATTCGCTGGCCTTCCTTTCGGTCGAGGGCCTGCTGAAGGTCATGCCCAAGGGCGGCTACTGCGATGCGTGCTTTACCGGCCGTTATCCCGTGGCGATTCCCGAGAGCTTTGGCCGCGACAAGTTTATGGAGGGCTTTAAGCCCCGCAACCTGGATAAGCCGCTGTACTTTGGCGACGACGCCGTGGTCGAGAAATACGATGACCGCAGCTGGGAAGAGAAACACGGCGAGGCCTAGAACCTGCCATTTAGGGACAGGTTTATTTTGGTAGGTTTTACCTGCTGTTTTGTTGATTTGGCGGCGCGTGTTGTTACCGTGTGCGCCAACTTGAGGGCAACTATGGGCACTGTTTGGCGTCTGTGTGTCAAACGGTAGTGGGAGAGGAAGGCTCAGATGAGCGACAGCAAGCATGTGACGTATGAGGATGCCGGCGTCGATACCGCCGAGGGCGGCCGCGCCGTCGACGCTATTAAGCAAATGGTTAAGGATACCAACCGTCCCGAGGTTATCGGTGGCATCGGTGGCTTTGGTGGCCTGTTCTCGGCCGCCGCACTTAAGGATATGGAAGACCCGATCCTGATCAGCGGCACCGACGGCGTGGGCACCAAGCTCGTCCTCGCCCAGATTATGGACCGTCACGAGACGGTGGGCCAGGACCTGGTTGCCATGTGCGTCAACGACATTTTGGCTTCGGGCGCCGAGCCGCTCTTCTTTTTGGACTATGTTGCCATCGGCCACATCGAGGCCGAGCACATGGCAAAGATCATCAAGGGCGTGGCAGACGGCTGCAAGCTCGCGGGCTGCGCGCTCGTGGGCGGCGAGATGGCCGAGCACCCGGGCGTCATGGCTCCCGCCGACTACGACCTCGCCGGCTTTACCGTGGGTGTCGTCGACCGTCCCAAGATGCTCGACCCCGCCAACGTCCGCCCCGGCGACGTGATTCTGGGCCTTCCCTCCACCGGCGTGCACTCCAACGGCTACTCGCTCGTGCGTAAGGTCATCGGCGTTGACGGCATCAAGCCGGGTACGCCCGAGGCCGCCGCTAAGGCCGAGGAGCTGAGCCGTCCGCTCGAGGAGCTCGGCGGCGCATCACTGGCAGACGCTCTGCTGGCCCCCACGCGCATCTACGTCAAGCCGATTCTTGAGCTGCTCCGCGGCGGCGCTCCGGTGCACGCCATCGCCCATATCACCGGCGGTGGCATCACCGAGAACCTTAACCGTGCGTTGGCCGACGACGTCGACGCCGTGGTCACCCGCAATGGCGCCGAGATGGGCTGGGACATTCCGCCCGTCATCGCCTATGTTTCGCACCAGGCCGAGCTTACGCCCAACGAGGCATGCAAGACCTTCAACATGGGCGTCGGCCTGTGCCTGATTGTCGCCCCCGAAGATGAGGCCGCGGTAACCGATGCCCTGGTCGCGCTGGGCGAGAAGCCGTTCCGCGTGGGCGAATGCGTCGAGGGCTCCGGTAAGGTCGTGTACTCCGATGAGCGCTAACGAGCAGACGGCTGCCGCCGAGGGCTTGGACTTTGTGCCCTACACCCGTCCGACCGGTACCGATACCACCGAGCCGCTCAAGATCGGCGTGCTCATCAGCGGTTCGGGCACCAACCTGCAGGCGCTGATCGACCTGATCGCCGCCGGCAAGCTCAATGCTTCGATCGAGCTCGTGGTGTCGAGCCGTCCTTCGGCCAAGGGCCTGCAGCGTGCAGAGCGTGCGGGTATCCAGACGCTGACGCTCTCCAAGGATGTCTACGCCGACCCTATCGCCGCCGACGAGATTATTGCGCACGAGCTTCTCGAGCGCGGCTGCGAGTATGTGGTCATGGCTGGCTACATGCGCATGGTGCATACGCCGCTGCTGGCGGCGTTCCCCAACCGCGTTGTCAATCTGCATCCGGCGCTGCTGCCGAGCTTTACCGGTGCGCATGCGATCGACGATGCCTTTACGCGCGGCGTCAAGGTGACCGGTGTGACGGTGCATTTTGCCAACGAGATCTACGACAACGGTCCCATCATCGCCCAGCGCGCGCTGGCTGTTGAGGAAGGCTGGGATGTCGACACACTCGAGGAGCACATTCACGCGATCGAGCACGTGCTGTATCCCGAAGTCGTGCAGATGCTCGCTGACGGCCGCGTCCACGTGCTGGAGAGCGGTAAGGTGGCAATTGACCCGGCGCGCCATCGTGCGTAAAAGGATTCGCCTGGTTTTCCTTGCGACGTAAACTATCAAAAAAGCTGATTGGGGCATATGGAATCACATGTGCCCCAATCAGCTTAATACCTCTTTGATTTTGGGCTCTGGATAACGTGACGGGCACCATTCCCATTCCAAGAAATCCGATAGGGCCTCGTCCGTGTGTGGGCGGGGCCCTTTTGCGCGGCCTTTTATGTTTGCTATACTGCTAGCAAGTAGAGAGGAGCCGCTATGGGTGCAGCAACGGTGCAGCTCAACACACGAATCGATCCTATGCTCAAGGCTGGTGGCGATGCGGTCCTGACACGCAATGGATTGGGGCCGAGCGATGCCGTTCGTGCGCTTTGGGCCTATCTTGTCGAGCATCAAGCGCTGCCGGGATTTATGGTGACGGATAAGCGCGAGGCGCCCCGCGCGGAGAGCCTGGCTGAGCAGGGGTGTGGCCTAGCTTTTTCATCGCTGGGGCTAAATGCTTCGGATTTTGCGCCAGTTGGATCATCTGCGGAAGACTGGGATGCCGTACGAGATGATATGTATGACGCGATGATTGCCGACACCGAGGCGAATTGCCGATGATCGAGGCAAAGCATCTCTTGGTAGATACGAACGTTTGGCTCGATTATTACCTGCAAGAGGGGGCGTTCGACGAAGCGAAGAGATTAGTTGAACTGGCCGAGGCGGGAAAGATTGACCTTCTGTACACGCCCACGACGGCAAAGGATGTGTTCTATATCCTGCCTCGGCGTCTGGCCCGGCGGAATGCGAATGGGATTAACATGTCGTTTGCCTCGGCGTCATGGGCCTGCATCGAGCATATGATGCAGGTGGCAACTGCCTCTCCGCTTTCGTTGGCAGAGTGCGAGATGGCGCGCATGCTTGGCAAGCGCATGCCGGATCTCGAAGACAACCTCATCATCGCTTCGGGCGAGACGGCAGATGTTGACTACGTGGTCACGAGCGACCGGCGCATGCTGGAGGCGATGCCCGAGGTGTGCTTGACGCCTGCCCGCGCACTCGAGATGATTGGGATCCTCGGCTAACCTTGCCTGTCTGGTTTCGCTATCATATGGGGCATTGTGAACCTCATGCAACCTTGGAGGACGGTATGGCGGATAACGCCGAGATGCTATTCGCGCCTGAGCTGGTGTTTTTTGATTGGGAGTGCGCGACGCCGGATGAGGTGTTTGCGCGGCTCGAGGGCGAGCTCGCTCCGCGCGGCTACATTGCGTCCGGTTGGCTCGATGCCGTCCGTACGCGCGAGGACATCTATCCCACGGGCCTCGCTATGCCGGCGGCCAATATTGCCATTCCGCATACCGATCCGGGGTTTGTGGCTAAGCCCTATATCGCGGTGATTAAGCCCTCCGCGCCCGTGACGTTCAATGCTATGGCGGGCATGGGTGGCCCCGTGCCGGCGCAGATCATCATCAATCTGGGTATTGCCGAGCCGGGCGGCCAGGTCGAGGCTCTGCAAGCGCTTATGAATATCTTTATGGATGCTGACGCCGCAGCCGACGTGATCGGTCAGACTTCGTCCCAGGGCATGGTCGACGCCATCCGCCGCCACTTCTAAGACTGGCACCTTTGCACCAAAATGGTGCAGATTGACCTGTCTCCCATGCACCAGGTGTGCCGCGGGGCTGCGTTGTGACACAATGACGTTTGTTCGATTCGTGATGCGAAAGGCCAACTATGGCAAACAAGAAAAAGAACCCAGAGGCCGCACCGACGCCCGAGCAACGGTCCCGCGCTGCCTCCAGCTCTCGCAAGAAGCAGCGCAAGACGTATGTGTCTAAGACCGTCAAGATCGTCCTGGTGGTTATCGGCGTGCTGGCAATGCTGCTTTCCGTCTCGGCCATGGCGTGCTCCGGTTTGATGTCGCAGACCGAGAACAATAACTCGGGTTACAAACTGACCGGCGGTGTTGCTGCTACTATCAACGGCACCAACCTCACCGAGGACACCGTGACCAAGCAGATCATGAGCATGCGCACGTCCTACGGCTATACCAAGGACAAGGATTGGGCGCAGTACCTGGTCAATAACGACCTGACGCCCAAGAAGTACCGCAAACAGCTCATCGATTCCTATACGCAGCAGATTCTGCTCCAGCAGGCGCAGAAGGAGAACGGCGTGACGGTTTCGGACGAGGAAGTAGAGAAGGCTTGGAAGGACGCCTGCAAGAGCGCGGGCGGCGCCAAGACCTTTAAGGAGACCCTTAAGACCTACGGCTATACCGAGGACACCTACAAGGACTCGCTCAAGGAGAGCCTGGCGCAGCAGAAGCTTAAGGATGCCGTTGCTCCCACCAGCAAGCCCAAGGACAGCGAGATTGTCGATTACATTAACGAGAACCTGTCTAACTACAACGATGCCCGCCGCTCGTCGAACATCCTGATCAAGGTTGATTCCGACGCTTCCGACGAGGACAAGGCCGCCGCCAAGGCCGAGGCGCAGGAGTGCCTGGATAAGATCAACTCCGGCGAGCTGAGCTTTGAGGATGCCGTGAAGCAGTATTCCGACGACACCGGTTCCAAGGAGAAGAAGGGTGACGTGGGCTGGGATAAGCTCACCACCTTTGTCGACAGCTACCAGACGGCGCTCGAGGGCCTTAACAAGGGCGATATGAGCGATGTGGTCGAGTCGACGTATGGCTACCACATCATCAAGTGCACCGACTACTTCCATGTCGATGGCCAGGTCGATGACATCAATCAGGTGCCCAAGGCTATTAAGAAGTACGTTTCCAATGTGGTGAAGACCCAGGCATCAGGCACGGCATACAACGAGTGGCTGGAGAAGTACACGAAGGATGCCGACATTACCGTCAACCCCATGCCCAAGGACGTGCCCTATAACGTGAGCCTGAAGGGCGTCACCAAGAGCTCGACCGACGATTCGTCGACGACTGAGTAATCAAGGGGCGGTGCTCGTGCGAGTGCCGCCCATGTTATTGAGGAGGATTTGCAGATGACCAACGAAGAGCTGCAGCAGGAAATGATTGCCGCCATGAAGGCCAAGGACAAGGTTCGCCTGTCTATCATTCGCCAGGTCAAGGCCGAGGTTAAGAACATCGAGGTCAACGAGCGCCGCGACGTAACCGAGGAAGACGTCAACAGCATGATCAAGCGCCTGATTAAGCAGACAAGCGAGACGTTGGAGATGTCCATCAAGGCCGGTACCGATCAAGATCGTACCGACAACCTGACCGAGCAGGTCAAGATTCTGGAGAGCCTGCTGCCCGCGCAGGTTTCGGGCGAGGAGCTCGAGGCTCTGATTGAGCAGGTCATCGCCGAGCTGGGCGCCACGTCCAAGAAGCAGATGGGCCAGGTTATGGGGGCGCTCGGCAAGGCCACCGGCGGCAACTTCGATAAACCGGCCGCGGCAAAGATCGTCGGCGCAAAGCTTGCGTAATTGCTCGACGCTGCAAACCCGTACACGCGGCAATCTGACGTTCAATTTCAAGGGCGCGACCATAAGGTCTGCGCCCTTTCATTTCACGTCACCTTGCTCGCGTGTACGGGTTTTCGCTGACTTATGCTCAACAAGGGCGGTTGTATTATTTTCGGGTCTTGAGGGGCGCGGCCGTCATGGTCGCGCCCCTTTTTGCTGGGCTGGGTACTCATTTAAGCCTGTCCCCAATGAGTGGTCCCCAATGAGTGGGTTAAAGGTTGCGGGTTCTTTACGGGAATGCAGTGTGGGCTGCGGAAACGTGGTTCTTTCCGTAAAATAGAGCAATTCGTGTAAGCGCAGGGAAGGGATATTCATGGCAGACATGATCGAGATCAAGCATCTCAACAAGTACTTTGGCGACCTGCATGTGCTCAAAGATATCAACCTCACCGTCAAGCGCGGCGAGAAGCTCGTAATGATCGGGCCTTCCGGCTCGGGCAAGTCCACGCTCATCCGTTGCGTCGATTATCTGGAGGAGCCCACGTCAGGCGAGGTCATCATCGACGGTACGCCGCTCACCAAGAAGAATCATCTGGAGATGGCTCGCAAGTACAGCTCCATGGTGTTTCAGCAGTTCAACCTATATCCCAACATGACGGTGCTGGGCAACCTGACGCTCGCGCCCATCAAGCTGCAAAAGAAGAGTAAGGAGGAGGCGACCGAGATCGCCATCGCCGCGCTCAAGCGCGTCGGCATGGCGCATAAGGCCGGCGAGTATCCGCAGAACCTCTCGGGCGGTCAGCAGCAGCGCATCGCCATTGCCCGTGCCCTGTGCACCAAGCAGCCCATCATCCTGTTTGACGAGCCGACCTCGGCACTCGACCCCGAGATGGTCCAGGAAGTCCTGGACGTTATGATTGAGCTCGCGCAGGAGGATATCACCATGATCTGCGTGACGCACGAGATGGGCTTTGCGCGCCAGGTGGCCGACCGCGTCATCTTTATGGAGGACGGCCGCATCCTGGAGGAGGGCACACCCGAGCACTTCTTCGATAACCCCGAGAACCCGCGCTGCCGCGAGTTTCTGTCCAAGATTCTGCACTAGGCGCGGTGATGGACATGACGGATATGACGAGGGCGGCCGTGTCGCGCCGCCACTTTTTGCAGCTGGCGAGCGCCGGTATGCTCGCGCTGACGGGGACCGCGCTTACCGGTTGCGGCAACTCCACCGGCGGCGAGGACTCCGACAAGGGGTCTAAGCTTGCGGCCATCAAGTCGCGTGGCCATCTGAATGCCGGCGTTAAGAAGGACGTTCCTGGCTACGGCTATTACGACACCGCCAAGGGCCGCTTTGAGGGCATGGAGGTCGATTTGTGCTACCAGATCGCCGCTGCCGTCTTTGGCGTGAGCTACAAGGAGGCCCGTGCCCAGGAGCTTGTCGAGTTTACCGACGTAACGCCCAAGACGCGCGGCCCGCTGATCGATAACGGCCAGCTCGACGTGGTCGCGGCGACCTACACCATCACCGACGAGCGCAAGAAGAGCTGGGATTTCTCGACGCCGTACCGCACCGACTACGTGGGACTCATGGTCAAGAAGCGTTCGGGCTTTACCTCGATTGAGGACCTGGACGGCAAGGTCATTGGCGTGAGCCAGGGTGCCACCACGCAGGGCCTGATCGAGCAGATGATCAAGGACAACGGCTTTAGCTGCGAGCCCGAGTTTAGGGCCTTTAGCGGCTACCCCATCATCAAGAGTTCGCTCGATGCCGGCAACATCGACGTCTTTGCCATGGACCGCTCCACGCTGGCCGGTTACATGAACGAGACCGTTGAGCTGCTGCAACCCGAGGTCAAGTTTGGCGAGCAGGGCTACGGCGTGGCGACCAAGAAGGGCTGCGATCTTTCGGCCGTGGTCGATCAGGTGATATGCGATCGCCTGGCCGACGGCTGGCTCGACCAAGAGGTCAAGACCTGGGGTCTTGTATAGGCGCATCGTCCAAGGAAGGAATCAAATGCTCGAAGGATTGTTTGACGCCGACCGCTGGTCGACGACATTCCAAAACATGGGGCCCTTCTGGGAGGGCTTTGGCGTGACGATGCAGGTGGTCGTTGCCGGCCTGCTGCTGTCGCTGGTGTTGGGCACGCTGCTGGGCGTGTTCTCTACCACTCGTTCTCGCGTTCTGCGCGCCATAAGCCGCGTGTACGTGGAGTTTTACCAGAACACCCCGCTGCCCGTGCAGGTGCTCTTTATGTACATGGCCGGTCCGCAGTTTTTGCAGGCCATAACCGGTGCCGACCAGCCGGTGCGTATCGCGCCGTTTGTGCTGGGCTTCTTGGGCGTGGGCCTGTATCACGCTGCCTACATTTCGGAGGTCATCCGTACCGGTATCGAGGCCGTTCCGCGTGGCCAGATGGAGGCGGCCCAGAGCCAGGGCTTCACCCGTGCGCAGGCATACTGGTACATCGTGCTGCCCCAGACGTTCAAGATCATTCTGCCGCCGCTGTGTAACCAGGCACTCAACCTGGTCAAAAACACGTCGGTGCTGGCGCTTGTGGCCGGCGGCGACCTTATGTACCGTTCCGACAACTTTGTGAGTCTGTACGGTTACCTGCAGGGATACATCGTCTGCTGCCTTATGTATTTCATCATCTGCTTTCCGCTCGCCATGCTGGTGCAGTGGCTCGAGCGCCGCTCCAAGGAGCGCCCGCGCGGCGTGAGCCTGGCCGAGCTGGGGCTCGACAACGTAGAGGAGGCCTAGCGCATGGAAATCTTCAACGCGACCAACCTGCTCTACATTTGGGGCGGCTTTGTTAAGACGATCGAGATCTCGGCGCTGTCGATCTTTTTCTCGCTCATCTTTGGCACGGTGCTGGCGCTCGTTAAAAGCTACGCGCCCCGTCCATTCCGTATTTTGGTGAGCGCCTATATCGAGCTGTTCCGTTGCACGCCAAACTTGCTGTGGATCCTGTTTATCTACTTTACGGTGCAGGGTTTGGACATTGTGATTTCGACCATCGCCTTTACGCTGTTTACCAGCGCCGTTATGGCCGAGATTGTGCGCGGCGGCCTCAACTCGATTCCACGCGGCCAGTTTGAGGCGGCGCAGAGCCAGGGCTTTGGCTTCTTTGCCACCATGCGCTATATCATTCTGCCGCAGACGTTTAAGACGATCATTCCGGCGCTGTTTAGCCAGTGCACGACCGTCATCAAGGACAGCTCGTATCTTTCGGGCATTAACGTGGCCGAGCTCATGTACACGGCAAACGTCGTGATGGCCCACGCGATCGACCTGTCGCAGGTGCTTATGCTCTACGGCCTGGTGTTTGCGATGTACTTTGTGCTCAACTTTGGTATCTCGCTGCTGGTGAGGGCATATCAACGTCGCATTGTGGCCGCATAGTCCTGCTTCCCCAAGCACGGCACCTTGCCCCTCAATCGTCGCTTGCGTACATTTAGTACGCGGCGCTCCTCTTTCGGGGCAATCTGCCGCACTTGGGAAACCAGGACGAAGGTGGGGGCAAAATGAATGTGACAAAGGGACTGTCCCTTTGTCACATAGAGAAAGGAATCGCGATGAGCGATCTGGAGAACAAGAAGAATCCTGTGGTCATTACCATCGCGCGCGACTTTGGCGCCGAGGGCCACGAGATTGGCCGCATGCTTGCCAACGAGTTGGGAATTCCGCTGTACGACAACGAGCTGCTGGTGCGCGCGTCGATGCGCGCGGGTGAGTCGCTCGATAAGATGGCCGCCTATGACGAGCGTCTGGCCGTGGAGAACATGGCGTTTCTGCCCGACCGCTACGATGCGCGTTCGTACTCGGACAAGTTGTTCCAAAAGATGAGTCAGGTGATTTTGGACCTGGGCGAGACCGAGAGCTGCATTATCGAGGGTCGTCTGTCCGATTACCTGCTGCGTAACAACCCTAATCACATTGCCGTGTTGGTGACCGCACCCTTTGAGGACCGCGTCGAGATCGTGCGCAAGAAGCGTGGGCTCAACAAAAAGAAGGGCGCCAAGCTGGTCAAGCAGCAGCAGAAGGCACGCGAGGCGTTCTATAAACGCTACAGCGCCGGAAAGTGGAAGATGACGAGCGGCAAGGATATCGTCGTCAACCGCGCCAAGCTGGGCCGCGAGGGCTGCAAAGACGTCATAGCCGCTGCCTACCGCTACAAGATGGCTCAGCTCGAAGGCTAGCCGACCAAAAGCCATCACAAAGGGGGCGGGCACCTTTGTGATGGCTTTTGTTTTAGGCGGAGGGGAAGGCCTTGGTGAGACCGGCGCGCGTCTGCGTGTCGGTCTTTTGGTAGATAGAGCTCAGGTGGCGCTGTACCATGCGCATCGAGATACCGAGCTCCTCGGCGACCTGCTTGAGCGGGCGTTCGTCTTGGGTTACAGCCATGAGCACGTCGACTTCGCGCGGGGTGAGAGCGTGGTTGGTGATGAAGGCCTGACGCTGCTCCTCGATGGTGGGGGCGGCGAGTGCTACTTCTGCCAGCTGCTCGCGCTCGCGCTCCTGCCCGGTTTGGGGTAGACGGAACAGGCCGGCTGCCACGAATGCCGCGCAGGCGGCGACGAGCAAGACGAGTGCACCGATCATGATGCGGGCAACGTTGCCCGAGGTCACGAGGGCAAGCGAGATGCTCGATGTAGTGAACGCGCATACGTTGTTGGCCGCGCGACCCATGCCGGCCCATAAGGCGGGCGCGTGCATGCGTGGCGCTAGCTGTGTAAACGTGGCGGTGAAGAACGTGACGAAAAAGCCTGAACTCAGGTAAAAGACGATGAGGCCCAAGTTGGGGTCGGCGCCGGCTTCCACGGCCAAGATCGAAATGCTGGAAAGCACCGTGACGCCGAGCATGACGAGTCCCATATAGCGACGCTCGGCAAGGTCAAAGATGATGCCGGCAAGCAGACCGCTCGCTGCCAAAAAGAGGCGTGGCCAGGTTTGCACGGCAATAGTGCCGTGGGCGTTTGAGAACGTGACGACGTTGTCGAGGGTGGAGAACAAGCAGGCGAGAATCATGACGAGTGCGATGCTCCAGCACGCCTGTTTGGCGAGGGCGTGTGAGGGCTCGGCTAAGGGATTGATGGTGCGACTGGAGCCCTTGTCTGTCGCTTGGGGAGCGGCGCTGAGGGCGGAAATGACGATCGTCGCCGTGCCAAGAACGATGAGCTCCGCGATGCCGCCGCAGTCGAGCAGGTTGATCGCGAACTGCATCAGGATGCCTGCGGCATAGGCCGCTCCGGCGCCGGTGGCGAGTTTTGGGTCATCTTGGAACGCCATCGAGAATGTGTGGTGCGCCGCGGCGCCCAGTAGGCCGAGTCCGAGGAATGCGAGACATCCCAGAATCTCGAGCGCAAGCGGGCTTGTGGGGGACTGGATCTGGGTCAATCCCAGGATGGCGATGGGAACCGCGGCGCTGGCGGCTGCCAGTGAGTGGCCTTTGCGCTGTGCGAGCCCGAGCAGCGGCGCGTACCCGATAAAGCCGAGCACGCTCGCACCCAGAATAAAGCCCTGTGCGATTACAACGCGTTCGGCATCGGCGAGCAGCCCGACGTTGACGTCGAAGCGAAACTCGGCGGCAAGGAAGGCGAAGGTGAAGAGCGCGAGTGCCAGAAGCGCGTTGATTTTAGGCTTGCTCAGGTTCAAGGACGGTCCTTTGGGTGGATGAATAATCGTGCCCTCGATTGTAGCGTTTCCGGGACGAGTGCGGCGATGGCGAAATCATATTGAATTAAATCGCAGGTAGAGGCCTAGGTTCGCATCTACGAACCTAGGTATACGGAGTCATTTGACACATCTTGGTGCTACAGGACCACCACAAAGGGGACGGGCACCTTTGTGGCGGTATGTCCCTACGACCAAGGAGGGCGTTATGTGCGGAAGCCACTTTGATAAGCAAACCCAACGCGAGCGTACCTGCTCGCTGGTTCACGGTACCTGGCGTTGTGTGGGCGTGAGGATTGCCGGCGTTGGTGCGTGTGCGCTTATGGTTGGCCAGCTGTTGCTGCCGAGCGTGGCGCTGGCGACGGAATGTGCCGATCCTGTCGCTGCGGCGGACGAGGTTGCCGCGGCTCCGGTGACGCCGACGGTTGCGGAGGATACGGCGGCTCCGGCGCCGGTACCGGTGGCCCCGGCTGCGCCGATGACTGACGCGGCTCCGGTGGCGCAATCCACGGCAGAACCTCAGCAGGATGCATCAGCGGCAACGGCGAACGATGCGACACCCGCTGAACAAAACACTCCCAGCGACAACGCCGCCACACCGGCAAGCGACGCCATCATGCCCTGTGGCGTGACCGATGTGACAGGCGAGGGCGGCGTTAGGGTCAATACGACCGTGGTTCCCCACTACACGGACTGCGTGCTTCCGAGCAATGTCACACTCGAAAAGGGCCAGTCGTACACCTATGATTTTCCCGATGTTGAGGGTGGCATGCCGGATGAGCCGCTCCGCGAACTTGTCGAAACCAAGTACTACAGGGCCGATACTGCTTCGGGCACCCTGGCTGAAGTCCAGGACACATCTATGTCCGATGTGACGGCTCACTTTGAGCCTGTTGGCGATCACATGAGGCTGACGCTGACCTTTACGGGTGGCGCGGCAGGCGGCTCGTATCGACTCACGCGCAATAAGGTTCTTTATATTGGCGCGGCACTGACGTATACCGGAACTGACTATGGCACCGACTATGAAGGTGACAACAGCTACGCGGGCAGCTCGATTACCCTCAACGAAACCAGGGACGACTATTACCTCTGCTACGCCATCGATAGCGAAATTACGCTTGATGCATCGGAAAACGAAGCCCTCCATAACCTGAACGTCAACGACGTGAAGACCGACTACGCGCCCGGCGAGGCACCGCGCGCGACCGCGACGATCCCCGCTGCCGATGCCGACAAGTACGAGATCGCGTATGAGTGCTGGGAGGAGATGGATGGCAGCGACCCTGCGGAGCTCAGGCCCGTTGCCTTCTGGTATTCCGATCCTACCAAGTATCCGACAGGCGCGAGGAGGATCGAGTACTTCGAAGAGGGCAAGTTATACATGTACTCCGTTGAGCTGAGGCTCAAGGGCGACAATACCGTGGCCGATGACTGCAATATGAACGTCAACGGTCTTTGGGTGCCCCATATCAAGACCGCCAACGGTGTCTTCGCGCCAAACGCTGACAATATGCTGTGCGAGGCTCCGATTGATGAGTGGCGGGCAATCGACCTTATCGAGATTAGCGGTGCCATGACCACCTTTAAGGCGGGCGACAGGCCGGTCTTTACGGCGGGTACTCCGGCGGGTTCCGACTCTATTCTCCAGTGCGAGTTCTGGACGGGCAGCGACGGCAGCGAAGTAAATTCCGTTGAGTTCTGGGACCAGAACATCACCAACCATATCGACGCGTTTAAGCCCGGTGTGACCTATCGTTACGGCCTGTACTTTAAGCCGGCGCGCGGTTTCTACTTTACGCCGAACACCAAGCTGATGGTCAATGGCGTGGAGTGTGGATATCAGGCGAGCGAGGCAAGCGAGATCGGTCCCGAGAGCGGTTTGATCTACACGCTATGGCTGAGCACCAACCTGACGTTTACGCCCGAGGCCACGCCGGCCCCGGTCGATCCCGAGAAGCCGGCGCCGCAGCCTGAGGTCAAGCCCGAGACCAAGCCTGAGGTGAAACCCGAGACCAAGCCCGCGACAAAGCCGGTCGCGACAACTACCCCGACCAAGACGGTTGAGAAAGCCGCGCCGACCAAGAAGGGCGACGCTGTCCTGGCTACCACGGGGGATACCACCGCGATGACGGTCGCTGCCCTGGGCATCGCCGGTGCAACCGTCGCCGCGGCCGGCATCGCCGCGACCAAGCGCCGCAAGCGCTAGGTTTTTGGTGGCAGCGCCCATCCTCGGCTTTAGCACAATCTCAATCTGTAACACCAAACTGCCCAAAACGGTTCTAGATGTTACAGATTGAGATGAACCGAATGGCCGCCAATCTTACGTCTTGATCTGTAACACCAAGCGGGGAATTTGACCTCTAACTGTTACAGATTGAGACAAACTGGCCGGCCAAGTCCAGAAGCGCCAAAAAGGTGCCTGTCCCCTTTTTGGTGGTTTACGCAGGTAGAACGGTAGGTTCGTATATATGAACCTACCGTTCGCTTTGTTTTTGGACGACGATTACGCTGGATGACTTTAGGTTTGCAGGAAAGGAACGACCATGAGGTGGACTGCTGTTCGAGCGCTTTGCCGCCGCCTGACCGTTGCCGCGGTGACCCTCTCCATGGTGGCGGGTTCGTTGCCCGCGGGCGCGTTTGCCGAGACCCTCACCACCGACGGCACTTTTGTGCAGACGGATAACGGGCAAGCAGCCGACGCCGCCCCCGCCGATTCGGCTGACGCCCAAACGCCAGACTCTGCTTCCGCCGACCTCGCGCCCGATGCCGGCGCTGCCGACCCCACAGTGCTCGATACCGGTGACACCCCTACGCCCCCGGACTCCGAGATTGCATCGGCGGCGGGCCTGACGGGCGCCGGGCAGACCGAGAGCACACCTGCGGGTACGCTCGCCACCGATCTTGTCGAGGGCAAGGAACTCGCCGAGCAGCAGAAGCAAGAGGAGGCTTCCGGTGCCGAGGCAACCTGGAACGAGGAACTTAAACTCTGGGCAACCTCGAAGGGCGCCACGGGCGTAAAGGGCGAAGACGACGATGGCTACGTGGCCGGCGAGCAGACCCCCGCGCAGTACTACTTCTCGATCGATAGCCTCACCAACGAAATTTCTATCGAGGATGGCGACGCGGGCATTACCACGTTGGAGGTGCCCTCGACCATCGACGGCAAGCATGTCGTAAGCCTTACGGGTATGGGAAGCGCTGCGCTCACATCGATTACCTTCGCTTCGAATTCGCACGTTCGCTCGGTTGGCGGCTTGGGCGGCAGCAGCATCAAGGAAATCGCACTGCCCGATTCGGTTGAGGAGTTGGGCTGGAATGCGTTTACCGGGAGCAAGACACTTCAGACGGTGACCTGGCCCAACAACGCGGCCTTTACCACGATTCCCGAGCAGGCCTTTGAGGGCTGCGAGCAACTTGACGACAATGTGGTGGCAACGCTGCCGCCTTCGGTTAAGACTATCGGCTATCGTGCCTTTGCCAATTGTGGCGTGCCGCAGTTCCATGTCTCGGACACAACGGTACTCACCTTTACGCAGATCGACGTGCCGGGCACGGTGGAGCGGATTGAGCGCTATGCCTTTGGCGGGTGCTCGCATGTGTCGTCGGTGACGATCGGCGATGGCGTCAAATATATCGGAGCGCACGCGTTTACTTACCTCGATCCCGCGCTGGCCGGTAAGGAAATCGTTGTGCCCAAGAGCGTGCAGTCGATTGATCTGGAGCCGTTCGACAACACGCGTAATACCAGCAGCGCCGGCACCTCGACCACCAACCACAATGCGGTGACCCTGCGCGTCATGAATCCCGACATCAAGCTCGAAGAGGCGGGCCTGTACACCAACAGCGTGACGATCGATGGCGTCGATTACCTGATGCCTTTTAGCGAGGGCCAGACCATCTATGCCTATGCGACGGACTCGGCGGGCAACCCCTCGATGATCAAGAAGATTGCCGATGCCGTCGCCGATCGCATGGACTCGGCCGACCCAACGCGTCCCGCCTATACCTTTGAGTGGATGGGCGAGGACGCCCAAATCACGGGCAAACTTCCCCAGGGCGCGGCGGCCGTGCTCGTGCAGGCGGGGCAGTCCACGCCGTTGACGGTTGGCGACGACGGCTCCGTTGCTGCCGACGTCCTCTCCAAGACGGCAGCAACGCTGCGCATTTCGCTCAGCGGTTACTATGACATGGTGCTGGCGCGCCCGGGCGACCAGATGACGGGCACATGGAATATCGGGGAGATTAAGGCGGAGGACTTTACCAAGATTCCGGCTTCGCGCGCGATTGAGCTCAACGTGGGCTATCTCGAACCGATTGTGGGCCAAGATAAGACCGAACGCATTGAGCTCGATAGTCTCGATAACATCGATCTGACGGTGAAGAGCGGCGGCAAGACGCTCAAGCCTGCCAAGGGCGACAAGGAAAACGACTACCGCATCCAGGGCACAGTGCTCGTGGTGTCGCAGGCCATTGCCGACGCGGACCAGGATCTGGAGATAACGCTCGAGCCCAAAGACAGCCTCAAGCTGGGTGGGGCGACGGCGACGGTGAAGCCTTCGGTCGGCAAGGTCGATATCGACTTGAAGCCCTGGGGCACGGCGACGGTCACGACCAAGGGCGACTACCAGGGCGCCAACCGCGTGCTGGTGTTCCGTACGTCCGACGGCAGGCTAGTCGCCGACGGCGTCACCTATCTGATGGGTTACGAAGACGATGGCACCACGCCTATCATGAAGGCCGAGACGCCGCGCCTTAAGGCCGGTTCGTACACCATCGTCGCCTTTAACAAGACGAGCTACGACATCCAAGCGACGAGCTATTCCACGTTTAGCCGCCTGGGACTGACCGTGGGTAAGCATATCGCGCAAAAACAGGTGAAGATCGAGGACGGCAAGCAGCTCAACGTGACGCTCGACGTGCCGACGTTTGACGTGGAGACGTATCGTGCCGAGCGCGGGCTGACGGCGGGCTCGGTTATCGCTGATTCGTCCGCGGTCGTTGGCGTGGAGACCGAGCTGCGCATTCATTACGAGCTCAAGGACAGCCAGGCTGCCAAGATTGAGATTCCGCTGGCCAAGGATGCCGTCGAGGATGTGTCCGCAGGCGCTCGCGAAGCCGGCGCAAGCTCCGATGCCATGTGGGCTGACACAACTTGGGAGGGCGACAACCTCGTTCTCGATATGAAGAAGAGCGCGGGCGCCGATGTTTTTGTGCGCTTTAAGCCTAAGTCCTCGGGCACCTATGCCATCTCGCCGCTCATTACGCTGGGCGAGGTGACATTGCCGCTGGGAAGTACCACACTCGAGGTTAGCGGATCGCGCATCGAGGTCGACAACACCGACGTTCACAGCCTGCTGGGCAATGTGGCCTACGTTTATGCAGCGCCGGGCAAGAGCGTGCAGCTCACCGTGGGGACGGGCTCGTCGGCTGCAAAGTACACCGGCAAGACCAATAAACTCGGCCGTGCCAAGATTGAATACGACCTGCCGCAGGATACGCTTGCCGCCGAGCGTGTGACGCTCGAAGCGCGCGTGGGCTCGACCGATGTTGCCGCCGCTGCCGCAGAGGTGACGGCTCGCAACTACGTGCGCTATGTTCCGAGCGCTTCGGTCTGGAGCTTTGATGTGACGTATCGTGGCGGTACGCAAAACTTGGTCAAGGACGGCAAGGACACCGGCAAGAGCCTGTGGACCTTCCATCATCTGCCACAAAAGAAGAACGCCTACTGGACCTTTGACATCACGCTCGAGGTGGGAAACGAAGAGGCCGCCGACACGCTCGACCTGTACGTGGACTGCGTGGATGGCAAGACGGTGACGATTCCTCTGACTCAAAAGTCGCGCGAGGGCACCCGTGTGCGCTATGTGGCGGAGTATGTGGACGAGGGCTACCTTAAGCTGCTCGACGAGTTTAACAAGGCGAATGACTCGACCTATGTGAACTGCGGCAACTTTGAGCAGATCTTTATGCCGCAGACCTACCGCATCTCCAATGCCCAGCTTATGACCATGCTGAGTTTTGACGCCAAAGCTTCGGCCAAAAAGCATTCCGCCGCGGCCGAGGAGCGCCAGCAGGAGTTCTCGAATGCCGTGCAGCAGTGGCACGAGTATATGATGGATAACTCGTTTAATGATGTCGACGAGGCCTTTAACGACGCGATTGACAAGATGGTCGCCGATGCGTTTGCCGAGGAGGACGAGAACGGTAAAGAGGACGAAGCCCAAGGTGGAGCTGCCCGCAAGGCTCGTCGCGCCCCTGCCGCCAGCGACGGCGAGGGCGATGATGCTGGCAACGAGGAGGCCGCGCAGTTTGCGGCTGAGCTCAAGGCCGCGGTAGGCGGGTCGGCGGCGCTGCTGACCCAGCAGGGCGACAGCTATGGCGTCAATGTGGACAAGATGATCTTTGAGGATGCTTACGGCACCAGCGAGGATTGGTATCAGGAACTCGCGGCGGCCCAGGGTGCGAACCCTGCGGATGCGGCCGCCATCAAGGATCTCGTCGACCATGCATCGCGAGCGGAGTTTATCGCCCAGCAGGCCGAGGATCTGGTGGGCCAGTCGATGGGTATCGGCCGGCTCAACCAATACGGAAGCTGGAATGACGCAACCGCTGCGGCGCTCAACAAGTGTGCGGGCATTAAGGCCAGCGAATACAACGGCCAGTCGACGAGCGGGTTTAACGATTTGGGCCAGGCGCTCGGCAGCTCGCTGAGCTACAAGGCGGCTGACGACGATACCATCAAGGGCTTTAAGGTCGCCGCGCCCGATGGCGAGCAGACGGCCTATATAGAGTCGGAATTTATCGAGAACTCCAATAACAACAAGAACCAGGCGCTTCTGTTTAATTCGATCGCCATGCAGTGCGATATTCTGGACAACCTGTACGACAACTGGAATGTGGTCCATAGCCTCAACAACTCCAAGGTGCGCGGATGGCTCATGGCCTGGAAACGCAACGGCGACGTGAGCGCCCATATGAAGCTCATCCGCACGATCCGTTCGCTCAAGAGCTATAAGATCGAGTGCGAGATGTTCGGACAGGTCTTTAAGACCGATGCGTGGAAGGCGGCCGGACAGGCGTTTCCCGCGGCGACCCAGGGTATCGGCGTCTTTACCGGCATTTACGGCGTGAACGATGCCAGCAAGAACTGGGAGAACGTGAACGTCCGTATGCAGAAGGTGAAGGGCGAGCGCGAGGGCTATGAGCTTCAGCATACGCGCTTGCTTGCCAAGCCCGAGAAGACCGAGGACGACTGGAAGTGCATTTACGCGCTGCGTGACGCCATGGAGAAGGCGCGTGCGTTTGAGGATCTGCTGTATCGCCAGCTCTGCCACGATAGTACCGATGTGGCGGTGGGCTCCATTATGACGATCGCCGGCGTGCTAACGGCTGGCTCGGCGGGTACCGTGGTGGGCGCCGCCTATGATGCGGCCTCGACGAGCGTGGGCTCGGAGCGCGCGGTTAAGTTGACCAATGCCGAATGCGCCTACGATGTTGCCTGCGAGCAGGTGGAGCGCGCGTGTCAGAATCGTATTACGGTCAACTGGGGCGAGCTGACCGATGCCGAGGTCTACAAGGCCAACAAGGATGGCTTGATCTCGGACGAGAAGATGCAGTCGATCTTCGAGGCGCGTTATCGCAATGTGGCTGCCAAGGCAGCACCCGACCCTGCGGGCGTGGTGTACGAGGGTCTGCTGTCCAATACGGTTGAAGGCGCAACGGTTGAGCTGTGGAGCGCCGACGATGCGGCCGGTACCAATGAAGTGCGTTGGGATGCCGAGGAGTATGAGCAGGACAATCCGCTTGCAACGGGTGCGGACGGTGCATACAACTGGAATACGCCGACCGGCTGGTATCAGGTGCGCGTGACCAAGGGCGGGTATGAGGAAGCGCGTTCGGCTTGGCTGCGCGTGCCGCCGATTCAGACTGAGGTGAACATTGGCTTGGTGTCGACGGCGGCGCCCGAGGTGGTTTCGGCCCATGCCTATACCGATTGCATCGAGGTTGAGTTTGCGCAGTATATGGATGCGAGCGACGATGCCCTGGCCGCATTGTGCGCGCAGGGCTTGGGCGACGTGACGTATACGTGGCTCGACAAGCAGGACGATCCCAATGGCAAGCCGCTGTCGCGCGTGCTGCGTATTCGCTATGCCGATGCGTGTGAGGCGGGCTCGACGGTGGCGCTTGAGCTCGACGGTGCTCGCAACTACGCCGGCACGGCCATGGAGCGCTGGGCAAGTGGAGAGCTTGTCGTGGGCGCTCGTGCCGACAAGCTCAAGCTCAACGTGGAGCAGGCCGTGACCATGCTTGATGGCAGTGACTTTGAGCTGGTGGCGCACGTGACCGATAAGGCGGGCAAGCCGTTTGCGGGCGCCAAGGTTAGTGTTGGGCTGGAGTCCTCGGCTATCTGCTCTGTCGATGCCACCCAGGCCGTGACGGGCGAGGACGGCGCGGCGACGTTTGTGCTGCATGGCGCTCTGCCTGGTTTGACGACGTTGACGGCGGCGGTGGACGGCACGGCGCTGTCCAAGCAGGTCGACGTTCGCGTGTCTGCCGAGGCGGTGCGACCGGCGCGACCGGTGGCGACGATTGGTGCGACGACGTTTGGTGCATGGTCGCCCAAGGAGAACTACATTACAGTGCCCAAGGGCACGAAGCTAGAGCTTTCGGCCGAGGATGGCACGACGATTTGGTACACCACCAACGACACCTGCCCCTGCCGTGACGAAGGCCGCGTAAAGTACACCGAGCCTATTGCGCTCGACAGCAACATGTATGTACGCATTGCGGCACAGCGACCCGGCATGTCGTACAGCGAGTATTCCGAGCGTCTGAACATTACGATTACGGTGACCGATGAGGCGGCGCCTGAGCCGACGCCCGAGCCGACGCCTGACGGCGGCGGGCAGGGCGGCGGTACGGATGGCTCTGGTGGGGCCGGGGTCCCTGCGGGCGGCTCGGCTTCGACGACGACCACGGTGACGACGGAAAAGTCCAAGGGTAAGGGCAAGAACGGCAAGAAGTCCGGCGGCACGGAGCTTGCCAGCACGGGTGACTCCGCCGTGATGACGGTCGCCGCCCTAGGCATCGCCGGCGCAACCGTAGCCACCGCCGGCATCGCCGCGACTAAGCGCCGCAAGCGCTAGGTTTTGGCGGCGGCGCCCATCCTCGGCTTTAACAAAATCTCAATCTGTAACACCGAGCCAGATATTTGGACTCCAAGTGTTACAGATTGAGATGAACTGTTCGGCCGCCAACCTAACGTCTCGATCTGTAACACGTAGCGAGGAATTTGGTCTCTAACTGTTACAGGTTGAGACAAACGTCGGAATCGGTTCGCCGGCCAGGCCCTCAACCACCGCAAAGGTGCCCGTTCCCTTTATGGTGATCGGGCGGCCGGCATAGAAAAAGTCCCCGCCGGGCGTGTGCCCGACGGGGACTTTGCCGTTTGGTGGCTAGCGCTGCAGGTGATTACTCGCCCAGCAGGCTCTTGGTGATCGAAGCGGCGGCCTTCTTGCCGGCGCCCATCGCCAGAATGACCGTAGCGGCACCGGTGACGATGTCGCCGCCGGCCCAGATGCGGGGGTCGGTGGTCTGGCCGGTCTCCTCATCGGCAACGATGTAGCCCCACTTGTTGAGCTCCATCTTGCCGCCGATCTTGGCAGCGAAGGGGTTGGCGTTGGTGCCGATAGCCGAGATCGCGACGTCGCAGGGAATCTCCTCGATGGCGCCCTCGATAGGCACCGGGCGACGACGGCCGGACTCGTCGGGCTCGCCGAGCTCCATCTTCTGGACCTTGACGGCGCACACGGAGCCGTCCTCGCCAGCGACAAACTCGAGCGGGGAGACGAGCGGCAGAACCTCGACGCCCTCGGCCTTGGCATGGTGCAGCTCGGCGCGACGGCAGGGCATCTCGTCCTCGGTACGACGGTAGGCGATGATGGCGTGCTCGGCGCCCAGGCGCTTGGCGGTACGGACGGCGTCCATAGCCACGTTGCCGCCGCCAAAGACGACGACGTTCTTGCCATGCTTGGTGGGGGTGTCGTACTCGGGGAACTTGTTGGCCTTCATCAGGTTCACGCGGGTGAGGTACTCGTTAGCGAAGAAGACGTTGGGCAGGTTCTCGCCGGGGACGTTGAGGAACTTGGGCAGGCCAGCGCCGGTTGCCACGTAGATGGCGTCGAAGCCCTGCTCGAACAGCTCATCGGCCGTGGCCATGTTGCCCACGACGGAGTTGTACTCAAACTTGACGCCCATGTTCTCAAGGCCGTCAATCTCGCGCTTGACGACTGCCTTGGGCAGACGGAACTCGGGGATGCCATAGACCAGCACGCCGCCGCCGGTAAAGAAGGCCTCAAAGACGGTAACGTCAAAGCCGTTGCGGGCGAGCTCGCCGGCGCAGGTGATGCCGGACGGGCCGGAGCCGACGACGGCGACCTTCTTGCCGTTCTTGGGAGCCATCTTGGGTGTGGAGGCGAGCTCGGGGCGGTCACCCAGGAAGCGCTCGAGCTGGCCGATGGCCACGGGCTCGGACTTCTTACCACGGATGCACTTGCCCTCGCACTGGTTCTCCTGCGGGCAGACGCGACCGCAGATGGCGGGAAGCATGGAGTCCTCGCGGATGGTATCGAGGGCGCCGCCAAAGTCCTTCTCGCGGATCTGCTCGATAAAGCGGGGGATGTTGATGTTGACGGGGCAACCCTCAACACAGAACGGCTTCTTGCAGTTGAGGCAGCGCTCGGCCTCGGCCAGCGCCATCTCCTCGGTGAAGCCCTTGTCGACGGGGCGGAAGTCGCAGGCGCGCTCGGCGGCCGGCTCCTCGTTATCGGGGGTGCGGGGCGACTTCATATCGGCAACGAAACGACCGTTAACTAGTGGCATGCGCAGCTCTTTTCCTCATAGGCCTTGAGGGACTCGCCCTCTTCGGAACGGTAAGCGGCCTGGCGGGCACGAAGGTCATCCCAGTCGACCAGGGTGGCATCGAAGTCGGGGCCGTCGACGCAAGCAAACTTGGTCACGCCGCCCACCTCGACGCGGCAGCAGCCGCACATACCGGTGCCGTCAACCATGATGGGGTTGAGCGACGCGGTGATGGGGGTGTCGTACTTCTGGGCGGTGAGGGTCGAGAACTTCATCATCGGAACGGGGCCGACGCAGAAGACCTGGCTCACGGCCTTGTCCTGCAGCAGGCGCTCCAGCGGAGCGGTGACAACGCCCTGCTCGCCGTAGGAACCGTCGTCGGTGGTGATGTGGATGTGGTCCTCGTCGAGGAGCTCGCGGAACTGGTCCTCCATGAGCAGGAGGTCCTTGGTGCGAGCGCCCATGATGGCGTGCACCTCGTGGCCGGTCTCGACCAGGTGCTTGGCGACCGGGAAGGCAATTGCCAGGCCGACGCCGCCGCCAATGACGGCGCAGGGGCCCTCGGCCATCTCGGTGGGAACGCCCAGCGGGCCCACGACGTCGCGCAGCGACTCGCCGGCCTCGTAGGTGGAAAGCATCTCGGTGGTCTTGCCGATCACCATGAAGATGAACTCGACCCAGCCCTCGTCACCGTTCCAGCCGGCCAGGGTAAACGGGACACGCTCGCCCGTCTCGTTGGCGCGAACCATGAGGAACTGTCCAGCGTGCGCATGCTTGGCGATTGCAGGCGCCTCGATGCGGAACTTGAACACCTTCTCCGAGAACTGCGTCTTCTCCAGGATCTTATACATAGAACCCCTCTCTTGTTAGGGCAACCGAACCGTGCCTCCACGGAAATGGACGGCAGCCCGAATAAAACCGTACGCGCACAGGCGTTGTGCAGACATACGGTGTAAATTATACCCTCATGGACATGTTGCTTACGTGTATCTTTGGCAGGCGGGAAAAGTGATCTAGCACAAAGAGGCAGGTTTATTTTGGCGGGTTTTATCAGATAAAACGACAAAAGGGGCCGGCCTTGCACATCGGTGAGGCCGGCCCCTTTTGGGGTGTTGGGTATGTATGTCGGCACAGGGTTTATTGCGATGCGGCCGCTGCGGCGTTTTCGCATATAAAACCTGCCAAAATAAACATCCCTTTTTGGTAGGTTTTAGTGCTTGCCGTTGGCAGAGGCGGAGCCGTTGACGTGGTCGCGGGCATAGATTACGCCGTGCACAATCGCCAGGCCGGCGGCGTCGGCGGCGCGGGCGCAGGTGTCCTGGAAGTCCTCGGCCTCGCGGGCGCGCAGCTGCTTGAGCACGTAGTCGGCGACAGCCATCTTGCCGGGAGGGTTGCCGATGCCGGTGCGGATGCGGCTAAAGTCGCGGCTGCCCATCTTGTCGATGATGGAACGCAGGCCGTTGTGGCCGGCGTGGCCGCCGCCCACCTTGACGCGCACGTCGCCGGCGGGAATGTCGAGCTCATCGTGGATTACGAGCAGCTCCTCGGCCTTGATTTTGTACTCGCGGCAAAGCTTGGAGATGGGGCCGCCCGAGGTGTTCATGTACGACTGCGGCTTGACCAGCACAATCTGGCGCTTGCCGTCCTCTTCCTCTGGATCGTTGATGTTGATGAGCGCGACCTCGGCGCCGGCCTGGTTTTTCCAGTACGTGACGCCGGCCTGACGCGCCAGCTCGTCGATCGCCTTAAAGCCTGCGTTGTGGCGGGTCTCGGCATACTCATCGCCAGGGTTGCCAAGTCCGGCAACCATGCGAATCTTAAGCGGCTGTGCAGCTGCCATGTGCTTCCTTTCATCGATTTGTCGCCTGCTATGGTGAGCGACCCCGTTGCTGCTGTCAAATGGAGGGTGATTGAGGCCGCATGAGGGCGTTTGGACAGTCGTCAGAAGCCGGGATGGACAGTTAGTTCAGATTTGTATAAACCAAGAGATCTTTGACTGCCAAAATCGGGGCTACGGAACTGTCACGGCGCTTTGGGGAGCACAATTTGTGCTATTTCAGATCTTTTGAGTCTTCAAATGAGGTGATTGGCGCCGGGATGGCGGCAAACTACCTCGAAATGAGCCGTCTGTTTATACAAATCTGAACTAACTGTCCAGCCATGCTCGGTAACACTGGGTAAAAGTCTTTTAGACCGGCGCGAGGCCGATTCCGGCCCGCAGGGCGTTGAGCCAGGCGGCCTGACGCTTGCGATAACCCTTGATGCGGTAGCGGAATCGAACTCCCGCAAGTCGATGCATCGTCTGGGCGAAGGCTTCGAGTGCAACAAGGTCCTTCATTTGGTCACGATTGATAACCAGGACGTGGATACCCATGGCCTTAAGGCCATTGTTGCGATTGCCATCGTGGATGCGAGCGTTTTGAAGCTCATGTCCAATTCCGTTGTATTCGTTGTCGACTCCGGCGGCTGGGCAATATAAGTCGCAGATGGCGTAGGGGATGCCCGAGGACATGTTGACCGCAAGGGTGTCGAAATCGACTCGATAGTTGAGCAGCAGGCCTCCCATGGGCAGGCTGCAACACCCGAATCCGCCAAAGCGCATGGGTGCGCCCAGGACAGCGAACATCAATGATTCCGCTGGGGATGCGGATCCGGCCCGGGCGAGTTTGATAGCTGTGCGAAACGAGGCGTAGGAACTACTTTTGGCAAACCGTGCGACCGCCTCGAGCTCTTCGATGGTTGTGGCGGGCTCGCATTTGTAGTGTGCCTGTTCGTAGCGGGTTTCGGCTTGCTTTTCGGGTGTCGGTTGGTCGCCCTGGCAATCGAGATCGTCCATCGTTTCGAAGCTGTTGGCCTCGGGCCACGTGTCGTCGTAGGCGATGGGGTAAGTTGCTTCGGGCGGAAGTGAGTAGGTTCCGAGCAGTTCCATGAGAAGCATCAAGGTTTTGGCAACCGATTCATTTTTGGAACAAAGCATGGCCGTCATGGCGGGAGACGTTGCGTAGATGTCGGCTTCGATGTGCATGATCGCGCCCTGGGGGAGAGGGGCGGTGATGGTGTGCTGGAGGAGCCGTCCGTCGGGCCGTCTGTTGCTGCCGCTCGCAACAAAGAGGTCTAGACGCTCGGAGTCGTCTTCGCTCCAGGCGTCAAGTATTGCAAGGGCCGCAAAGTCTATGGCGTCCTTGTTCGGAACGCAACCTACGAGGGCTTGTGTCTGTTGCTCGTCATCGATGGCGTCCCAGGGAAGGGCGGAGTACGCCCGTCGAGCGCGGCGAATTGCGCGGAGGGCGGAGAGGTGTGAAATTACGGTTGTCATAGCTATAAGGTACTAAGCCGTTGGCGAAATGATATGGCCGTGCCGTTCTTTTCGCTCAAAGGGGCGTCGCGCGCCGCGGGCGGTAACGACATCATACGGAATGCCTTGGAAAAGTGGAGAATGGAGTGATGGGTTGGCCTTGGAGGCATCTACTGAGATGGGTGCTGGACAGTTAGTTCAGATTTGTACAAGGCGACCGGGGTGTATTGCCGTTGTTGAAGGACTCGGTGGGCAAAATGGGGCCAATGGCATGGTGAAGAGATCCATGGGAGGAGGAATCGGGCGGAATTATGCCGGCAAGAGAGCTTTCGATACATTAAATGGCCCAAACGAATGCCCAAATTAATACAAATCTGAACTAACTGTCCAAGGCGGGTTATCGAGGGGCAGAAAAAAGGGTCGGAAGCGAGCCTCCGACCCTTTAAAAACACCAAAGATGATGCGCTGCGCGCTGGATTACAGCGCGAAGTCGCCGCCGACGAGCGTGGAGACGGGCTCCTCGTGGTAAACGGCAGAGATGGCCTCGGCGAACTCCTCGGCGACCGAGATGGTCTTGATCTTGCCGCCAACCTCGACGGGGATGGCATCGGTGACGAGGCACTCGACGATGGGGGCGTCGTTCAGGCGCTCGATGGCCGGGCCCGAGAAGATGCCGTGGGTGGCGCACACGTAGATGTCGCCGGCACCCATGGCCTTGAGCTCCTTGACGTTGGCGCACAGGGTGCCAGCGGTGTCGATCATGTCGTCATTGATGATGCAGGTCTTGCCCTTGATGTCACCGATGATGCCCATGACCTCGGCGGCGTTGTGGCGCGGACGGCCCTTGTGGGCGATGGCGAGGCTGCAGCCGAGCATGTCGGAGAGCTTCTTGGCAGCTTTGGCGCGACCCACGTCGGGGGAGACGACAACCAGGTTGTCGGTGTCGAAGTGCATGTCGTTGTAGTACTGGCCAAACAGCGGCAGTGCAGACAGGTGGTTAACCGGGATATCGAAGAAACCCTGAATCTGGCCCTGATGCAGGTCGAGGGTGATGATGCGGTTGACGCCAGCGCGCTCGAGCAGGTTGGCGACGAGGCGGGCGGTGATGGGCTCGCGCGGGCCGGCCTTGCGGTCCTGGCGGGCATAGCCGTAGTGGGTGATGACGGCGGTGATGGAGCGGGCGGATGCGCGCTTGGCAGCGTCGGTGGCGATGAGCAGCTCCATGAGCATGTCGTTGACGTTGCCGCCGGCCACGGACTGAATCAGGAAGACGTCGGCGCCGCGGACGGTCTCGTCGTAGCGGGCGTAAATCTCACCGTTGGCGAACTGCTTTAGCGTAAGGCCCGAAAGCTCGACCCCAAGGTACTCAGCGATCTTCTGAGCGAGGGGACGGTTGGAGGAACCGGAATACACGCGGATGGACTTGCGCATATTCTCCGACTTCTCGGGATCATTAATCGGCATTACCCTTCTCCTTTATATATCGAATGCCATATAGATGCCTTGTTGCATTGTAACCGCGCGGCGGGGTTTATCGGGTCTTGATAACGTCTTTACCGTCAACGGACACGAACCGACCACTCATCCGGTCGCGCAGGTCAGCATAGAAAAAGGAGCCATCCCCATGGGAACAGCTCCTTAGATGCTTGGTAAAACGTTATACCTCGTCGTCCTCGTGCAGACGGCGGCGATAATCGGCGGCCCAGCCCTCAATATTTACCTGACGGGCGCGGCCCAGGCCGAGTGCGTCAGCCGGGACCGGCTCGGTGATGACGGAGCCGGCGGCCACGAGTGCGCCGTCGCCGATCTGGGCGGGCGCGACCATCATGGTGTCGGAACCGATGAAGGCATCCTTGCCGATGACGGTCTTGTGCTTGTGCACGCCGTCGTAGTTGCAGGTGATGGAGCCCGCGCCCACGTTGACGCCGGAACCCATGGTGGTGTCGCCGATGTAGGACAGGTGCGGTACCTTGGAGCCCTCGCCGATCGTGGACTTCTTGATCTCCACGTGTGTGCCGGCCTTGGAGCCATCGAGCATGTGGGTGCCCGGGCGCAGGTAGGCGCGAGGGCCGCAGTCGACGCCGTTCTCGATGACAGCCTCGATGGCGATGGTCTCATCGATGGTGCAGCCGCTGCCAACGGTGGTGTCGGTGAGGCGGCTGTTGGGGCCGAGCTGGCACTCCTCACCCACGGTGACGTGGCCGATCAGATGCGTCTGCGGCCACACGACGGTGTCGCGGCCGATGACGGCGTCGGGGCCGATCCAGGCCTGCGTGGGGTCGATGAAGGTAACGCCCTCGGCCATCCAGTGCTCGTTGATGCGGTCGCGCGCGATAGCGGTGAGTTGCGCGAGCTGGATCCGGCTGTTGACGCCCAGGCCGTCGCGGTAGTCGTCGCAGTGGAAGATGGAGACTGCCTGGCCGTGGCCCTTGAGAATCTCGAGCATGTCGGGCAGGTAGTACTCGGACTGCGCGTTGTCGTTGCCGATCTCGCTGATGTGGGCGGCGAGCTGCGCGCCGTCGAAGGCGTAGCAGCCGGCGTTGCACTCGAGCAGCGTGGCGGCCTGCTCGGGCGTGCAGTCCTTCTGCTCGATGATGCGCTCGATCTGACCGTCGGCGCCCAGCTTGATGCGGCCGTAGCCAAAGGGATCGGGCGGGGTCATGGTCATGACGGTGCAGGCGAGCTCGCCGCCGGCGACGGTCTGCGCGAACTTGGCGACGGTGTCGGCGGTGATGAGCGGCAGGTCGCCGTTGAGCACGACGACGGGGCCTTGCATGATGCCGCATGCCTCGAGCGCGACCTTTACGGCGTGGCCGGTGCCCAGGCGCTCGGTCTGTTCGACGCACTCGACCTTGGTGGCGCTGTTGGCGTAGGCGCCGTCGATAAGGGCGCGCATCTCGTCGGCGTGGCTGCCGATGACGACCACGACGCGGCTGCAGCCGGCCTTGATGGTGGCGTCGACGATCCACTGGACCATGGGCTTGCCCAGGATCTTGTGCGAAACCTTGCAGTGGTTCGACTTCATGCGGGTGCCCTCGCCGGCGGCGAGGATAATTGCGGTTGCGTCCATGTGATCTCCTGTTACGTTATAGAGACGTGTGTTTGGAAACGATACACGGCGCAATATGATACCGCAGGCATATGATGAGCGCGTAACGATTGGCGCATGGCGGCCGATGTCGGTTCCGCCGGCGTGACGTTTGCGCTGGTTGTGCATGGCAGCGGCACTGCGGCGTTGGCGTTTGAGCGAGGGGATGGGGGTGTCCGTGGATATCATGCGAGAGGAATCGGGCAACGAACCCGTCGCGGCATTCTCGATGTCGCATCCGGCGGTGCCGGCGCTCTACATGGTGCTGACGCTGGGGCTCACCATGTTCTCGATGCAACCGGTGCTGCTTGCGCTGTCGCTTGCGGGCGGGCTGGCGTATGGGTTTGCGACGCGCGGCGTCGCACGCACGTTGGGGGCGCTTCGCTGGCAGCTGCCGGTGATTTTGATTATCGCGGTGCTCAACCCGTTATTTAGCGCTTCGGGCTCGACGGAACTGTTCCGTATTGGCATGCGTGCGGTGTATCTGGAGAGCATGGTATACGGCCTGTGCATGGGCGGGCTGTTTGTGGCGAGCGTGCTGTGGTTTGAGGCCGCGGCGTCCATGCTTAGCTACGACAGGGTGCTTGCGCTTTTGGGTAACATCGCGCCGGTGATCGCGCTCATGATCTCGATGTGTATGCGGCTTATCCCGCAGTTTTTGCGTCGCGGTCGCACGGTGCTGGCGGTGCAGGATGCGATTGATGTGCCGGGCCGCGCGCCGGCCGACCCCGTGCGTTCGCGCCTACGGGCATCGAGCGTGTTGATGGGCTGGGGCATGGAAGATTCGCTGGAGCGTGCGGACGCCATGCGCTCCCGTGGGTGGGGCGCCGCGGCGCGTCGCACGACGTACGCGCGGTATCGGCTGGCGCGCGGCGACGTTGCCGCGTTGGTTGGGCTTGCGCTGTTTGGCGTGGCCACGGCGGCAGTGGCGTGGACCGCGACGATGCAGTATTCGTTTTACCCGCAGCTTTCGGTGCCAGCGCCGTGGCCTGGCTATGTTGTATACGCGACCTGGATGGCGCTGCCCTGCGTGCTGCATGCGATTGACGAGAAGAGGTTTGGCTGATGGCTCGGTTGGACGGGAGCATCATGGTGGACGCGGTGTGCGGCTCGGATATACCGGCGATTGAAGTGCGGGGCCTGCGCTTTGCCTACCCCGGGGCCGAAGTGCCGGTGTTCGAGGAGCTCGATTGGCGTGTTCCCCAAGGGACGTTTGCGTTGCTTGTCGGTGGTACCGGGTCGGGCAAGTCGACATTACTCTCGTTGCTCAAGCCCGAGATTTCGCCGGCGGGCGAATGCTCCGGCGAGTTGCGCATGCTGGGTGAAAGCGTTGCCGACATGGACGTTCGCGCGTCCGCGGAGCGCGTGGGCTATGTGTTTCAGGACCCCGAGAACCAGATTGTGTGCGAAACCGTGTGGCACGAGATGGCGTTTGGCCTGGAAAACTTAGGCATGTCGCGCGACGAGATGCGTCGTCGTGTGGCCGAGACCAGTTATTTCTTTGGGGTGGAGGATTGGCTCCACCGCGATACCGATACGCTTTCGGGCGGACGCAAGCAGCTGCTGTCGCTGGCAGCCGTGCTGGCGTTGCGCCCTCGCGTGCTGCTGCTCGACGAGCCCACGTCCCAACTGGATCCCGTTGCCGAGAAAAATTTTCTGCATGCGCTGTTTCGCGTGAATCGCGAGCTGGGCTGCACGGTTGTTGTGGCAACGCACCAGCCGCGCCCGATGCTTGAATACGCGACGTGCGCGTATCGGATTGAGGGCGGGCGCGTATGCGAGGTCGCTGACATCGCCTCCTTGGGGCATCGCGAAGAGCTGTTTTCTGGCGAGGTGCCAGGGTGGGGTGGCTCACGGCGTGCAAAAAACGGAGTTTTCAGCAGCGCCAGTGGCCGGCCGGGCTATTTGGACCCGCGCGTGGGCGCTCCGGGCGCAAAAAAAAGACCGAAATCGGACAAATCGGCTGAATTTGAGGCGCAAATCCTGTCGCAAGACGACTCGGGGGCGCCGTCGTGCGCCGGTGGATGCCGAATACTCCCAAAAATGCACGCTGGGTCGGCTACCACCCTGGCAGGGGGCTGGTTTCGCTACGATCGAGCGTCCGGCTGGGTGCTGCGCGGGCTCGATGCGTCGTTTTCGGCAGGCGCGGTGCATGCTGTTGTGGGCGGTAACGGCTGCGGTAAGTCGACAATGCTTTCGGTGCTGGCCAAGACGGTCAAGTTGCAGCGTGGGCATATGGAGCGCGGGGCGGCCTCGGCGGCACTGCTGCCTCAGAATCCCAAGGCGCTGCTGGTTGCCGAGACGGTGCGCGAGGAGCTGATGGAATGGGCTTCGACCTGCGGATATGACGAGGCTATGGCGCGAGAGCGCGCGACGAGTCTGGGATTGTCCGGCTTGGATGGGCGCCATCCGTACGATCTTTCGGGCGGGCAGCGCCAGCTGCTTGCGTTGGCAAAGCTGCTGTTGATCGGCCCCGAGCTGCTATTGCTCGATGAGCCCACCAAGGGTTTGGACCTGGCCAGCCGTCGCATCATCGCCCGCGCCCTGCGCGACCATGCGGAGGCTGGCGGTACCGTCATCATGGCAACGCACGATCTGGATTTTGCCGAGCAGGTTGCCGATGACATTGCCATGATGTTCGACGGCGAGATTGCCTGCATGGAGCCGCCCGCCGACTTTTTTGCCGACAATGTGTTTTATAGGGCGTGATGGGATGGCGAATTATCGCGTCTTGCGCCTACTCGCAAAACTGGAGATCCCACTGCTGCTAGCGGTGCCAGCGGTAATGGCCGCGGCGTTGCTAGCAGGCGTTGAGCAGGCGGCGCTTGCCATGCTTGTCGTGGTGGCGCTGGTGCTCGCGCTGTTCTTTGCGGGTTACGAGGCGTCGCGACCGGGCCTGCGCCAGATTATGCCCACGCTGGTTCTGGCGGCGTTGGCCGCGGCGGGGCGTATCTTGTTTGGCCCCATTCCCGACTTTAAACCCGTGAGCGCCATCTCCATTATCGCCGGGGCGACGCTCGGTCGTCGTAACGGCTTTATGGTCGGTGCGCTGGCGGCGCTGACCAGCAATTTCTTTTTTGGGCAGGGCATGTGGACACCGTGGCAGATGTATGCCTGGGGTCTGGTCGGCTATGTTGGCGGCGCGCTGGCGCATGCGGGTGCGTTCGACCGTGCCGATGGAACCGTGCGCATGCCGGCGCTGATGGCGTACGGCTTTGCGTCGGGCCTGCTCTATGGCGCTGTGATTAACGCCTACGACATCATCGGTTTTGTGCAACCGCTCACGTGGGCGGGCGCCGTGGCGCGTCTTGCCACGGCGGTACCGTTCGATATCACACACGGCCTTGCGACCTGCGTGTTCTTGGCCGCTCTCTACAAACCTTGGTGTCGTCGCATTAACCGTGTCGTCGTGAAATACGGGCTGTAGTGGCGGTTGCGCCGGGGCGAGAATCAATACTGTTGAAGTGCCATTTCAAAACTATGCCGGTTTACGGGGCTAGATTGGCACAGGCAGACCATACCGGCTTTTCCCGAAAATAGACGAGCCGTCTACCTGCGGTTTTATTTTGCTTGAATTGCGTTTGGTTGGGGGTTTGCGATTCAGCCCCGTAAACCGGCATAGTTTTGGAATGGCCGGCTGATATGACAGGCGTCGTGACCCTCAGAGAGCCAAATCGATCCGCTTTCTTCCGCCCCCAGACGTCCCCAGGGAATCAGTTGACGGCGCTTGCCACGAAACTAGCCCATCTACTACGTTTAGCTTGATACCCTCGACCATGACCGCGTTTTATGAAAAACCGCAGGCTTTCTACCTGCGGTTTTCTTTTTGCGTTGTTCGCTGTGGTTGAGGGTAGTGGCTTAAACGTAGTAGATGGGCCAGTTTCGTGGCGGGTGTGCCGCGTGGATTCCCTCGCGAGGTGAAAATGATCCGTTTTGCTTCGTCCCCGAGGGTCGGCTGGGGCTAGAGCTCTAGGGTGAGGGTGACGGGGCAGTGGTCGCTGCCAAAGATGTCGCCGCGGATGCCGGTGTCGCGCACGTTGCCGGCGATGGCGTCGCTCACCAGGAAGTAATCGATGCGCCAGCCCGCGTTGTTCTTGCGGGCATTAAAGCGGTAGCTCCACCAGCTGTAGACGCCCTCGACGTCGGGATTTGCCGCGCGCCAGGTATCGGTAAACCCGGCGTCGAGCAGCTCGGTAAACTTACCGCGCTCCTCGTCCGAAAAGCCTGCGTTGCCGCGGTTGGACTTGGGGTTCTTAAGGTCGATCTCCTCGTGCGCGACGTTAAAGTCGCCGCAGGTCACCACGGGCTTGCCGGTCTCGCGCTCGAGTCCCGCCAAAAAGCCGCGATAGGCATCGTCCCAGGCCATGCGCACATCGATGCGCGCGAGCTCATTTTGGGCGTTGGGCGTATAGACGTCCACAAACCAAAACTTGTCGAACTCGAGCGCGCAGACGCGGCCCTCGGTCGCGGCCTGCGCCACGAGCTCGGCTGCCGCGCCCTCGCCGGCGTAAGGCAGCAGCGCATCGGCACGCAGCACGCGCAGCGGTTCCTGGCGGCTAAAGACCGCAGTGCCCGAATAGCCTTTACGCTCGGCGTAGCTCCAGGTTTGGTGATAACCGGGCAGGTCGATATCGGCCTGGCCCTCCTGCAGCTTGGTCTCTTGCAGCGCCAGGATATCGACATTGAGCTCCTGTGCGATCTGGATAAAGCTCGGGTCCTTTTTGAGCACGGCGCGCAGACCGTTGACGTTCCACGAGGCGAAAGTGTAAGTCTGAGGCATGGTGTCCTTTCGACGGGGTTTGCAGGCTTAAGATTAGCGCAAAAGGGGCGGTGGTGGGCTCCGCGCGTGCTGACTCAAAGGCCGCATGCTGGGATGTCGCCCGACGCTGCCCGACCAACAAGGACGGAGGACTTATATGACGCAGGCGATATCGGATCCCAAGAGGGCCTCCGCCGCACTGGCGGAGCTGTTTGGTACCCACAAGCGTGTGGTCTTCTTCGGCGGCGCCGGTGTTTCCACGGCGAGTGGCATTCCCGATTTCCGCAGCGTGGACGGCCTATATCACCAACAGTTTGCCTACCCGCCCGAGACCATGCTCTCGCATAGCTTTTACGAGGCGCATCCGGCCGAGTTCTTCGACTTCTACCGCACCAAGATGATCTCGCTTGGCGCCAAGCCCAACCGCTGCCACACCAAGCTGGCCGAGCTGGAGCGCATTGGCAAGCTTGATGCCGTGGTGACGCAAAATATCGACGGTCTGCATCAGATGGCGGGCTCTCAGCGCGTGTTCGAGCTGCACGGATCGGTCCATCGCAACATTTGCCAGTCGTGCGGCGCGGTCTATAGCGCCGAGTGGATTTGCGCCCGCGGGCACGAGGACGCCGCGGGTGTGCCCGTGTGCCCCGCGTGCGGCGGGCGCATTAAGCCCGATGTGGTGCTCTACGAGGAGCCGCTCGACGAGCATGTGCTGACCGACGCCGTTGCCGCCATTGCCGCGGCCGATGCCCTCATTGTGGGCGGGACCTCGCTCGTGGTGTATCCGGCGGCGGGTCTTACGCGATACTTTACCGGCGATACGCTGGCCATATGCAATCTTGCTCCCACCGATCAGGATGCAAATGCCGACCTGCTGATTTCTTGCGACATCGCTGCCGCGTTTGCGTTCTAGCCCGCGCGCGCGGATACAATAGAAAGACTAATTGCAAAGCGACCCCGCCGCCTGCGCCCGAGCGTGGCGGCGCGGGCATTTTAGGAGGATGTTCATGGCGAACGACAGCAAGACATGGCGGTGCGGAAAGTACGAGCTCAGCTTTGACCGTCCGCGCATCATGGGCGTCCTCAACGTGACGCCCGATTCGTTTAGCGACGGCGGGGAGCATTTCGACCCGGATGCCGCCATCGAGTACGGCCTGGCGATGCTCGACGCCGGTGCCGACATCATCGACGTGGGCGGCGAGTCCACGCGCCCCGGTTTTACCCCGGTCAACCCCGACGAGGAGGCTCGCCGCGTGCTGCCCGTTGTGCGTGCGTTGGCCAAAGAGGGCGCCATCGTCTCGATCGACACACGTCACGTGGCGGTTGCCAAGGCGGCCGTGCGCTGCGGCGCCTCGATCGTCAACGACGTGACGGGATTCACCGACCCCAAGATGGTCGAGTTTGTCGCGACGAGCACCTGCGGCGTCATCGTGATGCACGCCGGCGAGGTCGCCGCGCCCGCTCGCACGCATGCAACGGTGCAGCTCGATACCTCTGCCGCGGCGTTTGTTGCCGAGAAGGCGCGCGAGGCGGCTGCCGAGGCCGCGCGCGAGGCCGAGAAGCCCGCCCGCCGTCGTCGTGGCAAGCTGCTGGGCGAGCCCAAGACGGAGGCCAAACTGCCGGGTGGCGTGGTGCAGCCCTCGCTGCCGTTTGGCGATCCGGAGCCAGCGCCCGAGCCAACGGGCGAGCAGAAGCAGGAGACGCCGGCCGCCGAGCAGGCTGCCCCTGCCGCCGAGGCCGCCGCGACCCCTGAGCCCGCGCCGGAGCCCAGCGATCACTTGGCCGCCATGATGCGCCGCAGCGCCCGCCGCGAGGAGGCTTATGTGCCCACCTCGCAGCTCCGCCGCTTTACCCTGCCCGATTCGGCGCCCATCATGCGCCGCGTCATGGGCTTTCTGTCCGATCAGGCCCGCGCGCTCATCCATGCCGGCGTGTCACGCGACCGTATCTGCATCGATCCGGGTCCGGGTTTTGGCAAGACGGCCAACGAAGATATTGTCATCCAGCGCGAGACCGCCAAGATGGCGTCGCTGGGCTATCCGCTCATGTGCGCCGTGTCGCGCAAGCGCTTTGTGGGCGCCGTCTCGGGCGTGACCGAGGCCGCCGAGCGCGATGCCGCCACCTTTGGCGTGTGCCTGGGCGCTATCCAGGCCGGTGCCAACATCGTGCGCGTGCACGATGTCACCGGCTTTGCGCAGTTCCTGAACGGCTACTGGGCTGTTGCCAAGCCGCAGCCGCGTCGCGCGTTTGTGGCCGCGGGCTCCAACCTGGGGCATCGTTGCGACAACATCCGCGCCGCGCGCGACATGATCGCCGAGATTCCGCTCACCTGTGTGTCCAACTGCTCGCGCATCTACGAGAGCGAGCCGGCCTACGAGACGCGCCAGGACGCGTTTGCCAACGCTGTCATCGAGATCAAGACCGAGCTGGCGCCGCTGGTGCTGCTCGACGAGCTTATGAAGATCGAGGCCGAGCTGGGGCGCGACCGATCCAAGAAGGCCAAGGTCAACGGCCCGCGCACCATCGACCTGGACCTGCTGTGGATGGATGGCGAGACCCATGGCGGCAAAAAGCTGCGCCTGCCGCATCCGCTGATTGGCGAGCGCGACTTTGTGCTGGTGCCGCTCGAGGACCTGATGCACGACCCGGCGCGGTTCTTCCGCTACGACGGCGTCGAGGTCAAGGAGCCCGAGGATCGCGTGGGCCATATCGTGGGCGAATTGGGGCGTATGTAGATGATCGAGATGAATGCTGTTGCCGCCGGTACCGAGCTCGACGCGGCACGTGACGCGGGCCGCGAGGGCGTGTCCGCGGGCTGGTGCGCCTGGAGTGCCGGCGACACATCGTTGACGTTTTCGCTGGTCGTGCGCCCGGATGTGAATATGCACGCCTTCCATGGCCTGCCGTTTGTGGCGGCGATGGGCATGATGGACGCGCTCGTGGGCACGGCATCGACGCCGGGGCTGGGCCTTGCCGGCAAGGTGGGCATTCAGTGGCCGAGCGATATCGTGTACGGCGCGCCCGCGTTTGAGACGTCGTTTGCACGCGTCACCGTCAACGGCGGTGCCGGTGCCGCGGGCATGTTCGGTGCCGTGACGGTGGATATTGAGCGTGCGGCGCTGGGCGAACTTGGCGTGGATGTGACCGATGAAGCGCTGGTCGAAGCGCTGACTACCGCCGTGCTGGCCCGCGTGGACGCCTGGGCGGTTGTCGCCAACACGCCGCAGGGCGCCGCCGGCCCGCTGGCTCCCGTGCTGGGCGAGTACTTCGACATGGTGCCGCTGCTGGGCCACCAGGTTGCGGCGGTGTCGCCCAACGGCTTGCCGCTTGCGGTCGGTGTGTTTGCGGGCCTGGACATCTGGGGTCGCGCGACCATCAAGACCGATGCCGGCGAGCAGGAGTTTCCGCCCGAGGCCGTACGGATTCGCGGGCTGTAACGCGAGATGCCCGCGCTCAAAGACAACGATGACAACAAGACCCTCCCCGGCAGAGTGAGCTGCCTCTGCCGGGGAGGGTCTTTGCGCGACTACAGGGTGGCATCGCGGCCCTATTCCTCAAAACTGAAAATTTTTCGTTTTTGAGGAATAGGATTAAGGCAGCTCGGCCTTTTGCGAGGTATATTCGCTATAGAGCCTATTCCTCAAAACTGAAAAATTTTCGTTTTTGAGGAATAGCGATAAAAGACTGCGAGGAGGCCCCGATGAAACTCATCAATAGAGCGTCATATATGGACACGTTGACGAGTCTTATTGGCGTGCCGGATATCAAGGTCATCACGGGCATCCGCCGCAGCGGTAAATCAAAATTGCTCGAGGCCCTCCGCGATTACGTGGAGGCAAATCTGCCTAATTCGAATGTCATCCATATCAACTACAACCTCGATGAGTTCGAGAACCTGCTCGAGTATCACGCGTTGCTCGCTTATGTAAAAGATCATCGGGTGCCCGGCAAACAAAACTTTCTGCTTATCGATGAGGTTCAGATGTGCGAAGGTTTTGAGCGTGCGATCAACAGCCTTCACGCATCCGAGCATTATGACATCTTCATTACCGGATCGAATGCCTTTTTGCTGTCGAGCGATCTGTCGACGCTCTTTACGGGGCGCACGTTCGAGATCGAGGTTTTCCCATTCTCGTTTGAGGAGTATCGTCTCTATGGCGACGAGGGCGAGGTCGACCGTGACTTCGATGAGTACGCGAGAACCGGCGGTATGTCTGGCTCTTACCCTTATCCACTGCAGGAGCAGCGCTATCAATATCTCTCCAACGTCTTTAAGACGCTCATTGTGAGAGATATCGTGCAGCGGCATAACGTGAGAAACGAATCGGCGCTGCTGCGCATTGCCGATTACATGATGGACAACGTTTCCAACATTACGTCGGCACGCAACATTACCGATGCATTAAATGCGGATGGACTAAAGATTACGAACAAGACGGTCGGTGCGTACATGGGGTACCTGTGCGATGCGTTTGCCTTCTATAAAGTTCGCCGATACGACATTCGCGGCAAGAAATACCTTAAGAGCGGCGAGAAGTATTACCTGGCGGACCACGCGTTCAAATACGCGCTGCTCGGTACACGTGATATGGATTGGGGGCGCGTGTACGAGAACATGGTGGCCATCGAGCTGCTGCGCCGCGGATACGAGGTATACGTCGGCGTACTCTATAAAAAGGAAATTGACTTTGTAGCAATCAAGCGAAGCGAGAAGCTCTACATTCAGGTGAGCGACGACATCAGCTCGGATAAGACATTTGAACGCGAGATTTCGCCACTGCTGAGCATTGGCGACGCGTATCCCAAGATGATTCTCGCCCGCACGCATCACGAGGCCACGGACCGCGACGGAGTGCAGATCGTGGACCTGGCGAGGTGGCTGTGCGGGGAGGCGTAGCGTGCATCGAGCCTATTCCTCAAAACTGAAAAATTTTCGTTTTTGAGGAATAGAAAGGCTTTGAGCCTCTTAGAAAGCCATTGGGCTGCCTTTCCGGTGCGAGATTTGTGTCCGCGCCGTGCGAAATAATAGTTTATGTCCTAACGATGGGAGCAGACTATGGCTGACAAAGCAAATTCGGCATGTCCACAGGCATGGAGGGTTGCAAAATCCCTATCCGAGAAAATACTCGCTCAAGGCAAGAACGGGGCTTGGTCGCCTGCGTGCGTCGCGAGCTTGTTGACGATTGTACGAAAGGGTGCCTCGGGCGCCACATGTCGGGAGCTCGACATGCTCCTGGGCGATGGCGACATGTTTAGCGAGCGTGATCCCTTCGGCATCGAGCTGGAGCGGAACTGGGGCTATGACGGTTATGACGCGAGCACGGCAACGGCAGCTTGGCTTTCCAGGTCCGCGAGCCCATCGGAGGCGTTTCTGCACGAGTGCGACAAATGCAGCGTGCATGTGTCAATCGATGACTTGGCCGATCCGCGCGTTAGCCAACGGGTGACCGATTGGATAGCCGAACAAACTCACGGCCTACTGTCGCCAAGCATCGAGTTATCACCAGTGGCTCTTGCCTGTCTTGTGAGCGCGCTTTACATGAAGGATGCATGGGCGGATCCGTTTGACGGCGAATCGACCAAAGTTGAGACCTTCCATGCAAAGAACGGCGATGTTCAAGCAGCGTTTATGCGTGGCAAGCGCGATTGTGCGGTGATCGTCGAGAACGGCAGGGTTGCCTTCTTGTTGCCGCTCAGCTCCGGTGCCGGCGTGTGTTTTGTTCTTCCGAGCGGCGAGGATGATCATATTGATGATGCGCTTGGGCTATTCGAGCGTCTGTCCCACGGCGAGGGAGAATGGGAGCCCGTCGACCTGGGGATTCCTCGCTTTGAATGCGAGTCGACGCTCTCGGACGTCTGCTCGCTGCTAAAGGCCGCCGGCGTCTCTACGGCAACTGCGATGGAGCTTACACCTATGGTGGGGGTAGAGGGGACTCCAACGCAGATTGTCCATGGCGCGAAGTTCGCTGTCGATGAGAACGGCGTAGAGGCCGGAGCGTACACGGTGATGGTCGCTGTCGCGGGCCTTCCGCCGGAGAACCCGCCAGAGCCGCGCAAGATAACGCTTGACAGGCCTTTCTATGCAGCGCTCGTGTCTCGCACCGGCGTACCGCTCTTTGTGGCAAGCGTCGCGCTGCCGTCGGTGGACGTGCAAGAAAGGTGAGGTTGAGGTTTGCGAAGGGGGGGCTGCTATGCCAAGGGTTGCCAACGTACTCTTTCCAGCTGACTATTCTGTTTTGATGAAACGTAGTCCCTTGATCTGGCTCACGGAGGGGTTGGAGAACTGGAGTCACCTAGTCCGTGCGTCAGAGAAACTGAGGGGATAAGACAGTGCTCACGCTTGGCTCCGGTCCCTGTCTTACCCCAGCTCCTGCATGCGGCGGTAGATTTCGCAGATACCCTTAATGGTGAGCTGTCCATCGACCACGTCGAAGGCATCGGTCGAATCGGCGACGATGCCGGCGAGGCCTCCCGTGGCGATAACGGTGGCATCCTCGCGGCCCAGCTCGCGCTTCATGCGCGCGACCAGGCCTTCGGCCATAGCGGCGGTGCCCACCACGGCGCCGACCTTGATGCACTCCTCGGTATCGCGGCCGATGGCGTGCTCGGGCGCCTCGAGCGGCACGCTGGCGAGCTTGGCGGCGCGGGCGGCAAGTGCATCCATGGAGATGCGGATGCCCGGCGCGATCGCTCCGCCAATGTAATAGCCGCTCTCATCGATGACGTCGATATTGGTTGCGGTGCCAAAGTCCACCACGATTGCCGGCGCGCCGTAGAAAGTCTCAGCCGCAACGGCGTTGGCGACGCGATCGGCACCTACGGCCCGGGGACGCGCCGCGCGCAGCTTGGTTACGGCGGCCGTCTGCGGCCCAATGACGATGACGTCTGCGGCAATGCGGTCGGCCACGGCATGCCATTCTCGCGAGAGCTGCGGCACCACGCCCGCAAAGGCGATAGCGTCGACCGCGTCGAGCGAAAGGCCGTACATCTTAAAAAAACCCATCAGGCGCACATGGATCTCATCTGCGGTATAGGAGCGGTCGGTGGGCATGCGCCACGACTGCACCAGCTCGTCTCCGTCAAACAGGCCCATGGCCGTCTGCGTGTTTCCCATATCGATAGCGAGCAGCATGTCTACTCCCGGTTTCGGCATAAAAGGACGCGCACCATTGTATACGTGCTGTCGACGGCGCTCGACTGCGATTCGTTTACGGTGATATGGGCTGAGGGGTTTTAAATATGAAGGAATTATGCTCTACGAGATTTTCCTTGCCGTCCACCGAACTCCCGAGTAATATTCTTTCTTGCGCACATGAGGCGCCCAGACATTGCGGGGTGGAGCAGTCTGGTAGCTCGCCGGGCTCATAACCCGGAGGTCGTAGGTTCAAATCCTGCCCCCGCGACCAAGACTTTTAACAGCTCAGAGGCCTTGTTCCTCTGGGCTGTTTTTCTTTGGATAAATAGCACGGCGAGCTAGTTGCTGAGCGGGCATTTTGGATCCCCCGTGTCAATCTATGCGCCTTGGAGGTCGTTGGTTCGAATCCGGCCTCCACGATCAAAACTCCGGGTCAGACGCAGGAAAGCCTGGCAGCGCGAATAAACGAAAAATACCATCATGCCGAGATGATCGGCATGATGGTACATCTTGGAAGTGATCTCGAGCGTTATCTTTAGGGAGGGTTCGAGATCACTTCCGCTTTCTTTAAATGACGAGCTGAGCGTTACGCAAGATTACTGAATAATTACATTTTCAGTAGTATAAGATGCCTGTGCGTATCGCTGAGCATTGGCAAACTGCGAAGTAGCAAGGCCATACATAATCGCAGCCTGCTCCTTATCGCCTTTCGCATTGGCGCAATCAGCCATAGTGGTGTAATTGCATCCCGTGTGCACCGCCTCAGCAGCCTTATTGTAATACTCCATGGACTCGTCATCCACTGAGCCCTTCTTATACAATTCAGCTCCTGCATTTCTTACCGCAATACGCGCGTCGACTTCTGCGCTCTTATTAGTGGCCTGCATGTTCTTTCCGAGAGTAAGCCTGTAGTAATTAGCTGTACCATAGGGAACGTCTGAACGGAATTTCTCGTCATGACCTCTCAAGACATACATTTCCTGATCAGTTGCATCAAAAATTGTCCTGAAAATTGTCTTGAATTCTATGTCATCGCCTTCTGGAGAGTGGAACTGATAGAAACCACCGAAGTCCCAATTTTCCTCACTCCATTTGCCCTCGTCATAGTAACGAATGCTTCCGAGTCCGTTCGCGAGCGTGAGTGGGGTAACGCTGCCGCTCTCGTCTTGCATAACCTTTTCTAGAGTATTGGCTCTTGGCACGCTATCCGGATATGCCTCATATGAATCATTCATCCAGAGCTCATCCCTGAAATGATTCGCTGCAATTAGATAGTCCGTCTCACCGTAGTCACCGGCTTTGCGTACTACATATGCATTATCTTTTTGCTCGATGAGATACGCATTTCCCTTGTTGTCGGAAACGTTGATGTTACCCGTGTGAATCCACTCAGTTTTCGTAAGCATTTTGACTGCTTCGTCTGCCGTATCGCACTTTGTGGCTGTGTACCAATAAGCAAACAAAGTATCGAGGAAGGTGCCTTCCCTATCGATTGTCTTAGCATCATCGCTTGGCGATGCCGTAGGCCCTCCGGCATAGGTAATAATAAGGCCCTTAGAGTTCATGAACGCATTTCCCTGCAGTCCACCTGATGCAATGACTGCATTGCCATGTTTCGGATAAGAAACCATGCTCGAGAACATTGCGGCGGGTGTTGTGCTGACTGCATCAAGATTAGCGGCTCCAAGATGATGACCATCCTGAGTCATACTTCCCCAAGCAGATACATTCATACATGTTTTTGAACGCTCTGGATCATTTGAGCTCTCTGGATCAAAATGCATCATGAGGTCATAGTTAAGAACAGATGAGCCCATAACTGCAACTACTGCATCTTCCTTTGAGACTCCTGCCCCCTCAGCTACGCCCGACAAGAAATTAAATACAGATGGATCATCCTCTTCATAATGTTTCAGAATCTTACCCATAGCTTCGTTATATGCGGCATCGTCTGCCTCTGCATAAATTGAAGCCATTACAGCTGTCCAGTTACTTTCTAACTGATCCTTTTGCTGTAAGCCATACTGCTTTCCCATGTCAAACCAGGAGCCATTTACATACACAACTTCTTGCGCATTTCCTGCGTTGACGGTTGCATCGAACTTCCCGTCAAACTCTTCGTTTTCAGAAGTTGATCCGGCATTTGCCAGCGTGCCGTCTGATGACCCACCTTGCGTATTGTTTGCAGAGCATCCTGGGCCTGCCACCATGCTTAAACATAGGCTGGCGCAACACAATACGCAGGCTATCTTTCTTCTCATAATCCTGTCACCTTCTCTTTCAGAGGTTCCGTGTTGCCGATAACTTGATGGCTAAAGCAGAGGCCCCTCGTTGCCGACAACCTAATGACAAAATTATGTAATTTTCCGATCCGCTTTCACATGAACTGGTCTCGATAAATATGTTCAATCTTAGCCTATACCCTGGTTTAGCGCTTTATGAACCAGGGTTCATAAAGCGCTAAACTGTATAAACAAAAGGAAGTGGGATTCATATTGATTAGCCCAACGTAATCAACGTTATGAACATCTGATTTTCTGCAGCAGCTGCATCCTGTTGCTAACATCGGCCTTCTGGTAAATGTTATGCGTATGAGATTTGACGGTGCCAGTCGAAATAAACAACAGTTCGGATATCTCCTGTGTGCTTTTCTCCTTGAGCAAGAACCCCAGAATCTCTCGCTCTCTGAGACTAAGGCCAATAGATGTCGCATAGGCGTCTATGATTTCTTCCGAAAGCTCTCCTGTCAAGGCTTCATAGCTGATCGGTTTCACTGTGATCTTGTCAACAAAAAAACGCGCCGCAACAACAATAAGATATGCGGCAACAACTATCTGGGAGACGCTTTCGCCAAAATTGCGGCTTCGAATCGCGCCGCTAGTTACTAGGCTTGCAACATCATTATTTAGCCCATAATGTAACCCCGTAAGAATATCCTCAAAGACAGTCATTAATCCCAGGATTCCAACCAGTCGCAAGAACATATCTAACCTTAAAAACATGCTCTTATGCACTGTTTTGCCAAAGGACCTGCTACCGATAAAGGCCAGCACGATAACCAGAAGTTGGAATGGCAATAAATAACAAATATACAAGAATCCTGTACGCACCTTTAACAAAGGGAACATAATGAGCCAGATGAACAATGGCGCTTCCACCAATGTCAATATCCACGTTTTTGACCCTCCAACAGCCCCCTTGAATAAATGACATATGAGAAAGGCGCAGGCGAAATATAATAGCGACTTGATTACTACGGGCACCGAAAAAAAATTATGAAAGTAATAATAAAGGGGCGAACTAATTTCGTATCCTCGAACTATTAGCTCAATCAAGTACTGGCTTAGCATAAACAGAGCGATATACAGATATTCCTTCTTTTGACCTCCGATATAGAGGATTAAATAAAGGGCTGCACAGATTACACAGCCAGATTTTATTAATAAACTTAAAACAGCAGACAGCACCAGCATCAGGAGCCACCACCCTTTTCCTTCTATAGCGCGCAGTGCCCTATTTAATTCATATCATTTATCCGCAATCCGTCTTCTGGATCTCCTTGCTCTGCTTCTAGTAAGCAAGTCTTTTCCCGCAACCTCTTCAACATCCTTTCAATAGCACGTCATATAATACCAGTTGCAGCGTCCGCATCATTCGCTATGAACATCGCCGCCGTGCCCAGTAGCCCTCAGGCGTCCCGAAGGCCGGTGCGTCGCCGCTGACGGGCACGATGCGCTTTTTCACGAGTCTAAAGATGCATAATCTACGGACTTTTCTTTCTCTTGTCATACTTTTGAAAGTGTTCGTAAGAGGCTACCGATCCATTGGAGGCGTAGAGAGTCCAGGTGATGCGCGGACTCATCCCATCGAGCGGGCGGGTGGAGTCTGGCCTTCCAGGCAGGATGAGCGTCGTCGGGGTGATCTTGCCTAAAGACATTGGACTGTTTATTGGACTAAACATAAGAAAACTCGATTATCAGGGGCGGGTGCCATAAGGCACACCGCCCCCCTTTGTGCGTATGGCGCCAGGACCATGCGCTCGAAAGCGTTGCCCAAACGCATGGTTCATCCGCACAAAGCCCATGGTCGCTATGGGCAAACATCGGTGCGCCTGCACATGGTTTTGAGCCTGTTCTCGAGCGAAAGTATGGCTGTCGATACGCATGCAATTCGCATGAAACCCGGGCTCGTCCGAGAGCCCTATAAAGGAGGATTCGCATGAGATTGCGCTCGATCATCATCGCCCGGCCCAGACACGTGCCGTGAACCTTGATCGCACCGGTCATGGTGTTGAGGCAGAACATGTCGTTATAGCGTGTGAGCGGGCCTGTCGAGCGGGCAATCTTCTCGTCTAGATCGCGTTCGATGATGTAGCGCACGGCTTCGTCCTGCAGCATATCGCCTTCGGAGAGCTCGGCGCGGGTGATGGCTGCAAAAAAGGGGGGGGTCGTCGGCATCGTCGAGCTCAAAGCCACCGCGGGCGGCATAGCGGTAGACGGGATCGACGACGAGCACCGGGTTGCCCATAACGGTAGAGGCTGTTTGCGTGAGGTTCTTGAGCCCCGCGTCGCTCAAGAGCGCCTCGAGCAGCGCTTGCTTTGCGGTGGACCTATCGGTGGTACTCGGTTGCATGGGTGTCCCCTCTGCCGCGTCTTCGCCGTAGTCGACGCATGACCAAATTATTATCGCAGGCTGCGCAGTATTAGGTTGTTTAAAAAGGTGAGTGTGGCGGTCGTTTTCTCGAACGGGGACGGTGTTGTTGGGGCTGTCTCAATCTGTAACAGGTGGGTCCGATTTTGGTCTGTAGATGTTACAGATTTAGATTTCCGGCGAGCGGGGCTCCGTTTGTCTCGATCTGTAACACGAGGGACGGATTTTGCCGAGTTGTTGTTTCAGATTGAGATATTCGGACGGACAGTTGCCGTTTGTCTTGATCTGTAACAGGTGGAGGCCAAAAGTCGGTCTAGATGTTACAGATTGAGATGTTTGGTCGGACCGAGTTTGTTCGTCTCGATCTGTAACATCTGGGGTCGTTTTTGGCCTGTAGGTGTTATAAATCGAGATTTTCCGACGGAACGCTTCCGTTTGTCTTGATCTGTAACAGGTAGGGGTCAAAAGTGGGTCTAGCTGTTACAGATTTAGATTGTTGAGGATGGGTCGAGAGGAATATCTCGATCTGTAACAGTAAGACCCGGTTTTGCTGGGTAGCTGTTACAGATCGAGACAAACCGACGGGCCGCCCCGCCCCATCCGCCTGCCGCTGCCTGCTATCCGCCGATTTTCGTTGTGCCGCTGTACCCCCCATGCCATATCCTCTAAACAACTACGCGGCACCATCGCCGCCGCGTCTACAAGAGAGGAATGTCCATGACCGCACCTGCGTCCAAGCTGCTCCAGCCCATTACGGTTGGCCCCCTTGAGCTCAAGAACCGCATTATGTTTCCGCCGCTGACCACCGGCTATGAGGAGCGCGACGGTTCCATCGGCGAGCGCAGCCTGGCTTTTTACGAGCGTCTGGCCCGTGGCGGCGTGGGCTACATCGTCATCGGCGACGTCGCTCCCGTCATGACCGCAAGCCCCACGCCCAAGCTGGCAACCGACGCCCAGATCCCCACGTTTAAGGCGCTGGCCGACGCCGTCCACAAGCACGGTGCCAAGGTCGCGCTGCAGCTGTTCCACCCCGAGTACGACGTGCCCGGTGTCGGCCGCATGGTCATGGGCTCCATGGCTGCGGCCAAAGCCGCGCAGGAGGCCAAGGCCGCCGGCGACGAGGAGACCTTTGCCGCCAAGATGGCCGAGTCCAACGAGATCCGCAAGCAGGCATACGCCAAGCTGCACCACGACATGCAGCACTTTGTGAACGAGGCGAGCGTAGAGCAGCTCGCCCAGATCAAGGAGGCCATCGCTGCCTCGGCCGCTCGCGCGCAGCGGGCCGGCATCGACGCCATCGAGGTCCACGGCGACCGCCTGGTGGGTTCGCTGTGCTCCGCGACCCTCAACAAGCGAACCGACGAGTACGGTGGCTCGTTTGAGAACCGCGTTCGCTACGCGCTGGAGGTCGTCGCTGCCATCAAGGAAGCCGCGCCGCAGCTGATGGTGGAGTATAAGCTCCCCGTGATCATGGAGAACCCCGATGGCACGCCGCGTGGCAAGGGCGGCCTGCAGCCCGACGAGGCCTGCGAGTTCGCCAAGCTGCTCGAGGGCGCGGGCATCGATATGATCCAGGTTGCACAAGCCAACCACACCGGCAATATGGGCGACACCATTCCGTCCATGGGCGCCATGCCCTACAACTGGACGCTGCCCGTGGCCGAGCGCGTCAAGACCCTGGTCTCCGTGCCGGTAGCAACTGTGGGCCGTGTTGTCTCGGTCGAGGCTGGCGAGAAGATTCTGGAAGACGGCGCAGCCGATATCATCGCCTATGGCCGCTCGCTCATGTGCGACCCCGACATTGCGCTGAAGGCCGCCACGGGCGAACCCATCCGCGAGTGCCTCAACTGCAACAAGGGCTGCGTCGATGCGATTCAAAACCGCAAGTACATCTCGTGTGTGCTCAATGCCGAGAACGGCGACGAGGCTACCATCGCCATTAAGCCGGGCGAGGGCGACAAGAAGATCGCCGTTGTGGGCGGCGGTATTGCCGGTCTGGAGGCCGCACGCGTGGTGGCCAAGCGCGGCTACGACGTGACCGTCTACGAGGCGAGCGATCATCTGGGAGGCCAGATTGTGCTGGCGGCCGCGCCTCCGCGCAAGGACGAAATCATGCGCTCGGTCGAGTATTACGAGAAGATTCTGCCCGGCCTGGGCGTGAAGGTTGAGCTCAACCACGTCGCTACCACTGAGGACCTCAACGCCGCCGACGCCGCGATTGTGGCCGTGGGCGCGCACGACGTGGTCATCCCCGTTCCGGGTGCCGATTCTAAGAAGGTCGTCTCGAGCTGGGACGTGCTGGCCGGCAAGGTGGAGCTTACGGGCCGCGTCGCCGTCATTGGCGGTGGCCTGGTGGGCACCGAGACTGCCGAGTACCTGCTGCAGCACGGTTGCGAAGTGGCGATCGTGGAGATGCTCGACAAGATTGCCGCGGGCGAGTCCGAGACCATTCTGCCGCTGATTATGAGCGACTTTGCAGAGCACAACGTGGAGCAGCACGTGAAGACCCGTCTGACCGCCATTACCGACGAGGGCGTGGAGGCCGTGCGCACTGCCGATGACGGCGCCGAGGAGCCGGTGAAGATCGCCTGCGATTACGTGGTGATGGCCGTCGGTTCCAAGGCCAACGCGTTTGACTTGGATGGCGTTACGGTGCCCGTGACCTGTGTGGGCGACTGCTCGGGCGAGCGCACCGCCGACATTGCGAACGCCATTCGCACGGCATATCACGCGGCCAACGAGCTGTAGTTGAACATCGCGGCCAGGCGGGGCGGTAGCACGGATCTGTCTCGCCCGGCCGCGTCCCATCGGGTGTCAATCGGGGCGGGGCCTGCAAGCGCAGCAGGTCCCGCCCTTTTTGTTTTGCCCCGGTGGACGGCAATGCGCGCTAATCATGGGGAGTGAGGCGTCTACTGCCTTGCAGGCTGCTCAAAATTATTGGAGGAGGGGTTAATAATCATATCCTCTATTCCAAAGGATATAAAGAGATGCCAATTTTGCTGGCAAGCGAATGACGATTAGCTGCGAGCTAGTTACCAGCGTAAATAATCAATAAAGAAATGTCGTAAATTGGTGTCAAATTCCCAGATAGCGCCGCGTCTATTTTAATTAACTGCTTTGAGCAAACAGTAAAATGCTACTATCTAACTTGCACGTAAGAAAGCAATTTAACGTTTAAGGCTAAGAAGTAGAAGTGGCAGGTATGTCAGAAACAACAAGGACTCGCACGCATGCGCCCGAGATTAGGCAGCGCGCTGTCGAGATCCTCCAAGAAGGGGTCGGCCATCGCGCGCTCGCCGCAGAGCTTGGCATCCCCCAGGCCACAGCCCGTCAGTGGGCCCGTGCGTATGCCGTGGGCGGCGCCGACGCCGTTCTCAATGCGGGCTCTCATCACCACACATATTCGTTTGACGTTAAGCTTGCCGTGGTTAAGGACCGCTTGGAACATGGTCTGACGGTGCGTGAGGTCATGGTCAAGCACAAGATCCCCAGCGAGTCTTCGGTTAAAGCTTGGTGCCGACAGTATCGCGACGGTGGCGAGGCCGCCTTGGTCGATAAGCCGCGGGGTCGTAAACCGCGCGTTAAAAAGGCGGAATAGCGAACGGGATGGTGCGTCCGCAGGGGCGCATTTTTCTTGCCGCGCCAACTTTTTGGACCGCCGCGAGTCTATCGGGACATCCTTCAAAGTGGTCAATAAACCGCGCGCAGTGGCCCGTGCGCCCGCCGCTACGAGAGGGGGAGCGTTGCCTCTCTACTCCAAAGCGGACATGTCCTTACCCCATACGCCTAAAACTCCCCAGTTGACCGAAAACCTGCCGCCTGAACTCCCAATTTGAGCTATAACGTTAAATAATTGCAGCGTTTTTGCATGGGGGAGTGATGGTATGACGCTACTGTATTTCCTTACCCTGTTTCCGCTGGTACCGGCGATGGGCATGCTGCTCGCGCGCAGTGACCGAGCCCGCGATGCGGTAGGGCTTGTAGGCTCCGGCATTATTATGGCGGTGACCGTTGTAGTCGCCGTCTTATTTTTTGGCACGGGTCCGCAGGGCTTTGAGGTTGCCCCCGGCACCTCGCATGTGCTCTCGATCATCGGCTCCGTCATCGACGTAATTCTGTGCGCCGTCATCCTGTACAACGCGTTCAAATATAGGAACGCGCTTACCGGTGTGCTCGGCGTGGTGCAGCTGGTGGGTTCGGTTGCCTTCGCTGCCATGACGCTGCCCACGGCCGAGGTCGTCACCGCCACGCCGCTCTACCTGGACTATATGAGCGTGATCATGGTGCTCGCCGTTGGCATTGTCGGCAGCCTGATCTGCGTGTATGCCCTGGGCTACATGAAGGACTTCCAGGCGCACGATGAGCACGAGGCCGCGCTGCGTGGGCAGACCGCGCCCGACCGACGCCCGCAGTTCCTGGCGCTTATGTTCCTGTTTCTCTCGGCCATGTTCGTCATCGTGACGAGCGATAACCTGGAGTGGCTGTTCTGCGGCTGGGAAATCACCACCGTGTGCTCGTTCCTTATGATTGGCTATACGCGCACGCCCGAGGCCATCAAAAACGCCTTTACCCAGATCATCCTCAACATGCTGGGCGGCATCGCGTTTTTGGCGGGCCTTATGTTCCTGCACGTCAACGGCGTGCCGCTGACCATCTCGGGCATGATCGAGCTTTCCGGCGCCGGAACCGCGCAATCCACGCTGCTGGTGCTGCCGGTCGTCTTGCTGTCGATCGCCGCACTTACCAAGGCCGCACAGATGCCGTTCCACACTTGGCTGCTCGGCGCCATGGTCGCCCCCACGCCCACGAGCGCCCTGCTGCACTCGTCCACCATGGTCAAGGCCGGCGTGTTTTTGATGGTCAAGCTGAGCCCGCTGTACGCCACCTATCCCGTGACCGGCTTTATGGTCACGAGCGTGGGCGCCATCACGTTTTTGCTCGCCGCCCTCATGGCCATCTCGCAGAGCAATGCCAAGCGCGTGCTCGCGTACTCCACCATTTCCAACTTGGGACTCATCAGTGCCTGCCTGGGTGTCGGCGCACCCGAGGCCGTGTGGGCCGCCATCTTCTTGATCTTGTTCCATACGGTGGCAAAGTCGCTGCTGTTCCTGTGCGTGGGCACGGCCGAGCATCATATCGGCAGCCGCAATATCGAGGACATGGACGGCATGTTCAGCCGCATGCCGCACCTGACGCGCCTGATGATGCTGGGCATCATGGGCATGTTCGTGGCGCCGTTTGGCATGCTCGTGTCTAAGTGGGGCGCCCTGGTGGCGTTTGCGCAGACCGGCAATGTGCTCATGATCATGGTGCTGGCCTTTGGCTCGGCCGCGACGTTCTTCTTCTGGGGCAAGTGGCTCGCCAAGCTTTCGGGCGTGGATTCTACGGCCGAAAACGTGGAGGGCAATGTCCATAAGACCGAATGGATAGCGCTCAACACTATCGCCGCGCTGCTGATTCTGTGCTGTGTAGCGTTCCCGATTATCTCGAGCGGTCTGGTGTCGCCCTACTTGGCCATGGTGTTTGGCCGCGTGCCGTATGTTATTGGCAAGGATGCCATGTATCTAATGGTGGTTATCGTGGCTTTTATCGCCGTGGTGCTGCTGACTTCATTCCGCGTGAGCAACAAACCGCATGTAAACGTATATCTTTCGGGCGTGGGAACCGACAATTACCGTCATTTCCGCGGCTCGATGGGACACGAGGTGAAGGCCGAAAAGCGCAATTGGTACCTGGAGGACGCCCTTGGCGAGAAGCGCATTGGCCCCGCGGGCAGCATCGTGTGCTGCAGCATCATTCTGTTCGCGCTGCTATGCTGCGCATGGATTGGTCCCGATACGCTCGCCATGGGCGAGCCCTCGGTGCTGCGCGGCAAGTATTTCGAAGGCTCGGGTGTCGTGGGCATCTTTATAGGCACCGTGGCGTTTGCCCTGCTGGCGCCTTTGGTTGGTGGCCTGATCGACGGCATCGACCGCAAGCTGTCCGCCCGCATGCAAGGCCGCGTGGGACCGCGTCTGCTGCAACCGTTCTACGATGTAGCCAAGCTCCTGCGCAAAGCCCCTGCCAGCGTAAACACCGTGGACGATACCTACATGGCGTGCGCGCTCATCTTTACCGTGGTGGGCGGCGGCATCTTTGTGTCGGGTTCCAACACACTGTTATGCGCCTTTATGGTTACCCTCGCTGCGATCTTTGTGGTGCTGGCGTCCGCCTCGACGCAAAGCCCGTTTGCCCAGGTCGGAGCCGACCGCGAGCTGCTGCAGGTCATGAGTTACGAGCCCGCCGTTTTGCTGATGAGTGTGGGCCTGTACCTTGCCACCGACAGCTTCGATTCCATCGCCGTGACGGGGCAGTCGGCCCCCATCATCGTGTACAGCGCGCCCATCTTCCTCGCACTGCTCGCGGTGCTTACCATCAAACTGCGCAAGTCGCCGTTTGACCTTTCGTACTCGCATCACGCGCATCAGGAGATCGTCCAGGGCGTCGCCACCGAGATGAGCGGCGGCACGCTGGCCAAGATGACCCTTATGCACTGGTGCGAGACCGTGCTGTTTTTGATGTGGGTGGGCATGTTCTTTGTTTGGGACAACCCGGTGAGCTGGGTCGTCGCCCTGGTCGTTATGGTCATGACGTATTTTGTCGAGGTACTGATCGATAACACCTTCGCCCGTAGCACCTGGCGCAGCTGCTTTAAGCTCGGCTGGGGTGTGGCGCTGGTGTTTGGCCTGCTCAACCTTATGCCCATCCTCGTCGACGTGTTTATTTAGGAGGCGGCATCCATGGATCATAAAATGTCGCGCTCGCCGTGGGTTATTCATTACGACGGCTCGAGCTGCAACGGATGCGATATCGAGGTGCTGGCCTCGCTCACGCCGCTGTTCGATGCGGAGCGCTTTGGCGTGGTCAACACCGGCAACCCCAAACATGCGGACATCTTTTTGGTGACGGGGTCGGTCAACGCCCAGAACTTGCCCGTCGTGCGCCAGATCTACAACCAGATGCTCGAGCCCAAGTGCGTGGTGGCGTGCGGCATCTGCGCGTGCTCGGGCGGCGTGTTCCGCGATGCGTACAACGTGATCGGTGGCGTGGACCGCGCAATTCCCGTGGACGTGTACGCGCCCGGATGCGCCATTCGCCCCGAGACGGTGATCGACGCCATTGTGGAGGCGTGCGGCATCCTGGACCAGAAGGAGGCCGTGATGCGCGCCGGCGGCGACCCGCTTACCGTGGGCGGTGCCGCTACCTGGGATGGTGGTGTTGAGCTGGGCGAGGACGGATTTGTGGCCCCGGCTGAGGCCGGCGACGCGCCCGCCGCTGGCGACGCACCTGCTGGGACGCCCGCCGCGTCCGCCGCTGCAAGGGGGGCCGAGTAATGCAAAAGGCAATCTATACCACCGTCGAGCTCGATGCGCTGCTGTCGCATGTCCAGGCGCTCAAGGGTTCCGGTGCCCGCTTTGTACAGATGCACGCCGAGCGCAATGTGGACGACGGCACGTATCGCTTGGTCTATACGTTCATCAACGTTCGTGCTGCCCAGGAGCAGATCGCGCAGGACGGCAGCTATGCGATTGAGAACCTGGTGGTTGAGGGCATCGACCAGTACCAGGAGATTCCGTCCATCAGCTCGTACTACCCTGCGGTGTTCCCGTTTGAAAATGAGGCGCACGACCTGTTTGGGCTTGCCATTACCGACATGCAGATTGACTTTAAGGGCTTTTTCTACCAGGTCTCGACTGCCGAGCCCATGAGCGTCATCACGCCCGAGGTTAAGGCTGCGCGCGAGAAGGCCATGAAGGTCCGTGCCGCCGCCGAGGCCAAGGCGCGCAAGGCTGCGGCCGAGAAGGCCGCCGCTGCCGCGGCCGCTGCGGGGGAGGGCGCTGGCGATGCTGCGGGCGCTGCCGTCGCTCAGCCCGCTGCGGCTGCCGGCTCCGATGCTCAGCATGACGAGGCTGCCGCCAAGGCCGCGCTCAAGGCTGCCGAGATGGAGGCAAAGCTCGCCGCCATGGATCCCGAGAAAGCGGCCAAGGTTCGCGCGGCGCTTGCCGCCAAAGCCGCCCGCGATAAGCAGAAAAAGGAGGCGTAAGGTCCATGGCACATCGCTCCGTTATTCCGTTTGGCCCGCAGCACCCGGTGCTGCCCGAGCCGCTTCACCTGGACCTGGTGCTCGAGGACGACCGCGTTATCGAGGCAATTCCGCAGATCGGCTTTGTGCACCGCGGACTCGAGAAGCTCACCGAAAAGCGTGACATGCACCAGTTTGGCTACATCGCCGAGCGCATCTGCGGCATTTGCGCCGTGGGTCACAGCTGCGGCTATGCCAGCGCCTGCGAGCGCATGCTCGATATCGAGGTGCCCGGCCGCGTGCAGTATATCCGTACCATTTTGCACGAGCTTTCGCGCATTCACTCGCACCTGCTGTGGCTGGGCCTGCTCGCCGATGCCTTTGGCTTCGAGGCGCTGTTCTATCGTTCGTGGACCCTGCGCGAGCAGATTCTCAAGATCTTTGAGAGCACGTGTGGCGGTCGCGTGATTCTGTCGATTAACGAGATCGGCGGCCTTAAGCATGACATTGAGGACTCCGAGCTGGCGGGCATTGTCCAGACGCTCGATGCCATGCGCCCCGACTACGAGGCCCTGGTGCATACCTTTTTGGACGACAACAGCTGCGGCGAGCGCCTGCATGGCGTGGGCGTGATCAGCAAGAAAGACGCGCTGGACCTGTCGATGGTCGGTCCGTTTGGGCGCGCCTCGGGCGTGGATTACGACGTGCGCATGTTTGGCGACGGTGCCTATGCGGACCTGGCTGCGTTTGAGCCCATCGTTGCCACCGATGGCGACTGCTATGCCCGCTGCCAGGTGCGCTGTGCCGAGGTCACGCAGGCCATGGACATCATTAAGGAGCTTGTGGGAAAGATTCCGCACGACGGCATCGGCGGGCGCACCAAGCTTACGCCGGCCGATGGCGCACGCGGCGAGGTTGTGATTGAGCAACCGCGCGGCGAGGCGTACTACTATGTGCGCGGTAACGGCACCAAGAATTTGGACCGTTTCCGCGTGCGCACGCCGACGTCGCAAAACCTGGCGGGCCTGACGCATGCACTGCAGGGCGTGCTCATTGCCAACGTGCCCATGATTATCCTGACCATCGACCCCTGCATTAGTTGCACGGAAAGGTAGGCGCGGCATGAGTTTGATGACATTTGCCAAGACGGCCTTGGGCTCTATGGTCAAGCAGCCGGTCACGGTGTGCTATCCGCAGGAGAAGCTGGCGGCGCCCGAGCGCCTGCGCGGGCATATCGTCAACGATATGGACGTGTGCATCTGCTGCGGTATGTGCGCGCGTCGCTGCCCGGCGGGCGCGCTTGCGGTCGATCGCAAGGGTGGTACCTGGTCGATCGACCCGTACGCCTGCGTGGTGTGCGGCGAGTGCATCGAGAGCTGCCCCAAGCACTGCCTGACTATGGACACCGCCCGTACTCCGGTTGCGGCGAACAAGACTCCCACGGTAGAAACCAAGCCGGAGTAGCGAGGAAATGAGGGCCGGTGGGACAAAAATGCCCCACCGGTCCTCATTCGCATTCGTTTACCCGCAAAAATCCCGTGTCTCAACTTTGGTGAGACATTTGTCTCACGCTCAAAACCGAATCTGGAACGTGTGTCACCTGCTCAAATTGTGTCTCATTCCGTAACTTGAGGCTGATGCAAGGCCTGAGTCTGCGAGAAGGGAGACGCGATGGGTAAGTACACGAGGGGTCTCTTGGCGGTGATGCTGGCCGTAGTGCTGGTATTGCCGGCTGCGGCATTTGCCATGCTGCCCGAGGCCAACGCCAGGTCCAGCACCGGAATGGACGGACCGACCATGACCGGAAAAACGGTCGACGACCCCGACACGAGCGGTCGCTGGGAAATCTGGGCGGCTGGCCATAGCGGCAATAAAGTATCGACCCAACACGTCGGCCGAATCTGGACCGACAAGACGGTCAAGGCAACCGATGAAAACGAAGAGTCGGATTTTCTGACTACACTTTCAGCGATGTCCTCGACGTCTAATTCAACCGTGACGGTTACCACACCGCTTGATATCGTGATGGTGCTGGACGCTTCTGGCTCGATGGATTACACCATGGGCGGCGGAGATCCCACCAAGCCCAAGCGCATCGATGCGTTGGAGAGCGCTGCCAGCAGCTTCATCGACACCATTGCCAAACAAAACGAGGGCATCGAGGGCGTGGATAGGCAGCATAAGGTTGCTATCGTTAAGTTTGCGGGCAAGAAGTCCAAAAAAATCGGCAACGATACGTATCGTGACGGAGGACACACCTACAATTACACACAGGTTATGAAAGACTTGACCGATTGCTCCGGCGGCAACGTGAAAGCTCTTAAGGATAGGATTGCCGAGATTGAACCCGACGGCGCCACGCGTGCCGACTATGGTCTAGAACTGGCCGAGGGCATCACTTCTGGTCGCGCGGGCGCCAAGAAGATTGTTGTGTTCTTTACCGACGGCACGCCGACAAGCTTCAGCGAGTTCAATCCGGATGTCGCCAATGCTGGCGTGGCGGCTGCCAAGAACATGAAGGACAGCAAGGCCACCGTTTATACTATCGGCATCTTTGATGGCGCGGATCCCAGCGCTGGTATCCAGGATTCGGGAAAAAGCCAAAAAGAGAACAAGTTCATGCAGGCCGTTTCGAGCAACTACCCCAATGCCACGGCATGGGATACTCATGGTGCACGCGCGGAAAACTCCGACTACTACAAGTCGGCGACCAATGCCGAAGAGCTCAAGAAGGTCTTCGACGACATCTCACAGGCCATTACGTCGGAGGCGCCTTATCCGACCGAAATTGATAAGGGCTACGACGCGACCAAGTCCGGTTACATCACGTTTACCGATGAGCTGGGCGACTTTATGCAGGTTGACGGATTTACCGAAGTCGTCATTAACGGCACGCCGTTTACCAAGGCGAGCAAGACGGTCAATAAAGAAACCAATACCGACACCTACGAGTTCACCGGCAAGGCAAAAGACCTGCTCATCACCGTGCAGCGCGCCGGCGATGACAATCCCCAGAAGGGCGATATCGTAACGGTCAATATTCCTGCGTCGTTGATTCCGCTGAGTCACTTTAAGACCGTAGACGGCAAGCTTTCGGTCGACAACGTTAAGCCCATCCAGGTGAAGTATGCTTCGAGCGTGAAGAGTGTTGCGCTCGACAACCTATTTACGCCTGAGGAGGTCACGGGGCTCAAGGCTTACATCGAAAAGAATACGACCGTTGCCGACGATGGCACCAAGACCGTGAACTTCTACGCGAACAAGTGGGAGACCGGCGCGTTGGGTAATACGGTTGCGACCTTTGAGCCGGCCGACACCAACCGCTACTACTACTTCCAGAAACAGACCCCAATTTACACGGACAAGGACTGCACGCAGCCTGCAAAGAATTCACTGGCAGATACCGGCACCTATTACTACAAGGATGAGTTTGAGGAGCAGGGCGAAAACGATGAGGCCAAGCCCGCCTCTGCCGTCATCGAGTTTATCGGCGGCGACGCTGCAAAGTTTGACGGCGCTATTGTTGCTGACGAGGACGGCAGCCTTTCGTTTAGCGTGGGAACCGCGCGCCTAGCCTTTATCGACGAGCTCCACACCACCAAGGAGAGTGTGGGCGGCAACAACACTGGTACCGCGACCGACGTTCTTAATCCCAAGTGGAACAACGTGTCCGCCAAGGCGACCGCGACGCATGTCAATTCCTACCTGGGCAACAACGGCAAGATCAGCTTTAACGTGACGCCGACAACGGTGGATACCAAGGCCAGCTTTGGCCTGACCAAGGTGCTCGAGGGCCGCGATTGGACGGATGCGGACGAGTTTAAGTTTGAACTCTCCGCAACGTCCGAGAATGACGCCCCGATGCCCGCACACGCGACCGCGACCGTGACCAATGACGACCTAGACGACAATGGCAAGGCAGCTATCGACTTCGGCGAGATCACCTGCAACAAGCCGGGCGAGTACACCTATGAGGTCCGCGAGGTCAAGGGCGGCGTCGGTGGCATCACCTACAGCGAGAACGTTGCCACGTTCAAGGTGACCGTGGCGGTTAAGGCCACGGGTGGGCTTAAGGCTGACGTTGAAAAGATCTCGGGCGAGACCGAGTTCAAGAACACCTATAGCGCCAAGACGGAAACCCCGCTGACTCTTGAGGCAACCAAGACGCTCACGGGGCGCCCGATGGCCGATGACGAATTTAAGTTTGCGCTGAGCTATGCGGGGCACGACGAGGTTCTGCTGGATGCAACCAACAAGGGTGGCAAGGTTGAGTTCGGGCCGCTGACGTACACGACCGAGTCGCTTGCCAAGCTGGTCGAGGAGGGCAAGGCGTCGGTTAATGCTAGCTCCGACAAGCCCACGTGGACCATTCGCTACATTGCTGCCGAGCAGACCGGCAAACTGCCTACGGGCGTGAGCGCCACCGTGTCGGCAATTGACGCATGTGTAACCGTTGTCGACAACGGCGATGGTACCCTGACGGCGACGGCTGTCTACGGCGATGCCGGCAACGAGTTTGTGAACACCTACACTGCCGCGCCTGTCGAGGCATCGCTTGTGGGCAAGAAGAATCTGCAGGTTCCTGATGGCTTGACCCCGGCTGACATTGCCGGCAAGTTCACCTTTACCGTGACCGGTGAAGAGGGCGCACCCATGCCCGCGAACGCGAGCGTGACCAATGATGCCAAGGGCAAGGTCGACTTTGGCAAGATCACCTTTACGCTCGACGACCTTAACAAGGCTCTGGGCGAGAAGCCCGAGAAGCGCGAGCACACCTTTACCTACACCGTGACCGAGTCCGGTGAGGTCGCTGGCGTGACCAACGACGCCGAGACTTCGCGTACGGTTTCCTTCACCGTGACTGATGACGGCGAGGGTACTCTGAGGGTGTCCCGCAAGTCGGACGGCGATGCGGCATTTACGTTCACCAATACCTATAGCGTGACGCCCGTCGAGAAAAGCGTCACCGACCAGATCACCGCGACCAAGGTCCTGGACGGCCGCGGCCTCAAGGCTGGCGAGTTTAGATTCGAGCTCGTCGAGGGCGAGGGCGAGGACGCCAAGGTCGTCGCCACCGGCACCAACAATGCCGAAGGCAAGATCACGATGAACGCCGTGAAGTACGACAAGTCCGGCAAGCACACCTACACACTGCGCGAGGTCAACGGCGGAACCACCAGCAAGGGCGTCACGTACAGCGGCGCCAAGTACACCGTTGAGACCACCATCACCGACAACGGCGACGGTACCCTCAAGGCCGAGCATGTCCTGAAGGACGACGTCAAGGCTGCAACTTTCGAGAACGCTTACAGCGTGACCCCGCTCGACACAGAGCTCGACTTTGGCCTGAGCAAGGCCATCGACGGTCGCGACTGGACGGATGCAGACAAGTTCAGCTTTACCATCACGGCCTCCGAGGGCACCCCACTGCCCGACCCGGCAACCGTAACCGTGACCAAGCAGGATGCTGACAACGAAGGCATCGCCGCCATCAAGTTCGGCAAGATCCACTACACGGCTGCCGGAACCTACAAGTACGAGATCCGCGAGAACGCGGGCAGCGCGGTCGGTATGACGTATGACGCGCATGTCGCAACCGCCGAAGTGACCGTGACCGAGAACGGCGACGGCACCCTGACCTCCAACGTCACCACGAAGGAAAGCGGCCGCTTCACCAACACGTACCGTACTGAGCTCGATTACGCCGCGGCCGGCGGCCTCAAGCTCAGCAAGACCCTCTCCGGACGTCCCATGACCGAGGGTCAGTTCACCTTTACCGTGACGCCCGCCGACGAGGCTTCGGCCATCGCGCTCGGCCTGCACGAGGGCGCCAACGTGTACAAGTCCCCTGCAACGGCAGAGGCAACGGTTGGTCTGATCGACATCCTGGCTGGCCATGAGGTCAAGTTTACGCAGGCTGACGCGGGCAAGACCTTTACATACACCGTTGCCGAGAAGAACGATGGCCAGCCCGGTTACACCTACGACGAGGCTGTGCGCACCGTGACGATCGCTATCGCCGACGATGGCGCTGGTACGCTCACCGCTACGACGACCGTTTCCGGCGGACCCGAGGGCACGCATGCGACGGTCTACAAGAGTGGCGAGAACAAGGTCGAGAGCGCCGTGGTCCCGTTCGCCAACAGCTACCACGCATCGACCGATAACCCGGGCGGCGAGCTTGCGCAGATTGTCGCCACCAAGACCCTGACCGGTCGTCCGATGGCCGACGGCGAGTTCTGCTTCGGTATTGCCTATGCAGGTGAGACGGAAGCCATCAACGGCACTACGGCGTGGAACGTTAACGGCCAGGTGAGCTTTGGCACGCTGCATTACACGACTGAGATGCTCGCCGATTTGGTGAGCGCCGGACGCGCCATCCGTACCGACACGGACGCCAAGCTTGCGTGGACTATCAACTACACGGCGTTTGAGTACACGTCCCCGCTCGCAGCAAAGGGTATTACTGCCGCGAAGTCGAGCTTTAGCTTTAAGGTCATCGTCGTCGACAACGGCGACGGCACTCTGACGGCGAAGCCTGACTACGGTGGCACCGAGCCCGTGTTCGAGAACGTCTATGGCGCCGAGGCCGTCGATGCCGCACTTGCCGGCGCCAAGAAGCTCCAGGCTGCCGAGGGCCTGACCCCGGCCGATATCACGGGTAAGTTCACCTTTACCGTGACCGCCGATGAGGCGGGCGCCCCGATGCCCGAGCGCACGGCCGCAACCAACGACGCGGCCGGCAACGTGGACTTTGGCAAGATCCACTTTACGCTCGAGGACCTCAACCGCGCCTTGGGCGTGACGGATGATGCGACCGATAAGGCCGAGGCAGACGAAGCTGACGAAGCCGAGGCCGACGAGGCAGAGGCTGAAGAGGCCGACGTCGACGCTGATGCCAATGCCGACGAGTCCGGCGGCGAGTCCGTGCCCGCAGCCCCCACCGCCCCGCGCTCGCACACCTTTACCTACACGGTGACCGAGTCCGGTAGCGCCCCTGGCGTGACTAACGACGCCAATGCCACGCGTAAGGTTTCCTACACCGTGACTGACGACGGTGCCGGACATCTGAAGGTCGTGCGCGAGGGTGACGACGGCGCTGCCTTCACGTTCACCAACACCTACAGCGTGACGCCTACCGATTCTGTGGTGACCGATCAGGTCAAGACGGTCAAGCGCCTGACCGGACGCGACCTTGCAGCAGGCGAGTTCACGTTTGAGCTGCTCGAGGACGGCGTGGTTGTCGCGACCGGCACCAACGACGCCAATGGCACCGTCGCGCTGAGCCCGATCCGCTACGAGGCACCTGGCGCGCACACGTACATGCTGCGCGAGGCTTGCCCCAACGCGCTCGGCCTGTACAAGGGCGTCACCTATGACGGCACGACCTACACCGTCGTGACCACCGTCTCCGACAACGGCGACGGCACGCTGACCGCGACGCACAAGCTCGAGGGAACTACTGAGTCGGCTGGCTTTACCAACAAGTATCATGCCATGCCCACGCAGGTCTCCATCGGTGCCATCAAGGTGCTCGAGGGACGCGAGCTCAAGAAGGACGAGTTTAGCTTTAAGCTCTTTGGCGAGGACATTGAGTCTACGGTCACCAACGATGCCGATGGCAAGATCAACTTCGACAAGTTCGAGTACGACGAGCCCGGTACGTACGTCTACACCATCAGCGAGGTCAAGGGCGACGAGGCCGGTATGACCTATGACAAGTCCGTCTTTACCGCGACCGTCAACGTGGCCGATGACGGCGAGGGCAACCTCAAGGCGAATGTCGCCTTTACCAAGGGCGACAAGAGCGTCGAGGGCATCGTGTTCAACAACACGTACAAGAAGCCCGAGACGCCCGTGCCGACGCCCGATCCCGGCACGCCCAAGACCGTGACGAACATCGTCAAGACGGTCAAGGGTTTCCTGCCCACCACGGGTGACCAGCAGACCGCCGCACTGCTCATGGCATTTGTTATCGCCATAGCCGGCGTCGGAGCCCTGGTCTGGGGTATCCGTAAACGCTAGGCACGCTGGCGGCGCCCGGGGCCAAAAGGCCCCGGGCGGCCGGCGGGGAGCCAGAACATAGCCCCACCCCCCCCCACCCCCAGCCGCCACGGAGGCATCTCCCTCCTCCGTGGCGGCGCTTTTGTGCGTAGGCGAGGAGGGCTCGCCACGAAACCGACCCATCTACTACGTTTAGTCCCTTACCCCCAACCATGTCAAAAAACGCGAAAACAAAACCGCAGGTAGAACGCCTGCGGTTTTGCTCAAAACGAAGGTATGGTCAGGGGTATCGAGTTAAACGTAGTAGATGGGCCGATTTCGTGGAGCGGTTCCGGCTGATCCCTTGGGGACGGAGGAAAACGGATCATTTTTGGCTTGAAGCGGCTTTCGGAGACACCTGACGTGGCCGCTCGGACAAAACTAGGCCGGTTTACGGGGCTGAGTCACGAGTCCCCAACCATGCTGATATTCGTGAAAATAAAACCGCAGGTAGACGAGCTGTCATTTTACAGAAAACGCGGGTATGGATGGGGGTCCTGAGTTTGGCCCCGTAAACCGGCATAGTTTTGAAATGGCATTAAATCGGTAGCAGACATTTTGTTATGTCGGGGCGGTCGGTCTTCGGGCAACTACCCTCGCAGGTAGGCGATGGCGATTTGGGTGCGGTTGCGCAGGCCCATTTTGGCCAGGATTGAGCTGATGCGGTTTCGCACGGTGCCTTCGCCCATATAGGCGGTGGCGGCAATCTCCTTGTTATCGAGGCCGCGGGCAATGAGCTCGGCGACCTCGAACTCGCGGTCGGTCAGGCTGACGAAGGCCGCGGGCCGGCGGGTCGTGCCCACCTCGACGCCCGCCCCATCAAAGTTGATATCCTCGATCGCCTTACCCTCGAGCACGCGTTTACCGTCCATGACCTGGGCCAACGCCGGCGGGATGGCGGCGACATCGGTTTTGATCAGGTAGCCGCGGGCACCTAGTTTGAGCGCCGACACAATGTACTCGTCATCCGAGAATGTCGTCAGAAACACCACGCGCGCCGCAGGGTCGCGCTCAAGGATCTCGCGGGCCGCCGAAAGCCCGTCGCGCCCCGGCATCTGGATGTCGAGCAGTGCGATATCGGGTGCGTGTTCGGCATAGAGTGAAACCGCATCGTTGCCGTTGGCACCGGTACCCACCACTTCGATCTGCGGCTGGGCGCCCAGGATTATCTTGAGCGAATCGACCACCAAGCGGTCGTCGTCGACAACGATGAGCCTCATCGGCCCTCATCTCCTTGCTGTTTAGGAACGGTGGCAAACACACGCCAGCCGCCGGCGCCGGCGCGCGGGCCGGCGGTGAAGGTGCCGCCAAGCGCCTCGACGCGCTCGCGCATGGAGCCGAGCCCCATGCCCTCTGCGGTGCCGCGGCTGCTTGCTTGGACCCCGCCCGCGCCATCGTCGGTAACGATGAGCTGGTAAAACGACGGATGCTCCATGCATCGTACGGTGACAGTATGGGCGCAAGCATGGCGTATGGCGTTGGAAAGCGCCTCGCGCAGGACCGCCGTAAAGCAGTTGGCGACATTTGCGGGCGCATGCTCGGCCAAAACCTCAAGTTCAATCTGCGGCCCGCCATCTGAGCGCGCGCCCTCCACGATGCGCTCGAGCTGTACGGAGAGATTCGCCGCGTTGTCGTTGAGCGCGTGGACGCTCGAGCGCACGAGCTGAAGCGCTTCGTCCACGGTGCGCTTGACGTCAGCGAAGTCGGCGGCGACGCCGGGCTCGTTGGCGTGGACCACGCGTAGGGCCTCGGTTTGCAGCGAGGCGCGCGTGAGCTGGTGTCCCACGTTATCGTGGATCTCGCGTGCGATGCGGGCGCGCTCGGCGAGCGTTGCGAGCTCGACCTCGTAGTCCTGGCGGTCGGCAAGGTCGCGGTTGCGCGCCTCGAGCGCGAGGGCTCGCTCCTGCAGCTCGTCGCGGGTGCGACGCATGCGCTCCTGCTCGCGCTCCAGCTGAGCGGTGCGCAGAGACAGCAAGGTGGCGGCGACTGAAAGGATGGCGGTCAACAGCAGCGCACGGGTGGGAAGCGCGCCGGCGTGGGCATATGCGACGAGTGCGCAGACAAAGATGGCGCCGGCGCCCAGCGCGACCCAGGCGTGCTCACGGCGCACGTATCGCGCGATGTCATAGAGGGCGAGGGGCGCAAACGGCACAAACGGCGGCACAAAGACGGTCACCATAATGTAAGCGTAGCTCGCGGCCTCACCGGCGCGGCGGGCACGTTCGCCTTGCGCAATTTCCGTAAGCGAGGCGACTGCGACGCCAAGACAAAACGCCGCGACCAAGCAAGCATCCACAGCAAGGCCCAGAGCGGCCGCGATACAGCACGCCAGCACGATCGATTTGTCGAATAGCCTGTTCATACGGGTATTGTACGCGATGGTGCGCGCGACGATTGCTCGGGCGCCGCAACCGTGACATTCCTCCCGCCCGCCCCCGCCGCACTCGTGACAAAGCTCACTGGCGCGCGCTGGCGGCTCCTGCGATGATGCAATCGTACCGGGCCGCAATCAACGGAAGAGCCGCCTCATGACAGACATCGTCCACGTCGAAAACCTCGTCAAGCGCTACGACGATCTTATCGCGCTCGACCACTTTAACCTGAACATCGCCCCCGGCGAGATCTTTGGCCTGCTCGGCCCCAACGGATCGGGCAAGACTACGTCCATCAACTGCATTCTGCAGCTGCTTGCCTACGACAAGGGCGCCATCGAGTTGTTCGGCGAGCCCATGACGCCCGCCCGCTACGACCTCAAGCGCCGCATCGGCGTGGTGCCGCAGCAGGTGGCGGTGTTCGACGAGCTCACGGTGCGCGAGAACATCGACTATTTCTGCAGCCTCTACGTCAACGACCGCAAGCGCCGTCGCGCGCTGGTCGACGAGGCCATCGACTTTGTCGGGCTGGGCGACTTTGCCAAGTTTCGCCCCGGCAAGCTCTCGGGCGGCCTGGCGCGTCGCCTCAACATCGCCTGCGGTATCGCGCACAAGCCCGAGCTCATCTTCTTCGACGAACCCACGGTGGCCGTCGACCCGCAGAGCCGCAACGCCATCCTGGAGGGCATCTGCCGCCTGCGCGACGAGGGCGCCACGGTGGTGTATACCAGCCATTACATGGAGGAAGTCGAGCAGATCTGCAGCCGCATCATGATCATGGACGGCGGGCGCGTGCTGGCGCAGGGCACCAACGACGAGCTCAAGCGCATGATTCAGATGGGCGAGCGCGTGACCGTCGAGGTCGGTGCCGTCGAGCTCGCCACAGTCGAGCGGCTGCGCGCCCTCGAGCACGTGCTTTCGGTTGAGCTTTCCGGCGGCGAGCTCATCTGCACCTGCGAAGCGAGCCCGCACAATCTGGTCGACATCCTCGACACGCTGCGCGCCGCCGACGTTGCGCTCGGCCGCGTGTGGAGCGAGCCGCCGACCCTCAACGACGTGTTCCTCGAGATCACCGGCCGCGAGCTGCGCGACTAGGGGGCGGCCATGTTCAACACCATTATTATCACGGTCAAGACGCTGCTGCGCCGGCCGAGCACGTGGGTTTGGGGCGCGATCTTTCCCGTCGCGCTTTCCACGATGTTCATGTTTATGTTTGCGAATCTGAGCTCCGACGGCACGGTCGACCCGGTGCCGGTGGCCGTCGTGGCGGATGAGGCCTGGGGCGCCTCGACCTTTAAGGACGTGGCGACGTCGCTTGCCAAGGAAGGCGACGACCAACTGCTCGAGATCCACGAGTTCGACGACGCAGTCGATGCGAACCGTGCGCTTAAGGCCGGCGAGGTCGCGGGCATCTATGCGGTCGATGCCGCGGGCACGCCCAAACTCACATTGCTTTCGAGCTATGACAGCTCGCGTGCGACGTCGGTGCTCACCGACCGCAGCATCCTGGAGACGGTGGCAAGCTCGTATACGCAAAATGCCGAGCTCATGCGCCAGATTGCCCAGGACAACCCGGCGGCGCTCGCCGACCCGGAGGTGGTTGCGCGCGCCCTGTCGCTTGAGGGCGGAACCCGCCGTGTGAGCCTGACGCGTGCCACGCCCGATGGCACGGTCATCTACTACTACGCGCTCTTTGGCCTGGTCGCGATGATGTCTGCCGAGTTTGCCGCCTTGAGCGTCGTCGACCTGCAGCCCAATCTGTCGGGCCTTGGCGCGCGTCGCTGCGTGGGCGGTCTTTCCAAGACGGCATCGCTGGCCGGTATTTTTGTGGGCTCGTGGCTGGTCTCCTTTGCTTCGATGGCGATTGCGATCGGCTACGTGCGCCTGGTCGTGGGCGTCGACTTTGGCGGGCGCGAGGGACTGTGTCTGGTGGGCGGCGCTGCCTCCGCGCTTGCCGCGACGGGCCTGGGGCTCTTTGTGGGCACGCTGCCCGTTAAGGGCGGCAAGGCGTCCAAGTCGGGCATCCTCACAGGCTTTGCCACCACGTGTGCCCTGTTCGCCGGGCTTTATGGCGAGCCGGCGATGGCGCTTGCCGACGACGTCGCCCGCGCCTGCCCGGCCGAGAGTTGGCTCAATCCCGTCAAGCTCATCTGCGACATGTTCAACCGCCTGTATTTCTTTGAGGACCTGGGTCCCTTTGCCGTTCGCGCCGGCGCGCTGGTCTTTATGGCGTTGCTGTTCGTTGCCGTCGCCACGCTGATCTTTGGAAGGAGCCGCTATGAGCACCTTTAAGACTGCGCTTCGCATGGCGCTGGCGCACCCGTTCTACCTGCTCATCTATACGGTGTTCATCTCGCTCATGGGCGTATTCATCGCGGCATCGGTGAGCTGGAACTCGTCGCAGCTCACCGAGTACGAGCCCTACGACACCAACGTGATCGTGGTCGACCGCGACGACAGCGACCTTTCGCGGGCGCTTACCAAGCACCTGGGCTCGCGCTTTGATCTGGTCACGGGTATCGGCGAGGACACCTACGACCTTGCGGACGCGCTCTCCAAGAGCAACAGTGCCAAGGGCAGCGCCGACTGCGTGTTCTTTATCCCGGAGGGGTTTGAGGACGACCTCGTCGCAGCCGCCCGAGCGGGGGAGTCCCTGCCCAAGCTCGATGTGACCTACGGTGCCGGCACCATGGCGGCGGCGCTTTCGTCTGCCGAGGCCTCGCGCTGGATCTCGCTCGCGGGCGCCGCGGCCGCACTTGATTCTACTGCCTCCGACGGTGACGTCGCCAAGGCCGCCGAGCATGCCGCCGCCAAGCGCGCGGAGGTCGAGATCGAGCAGGTCAAGGTCGACTCGACAGCCGCCGCCACGCTTGAGTCGTACTTCAACTTTGGCACGTACGCGATTATCTCGTCGGTCATCGTATCGGTGGGGCTGGTGTTCTCGGGCATGAACGAGCCCGAGCGCGTGCGCCGCATGGAGGCCAGTCCGGTCTCCGAGCGTCAGCGCTCGCTTGCCGTGTTTGCGGCCGCCGCCGTGCTCGCCGTCTGCATCTGGTTTGTGTCGAGCATGATGGGCGTCGTGGGCTTTGCCGGCGCGGTCGCCGAGGTCGGCGCGAGTCGTGTGTGCCTAGCGCTGGCGGCAACGTTTGCCCTGGCGTGCACGCCGCTGGCCGTTGGCTTTGCGTTGTCGAGCCTGGGCGCGCGCGAGGAGCTGCTCAACGGTGTGGGTAACCTGCTCGGCATGCTCATGACGTTTTTGGGCGGCGCCTGGATGCCGCTGTCGCTGATGGGCCCGGCCGTGCAGACGGTGGCGCACTTTGTACCGACGTTTTGGGTGAACGACGCAATCGGCAAGGCGCTCGCCGCGGACCTGACGTCCGCCGTGCTGGGAGACATCGCCTGCGATCTGGGCGTCACGGTGCTCTTTGCCGCGGCCATCGCTGCCGTAGGCCTAGCCCTCGCACGCGCCAAATCCCACGCCTAGCTACCTAGTCATTGGGTGCTCATTGGGGACAGACTTAAACGACCAAGAGTGGTCATTGGGGACAGACTTAAACGACCAGTCATCGGGGACAGTCTTTGCCGATTCGCCGGCTCGCCGGTCGGGTTGGCAAGGGCTGTCCCCAGCTGCCGGCAGGAAAGGAACGTCCCTAGCCGCCAGGTGGCGAGGCACTCATTTAAGTCCGTCCCCAATGAGTGGTTTCAGTCATTTAAGTCTGTCCCCAATGAGTAGTCACTCATTTAAGAACGTCCCCAATGACTAGGCGCCGTACTTGACATTGACCCCGCTTTAACGGGTACCATCCTCTATGTCTGTAACGCCATATAGACCGAGGGGATAGATCTATGACCGCAACTGCACCCGCAGCACCCGCTAAGGTGTACTTCACCAACCTGCGCACGCATGCTCGCGAGAGCCAGCTTGACAAGCTCAAGCGCCTCATCCGCCGCGCCGGTATTGAGCAGATCGACTTTGAGAACAAGTTCGTCGCTATCAAGATTCACTTTGGCGAGCTGGGCAACCTGAGCTTTTTGCGCCCCAACTACGCCCGCGCCGTCGCGGATGTCGTGAAGGAGCTGGGCGGCAAGCCCTTCCTCACCGACTGCAACACGCTCTATGTCGGTAGCCGCAAAAACGCGCTCGAGCACATCGACACCGCTTATCAGAACGGCTTTACCCCGTATGCCACGGGTTGCCAGATCATCATCGCCGACGGCCTTAAGGGTACCGACGAGGCGCTCGTCCCGGTCGAGGGCGGCGAGTACGTGCGCGAGGCCAAGATCGGCCAGGCGCTCATGGATGCCGATATCGTGATTAGCCTCACCCACTTTAAGGGCCATGAGCAGGCCGGTTTTGGCGGCGCCATGAAGAACTTGGGCATGGGAGGCGGTAGCCGTGCGGGCAAGATGGAGCAGCATGCCGCCGGCAAGCCGAACGTCGCGACCGAGCACTGCATTGGCTGCCGTGCCTGCGAAAAGATCTGCGCGCACAACGCTATCTCGTTCGACGACACCCGCGAGCGCGAGCTTGCCAGCGGCGCTACTCGTACGGTGCACGTGGCCGCCATCGACCACGATCGCTGCGTGGGCTGCGGACGCTGCATCGGCGTGTGCAACCAGGACGCCATCAAGCCCGTCTATGACGCCGCGGCCGACGTGCTCAACTGCAAGATCGCCGAGTACACCAAGGCCGTCGTCGACGGCCGCCCGAGCTTCCACATCTCGCTTGCCATGGATATCAGCCCCAACTGTGATTGCCATCCCGAAAACGATACGCCTATCGTCAACGATATCGGCATGTTCGCGAGCTTCGACCCGGTCGCCATCGACCAGGCCTGTGCCGATGCCGTCATGGCGTCCGAGCCGCTGCCCAACACCGAGCTCACCGATAGCGCGGCCAAGATGGAGCATAACCATGAGCATCTGGAGGGCGAGCAGGCGCGTGACCCCTTCTGCATCACGCATCCCGACACCGACTGGCGCGCGTGCATCGCGCACGCCGAGAAGATCGGCCTGGGCACGAGCAAGTACGAGCTTATCGAGGTCAAATAGCGCCTAGCTATTGGACAATACAAGCGCCTTTGTGGCGTAATTCGAGCAAAAGCCGCTCGCGAGCACAGCGCTCACGGGCGGCTTTCCGGAAGTATGCGGCAAATTTCGAGACCGCCGAGCACACGACATTTTTTGGCAACAAAACCCCTGATAAATTGTTGGTAAAACTGCGGTCTGGTCGGCAGTTCCAGATTTTGCCGCATACTTCCGAAGGCGGGAGCCAAAACGGTCCTCCAGCGCTGTAACCAACCATGATTGTTCGCCGTTGATGCGTCAACAAGCAAAGAATGGGTAAACAAGGGGTCACGTATGGTGCAAATTTCGCACGTACCCAGACGCTTTGATATAGTGTTGAGAACTATTTACTTGGAGGATGTAACCGGCATGTCCGATTCGAGCGACAGTTCTAAGCCGCGACCCGAGGCCGCGGCCGTTTCGCACTACACGGTGGGCGAGGAGATCATGAACTCCGTCACCCATGGTGTCGGTTGCCTGCTGGGCATCGCGGGCCTGGTGCTCCTGATCGTATTTGCCGCTCTTCGCGGCGGAGGCCCGGCTCACATGGCCGCGGCGATTGTCTATGGTGTCAGTATTATCCTCGAATACCTAGCCTCTACGCTCTACCACGCGATTCAGCCCGCACGCGCCAAGCGCGTGTTTCGCATCATCGACCACAGCTGCATCTACCTGCTCATAGCCGGCAGCTATACGCCGTTTTGCCTCATCACGCTCGCAAACGATGGCGGCCCTATGCTGTTCTTTGCCGTATGGGCCATCGCCATTATCGGCATCGCCCTCGAGTGCTTTATGCGCGAGCGTCAACCGCACTGGGTAAGCGGCCTGGTCTACCTGCTGATGGGCTGGCTCGTCGTCTTTAAGCTGCCCGAGCTCGTGTCGCTGCTCAACCCCGTGGCACTTGCCCTGCTCGCTATCGGCGGCGTGTGCTACACCGTGGGCGTGCCGTTCTACATCGCTAAAAACGTGCGCTACCTGCACAGTGTGTTTCACTTGTGGGTGCTCGCCGGCAGTATCTTCCAGTTCATGGCGGTGATCCTCTTCGTAATCTAGCGATCACGTCTGTGCCTGCGGACTCATCCAAGCGGCCGCCGGACGCAACTGCCCTATCCGTTATCTACGCTTACTACCTAACGTCCCGAATCTTGGAGGTTCGAGAAACTCCCGATGGACATAACCATCTCCCTTATCACCACCCTCGTTTTGACCCTCATCAACGGCTACTTCTCTATGTCCGAGATGGCGCTCACCACGGCAAAGCGCGCCGTGCTGGAGCACGAGGCCGAGGAAGGCGACAAACGCGCCGAGCGCGCCGTTAAGCTGGCCGCCGACTCCGACCAGCTGCTCGCCACCATTCAGGTCGCCATCACGCTCGTGGGCTTTGCCTCGTCCGCCGTTGCTTCGACGAGCTTGTCCGACCCGCTCGCCACGTGGCTCATGAGCTTTGGCATCGCGCCGCTCTCTGCCATCGCGCGCGGACTGGCGCCGGTCATCATCACCGTTGCGGTCGCCTTCGTGTCCATCGTGATTGGCGAGCTTGTGCCCAAGCGCATTGGTCTGGCCAATGCCGAAGGCGTGTCCAAGCAGGTCGTGGGGCCGCTGTCGTTTTTCCAAAAGATCGCCCGTCCGCTCGTGTGGCTGACTGGTGCTTGCTCCGATGGTCTGGCCCGCATCCTGCGCATCAAGAGCGCCGACGATCGCCAAAACGTCTCGGAGGAAGAGATTAAGTACATGGTCTCGGAGCAGGACGACCTGCTCGACGAGGAAAAGCGTATGATCCACGAGATCTTCGACCTGGGCGATACCGTTGCCCGCGAGGTCATGGTGCCGCGCGTGGACACCACCATGTGCGAGGACGACGAGACGGTCGCCGACGTGCTGTCCACTATGCGCCAGACCGGCTTTAGCCGCATCCCCGTCTATCACGAAGATCCCGACAACGTGGCGGGCATCGCGCACATCAAGGACCTGATTCAGCCCTCGCTCGACGGCGAGGGCGACCAGCCCATCGCCGGTTATTTGCGCGACGCCACCTTTGTGCCCGACACCAAGGACATCCTGCCGCTGCTGTCCGAGATGCAGACTTCGCACGACCAGATCGTGGTGGTCGTGGACGAGTACGGCGGCACGGCTGGCATCATTACCATCGAGGACATCGTCGAGGAGATCGTGGGCGAGATCGAGGACGAGTTCGACCCCGACAACAAGTACCTCACGCGTCTTTCGCGCCGTGAGTGGCTCGTCGATGGGCGTTTTTCGTGCGATGATGCGATTGAGCTTGGTTGGCCGCTCGAGGAAAGCGATGATTATGAGACCATCGCCGGCTGGATTTTGGAACTTTGCGACTCGGTGCCCGACATCGGAGAGGTGTTTGAGGTTGCAGGGTACAAGTTCAAGGTGCAGTCGATGCGTGGCCAGCGCATCTCGCTTATTCGCGTGATCGCTCCGGCCGAAACCGATAAGAAGGATTCCGAGTCCTCGGCAGATAAGCCGGCGACGCCGGGCGCGGGCTCTGCGGGCCCGCACGACGGCGACGAGTAGGGCAAGGAAGAGTAGGGGAGAGTTATGGCAGGCCTGTTCAACATCCTTAAGGTCACCGTCAGCGAGGACAAGATCTGCGCGCATGTGCTGGTGAACCCCGGCATGCCGCTCATGACCTCGGAGGACATCGAGGCCACGGCGCGCGTGTACTACCTGGTGCCCGCGATTGCCAAGCACCTGTGCCTAGGCGATTCCGGTCGTGAATTCCAGGACTGCATGGGCCAGACCGAGCTTTGCCATCTGCTTGAGCACGTGACAGTGGAGCTCATGAACGAGACCGGTCTCGCCGGCAGCATTTCGTGCGGCCGTACCCGCGTAAGCGAGCACGATGAGCGTGTCTTTGAGGTTGAGCTTTCATGCCCCGATGACGCGCTGGCCATCGGCGCGCTGTCTTCGGCGACCTTTATGATGGACTGGGCTTATCTGCACGCCGACCAGCCTGCCCCTGACGTGGAGGGCACGGTCGCGGGCCTGCGCAACCTGGTGCTGGGTATGCGCGCCGAGGCCGAGGGCAAGGATCCGCACGAGGCCATCGCCGCCGCAAACGCCGAGGACGGGGCCGAAGGCGAGGCTCCTGCCGATTCCGAACCCGGCGTCGAGGCAGCTGCTGAGGAAGCCGTCGAGTCCGAGCCCGTGGAGCCCCAGGGTGTTCCGAGCTTCGACGATGAGCTGCAGGAGGCAATCGATACCGAGGGCGCGACCGCCGAGAGCCACGAGGCCCCCGCTGCCGTCTACGGTGGCGCGGCGACGGTTCCGGCAGGCCCCGCACAGGAAGGTGCGCTTCCGCTCGTTGATGGCGCCGGCGAGGACCCGGCCGCCACGGTGGCCATGCCTGCCATACCGCAGGAGTAGGCTCACTCGCTTATCACCATCATGTACCTGCGCTTTTACCGTACGCAGATGAGCGCGACGGCAAGTGTTGCGCTGCGGGTATAATGGACAGCATTCAAACGGTGGGCATCGAGGTGCCCGCAGGAGAGGAATGATCATGGGAAAGACTTTCAGCTTTGTCTCCGGTGCGCTCTTTGGCGCTGCCGCCGGCGCTATCATCGGCGTTGCTCTGGCCCCGCGCTCGGGTGCCGAGACCCGTGCCATGGCCGCCGATATCGCCAACGATGCCTGGGACAACATGCGCGACACCTACGAGCACGGTGCCGAGGAGGCTCGTGCCGCGGTCAACGACTTTGGTCCGATGGTCGACGCCAAGACCGATGACCTGCGCGCCAAGGTCGACCTGGCCCGCGAGCGCATGGACCAGCTTCGCGAGCAGCTCAACGACGCCATCTCGGGCGGCAACGTGACGCCCGCTGCCGACGTCGTGGTCGAGAACGTCACTGAGGCCGACACCGAGGCCACGGAGCCCTCGACCGAGGCATAATGCGCGCAGGGGATTTTGTCGGCGTCAAGGTTTATCGTAAGCCTGCCGAAGACAAGCGCACCAAAAAGGACGGCACGCCGCGCAGCCCCAAAAAGCTCGGCAAGATTCACTTTCCGGTCTTTACCCCGGGCGGTACGCGCGTGGTGGGCTTTATGGTTCGCCAGTCCGATATCGCGGGCATGATCGAGCGCCCCGATCGATTTGTGGCGCTCGATGCCATCGGCGTCTATGAGGGTGCTGTCGCGGTCGACGACGTCAAGGGCACCTACGATGCCGCCGCGGCCAAGCGCCTCGATATCAACCTGGACGACTGCATCATCTGGGTTGGCATGGACGTGCGCACGGAATCGGGCGACGTCGTGGGCTACTGCTCGGACGTTGAGTTCAAGCCGCGTTCGGGTATCGTGCAGACGTTCTACGTGACCGCCGGCACTGCCTCGAGTGTGCTGGTGGGCGACACACAGATGCCGCCGACGATGTTGCGCGGCTACGAGAACGGCGCGATGATTGTCTCGGACGAGGTCAAGTCGCTCGGGTATTCGGGTGGCGCGGCCGCCAAGGCTGCCGAGGCCAGTGTCGTGGTGGGCGATAAGGTCAAGAAGGGCGCCAAGGTGCTCGATGACAAGGGATCGGCCGCCGTGGACAAGGGCAGTCGCGCACTGGGCAAGCAGCTCGGCAAGACGCGCGGTATGTTCAAGGCCTTTAAGGACGAATATCAAAAGGCGAGCGGGGGCTCGTCAAAAGCTAGCAAATAGCGACGTACCAAATGACGGGGGGCGAGCCGGAGACATGTTGCTCCGGCTCGCTGTGTTTATGGGGGAGGGCACATGCGCCAAAACGGATCTAACTTAAACGGGCGCTCGGGTGCGCGTCCGACGGCGCGACGCGACCTGGGGCAGCTGCCCAGCGGTCAGCGTCGACGTCGCCGTAAACCCGGCGCGATGTACCTCAACCACAGCCGTGGGTTTAGCGATCGCAGCGCGCGCATCGGCAACGGGCGCTCACCGCGCCGACCGTCCCGCCTGCCCTATGCGCTCATCGCTGTCGGCTGTGCGCTCGTGCTGTTTATCGCTGCCGTCGTGGGCTATGTCAATCGCAGCGTGGACATTGTGCTCAATGGGGAGCAGGCTTCGGTGCGCGTGGGCTCCACGTTGCAGAACCTTATCGATGATCAAGGCCTGATCGACACCTACGATGCCGGCGACTTGTTGGCTGTCGACGATAGCGTGCTTACCCGCCGTGGCGGCGAAAAGCTGTCGGTGAAGGTGGACGGCAAACGGGTGAAGCAGGGCAAGTGGAATAGCCGCGAGCTAACGGGCGGCGAGAAAGTGACGGTCAAAGACGGCCGCGACACGTACGAGAAGCACGAGGTCCAGGTCACGACCATTGAGCCCAAGTTGAAGGTCGAGGGCACGGGCGCTATCGAATACGTTAAAACCTGGGGCGTTCGGGGCCGCTCCGAGGTATGGGTCGGCGAGCAGTCGGGCAAGACGCAGGACCGCGGCGAGGTCGTGCCCGCCACCGACTGCGTAGTCGAGTGCGCGAGCGTAGCGCCCAAGGGCAACGAAAAGTACGTGGCCCTGACATTTGACGAGGGTCCGAGCGGCGCGACCAAGCAGGTCTTGCAGGTGCTCAAGGAAAAGGGCGTCACGGCGACGTTTTTCCTTTCGGGCGATGCTGCGGAAGCCTCGCCCGCTACTGCCAAAGCGATTGTCGATGCCGGATGCGAGATCGGCTCCAACAGCTACAGCGATGATTCGCTCAAGGGCGAGGATCGTGAGGCGGTGCGCAAGCAGATCACGAAGGGCACCGAGGCGATTAAGTCGGCGACCGGCGTCGAGACGATGTTGCTGCGTGCTCCCTACGCCGCGTTTGACGAGCAAAACTGGATCGATGCGATGGACCTGGTGTCTGCCGTGGTCTCGTGGAATGTCGATTCGGGCGACTGGCTGCTCAACGGCGCCGACGAACAGGTTTCGACAGTGCTCGAATCGGTGACTCCGGGCAACATTGTTTTGTTCACCGATAGCGACGAGTGCTCCGAACAGACGCTCGAAGCGCTGCCGCAGATCATCGATGGCCTTGTCGCCAAGGGCTACAAGATCGTGACGCTGAGCGATTTGGTTAAGACGGATACGTCGCTGAGCAAAAAACTCACCTCGCTAACGAAGACTTCCATGCCCAAGAACGCCGTGTTTCCCCAGCTCGCCGAAGATAACGACACCGCAGACTAGTCATGGGGGACGTTCTTAAACGACTGTGTCACGGATGCGTCAGCGTTTGATATGCCTGCGATGTTTGGAGCATAAATTTGGCGTCACGGCGCGATGCTGATGCTATAGTTACTGCGGATAACAAGGGTCAAGAGAAAGGTTGCAGGTGAAATCCAAACCTCGACCATACAGTCGATGACCCCTTGCAGGTGCTTCTTGCGCATGCACGGGGTGTGAGCGCCGAGCGGTGTGCCGCCCGCGCATGCGTATACATATCTAAAAGTCCACGGATGGCGTGCCGGCATGGCCACGGTCCGAAGGAATAATGATGGGGAGCACCAGTGAATTATCTGAGTGAGATGCTCAAGCTGCCGGTCTTGGACGTCGATGGCGAAAAGCTCGGCGTTGTGAACGATTTTGGCATTGCTACCGGCGAAGTTTTTCCGCACGTGACGTCGCTCGCGTTCCGCGGTCCCGGCAAGACGCCGTTTATGATCAGCTGGCGAAAATGGGTCGACCGTATCGACGAGACGGGCGTATACCTTAAGACGTCGGCCACCGAAATCCGTTTTTCGTACCTGCAGCCGACCGAACTCTTGCTCGCGCGCGACGTGCTCAATAAACAAATCGTCGACACGCAGGGCATGAAGGTCGTGCGCGTAAACGACATCAAGTTTTCCATGTCGGGCGAAAATCAGCTGCGCCTGCTGGGTGCCGAAGTCGGTGCCCGCGGTCTGCTGCGCGCCATCAGCCCCGCTCTTGAACATGTCGTCGAGGGCTTTATGAAGCACCTGGGCAAACCGCTCGGCGAGGACATCATCGCCTGGTCCTACATGGACCTGCTCGATCGCTCGACTAAGAACATCCAGCTGTCGGTGTCGCATAAGACGCTCGGCGAGCTGCATCCTGCCGACATTGCCGACATTATCGAGCAGCTCGATCCTCGCCTGCGCGCGCAGGTGTTCGCGCAGCTCGACACCGCCCAGGCCGCCGAGGCCATCTCGGAGTTCGATGACGACGAGCTCATGACCGAGATGCTCGAGGGCCTGTCCGACACGGATGCGTCGTCGATGCTGGCCATGATGGACCCGGACGACGCCGCCGACCTGATCGACGAGCTCGATTACGAGAAGGCCGAGAAGCTCCTGCGCCTGATGGGCGTTCAGGAGGAGAAGGCGATTCGTAACCTGCTGGGCTATGAGGAAAACACTGCCGGCCGCATTATGACCTCGGAGTTTGTCTCCCTGCCTGCCACGGCGACGGTCGGTGACGCCATCGAGGCGATCCGCAAGCTCGACGAGGATTTCGAAAGCGTCTACTACGTCTATACCGAGGATCCGAGCGGTATGCTGACCGGCGTGCTCTCGCTGCGCACGCTGATCGTGGCTGACCGCGACGCCACGCTGGGCCAGCTGGCCTACCGCGACCTGGTTTATGTGTCGCCCGACGAGGACCAGGAAGACGTAACGGACGAGATGACCAAGTACGACCTGGTCGCCATCCCCGTTTGCGATGAGAACCGACATATCTTGGGCATTGTGACCTTCGACGACGCCATGGACGTTATCGCCGAGGAGCACCAGGAGGACCTGCAGATCGCAGGCGTCGGCTCGGGCGATAGCGCGTCCGACGACTCGACGAATGTGCTCAGCTGGTTTGTGCATCGCCAGTACTGGGTTGTCGTGTGGGGCATTTCCTCGTGCATCATGGCGGCAGTGCTGGGGACGGCGCTGGGCTCCGCGCATCTGGTGGTGTTCCCCATGTGCGCCATGCCGCTCGTGCTGCTGGCTGCCTCGCGTATGGTGTCGTTCGTCAAGAACTACTTCCTGGAGTACGACGGCCATGACGATGAACCCAAGCCGTATCTGGGATTCTTCTTCCAGAGCACGGGCATGGGCCTGATCCTGTCGCTCGTGACCTACCTGTGCGCTCAGCTGGTGCGCACCACGGCGTTCCCCGACGCGCCCATGCTTGAGGAGCAGCTCTTTACCGGCTGCTTTAACATCGCGGCCATCGTCTGCCTGATTGGTAACATGAGCGCTGTGATTTACCTGATGGTGCTGTTCTGGCGTGACGAGCACGACCTCAATACGTCGGGTACCGCTATGAACGTCATTGCCGTCATGATCTCGTGCGTGGCGTACTGTGCCGCTGCGGTGCTGCTCACCATGTCGGTCATGGGTTAGGTGGTCGCGTGCAAAATAGCAAGCAAAAGCAGGGCACCAAGCAAAAGCTGACCATCGCGGCCATCTTTGGTGCCATGGGCCCTGGCCTTCTGGCGGCGCTTTCGGGCAATGACGCCGGCGGCATCGCCACGTATTCCAGCGCCGGTGCCAGCTATGGTTACAAGATGCTCTGGATGCTTCCCGTCATGACCGTGCTGCTCATCGTGACGCAGGAGACCGCGGCGCGTTGCGGCTGCGTGACGGGCAAGGGCCTGGCCTCGCTCATTCGCGAGCGCTTTGGCGTGCGCAAGAGCGTGCTGGCCATGGCGGCGCTGCTGATTGCCAACACAGCCGTGACCATTTCGGAGTTTGCGGGTATCGCGAGCGGCCTTGCCCTCTTTGGCGTGCCGGCGAGCATCTCGGTGCCGCTGGTGGCGCTGATGATTTGGATGCTTACCATGTCGGGTAGCTTCCAGCGCATCGAGAAGATTCTGTTGCTGGTGAGCTGCGTGTTTGTGACCTACATTGTCGCTGCAATTATGGCTGGTCCCAGTTGGGGCGAGGTGGCGGTCGATTTGGTTGTACCCAACATTCAAAATGACCCCAGCTACGTGTCGCTTGTGGTCGCGACGATCGGTACCACCATCGCGCCCTGGATGATTTTCCTGGCACAGAACAACGTGGTCGATAAGAATGCGGGCGAGGACGATATCGTGTTGCAGCGCATCGATACCGTGAGCGGCTCGATTGCCGCCGATGTCATTGCCGGTTTTATTATCATCACGACCGGTACGGTATTGTTCCCCGCGGGCATTCAGATTAGCGACGCTGCAGACGCTGCCCGCGCGCTGGAGCCCATTGCGGGCCAGTGGTCCACGGTGCTGTTTGCCTCGGGCCTGGTCGCGGCGAGCTTCTTGGCCGCCTGTGTGCTGCCGGGCGTTACGTCCAGCGCTATCTGCGAGGCGTTTGGCTGGGAACGCGGTGCCGATCGCAGCTGGGACGAGGCCCCGGTCTATCGCGGCATCATTACGGCAATCATTGGCATTTCTGCCGTGCTGGTGCTCATGCCCGGCGTCGACCTGTTCCAGATTATGATGACCTCGCAGGTCATCAACGGCGTGTTGCTGCCCGTGGTTCTGGTGTTCCAGGTGGTTATTGCCGCCGATCGACACATTATGGGCGCCAACCGCAACGGCCGTGTGTGGAATGTACTCACTTGGGCGACTATCGGCGTTATTACGGTGCTGACGGTCGTCATGTTTGTTCTGCAAGCGATGGGTTACAGCGCGTAGCACCTCTCTTGGACTCTAAACAGGCCGCCGCCATGGGCTGCGGCCTGTTTTTGTCTGCTATAGGGTGCTAGTTATATACCGATGTGCAGCCATAAAGCCGCCTCTGGGGTGAATTAACAGCCCAGAGGCGGCTTTGTAAGTCGCGGAAGTGGTCCCAAGTGCCGGATTGTAAGCAGATTTGGCTGTGCGTTACTTGTCGGTGCCTAGCTTGTGCGGTTTGTAGGCGAGGGCGTTGACGAGTGCCTCGGCAGCGGATTTGACAGCCGCCGGCTGCGGATCGTTAACGTGGTCCTCGGGGTGCACGGGTAGGTCCTTCTTGACGGCATCGTGGATGAGCTTAAGGTACTCGGTCACACCGGCGGTCGAAAGATGCGTGCCGTCGCCATCGAACAGGTCGTTGCGGTTGGCGCTGTGCCCGTACCAGTCGATAACGCGTACATTCTTGTAGCGCGTAGCGGCGTTGGCGATGGCTTGGTTCGTGGACCCGACCCACGGCTGCGGGCTGCGCGTGTTTACAAACACGACAATACGCTGATCACCGGCGTCGGCCATGATCGCGTCGACCTGGGCGTCCGTTACCAAACCGTTGGTGCCCAGGGCAAAGACCACGATCTTGCCGGCAAGGTTCTGCTGGATATAGCCCTCAAATGTCGCGCGGCCCGCATCAAACTGGCGGCCCTTTTCGGCATCGATGTGGCTGTGCGGGAACACGCCGTCAAAGGCATCGACGGCGCGCAGGGACACGGAGTCGCCAATCATTAGCAGGTCGTAGGCTCCGTCGGGGAAGCCGTCGTCGTCTTTGTCGGAGTCGTCGGCCGCCTGCTGATCTTGAGGCTTTGCATTTTTGGCCTCCTTGTTTAGGATTTCGGCGCCCTCGCCGCTCAGCGCGGATGTGTCGGGCACAAAGACCAGGCCGCCCAGCGCCACAACAAGCACGACGGCGCAAACGGCGCAGGTGGGGACATGTGCGCGCATCCAGCCGGCGGGCGTGGTGGTGCCGTCGCGGAGCTCGGAAACGGTGCGCCCAAAAGCGCCCTTCCTAAACGGCGTTTCGATAAAGCGATAGGAGCACTCGGCCACGGCGACCACCAACAACACCTGCAAAATGTAGTGCCACCAGGGCGTGTCGTTAATGTTGGCGACCGGGTTCATAAGCAGCAGCAGCGGATAATGCCACAGGTAGATGCTGTAGGAGCGCTTGCCGATCCATACGAGCGGCTCGGCGGCCAAGGCCCGTGCGACCATGCCCTGGGGCTGCACGCATGCCGCGATAACCATCAGTGTGAGGATGGAGCACAGCAGCGTGCCTCCGCGATACTGAAACGCGGTATAGCCGTTGGTGAGCGCGACCATGGCGGCGAGTCCGACCAGGCCAACGACGCCCATCAAATCGATGGATGCGGGGGAGGACCAAAAGCGTGCGAGCTCACTTGGCTTTGTCGTGGCGGCCTCGGCGGTGTCGCTCTTTGACTTGCCGTGCTTGGCGGCGCCGGCCAGTCGGTCGAGCCCCAGATGGCGGACAAGGCGCGCAGGCGCCAGGTCGCGGTCGGGGATAAAGGCCATCCAGGCGCCCAGCAGCAACGAGAACACGCGGGTGTCGGTGCCGTAGTACACGCGGCTGGGGTCGGTGGCGGGGTTGTAGAGCACCATCATGGCGACGGCGGAGACGGCGGCGAGGCCCAGGACCACGCGGCGCGTGTTGGGCTTGCTCATGTGCACCGACACCATGGCGAGCAGCAGCGGCGGCCAAATAAGATAGAACTGTTCCTCGATGGCAAGCGACCAAAAGTGCGTGAGCGGCGAGGGGTCGCCCAGGGCGTTAAAGTACGAAACGTCCTGCATGATCTGCCACCAGTTATTAAAGAACAGCAGCGACGGCAGGATGTCGGGGCGCATCTTGGTGAGCATCACATGGTTAAAGACAGTGCACAGTGCGCAGGTCACCACCACGACGGTTACCACGGCGGGGAACAGGCGACGGATGCGGCGGATCCAGAAGCTCTTGAGATCGATACGACCGGTCTTTGCGATTTCGTTGAGGAGCAGGCGCGTGATCAAGTATCCCGAGAGCACAAAGAAGATCGTGACGCCGAGCAGGCCGCCCTGTGCCCACGTGAGGTTGAGGTGATAGAGCACCACCGCGACAACGGCGAGCGTGCGAAGGCCGTCGAGGGCGGGGATGTAGCGAGATTTGGGACGCGTGGGCGCCTGTTCTTTTGCGGCGCTGTCGGTGCGGGCGCTCTTGTTGGCGGGCGAGCGATGGGAGCCTGCAGCGCGGCGCGGCTCGGTGGTTTGGCGGTTAGTGCGCGAACGTTCGTGCGGCGCTTGTTGATCGCTCGCATGGCGTGAGCTGCGCGAGCTCGATCGCGGGAATTGTTCCATAAAACATCATCCAATGACGAGAATAATCAGCACGCTTTCATTGTAGCCGCCTACTCCTGTGAATGCTTGCTGCTGGCGTAAGCTCAAGCGCGCGTCCACATCAAAGTGAACTAAAGTTATAGAGGTGCGAGAGCGCACGATTGACGGCCGACAGCGGGTGCAGAGCCCGCGGACGAGGAGGTTTTCATGGCAGATTGCGGCATCGTTGCGGTGTTTGGCAGCATGAACATGGACCTTTCGGTGGCGTGCGAGCGCATGCCGCGTGCGGGCGAGACCGTCGGCGGCAGCGGGTTTATCACCAACGCCGGCGGCAAAGGCGCCAACCAGGCCGTAGCAGCTGCGCGCATGGGTGCGCGCACGCGCATGATCGGCGCGGTCGGCCGCGACGCGTTTGGCTCGTCGCTCGTGGCGGGGCTCCAAGATGCTGGCGTGGACTGTGACTTTGTGGCGCGCCGCGACGACGTGGAGACGGGAACGGCGACCATCATTCGCTGTGAGGGCGATAACCGCATCGTGCTGTCGCCGGGCGCCAACCATGCACTTGCGGGCGAGGACGTTGCCCGCGCGCTGAGGCGTCTGGTGGCCGATGAGCTCGACGGCGACGCCAGCGAGATTGCCCCGGCTGCCGGAAGCGTCTTTATCGCCCAGGGCGAATGTGACCTTGCAGCGACGGCCGAGGCGTTTGTTTGCGCTCACGAGCAGGGGTTTTATACGGTCTTTAATCCAGCGCCAGCCTGCGATTTGCCTGCGGAGGTCTGGCCTGCGGTCGACCTGGTCTGTCCCAACGAGACTGAGTGCCAGGTACTGACGGGCATCTTGCCTGCAGACGATGCGAGCTGCGTCGTGGCGCTCAATGCCTTGCTCGCCAAGGGTGCCGGCGCCGCGGTCATCACGCTGGGCGGCGCCGGCTCGGTTACGCTCGGCGACGACGGCGAGCTGCTGCGCATGCCGGCGCTTTCGAGCGCGGTGGTCGATACGACGGCCGCGGGCGATACATTTATCGGTGCGCTTGCCGCGGCTCGTTTGGAGGGCCTGCCGCTCTTTGAGTGCATGGCCGCGGGTGCTCGCGCCTCGGCAGTGACGGTGTCGCGCTTGGGCGCGCAGCAGTCGATTCCCACGCGCACCGAAGTTGAGCGCGTGTTTGGTTTAGACGATTTAGTACAAGACGGAGAAGCGGAGTAGAACAATGGCAACCAAGAAGCTGATCCTTGATCTGGATATGGGTGTGGACGATGCGATGGCGCTTGCCTATGCCATCGCGAGCCCCGAGGTTGAGCTCGTGGGCATTACCACGTGTTTTGGCAACGTGCGCGTCGACCAGTCGGCGCGCAACTGCCTGGCGGTGCTTGACCTGTTGGGCCGTCCCGAGGTGCCGGTGTACCTGGGTGCCGACCGTCCTCTGCAGGCGACTGAGCCCTATACGCCGCCGGCGTCCACCGTACTCATTCACGGCAAGAACGGCATCGGCGGCGCGAGCGTGCCCGCGTCGCCCTACGAGCCGGTGGGGGCGACGTCGGCCGATGGCAACGCTGCAGTCGATTATCTAATCGATGCCGCGCGCACTTATGGTCCCGATCTGGTCTACGTAGCGACCGGCCCGCTCTCCAACCTGGCGCTTGCCCTGGAGCGCGATGCGACGGCGGTGATGTCTATTGGCCGCGTGGTGGTGATGGGCGGCGCCCTGACCGTGCCCGGCAACGTGAGCGCGGGTGCCGAGGCCAACATGGCAAGCGATCCCGAGGCGGCCGATGCCGTGCTGCGTTCGGGCCGCAAGCTCACTATGGTGGGCCTGGATGTGACGCATCGCGTGGTGCTCACGCGTCGCGACATTGCCGGATGGACGGGCTCGGGCACCATGGCGGGCTGTGCGTTTGCGAGCATGGTCGAGCACTACATTGGCTCGTACGAGATGAACGCACCCTACCTGGGTGGTTGTGCGCTGCACGATCCGCTGGCCGTCGCCGTGGCGATCGACCCCACGCTCGTGGGTGCGCTCGGCTGCAATCTGCGTGTTGATCTGCTGGGCGAGTATCGCGGCCGCACCATTTGCGACGAGCATCGCCTGTCCGATCCGGACAAGAGCGCGCTTGTGGCGCTGACCGTGGATGCCCCGCGCTTCCTGTCCGAGTTCAAGACGCGCATGGCCCGTGTTCTTGGCTAGATGATTTCCGTGCCCCGCCCCATGTAGTCAATTTGGGACGGGGCTTTTTTAGCTACCGAGTAAATGTGCCCGTTGGGGGAATAGTCGTGCCACTTCGCTTGACAACAGGCTAAACTAGCTCATAAACATTTACTACTCTGTTTAGATTGAATTTGCGGTCGTTTAGTTGTCGAGTCATCAAGTTGCGATGCTCCGCCACGGCCGTTGCTAGGGGGAACAATGGCCAAAGCAAGTGTTCGCGAGATCAGCCGCATCACCGGATTTTCGCCTGCGACCGTGTCCAACGCGCTCAACCGCAAGCGCAGCGTGAGTGAAGAGACCGCCAAGGTCATCCTGGAGTGCGCGCAATCGCTTGGCTATCAGCAGTCGACGCAGCTCGAGAGCATTCAGTTTGTGCTCGCGCGCAAGACGGGTGCCATCTTGGACGAGAGCACCTTCCATCCCGCGGTCATCGAGGGCGTGGAGCGCCAGGCGCGTCGTCACGGCATGAGCACGAGCTTTGTCTCGCTCGACTTTAGCGACTTGGACGCCGTGCGTCCGCAGGTCGAGGGCCTGATCGCCGATCCGTCCGCCGCTATCGTGCTGATGGGTACCGAGCTGGGCGAGGAAGACTACGCCCTGTTTGCCAACACTGCCGCCCACCTGATCGTGCTCGATGGCTGGAGCGATCGTCAGTACTTCGATGCCGTAGTCATTGCCAACACCGACTCGGTGCTGCGCGCCGTGGATCACCTCATCGAGAAAGGTCACAGGCAGATCGGCTATCTGGCAGGCGACCTTCGCATCCGCAACTTTAAGGATCGCGAGCGCGGCTATCGCCAAGCGCTTGAGGACGCAGACCTTGAGGCCAACCCGACATGGCGCGTCACGCTGGGCACCACGCTCGAGGGCGCCTATCGCGACATGGGCGCATGGCTCGACAGCGTCTCGCGCGACGACCTGCCGACGGCTTTCTTTGCCGAAAACGACGTGCTCGCCGTAGGCGCCATGCGCGCGCTCAACGAGCACGGTATTCGCGTGCCCGAGGATGTCTCGATCATCGGCTTTGACGACCTATCTCTGGGTGCCTTCTCCAACCCGCCGCTCACCACGGTGCACGTTCCCAAGCACGAGGTGGGTGAGATCGCGGTGCGCCGCCTGGTGGGCAACATCCGCAATCCCAAGAGCTATACCTGCAAGACAGCCGTATCGACCTATTTTGTCGAGCGTCAGAGCGTGCGTGAGATGTAGGCAAAGGCAACGCCGGGCCGCAGGGCGGCAAAGCCGTCGACGCGACCATTTCGTACACTGCCTAGCATGATTTTTTGGGACGGGATTAAAAACTCATTGATCCCCGTCCCGGGCAGCTCATTTGGGACGGGGCTTTTTTGACTGGTATGATTGGTGCGACCATTCGAACCAGCTAAAAGAGCCCCGTCCCAAATTGACTATCGAGAGGATCTGCCATGGAGCGCATCGCGAGCTTTTCCGTTGACCATTTGCTGCTTGAGCCCGGCGTGTATGTGAGCCGCATCGACCGCGATCCGGCGACCGGCGCTGTCGTTACCACCTTTGATCTGCGCCTGACCACGCCCAACAAGGAGCCGGTCATGAACACGGCCGAGTGCCACACCATCGAGCACCTAGGCGCGACATTCCTTCGCAACCATGCCGAGTGGTCGAGCCGCATTGTCTACTTTGGCCCCATGGGCTGCCGCACGGGCTTTTACCTGGTCGTGTTTGGCGAGGTGACGAGCGAGGAGATTCTGCCGCTCGTGCGTGAGTTGTTTGAGTTTGTCGCCGACTTTGAGGGCGATGTCCCCGGAGCCGCTCCCGAGGAGTGCGGCAACTACCTGGACCAGAACCTTCCCATGGCAAACTGGCTTGCGCGCCGCTACCTCGACCGCGACCTGGCCGATATCGACGAGAAGCACCTGCACTATCAGCAGGCGTAAGGGCTTATCGCCCAAAACGCGCGCATTGGGCGCCTTCGCTTATGCGGGGGCGCCTTTTTGTTGAGTGGTCTGGACGAGCGTTCAAAATCGCGACTTATAGGACAAAATGTGTGTCCACGTTGGGGGCATCGGCGCAGGTCGATGCCCCTTTTTCAGCCGTTTAAATTCCGTGCCCGCTTTTAACCGCTCGGACAGAATGTGTGTCCGGTTGCCTATCGTTACCGCAGCTAGATAACCTTTTCCGGAACCGTTAAATACCCTTTCGGAAGAGGTGCCCATGAAGGCCGTTTATTGCCCCTACTGCGGCGGTCGGACCAAGCGCAACGGCAGGACCTCATCGGGGTCCCAGCGGTGGAGATGCACGGCCTGCGGCGCGTCGACGACGGTGAGGTACGACGACACGGCGACGAGGCTGGACGAGTTCCTCGGGTGGCTCCTCTCCAAGGACTCCCAGGCGGCGATGCCGGGCGGCGGGCGGTCCTTCAGGCGCAGGACGGCCGAGTTCTGGGAGGTCTGGCCCATGCCCGTCCCCGACGGCGAGCTGCACCGCGTGCTCTACGTCGACGGGATCTGGGTCGCGCGCGACCTCGTGGTGCTCATATGCTGCAGCGGCGAGAGGGTGGTCTCCTGGTACATGGCAAGGTCGGAGAACTCGAGGGCGTGGTCGGCCCTCATGGCGCCGATCCCGGCGCCCGAGGTGGTCGTCACCGACGGCGGGAGCGGGTTCGCCAAGGCCGTGCGCGAGACCTGGCCGCGCACCAGGGTCCAGAGATGCACCTTCCACGCCTTCTCGCAGGTCAAGCGCTACACGACGACGCGGCCGAAGCTCCAGGCGGGGCGCGAGCTCTACCTCATCGCGCGCGACCTCATGGGAATCGAGACGCTGCACCAGGCCGAGCTCTGGGTCGAGCGCTACCTCGACTGGTGCGGGTTCTGGGCCGACTTCCTGGAGGACAGAACCGTGGTGGACGGCAGGAGGGTCTACACCCACGAGAGGCTGAGGCGGGCGCGCTCGTCGCTGTCGTCGCTGGTGTCGGCGGGGACGCTGTTCGCCTACCTCGACCCCGCCCTGGCCAAGGCCGGCCCGCTGCCGTCGACCAACAACATGATCGAGGGAGGGGTGAACTCGCAGCTGAGGGCCGTCCTGCGCAACCACCGGGGGCTGACGTCTGTTAGCGTCAATCTATTTTTCACCAGTTTCGCTAAACAGGCGCACCGTTCGCGCAAAGGCGGTTTCACCGGTTGCGCTAACGTATTTTCACCGATTCCGGTCACGGCTTGACGGGCCCGTCCCTCG
>NZ_VUME01000005.1 GCF_009696325.1 Collinsella sp. WCA1-178-WT-3 (M1)
CCATACGGCGAGGGCCGCGCCCCCGGTCCCCGGGGCGCGGCCCTCTTGCTTAAACTGCTCAATTTTTCGTGCTCACGGTGCTCATTTCCCAGTGATCACTCGGACCACTTCTTAGTGAACATCAACATTCCAGAAGGCCGTCCAGCGGGGAAACACCTCGCGGGTCGTCTCCTCGCTCGTCAAGCCGTCGTGCCTCATCGTTGACGAGGTGGGGAGATGTGTCTACGACAGGCCGTGCACCGACCTGTTCTTCGATGTCGTCGACAGGCGCTACGAGAAGGAGGGGCCGAACGCGATGGTCCTTACGAGCAACATCGCCCCGAGCGGGTGGGATGAGTTCTTCACGGGCGACGACACGCTCCTCTGCGCCCTCGACAGGCTGTTCGACAAGGCGTCGGTGTTCGTGATGCGGGGCCCGAGCTACCGCGGCAGGGGGCTTGACACCTACTCGGTGGAGGCCGTCCCCCAGGCGGTGAAGGTGAGGGGGATCCAGCCCGAGGGGATGTAGGAATGCGATAGGAAAGTCATAGATGCGGGCGTGTTGGCTAAAATGGGTCGGCCGGGATTGGTCAATCTCGGCCGACTATATTTGGCTAAAATAATCCGACGCTAACAGCGAGGACGGCACGCGAGAAGCTCGCCACGATGCCGACCGACGCGGACATCGACTTCCTGTTCAGCGTCTACTCCGCCTCGCCGTCGCGCGAGGACGGAGGGCCGGAGTGGGGAGACAGGGCCGTGTGGGAGGACCTCCACCACAGGGACCCGTACCCGTTCTGGCTGGATTAATGGATGGAAACGGATGTTCTATCGGGACGCACATTTTGTCCTATAGGCCGGTGTCATTTCGCGAATTTTGTAGAGCGCAGGTATGCAACTACTCAGTTGCGTAGCCAGCAAGTTAGATTCCAAGATACTTTTTCCAAAACTCGTCTGATGTGACGATTGGTCTGCTATTAGAGTAGGCTTCAGCGAGTTCTTTCTCACATTTCTTATATTGTTTAACATCGGCTTTGTAGCGCTTAAGGAGTTTGGCGTACTTCTCGGCGTCTTTTGTCCTTATGCATCCCATTCGGTTGTACCAGTCAATAACGATAAGGTACTTTTTCCCCCGGATTGCTCCGGCGGGATATTCCCAACCGTGTACAGGTATGACTGCAAATCCAGAACCATCTCCGGTTAGTATCCTCTGTTTATTATCGGTAATAAAATCAATCAGTCTTTGCGAAATCGATCGTGGCTTGTCTCCCGCAATCAATTGTCTATCAATATCATCAATGGAAAAGCCTTCAATTCCAATCTCGCGAGCTTGTCTCTCTAGCTCGCTGAAGGGAACCATTGCTTCCTTCTTCTTGTTTGCTTCCATGAACGTTTTCTCGGCAATTCCGATTTCGCTATAGAAATCGGGTCCTTTCATGAAGTCCTCGAATGCATCAAGAACTAAGCTGGCATTTTTATAGCCATACTTTTTGAGCTCGAGTCGAACGTTATTTTTTAATTCGTACATGAAATCAGAGTTTGCTCCGAATCCAGTGGTGAATTTGGCAATAAGCGTGTTCCTCGTTGTTTGGTAGCGCTCAACTGCCGCGTTGTATCTAACATGGAAACTTTCATGCCAGATGCAGATGCTGTTCATCGTCATAAAGGGTTTATTGCATCGAACGCCGTACTCTGCATCGTCACATCTAACAAAGTAGGGAAGTGGCAATCCGTTCTCTTCAATTGTGCTTATCGGTATACAGCAGTACCACCATGCCGCGTAACGGGCGTTGGTGTCTCGAATGTTTTTAGGGATTCTAAACGTCTCGTTATAAACAATGTCTTCAAAACGGGATAGGTATAAGGGCTGTTTTGCGGGGGAGAAAGAGCCGAGGGGAGTCATATAGCCAGTGTCTTCCCACTGTTGATCTGCAATGCCGTAATTAAGCATTGCGCCGCTAATCATCGCTTCGGAATAGTCTTTGTTCACTATCCTTAGCAGGTTATAAGTTCTCTTGATGCTCTCCGGAGATACGGCCACGTCGTCGTCCATAAGTAGAACGTGAGTTGCTTTCGGTTTCTGCTCCTTGGCAAGAATCATTCCGTAAGTGAAGCCGCCTGCGCCACCAACGTTCTGGTTTGGATGAATGTGGACGTGTTCGTTTTCCAAGGCTGATGAATCGAGCGTTCTGCCATTATCTATTACGTGCATATTAAAGTGGTCGGCGATTGGATCAGCGCTATCAAGAATCTCCGACTTTACTAAGTCGATATTTGATGTGATGTACTTCTCTTTCTTGAATGTCGTAGTCGCTAAGACAAGCTCAATTTCTTTTAGCGGTTGATCGGTCGAGACCGAGTAATAGCTGTTTTTAATTTGTACAGGACCCGTGGTGCGAATGATAAACCCGACCAGTATCGTATCTTTATTCGTCGTTAATTCGATATCTAGGGCGGTAAAGGAGTCGGATTTCTCTACGGTTCTTTTTGTTGCATCAAGAACAATCGGACTAGATGAGAATCTATCAGAGGTCGTTTGTACTACCTCGCACGAAGCACCCTTAAGTTCGAGGTGCAAATAATACTTTTGCGCGTTTGTATAAGTATTGAGTTTATTAATCGAAAGCGCATTGAAATAAGTGCTGAAGTCATATTCGCCTTCTCCGTGGAGCTCCCAGGCATCACTATCGGGAAGAAAGACAACGGGTTCAGTTGAACGACAATACAAAGAGGGATAATTGACCGCGCGTGCGTTGTGCTCCAAGAGTACATTCGCGAACTTCATCAGGGGCATTTAAATCTCCATTTCTTGTAAATAATCTTGATTCATTATATAGACATACGCGATGTTTCACATTATCCATAAGGTGTTGAAGATGCCTGCAGAAGTGTGCGACTTACAGTCAATTTAGGCGATAATGTGATTGCTTGTATCTTCTTGAAGGTAAGTATGGGAGTTTATTTTGAAACTTAATTATAAGTTAGCCAACATAGTGCGCTGCGTTGATGACCACGCGATTTCCCACTCGGAGCTCTATTATCGGGTTGAACGCGGCGGCATTGTGCGCACCCTTCCGGGGGGCTGCTTGCAGATAGATGGAACCGTTGACTTTATGACGTATGTCAACGGATTGTCCGCTTTGAAATGGAGACAATACGCGCAGCTCGATGAGGTCTGTCTGAATTTGGTTCTTGATGGATCGGGACTTGTGCGTATTTATGGCGTAGAACATGGGTCACTCGATCCAGTACAAATTAAACAGGCCCCTTTTTCTACTGAGAATGGACCGAGTTCGTTGGCCATTAGTGTCTGTTTGGAGAATTTTGACCTTATTGGGTTCTCTGTATCCTCCGTGGAATCGACTACCGCGACTTTGGTTAAGGGCTGTTATACCGCAACCGTGGATGAGGACGAGGTAAATCGTGTTGACCTCGCTTTGTCTACGACAACGTTTAAAAATGAGAAATATATCATTCCCAACATCGATCTCGTTAAAACCGGCATCTCAAAAGAGGACGGCCCAATCCACGACCACTTCCACATGTTTGTTGTCGATAATGGGCAGACCCTCGATTCCGCGGCACTATCTGACAAGTTGGTTACCGTGCTCCCGAATCCCAACACGGGTGGCTCAGGAGGTTTTTCGCGCGGAATGATGGCAGCCACTGAAACTCCTGGTCAGTTCACCCATATCATTTTGATGGACGATGATGTTTCCATCATGCCCGAGAGTTTGATTCGTACGTTCAATCTCCTCTCTCTTGCTAAAGGCAAATATAAGGATGCCTTTATTAACGGTGCCATGCTTTCGATGGAAGATCCCACCCGCCAGTTCGAGGATGTTTCATATGTGGCTTCTTCTGGCGCCTATCGTCGCGTAAAAGAGGATCTGAATGTTGGCAAGCTGGCCGATATCCTCGAAAACGAACGTACAAACGTCGAGGTTGACCAGGCTTACGGAGCCTGGTGGTATAGCTGCATTCCGGTGAAGGCTATCGAAAAGAACGGCCTTCCCATGCCTTTCTTTATTCGCTGCGACGACGTTGAGTTTGGCATGCGCAATAAGCCTGTCTACATGACCATGAATTGCATTTGCGTGTGGCATGCAAGCTTTGAGGGGCGTTTCCGCGCTTCGGTTGATTGCTACCAGTACTTCCGTAACTTCTTTGCCATGATTGCTCTCGATGATTGTGCTGATGAGAAGATGTTTGTCCTTCGTATTCAGCGAGGGGTACGTCAGAACTTGCGCGATATGGACTATCAGGCTGCCGAGTTTATTCTCGATGGCTTTGAGGATTATCTGCGTGGCCCTGAGTATCTCCAGAAGCTTGATGGCGCCGACACGATGATCGGCAAGGGTAAGTTAAACGAAAAGCTGATTCCTGTTTCCGAAATGGATCCAGAGCTTCTTCGCAAGGCCGGGGTTACGGAGCAAGTGCTCGCTAATGTTAATCTGGAATTCCATCCTTCGAAGTTTATGAAGTATTGGAGATCTATTCCTTACGACAAGCATTATCTTCCCGATGCGCTGCTGCGCGGGAAAGCTGGCTATGTAGTAAAGAACGGCAGCTGTACGCTTGAGGGCAACTCGACGCGCTGCAAGACGCTGGTCTTTCTTGATCCGACCCGCGAGAAGGGATCGGTTCGCACGATGGACCGAGCGCGGTTCAAGAGTATTCGCCGTCGAGAGCACGAACTGATGGCACGCTATCGCAAAGAAGGCAAGAGCGTCAGGAGGACATGGAAAGATGCCATGCCGTACATGACTTCACGAGAGTTCTGGGAAGAGTACTTGGGACTTAAATAAGAAGAGGCCCGGACTGAGTCCGGGCCTCTTCTTATTTATCAATCTTAGAATTCCAGCCGGTGTTGCCTGATTTTTGACTGAATGGGTCCAACTATCAGTGTGTCGACGAGCGATGCGATCACTAGCGCCAATCCGTATGCTAGCGTCGTTGCGATCAGCCAAGTGAGTAATCTGAGCGGCCATTCTAGCGTTGCATATCCACCATTCAAAGTGGTGATATAGACAATATTGATGGCGAATTCAATCGTTGTGTACTGAAGGAGATAGATTGAGTAAGACCTTTTCGCAGTCCATTCAATGGCTTTAGATAATACATCCGAAGAGATTTTAAGCCTGTCTATAGCAATAAATATGGCAACAGTTGTAATCATCCAGTTATAACTTGGATCTGCTCGTTCGAATCTGAAATACGCGCTAATAATGTCTAGGATAAAGAACAGAATGCCGGCAACCTTAATTAAACGAACTTCTCTTGTGCTCAGTAACGGGCTGACGCGTTTAATGAAATATCCCATACAAAAGAACGTGAAATACGTTCCTCCGAGTAGTGACATGGGTATAAAGTGCTGCAGCATGCTGACGGCAGCCGTAAAGGTTGTGTGTTGAGAGTTAATGAGCAGGGACTTTGCAACGCATGATAGCCCGCCCCACGCATAGATTCCTAGGGTTACGAAAAAGGCTATTTTGCAGGTACGATCATCGAGCGCATCAAACATTTTCGAAAGTATCGGTGCCACCAAAATGCATGGTATGAGTGCAGGGATGAACCACCAACCGCTTTGAACCAAGTCGCTTGCATATCGTATATAGTTCATATCCTGAATTGAACCCATGGCAATTTTGTATGCATACAAGAGTCCGCTGTATACAAAGATGGGCAGCAATAGGGACAGGGCTTTTCCGAAGAGGAAGTCTATGTAGCTTTTCTTAAGCGGTTTCAGCGCAAAATATCCCGACAGGCAGAAGAAGATTGGGTCACAGATAATGGCGGCAATACCTACTATCAGACTGACATCGATGTTTCGAAAGCGGCCCAGTTGCGGTGCGATGTGAACAACAACAACCAAAAACATCGATAGGGTTCTTAGAAGATCCCAGTTTGCAAGACGCTTATTTATGCTCATTGAATCTACTCGCCTTTTGACTGTGCGTTTTATATACTTGCAGTTCCCATTGCTTTCTTTCGACCTTTGCAACCGAGTCGAGGATAAGTCCCGTTGCCAGGCTCAGCCCGCATAGGAACATGAACGAGACGGCGAGAATAGCAGTGGGGAAGCGGGCCACAAGGCCGGTCTGGAAGTACTCTGCAACAATTGGCATACCAAGGGCAAGGCCAATAATGGCAAAGATAAGGGCAATAAGGCTAAAGAACTTGAGCGGACGATAGTCTTTAAAGAGCGTACCAATCATTGCGATGACCTTGATGCCGTCGCTGACAGTATTGAGTTTTGATTCAGAGCCCTCAGGTCGATCGCGATACTCCACCGGCACGTCTTTAATACGCCAGCGGTGATCGACGGCATGGATGGAGAGCTCGGTTTCAATCTGGAAGCCCTCACTCAAAACGGGGAAGGTCTTGACGAAAGGCTTGCTCATGGCTCGGTAGCCGGTCATGACGTCATCAAAGCTGTAGCCGTAAATCCACTTGATCATAGCGCGAACAAGATTGTTGCCAAACCCGTGAAAGGCCCTCTTGTTCTCTTCGGCATAGGTGCCGTTTGACAGGCGATCGCCAACGGTCATGTCCGCTTCGCCGTTAAGGATGGGCTCGCAGAGCGACTTGGCGGCTTCGGCAGGGTATGTATCGTCGCCGTCGACCATCAAGTAGCATTCAGCATCGATATCGCGAAACATCTGGCGGCACACGTTGCCTTTGCCCTGTCTGGGCTCCTGGCGCACCGTGGCCCCGTGCTGTTTAGCGACTTGTGAAGTGTCATCGGACGAGTTGTTGTCGTAAACGTAGACAATTGCACCTGGCAGCTCTCGACAAAAATCGTCGACAACTTTGCCAATCGTCAGCGCTTCGTTGTAGCAGGGGATAATGACGGCGATATTCGAGTAGTCCATGTGGGGCCTTTCTTACGACTTAACTGGTCAAAAGTATACCTATCGACCGCCCTCACGGTTAGATATGGGTTAGTTCTCCAGATTTGTTACGGTGGGTTATCGGCAACGTGGGAGGGCTATACTTTCCACTGTTATGTTATACGAGACAAGGAGTTGGTCCGTGGCTGACAACGTAGAGAGTCAGAAAGCGGTGGCTAAACCGGCCTCTCACGCTAAAAATGATTTTGAAAAGGACAAGTTCATTCTTAAGCAGCTTGTCACCAAAGATTTTAAAATCAAATATCGTCGCAGCGTTTTGGGCGTGGCATGGTCCGTCCTTAATCCTCTGTTGATGATGGTTGTTATGTCGATTGTGTTCTCGACAATCTTCGCGCAGGGTCGCAATGGTTCTATTACGCCCGAAATGTATCCGCTTTACTTGATTGTCGGTAACGTGTCTTTCTCTGTCATGTCCGAGTCGACGAACCAAGCGCTTATGTCCATCATTTGGGCTTCCTCGCTGCTTAAGAAGGTCAAAGTGCATCGTTGGGTGTTCCCGGTGCAGAAGGTGTTGTTCTCGCTTGTCAACTTTTCCTTCTCTTTGGTTGCCGTCGCCCTTGTTATGCTCTTTTTCCGCGTGGCTCCTACTTGGCATTTAATTCTTCTGCCGGTTTGCCTGCTGCTGCTCATGTGCTTCTGTATGGGTTTGGGCATGATGCTGTCAGCATTGGCGGTCTTCTTCCGTGACGTTATGCATCTGTGGAGCGTTGTTATTACTGCTTGGATGTATTTGACGCCGATTTTCTGGACGACAGACTTTATCAGCCAAATGGCACGTTGGATCCAGGTCCTTGTGGTTGTGAACCCCATGTACAACTACCTTCAGTTTATGCGTGATATCTTCCTGTTTAATACCGTGCCTTCTGCGCTTACCTTTGGGCTGTGTGTTGTTTGGGCTGTTCTTGCTCTTGCTATTGGCTACACCGTGTTTCATAAGACCGAGCACAAGTTCATTCTCTACATCTAAGGAGTGCTGTTCATGACTGAATCTGCTATTGATTACAGCAAGCAGCCCCTTGCTGTTGAGGTCAAAGACGTCACCATGATCTTTAACATGGCGTCTGAGTCGCTTACAAACCTCAAGGAGTACTTTATTAAGCTCGCAAAGCACGAGCTGTTCTTTGAGGAATTCCGTGCGCTTAAGCACATTTCGTTTGATGTGCATCGCGGCGAGGTCGTTGGCCTTGTTGGTACTAACGGTTCCGGCAAGTCTACGATGCTCAAGATTATCGCTGGCGTTTTGGAGCCCAGCGAAGGCGAGGTTAAGGTTCACGGCAATATTGCACCGCTGATTGAGCTTGGTGCCGGCTTTGACCCGGAACTTACCGCGCGTGAGAATATCTATCTGAACGGTGCGCTGCTTGGCTATACCAAGGAGTTTATCGACGCTAGTTTTGACGAGATCATCGAGTTCGCTGAGCTTAAAGACTTCGTTGACATGCCCTTGAAGAACTTCTCTTCGGGTATGGTCGCACGCATTGCCTTTGCTATCGCTACGATTACCGAGCCCGATATCCTCATCGTCGATGAGACGCTTTCTGTTGGCGACGTCTTTTTCCAGCAGAAGTGCGAGCGCCGCATTCAGCACTTTATCGAGAGTGGCGACGTCACGGTCTTGTTCGTTTCTCACTCCATGGAGCAGGTTGAGCGTATTTGCCAACGTGCTGTTTGGATCGAAAAGGGCGATCTACGTATGGATGGCCTCGTGGATGAGGTCTGCAAGGCATACCACGACCAGTTTAAGTAGGTTATAATTTATGCGTTGTGCAAACACGCTTTTGGCGTATTTGCATGACTCTATGCTCCATTAGCTCAGTTGGATAGAGCAGGGGACTTCTAATCCCAAGGTCGACGGTTCGAATCCGCCATGGAGCACCAAAAGAGTTTTTGAAGACCCGGTTATCATGCCGGGTCTTTGCTTTATAAGCGTTCAGCCATGACATTGTTTAACGTGGGCTGTAAGGCATGGGGATGACTTGCAGCCTTATTTCGATAATGGTTGCATGCTTGGTTACGGGGCTTATAGGATAATAAGCGTGTCCGCTTCCTTTTCGGTACCCCTTGCCATGGCGGTCGTCGCCGTTGAGGATGCCGCCTTGATCTTGTTCCTCTTAAACATGTGATGGGGAGATAATCCGCTGCTTACCCGCTGCACTCCTTGTAGAGCCCGAGCGCCTTCTTAAGGTATGTTTTGGCATAACGGTAGTAGATATGGGACCACTCGCCAACGTTGTCGCCTTCTGTCTCTTTAAGCAGTGCCCATGTGTACCAGCACCAGCCCGCCATGCCCACCTGGCCCAGGTTGTGACGCCATTCCGCATCGGTTGGCTTGCGGCTGAAGTAATGCTCTAGTGCCCTGTGCATTTTCTTCTCGGTTAACTGTTCACAAACACAGAATGTTCCAAAATCGTTAGCATAGTCGCTCATACCGGCGTATTCCCAGTCAATGAGATCGACATGGCCGTCGCCGCTTACGAGGAAGTTGAGACTAAAGAAATCATTGTGGCAGAGGACCGGATCGCCGCCGTCGGCAATGAGCATTCTGTTCAGTTCGGCTGCCTGCGTATCCATCTCGGACAAATCCGGCACATCGATGGGCCCGTGTTTTAGAATGGCACGTTCGTAGCCCCTTCCCTCTTCATAGAAGCTAAAAAAGCGATTAACTTTTGCACCGCTCTCGTGGAGCCTGCGGGCCATTTGCATGGCTTGGGCCAATTGGGCGTCGTCGTGAACGTCTAGGTTTCTACAATTCGTCACAAATCGAGACACCTTCCAGCCGCGGCGGGGATTCGCAAAAACAAAGGTGGAGTCAAGGCCGAGCGTGCGTGCGGTCTCGAGTGCGGTTTTTTCGGCTTTACGGTCTACAAGGAGCTCGGTTCCTACGCCGGGGTGGCGGTAGACCCACTCGCCGTCATCGGTCGTAAAGTGGCAGCTGAGGTTCGTAAGACCCTGTTTGAGCGGATAGACGTCGCGAATTTCGGATTTTTCGCATCCCAAGACGGTAACGATGTTGTCGAAAATCTCAGAATCAAGGTTTTCGAGGAAAAGAGGGTCGAAGTTGCGCAGCTCGTCGAGTGAGTCGAACTCGTGGATGGTGGGCGGGTCGTACCTGCGGATTTGCATGTCAAGCTCGTTGATATGGTCGGCATAGAGATCTTCCCAGAGCTTGTCGCGAGTTTGGGGGAGGTCGTATTCTGCCTCAAGAATCTCTCGAAAACGAGTTGAGAACTCTCGATCGAAATAAGCGTGGCCAATCATATACCATGCATCGGACCCGCCGACCCTAACTTTGGTGATGCGGTCGTGGGTGTCGGTTTCCAGGCACCATTCGGGTGTCTGGCCCTGGCTGAACTCGGCTGAGTAGTATGCCTTCCAGACATGGTCTGTGAAAGGGTTCTTCTCGAAGTAGTTGTCCGAGGAGCAGATGTACGTATTGCCCAACATCTCGCGCACGAGCATAATCGAGGAATTGTTATTGCGCTCAGCGTAGGAGCAATTCACGATGATCTTAACGCCGTATTTGTCCTCGAGGTAGTAGAAGGACTCCTTCTTGTATCCCACAACGACGACGATGTCGAAAATCCCAGCTTCGTGTAGCTGTTCAATTTGGCGCTCGATCAGGACTTCCCCACGTACTTTGAGAAGCCCCTTGGGGCGTTCGTAGGAGATGGGGGCAAAGCGACTGGAGAGGCCTGCCGCAAGGATAATGGCATTGTCCACGGCGTAGGGTTTTAGTGTGGTCATGCCCTTAGGCGTGAGGTGGGCGTCCTTGATGAGGCCGGCTTCTGAGAGGTCTATTACAGCGGCATTTGCCGCTGTAAGCCCAATCTCGCACTCGCCCGCAAGTTGTTGTTGCGTAATGTCGGGGTGCCTGCTCAGGGCATAGAGAACGTTAAACTGTTTATGCGTAAGCTGCATTAATGGTTCCTTTGCGTTCGGTTTTGTCAGATGCTTTCGCAAACCTGAACAGCTGAAGGCATTACATTCCTTTTTACTATCCATTGGAGGGCTCGAGCAAATGTCATTTGTTCGAGCCCTCCAATGCGTGAGTGGGGGAGACTTTTATCAAAAAGGCGTTATGGACTGTTACGCGCAACTCTTAAACCAAATTTCGTCTAGCATTCAGGGTGGCCGGCGATGATTAATGTTGAACCCTATGCCTCAGTCGGCTCCACGTCCAGCTCGTTGCGGACGAGCTCGAAGGCGGCGGCGATGGCCTTGTCCATGTCGTAGTACTTGTAGCCGCCCAGGCGACCGGCGAAGATCACGTCGCCCTCCTGCGCCGCTAGCTCCTCGTACCGCTTGTAGAGGGCCTCGTTTTTGGCGTCGTTGATGGGGTAGTAGGGCTCGTCGCCGGGCTTCCAGTCGGCCGGGTACTCGCGCGTGATGACGGTCTTGTCCTGCGTGCCGAACTCAAAGTGCTTGTGCTCGATGATGCGCGTGTAGGGAATCTCGCGCTCGGTGTAGTTGACCACGGCCACGCCCTGGTGGTCCTGCTCGTCGAGCGTCTCGGTCTCAAAGCGCAAGCTGCGGTACTCGAGCGTGCCCAGCCTAAAGTCGTAGAACGCGTCGATGGGGCCGCAGTAGATCGTCTTGGCGGCGATATCGGGCTCGGAGGCGATCAGCTCCTTGTACTCCACGCCGCAGCGCACCTCTATGCCCTCGAGCATGTTGGCGACCATCTTGGTGTAGCCGCCAATGGGGATGCCCTGGTAGCGGTCGTTGAAGTAGTTGTTGTCGTAGGTGAAGCGGCAGGGGAGGCGCTTGATGATGCTCGCGGGCAGGTCCTTGCAGTCGCGGCCCCACTGCTTCTCGGTGTAACCCTTCACGAGCGTCTCGAAGATATCGCGGCCGACGAGCGACAGCGCCTGCTCCTCGAGGTTCTGCGGCTCGCCGATGTTCTCGGCGGCCACCTGCTCGGCGATCTTGGCCTTGGCATCGGCCGGCGTGACGACGCCCGGCCACATCTTGGCGAAGGTGTTCATGTTGAAGGGCATGTTGTACATGTTGCCGTGGAAGTTGGCGACCGGCGAGTTGACGTAGTTGTTGAACTCGGCGAAGCGGTTGACGTAGTCCCAGACGTCCTTCATGGAGGTGTGGAAGATGTGCGCGCCGTAGCGGTGGACCTGGATGCCCTCGACGTCCTCGGTGTAGATGTTGCCCGCGATGTGGTCGCGGCGGTCGATGACCAGGACCGACTTGCCGGCGCGCTTGGCGGCATTGGCAAAGACGGCGCCCGAAAGGCCGGCACCGACGACGAGGTAATCGTACTGGGACATGGATATGCTCCTTTGTATGTCAATTGGACAGTTGCTTTTGTTTGGGGACAAACGTACCTGATGTGTTCGTCCCTGGGGTTAGTGTAGCAGACGCTCCTTCAGCAGCTCCAGCGCGTGCGCGTAACCGGGTTTCCAAATGATCTTAAGGACTCGCTATTCAGCCCTTAGGCACTCGGGTAAGACGCTCCCGACTGCATTCATCGCCTGCGGCTTTAGGTATTGCTCATTGAGCTTTGCCTTTTTGTAGGCATAGCGAGTGTCTGCCGAGTATTTGATCAATACGTCGGTGAAGAATCGCTCCCAGCTCAGGTAGTCGCGGCTTTCGATGTAGCTCGAGGGGTCCTCGAGGATCTTTGGGATGTCGTTGTTGGGGATGAGGCCAGATCGCAAAAGCGCCCATTCAAATGATTCAGGGAGGAACAAGCGAACGTTTTTGTAAACGCGCTGTCCGAGCACCTTTTCGATGTAGGGACCAAACGCTGCGCCGTCTCCAATGGCAAGAACGTTTTGCTCGGGGCATTCGTGAATCGTTCGTTTTAGGTTTGCTACGCCGGTAGCGGTGTAGCAGGGGATTCCCAGTCGGTTGCAAAGGGCGCTGTAGAATTGATAACCAGACTTGCTATCCTCGACAATTACGGCATCGGGATTGTCGAAACCTACGTTAAGGTCCTGATACAGCATACTTGCCGTGTGGTCATATAGCGGCTTGGTCACCGAGTAGAAGCGCCTGTCGCTCTTGCGGCCATTGATCGTCTTGCTTGTGGTGTTGACCAGTTTTAGGATCTCGTCGACGCTGTAGGGGAGCTCGTTGGCGTCGCGACGAGATATCAGAACAAAATAGTTGGACGAGCCGTTGACGGCTTTGGCGAAGTCCTTTGAGTAGATAAACTCGTTACCCTCATCTAGAAAGACGATTGAATCTTCGATGATCGACAGCTCGCGCTCCCAGCGTCTGCCAGAAAGCGTTTCGCAAGGTACGTCGCAGCTGAGTGCAACGCCGCTTTCCGGTCCTCGGTCGTTGTAGTCGCGAATCATCGAGATGAGCGTCGTTTTGCCCGTGCCGCTGTTGCCGCGTATGAAGGAAATATTTCGTTTAAACGTGAGCGTGTATTTGACCTTTGCACGCTCTACGACAACGGTGTGCGTTCCCCTCATTACTCATCAACATCCAAAAAGTCATTCGTGGCACCGACAAACTCCTGCATGTTCCTGACGATGCGGCCATCGTTTTCAATGCGGATTTCAAAGTTCTTCCAGGGGAATTTCATGATGTGGTAAAGAGTCACCAGCACATCCTGTTCTTTGCCGATCTTGAGTAGCCAGCGGGCACAGTTGTCTCCGCAGGTGGATGCGTTAAACACCATATGTGGGAGATTGCGCACCAGCAGCAGCGTCTTAACGCCGCCGGACAGTTCGAGTGGAGTGATTGAGCCCAGCTGCTTGCTTACGATGTTGTGGGGACCGATGAGCTCTGATCCGTCCACGCGTTTAATAATCTGTGCGGCCATGGGGTCTTCGAACCATGAGTCCAAGTATGAGTTCCTAAAATAGGTTTCGGTATCGTAGATGGAACCGGGGTAATCCCCCAGGTGAATGCTCAGCATGTGGGTCTCCAGACGTAGTGTGACTGCAACGATTATATGCCAGTAATAAAATGCCGGCAGCAGCGAGGTCGCTACTGCCGGCGCTGGCTTTATTAGCGCGTAGTCGTTTTGATGGATTTGCTCGCGACGTTACTTTTCGAGATGCTCCCTCAGCAGCTCCAGCGCGTGCGCGTAGCCTTGCAAGCCCTCGCCGGTGATGGTGGCGAAGCAAGCCAGGCGCGCATAGCTCACCTGGCGGAAGTCTTCGCGGGTCTCGACGGCGCTAATGTGGACCTCAACGGCGGGGATGGCGACGGCTTTGAGGGCGTCGAGAATCGCCACGCTCGTATGCGTGTAGGCCGCCGGGTTGATGACGATGCCGTCGACCTTGCCGTAGGCCTCCTGGATCTTGTCGACGATGCTGCCCTCGTGGTTGGACTGGAAGACCTCGACCTCGTCAAAACCCTGTGCGGCTCCCGCCTCCTGGCAGATCTGGACCAGGCGGTCGTAGTTGTCGCTGCCGTAGATGCCCGGCTCGCGAATGCCGAGCATGTTGAGGTTGGGGCCGTTGATGACGAGTGCTTTCATGGTTGCTTCCTTTGTGGTCTGGTTGGTGAAGGGGCTTGCTGTCTGCGGCGTTTGCCCAGATAAAACCTGCCAAAATAAACCTGTCCCTTTTTGGCAGGTTTTAGAGGGTGTCGAGGAGGGCGCGTGCGGTGTTGGCGGCGCTGTCGCGTGAGTCGATGATGTAGTCGGCCCAGGCGCGATAGCGCGGCATGCGTTGCTCGGCGAGCTTTTCGATGCCGTCGCGGGCGGTGATGGGGCGTCCCTTGTGAGCGAGCTCGTCGAGCTTGCGGTTGAGCATCACGATCTGGCTGTTCTGGTGCAGCAGCGGATAGTTCTCGTCGCGTGTGACCACGCCGCCGCCGGTGGAGAGCACCAGGCCGCTGCGCTTGGAGATGTCGGCCAGCGCCGCCGTCTCCTGCTCGCGGAATGCCGCCTCGCCGCGCTCGACGATAAAGTCGGCACAGGGCATGCCGAGGCGCTCCTCGAGCGCGCGGTCCAAGTCGATGTGCTCGCGGCCCGTGAGCTGGGCGATCTGCTCGCCCACGCGGGTCTTGCCCGAGCCCGGCATGCCGATGAGCGCGATGTTCTGCTCGCGGCGGGACAGGCGCTCCGTCACACCCAGGATGCGCTCGCGCGGTGTAATCTGGCCGGTATAGCGCTCGACGGCCTGTGCCGCTTGGGCCACGAGCATCAGCAGGCCGCCGATGCAGGGGATGCCACGGCGCTCGGCCTCGAGCATGAGTCCCGTGCGGGCGGGATTGTAGACAATGTCGATGACGCCCTCGAGCGCATCGAGCCCTTCGAGCGTGCAAGGCGCGTCGGGGCAGTGAGGGAACATGCCGGCGGGCGTGCAGTTGACGAGCAGCGCCGCGTCGGACTGCTGTGCGATGTTATCGTAGTTGACCTCGCTCGTGCGGCCGACAGGTACAACGATGGCGCCCAGGTCGCCGAGTACCATGCTGGCCGTGGTGCCGGCACCGCCGGTGGCACCGAGCACAAGGACCTTCTTGCCGGCAACCTCAACGCCCAGTTCTTCGACCAGGCATTGGAAGCCAAAGTAGTCGGTGTTGTCGCCGCGCAGGCGGCCGTCGGGTAGGCGCGTGATGGTGTTGACGTTGCCCATGCGCTTGGCCAGCGGGCTCAGCTCGTCCAGGTATTCCATGACGGCGCGCTTGTAGGGGATGGTCACGTTGGTGCCCTCCCACTCGTCGCCCGTCATAAAGGCTTCGAGGTCCTCGGGCTCGCGCTCAAAACGCACGTACTCCAGGCCCGCGAGCTCTTTGTAGATGGTCGGGGTGTAGCTGTGGCCCAGCACGCGGCCCAGCACGCCGTAGGGGCGGGTTGCCTCGGTATCGGTCATCTAAAGCACCTCCGTGTAGCTGCCAAAGTAGGTGAAACTCTCGCACACGTCGTCAATCGAGTCGAGCAGGTCGTCGAGGGCCTTGCTGCCAAAGGGGCAGTCCAGGTCAAAGTAGAACATAAACTCAAAGTCGTGCCCGGGGATGGGACGGCTCTCGAGCTTGATGAGGTTGATGTTGAGCGCGTAGAAGCGCTCGAGCACGCGGTAGAGGGCACCCGGTTCGTTGGCCGTGGTGATCATGAGTGAGGTACGGTTGGCGCCGGGATAGACGCGCGGCTCACGGCTGATGACGACAAAGCGTGTGTAGTTGTTGTCCGAGTCCTGGATGTTGGGCTCCAGCACCTCCAGACCGTAGAGCGCGGCACAGCTGCGCGAGGCGATGGCGGCGACATCGGTGCGCTCGGAGTTGGCGACCATATCGGCCGACATGGCGGTGTTGGGGTACTTGGTGGCATGCAGGTTGTGGGCTTCGATAAAGCCGGCGCACTGGGCGATGGCCTGGCCATGGCTGTAGACCTCGCGCACGTCGGCGAGCTTGGTGCCGGGCTTGACGAGCAGGTTGTGATCGATCTTGAGGCGCAGCGAGCGCACGATGTGGAAATCGAACTGTGCGAGAAGATCGTAGACGGCGTTGACCGAGCCGGCGGTTGAGTTTTCGATGGGCAGCACGCCAAACTCGCAGAAGCCGTCGCGCACGGCGCGCATAACGCCTTCGAAGGTCTCGAAGAACGCAATATCGGGCACATCGAAGAGTTTGCACGCGGCGATTTGGCTGTAGGCGCCCTCAACGCCCTGGCAGGCGACGGTGGCCGTCTGGGGGAAGGGCGTGTCAAAGGCCGTGGCCGTGGCATGGGCCTTTTGCGACACGGTGATGCCCTTGAGCTCGTTGATGTAGCGCTGCTGCTCGACCTTGCTCATGCTCATGAGGAGGCGGAACAGGGTGATGGTCTGGGCCTCGTAGCGCTCGGGTGCTCGGCTGGCAAGGTTGTTGAGTTTGGAGCGCTCGCGGGCGGGGTCAAAGACGGCCTTGCCCATCTCGATCTTTGATTTGGCGACCTCGGTGGCAATGTCCATGCGCTCGACAAAGCTATTGAGGAGCGTGGTATCGATGCCATCGATGGCCTGGCGAATATCGGCAAGGTCCATGGAGACCCCTTTCGTGAATCGTTGCCGGGGGTAGTTAATTTGGGACGGGGCTTTTTTAGCTACCCTTTGACTGGTGGCGAATCGATGGGCGCCGGGGCAAATACTCACTGGCATATGGGGGTAGCTAAAAAAGCCCCGTCCCAAATTAGCTACCCTCGGGGTGGGTGGGCTAAAGCTGGGCGGCGTCCTCGAGGAGGGCGTCCCAGATGGCGAGCGCTGCGGCTGCTTCGGCTACGGGGACGGCGCGCGGGACGATGCAGGGGTCGTGGCGGCCGTGGACCGAGAGCTCCGCATTTTCCATGGCGTCCATGTCCACGGTCTGCTGCTCGCGACCGATGGAGGGCGTCGGCTTTACGGCCATCCGCCACATGACGGGTGCGCCGGTGGAGATGCCGCCCAGGATGCCGCCGGCGTTGTTGGACTCGACCGCAATCTCGCCGGTCTCGGCATCAACGCGATACGGATCGTTGTTCTCGCTGCCGCGCATGGCGGCCACGGCAAAGCCCATACCAAACTCCACGCCCTTTACGGCGGGGATGCCAAAGGCGATTTGCGCGATGCGGTTCTCGATGCCGTCGAACATGGGGTCGCCGATGCCCGCGGGGAGCCCATAGATGCCGCACTCCACGATGCCGCCAATGCTGTCGAGTTCGTCGCGCGCGGCTAGAATTTCCTCGCGCATGCGACCGGCGGCCGCGGCATCAATACAGGGCAGGTCGTTCGTAAGGATCGCCTTGCGGTCGGCCTCGCGATAGACCATGTCGTCCATGGGCAGGTCGGAGATGCCGCCGATCTGCGCGACGTGCGCCATGACCTGAATGCCGCGGGCCTCGAGTGCCTGCAGCGCGATGCCGCCGGCGATGCATAGGGGGGCCGTTAAGCGGCCGGAGAAATGTCCGCCACCGGCGACATCGTGCATGTTGTGGTACTTCACACGCGCCGGAAAGTCTGCGTGCCCGGGGCGGGGCTTGCGGCGCAGCTCGGAATAGTCCTTGGAGCGCGTGTTGGTGTTCTCGATAATCGCAGCGATGGGCGCGCCGGTGGTGTGCCCATCGACCACACCGGCAATGATGTGCGCGGCGTCGGCCTCGCGGCGTTTGGTCGCGGTCTCGTCGCGTCCAGGGGCGCGACGGTCCAAAAACGCCTGCAGTTGCTCCTGGTCAACGGCGATACCTGCCGGAATGCCGTCGAGCGAGCAGCCGATGGCGGGGGAGTGCGACTGGCCGAAGATGCTTAAGTGCAAAACGTTGCCAAAGGTCGAGGACATGCTACTCCTCCTCGAGCGTGACCTTGCCGCCCAGCAGGCGGTAGTGGTCGAAGAAATCGGGATAGGACTTGTTGACGGCCTCGGCGCCGTGGATCACAACTTCGCCGGTAGCACGGCTCGCGGCGATGGCGGCCATCATGGCGATACGATGGTCGTTGTGCGAATCGACCTCGCCGCCGGTAAAGGCGTCGACGCCCTTGATAATGAGGTCGTCGCCGGCAATGCGCACCTGCGCGCCCAGCGCAGTGAGCTCGCGAGTGGTGGTGACCAGGCGGTCAGATTCCTTGATGCGAAGGCGGGCACAATCGCGGATGAACGTGCGGCCTTGTGCCAGCGATGCCACGGCAGAGATAACGGGCACCAGGTCGGGGATGTCGTGCGCGCTCATCTCAAAGCCGGCGAGCTTATCGGACTGCACGGTGGCGGCGTTGGTGGAGCGCACGATGCGGGCGCCAAAGCGCGAGAGCGCGGCAAGCACGTTGCGGTCGCCCTGCGCGGAGCTCAGTGATACGCCTTCCACAGTGATGGGGTCGGAGCCGATGGCGCCGGCACACAGCCAAAAGGCGGCGTTGGACCAGTCGCCCTCGACAGCCACGTTGCCAGGCGTGCGGTACGAGCCGCTGCTCACGCGGAAGTTTGTGACCTCGGGCTTGCCGTTTGTGGCGGCGATGCGCTCGACGTTGACCTCGATGCCGAAGGCCTTCATGGCCTGGATGGTCAGGTTGATATAGGGGCGGCTCTCGATAAGGCCGGTCACCTGTACGCAGGAGGGCTGGGGCAGCAGCGGGGCCGCCAGCAGCAGGCCCGAGATATACTGCGAGCTCACATTGCCCGGCAGGATAAAGGTGCCCGGGCGCATGCGGCCACTTGTCTTGAGCGGAAAGCCGCCCAGGCCCTGCAGGTCGCAGCCGGCGGCGATGATCTCGTCGGAGAGCGGGGAGAGGGGGCGTGCGCCCAGACGGCCCTGCCCCACAAACGTGGCCTCTGCCCCCAGCGCGCAGGCGACGGGCAGCATAAAGCGGAGGGTAGAGCCGCTTTCGCCGCAGTCGAGCGTGCCGCCGGCAAGTGCCTTGAGTAGGCCAAACTCAATACTCTTCATGGTGGGGTGGACCTGGAAGCCGTCCTCGACGGTCTCGATGCGGGCGCCCAGCGCCGTGAGGCAGCGCACCGTGGCCTCGATATCGGCGCAGGTGGTGTTGCAGGTCACATGCGTCTCTCCGTTGGCAAGGGCGGCGCAGATGATCAGGCGGTGCGCCATCGACTTGGACGCGATGGCGGGAACAGTGCCCTTGAGCGGGGACGGGGTGATGCGGGCTAGCATGCGGAGGCGTCTCCCTTCTGGCCGAGGCCCTCGGCAATTAAATCATGAAAGGCGGAAAGCGGCGTGCGGTCGATGCTGCAGCGGCCAATGTCGTGCGGAATTACCAGGTCGATGGTGTCACCGGCGCGTTTTTTGTCGTGCAGCGCCTCGGCAAAGACGGCGTCGGCCGAAAGCTCGCAGCGGGTCTTAAGGCCGTGGCGAGCGCAGAGGTCCTCGATGCGGCCGGGCAGCTCGGCGTCGCAAATGCCGTGCAGGGCTGCGGCGCGCGTGATGATGCCCATGCCGATCGACACGCAGTTGCCATGTCCCAGCTCAAAGTGCTCGCAGGCCTCGACAGCGTGTCCAGCGCTGTGTCCAAAGTTGAGCAGCTTGCGCTGGTTGGTCTCGCGCTCATCGGCGACAACCACGGCGCGTTTAATGTCGATATTGCGGGCGATGATGAGCGCCACGCGGGCCACGTCCCGGTTGAGGAGCTCCAGCGTGAGCGGGGTTTTCTCAAGCTCGGCGAAGAGCTCCGGGTCGGCGATCACGGCGTGTTTGACGACCTCTCCGCAGCCGTCGGCGAACTGCTCGGGCGTGAGGGTGGCGAGACACCCCACGTCGGCGATAACCACACTCGGCTGCCAAAAGGCGCCGGCCAGGTTTTTGCCGGCAGCTAGGTCGATGGCCGTCTTGCCGCCCACCGACGAGTCCACCATGGCGAGCAGGCTCGTGGGGATCTGCACAAACTTGCAGCCGCGCATGTAGGTGGCGGCCACAAAGCCAGCCACGTCGCCTACAACGCCGCCGCCGAGTGCCACGATCACGTCGGAGCGCGAAAGCTCGTGCTCGGCCACAAACTCCAGGATGGCAATGTAGGTCTCGGCGCGCTTGTGGGCCTCGCCGGCCTCGAAGGTGCAGACACTCACCGTATAGCCCGCAGCCTCCAGGCTCTGCTTAACGGGCATTTGGTAGAGCGGACCCACGTTGGTGTCTGTCACAATGACGGCGCGCGATCCGCCGGCGGTGGCGCGGACGAGCGGGCCCGCCTGCTCCAGCAAAAACGTGCCGACGTGCACCTGGTAGGGGCGTGCGGTGTCGATATCGATGGTAATCGCCATAAGCTTTGGTCCTTTCGACCTGGCGTGATAGGTGGTCTAGTGGGCGGCCTCGTCGTCGAGCGCGCGCTTGATGCGGTCGCCCTCGGCAAGGAGATTCTCAAGATAACGCTGGTCGCGGTCCTTGAGCGCACGGCTGTAGGCGCCAAGCGACTCGATCAGATGGTCGATCTCGAAGGCGAGCGCGTCGGCGTCGTCAATCATGAGCTCGGACCACATTTGCGGGTTGAGGTGCGCCACGCGGGTAAGGTCGCGGTAGCTACCGGCCGAAAAACCGTGGTGAACCTGGGCGGTCGGGCTTTTGACGTAGGCGTTTGAGACGACGTGCGCGAGCTGGCTCGTAAAGGCGATCACGCGGTCGTGCTCGGCGGCAGTGGTCACGCTGAACTTGCCAAACCCTAAGGGGCGTACCATCTCGCGCACCTGGCCTAAAAGCTCCAGCTTGAGCGCATCGTCCACTGCAGGCGGCACGAGCACGAGTGGCGCGCCCTGGAACAGGTCGGCACGGGAGTGAGCGTAGCCCGAGTACTGGGTGCCCGCCATGGGGTGCGCGCCCACAAAGTAAAACCCGTACTCGCGGGCGAGTTCGAAGGCACGCTCGCACACGATGCCCTTCACGCCCACGGTGTCAATCACCACGGGCCCCATGATGGCCTCGGTATCGGTGGCGTCGGCGAGTGCTTGGGCGTGCGTCTCGAGCCACTCGATGCAGGCCTCGGGGTAACAGGCCAGTACGATGATGTCGCACTCGCCGAGCGTCTCGTCGTTGAGCTCGCCGGCGACGGTGCCCATGCTGGCGGCCGTCATGACGTCATCGTCGGGGTCCCAGGCCAGCACGCGGACGCCCGCCTGCGCATAGCCGCGGGCAAAGCTGCCGCCGATCAGACCCAGGCCCACAACGCCGGCGCATTTGGGGCCGCCCTGGTTAACACGTGCGTTTCTTACCGTACCCATGGGCTACTCCATGGTCTCTTGGCAGACAACCTCGCGGATGGCGCGGATGCGGCGCATGGTGTCGTCGAACTGGTCGGGGGTGAGGGCCTGGGCGCCGTCGGACCACGCGCGGCTGGGCTCGTCGTGGACCTCGATCTCCAGACCGTTGGCGCCGCAGGCGGTCGCGGCGAGCGCCATGGGTTCAACGTAGCGGGTGTAGCCGGTGGCATGGCTGGGGTCGGCCACGACGGGCAGGTGCGACAGGTGGTGCAGCACCGGCACGGCGTTGAGGTCGAAGGTGTTACGGGTGCGGGTCTCGAAGGTGCGAATGCCGCGCTCGCACAGGATGACGTTGTCGTTGCCCTCGCTCATGATGTACTCGGCAGCCATGAGCAGCTCGTCGACGGTGCCGGACATGCCGCGCTTGAGCAGGACCGGGGTCTTGGTCTTGCCTACCTCCTTGAGCAGGGGGAAGTTCTGGGCGTTGCGGGCGCCAATCTGCATGACGTCAATCTTCTTATCCAAGAAGACCTGCACGTCGCGCGGGTCCATGATCTCGGTGACGATCGGCATGTCGAGCTCGGCCGAGGCCTCGCATAGCAGGTCCAGGCCGGCGGGGCCCATGCCCTGGTAGGCGTAAGGGGAGGTGCGGGGCTTGTAGGCACCGCCGCGCAGCATCGTGGCGCCGGCGGCCTTTACGCGGCGTGCGATGCGAATGAGGTTTTCGCCCTCGACGGAACAGGGTCCGGCGATGACCTGGAACTGGTCGCCGCCGATCTTGATGCCGTGGCCGCAGTCGATGACAGAGTCCTCGGGGTGAAACTTGCGGTTGGCACGCTTGAACGGCTCGGAGACGCGCTGCACACGCTCGACGACGTCCATGGACTCGAGCAGGAACGGGTCGATCTTGGTCGTATCGCCCACCAGGCCGATGATGGTCTCGTTCTCGCCGCGCGACACGTCGGTTTTGAGACCCTTCTTCTCAATCCAGCTGACGATGTGGCCGATGGCCTCATCGCTGGCGCTCTGCTTTAAAATTGCAATCATGGTGTGCCTCTCACCTCGATGGATAACCCTTGCAAAAACGGCCCGCAGTGCGAGCCGTATCATATGGTGCATGAGAGTTTATACTAATTATTTCACTTTTGCGTCCTAAAGTGAGCCGTTGCGCTTCGTCTCCCACGTAATTGCAGAGCTTTTTCTATTATGTTGTTAGCTCGTGGCGCACTTGGGTATAATGCCAACCGTTGGCCCTATTAGCTCAGGGGATTAGAGCGTCTGCCTCCGGAGCAGAAGGCCGTTGGTTCGAATCCAACATGGGGCACCATCGAACGTAAGACCGTCCGAACCTCGCATGGTCCGGGCGGTTTTTCTTATACCGACGCGACGTGATAGGACGTGGTATGGCAACGACGGATATCGAGCGCGGACTTTCGACCGCCGAGGTCGAGGAGCGCATTGCCGCCGGCAAGATCAACCGCAACATGGAGCTCAAGACCAAATCGGTTCGTGAGCTTATCATCGAAAATCTCTGCACGCTGTTCAATCTGATCAACGTGATTTTAGCGATTTTGGTCATTATGACCGGATCGTTTAAGAACCTGACGTTCCTGTTCGTGGTGTTCCTCAATACCGCCATTGGCGTCATCCAGTCCATGCGCTCCAAAAAGATGGTCGACAAGCTCACACTGCTGACCTCTAAGAAGGCCATCGCGGTGCGCGATGGTGCCGAGGTGGAGCTCGACTTGGACCAGATCGTGCTCGACGACATCATTCGTCTGGGGCGCGGCGACCAGATACCTGCCGACGCCGTGGTGGTATCGGGCGAGGCGCTCGTTAACGAAAGTCTGCTGACGGGCGAGAGCGACCTTATTAAGAAGCAACCTGGTTCCGAGCTCATGAGCGGCAGCTTTATCGACTCGGGCCTGTTGCGTGCCCGCGTGGTCCATGTTGGTGCGGATAACTATGTGGCCAAGATCAACAACGAGGCCAAGTACGTCAAAAAGGTCAATTCCGAGATCATGAACGCGCTCAACGCTATCGTGCGTTTTGCGAGCGTCATCATGATTCCGCTTGGTCTGGCCTTGTTTGCCTCGAGTGTGAGCGGGCTATGGGATGCCGCCGGTACGCCGGGCGATAGTGCGCTTTCGTGGTGCTTTTCCGAGCTGCTGGCCGGTCGCGTGCCTTCGTCGGCGCTGCTGTCCACGGTGGGCGCTCTTTTGGGCATGATTCCGCAGGGCCTGGTGCTGCTGACCTCATCGGTGCTTGCCATCGCGACGGTGCGCCTGGCGCGCCGCAAGGTACTCGCGCAACAGCTCTATTGCATCGAGACGCTCGCGCGCGTCGACGTGCTGTGCCTGGACAAGACGGGCACCATCACGTCGGGTCGCATGGAGGTCGAGGGCACCTATCCGTTGCCCGTTGAGGGTGTGGGCTTGGCCCCGGACGAGGCACCCGTCTCCGTCGATACTACCGTGCTCGATTTTGCGCTTGCCAATGTCGCGCGCGCGACCTCGGCCGATGCCAATGAGACCTGCCAGGCGCTGCTCAACTACTACGCCGACCGCCCGGTCGAGGTGTCCGAGCCGCTGTCGGTCATTCCGTTTTCGTCCTCCAAAAAGTGGAGCGGCGCCTCGTTTGCGCAGGGCTCTTATGTGATGGGCGCGGCGCAATTTGTGCTTTCGGAGCGTATCTTTGCGCAGGTCGAAAATCGTGTGGCCGAGCTTGCCGACACCTGCCGCGTGCTCGTGGTGGCCCGTGTGGACGGCTTTACGCCCGATGGCGATATGGTGGGCGAGGCCGAGCCCGTGGGCTTTGTGACCATTCGCGATGAGATTCGCACTTCGGCCGCCGAGACCATCGGCTACTTTAACGAGCAGGGTGTGACCCTTAACGTGATCAGTGGCGACGACCCGCGCACGGTGTCGTCGATCGCACGCGTGGTGGGCGTGCCGGGGGCGGACGCTTATGTGGACGCCACGACGCTCGATACGCCGTCCAAGATTGATGCGGCGGTGGACCGCTACCATGTCTTTGGCCGCGTGACCCCGCAGCAGAAGCGCGAGCTCGTGCAGGCGCTCAAACGTCGCGGCCATACCGTTGCCATGACGGGTGACGGCGTCAACGATGTGCTGGCACTCAAGGAGGCGGACTGCTCCGTGGCCATGGCCGCCGGTTCCGACGCCGCACGCAACGTGGCCGAGATCGTGCTGGTCGATAACGACTTTGCTTCGATGCCCGCCGTGGTGGCCGAGGGCCGTCGCTCCATCAACAACCTGCAGCGTTCGGCCTCGCTGTTCCTGACCAAGACGCTGTTCTCGATGGGCCTGGCGGCGCTGTGCATCGCGCTGCCGCCGTATCCCTTTGAGCCTATCCAGATGACGCTCATCAACTTCTTCTGCATCGGCGCGCCGGGCTTTGTGCTGGGCCTTGAGCCCAACAATGCCCGCGTGAAGGGGTCGTTCTTGACCAACGTTCTCAAGCGCGCGCTGCCGGCATCGGTTGCAGTCATTTTGGCTGCGGCGCTCGACATCTTTGTGGCGCGCGTGTTTGGCTTTAGCCAGCTCACGCTTTCGACGATGTGCCTTCTCACGTCGTGTTCGGCAAGCGTGAGCCTGATCTGGCGTATCTCGCAGCCGCTCACTCCCTTGCGCGTTGTGCTCTTTGTATTTGTCGTCGCCGGCATCTTGGTGGGCGTTATCGGATTCCCCGAGCTGCTGTCTATCGCCAACTTGTCGATGGGCGAGGCAATTATCCTTCTGGTGATTGTGGTCTTTACTTGCGGCGTGTTCTTTAAACTCGCCACGATGATGGATTCGCTTAAGCCGCGTCGCCGTCATGCCGCCACTGGCTTTGGCCGCGGCGTGCGCGTTCGCTTGGGCCGCGGTGGCGGCAAGGTGAGCTCGACGGGCTCGACGGCCGAGCGTTTTGCCAAGCGCGTCGCCGCCGACATGGCGCAGCGCCGCGAGGAGCGTACGACACGTGAGGCCGAGGCCCGCGCGCTCGAGGGCGTGGAAAAGACCCAACCCAAGAAAAAGAAGGGCGCGGGCGTCAAGCGCTCGCGTGTGACCAAGTCCGCGCAGGGCATTAAGGTTTCGATGCCGAGCAAAAAGAAGAAGTAACCGCACCTCACAGGGTAGCTAATTTGGGACGGGGCTTTTTTAGCTACCCGGCTGATGTCGCATTCTATTTGGCCGATTGGCGGCCAGGGCAGCTAAAAAAGCCCCGTCCCAAATTAGCTACCCTGCGATGTTGAATTGGTGCCCTGTGCCTTTAGGGGCGTAGCGATGTTATGCTCTAACCTCGATGGTTCGAATGATTCCGAAAAGAGGATGCCGTGATTTGCCCGCATTGTCTCAAGACCATAGAGGACGGCTCCTCGTTCTGCCCCTATTGCAATACCTATGTTGGCCCGGGCGATGGCCCCGAGCACACCGAGTTTGTGTTCTGCGAAGGCTGCGGTGCCCGTCTGTCGCCTCATGACCGTACCTGTTCCAAGTGCGGGCGCCCTGCCCCGGGCATTCTATCCGAGGATGCGGCCGCATCCGACCTGGCTGCTGGGCGCACGGCTGGTTTTCCCCGCCTGACGCAGGAGCAGATCGATACCGAGGTACCCCATGCGCCGGCCTCTGCCGCCGCGGTACTTTCCGATGCCGCCGATCCCAATGAGACCTGCGTGCTGCCGGCTTTCGACAGGGATTTTGGCATTCCCAAGGTCGATATCCCGCTGCCGGTGTCCCTTCGTGACGACGCTCAGTCCAAAAATCAAAAACCCAAGCGCAAGGTGCATCCTGACGAGGATGCCTACCACAAGCACAAGCGCCGTATTCCCAAGCCGCTCATCGTCATCGCGTTGCTCGCTGCCGTGTGCGGCAGTGCCTATTGGTTTGTGACGTCGGACCCCATGGGCGTTATGCCGGGCTTTTACGACCAGTTTGGCCAGGCCGCCAAGACGACGTTCCCCTCGCGCCAGAAGGGCGAGGCTACCGAGGAAGAGACCAAGTCCGACGATACCGCCGAGGTGGTCCAGGAGGAGACCGTCCTTTCCGACGACCAGCTCTATACCAAGCTCGACGGTCTGTATCGGACGATCGTGTCGTATGGCGACGATGATCAGATCGGCGAGGTTGTCGACTCGTTTAACAGCGGGTACCTACGCACGCCGCTCTCCACGCGTCAGGAGCTGTCGCAGAGCGCTTATGCCCTGCGCGACCAGATCAAAAAGACCCAAGACGAGCTCAACAACCTTAAGGTGCAAGACGATACCGTCTACGCGGAGGATATCGAGCACCTCAAGCAGCTTGCCGAGTGGATGTACGAGCGCGTCGACATGATCTGCCAGAGCTGGGATATCTCGCTGTCCATTCCCGATGGCGAGTCGCTGAGCGCCCGCCAGAGTGAAATCTTGGCGCCCATCGCACAGGGCGGCAACAGCGCCCTTAACCAGTACGATGCCAATGTGAGCGCTTGGAAGCCGCAGCCGCGTTCGTAATTTGTTGCCCTCCGACGGCATAACCTGCGTGCGCAATTGATGGAAGCCCGTGCTTATTGCTACAATTCGTACAAATATGCTTTAAACGCACGAGGAAGGAACCACATGTTTGGTTTTAAGAAAGAGCTTTATACGCCCGAGTACCAGCTCGCTGGTGACGAGTGTGCGATCATCGAGACGTCGAAGGGTACGATCAAGGTCAAATTTGACGGCGAGGGCGCTCCCATCCATGTGGCGAACTTCTGCGAGCTTTCCACCATGGGCTTTTATGACGGCCTTAAGTTTCACCGCTATGTGCCCGGCTTTGTGATCCAGGGCGGCGACCCCAATACCCGCGATATGTCCGGCGCTGACGTCGCCGCCGGCCTTGAGGGCCCCGACGGTATGCCCGGCACCGGTGGCCCCGGCTACTGCATCAAGGGAGAGTTTGCCACCAACCCGCGCAACAGCCATGTGGACGGTGCGCTTGCCATGGCACGTTCCATGGATCCCGATTCCGCGGGCTCCCAGTTCTACTTCTGCCTGGGTGCCCAGCACAATCTGGATTCCGGTTACACCGTCTTTGGCACCACGGTCGAGGGCCTCGACGTGATTTCGCAGCTGCGTGCCGGCGACGAGATCGTCCATGTCGAGATCGTTCACGAGTAAAAGGGGACTTCCTTGAATAGCCAGCTGATTCAACAGGGTCGAGCCGCTTATCGTGCGGGCGACTTTTCTGCAGCCGCTCAGATGCTCGGTGCGGCAAAGACCCCCAGCGAGATCATGGGCGAGGCCGACCATCTGCGTGGCAACGCTCTGATGCACCTGGGTATGTATGCCGAGGCTGCCGAGGCGTACGCGGCTGCCCTCAACGACGGCACCTATGGAAAGCGCGGCGCGCTGCTCACCAACCGCGGCAAGGCGCTCGCTGCCGTGGGTGACTATGTGACCGCAGCCCAGGCGTTCTCCGCCGCAACGCAGGATGCTTCCTATGCCACGCCGTTTAAGGCCTATCTGGGTCTTGGCAACGCGCTGTTCCAGTCGGGCGATTTCGCCAATGCAGGCACTGCCTTCCGCCAGGCCGCCATCGATGGCGCCAATCCAGCCCCCGCGGCCGCCCTTGGCGAACTCGGCCGCTGCTTCATCAAACTTGGCCGACCGGCGGACGCCGTGGAGACCTATCGCACGGCCATCGACTTTGCCGGTCCGCGCGATGACACGCGTGCGCTTAACGCGGGTATGGGCCAGGCGCTTTCTGCCGCGGGTCGTCCTTCCGAGGCGCTCGATGCCTTTAATGCCGCCACTGCCGACGGCATCTATCAGCTCACACCCGAGCAGGCCGATGAGCTTGCCCGCGTGCACGATTCACTTGCCGCGCTTTCGGCCCAGACCGCCATGGCCACGGCCCCGGCGCCCGCCATGGATACGACTGCTGTCGATTCGCTCGATCCCACGGGTGCCACTGGCCAGTTTATGCCCGATCCGTCCGACACGGGCTTCTTTACGCTGTCCGAGTCCGAGATGGTCCAGCAGGATCGTCAGGACCGCAAGCAGGCCAAGGTCCGTCGTCGCCATCGCCATACGGGCCTCAAGGTCTTCTTGGTTTTGCTTCTGCTGATTGTTCTTGCCGCGGGCGGTTTGGGCTTTGCCTACACGCGCGGCATGGGTATCCCCTCGCAGGAGTCCGTCATCACCGATCTGTTCCAGGCTGCCGGCGACGGTGATACCGCCAAGGCCGAGTCCTGCCTGGCCTCCAGCCTGTCCGAGGACGCCAAGGCGATGATTATCTCCTCGATCCCGCAGGGCGCCACCGTCTCCGTTGAAGGTATGGATCAGTCCATGACCGAGACCACCGCGAAGGTGAAGGCTTCGCTGTCCAAGGGCGGCGAGCAGGAATATACCGTCAAATTCGTGCGCTCCGATAACCATATCGGCTGGGCGGTATCTTCGCTCGACATCGATTTCTCGGCCGCTGACAACCAGTAGTGACCTTATGAGATTTGGCGCTGCCCGGTGCTTCACCGCAAGTGAGGTGCCGGGCTTGCGCTAGTATGATGGGCTAGTAGTTTCCAGCAATCATCCAACACATCAGGAGTTGCGTTGTTTTCTTTGATGGACATGTTCTTCGGTAGCTATGCGGGCGATCTAGCCATCGACCTCGGCACCGCCAATACGCTTGTCTCCGTGCGCGGCAAGGGCATCGTCATTCGCGAGCCTTCCGTCGTCGCTATCGACAAAAACGATGAGCGCATCCTTGCAGTCGGTATCGAGGCTAAGCGTATGCTTGGCCGTACGCCCGGCAACATTGTGGCCGTGCGTCCTCTTAAGGATGGCGTCATCGCCGACTTCGATGTCACCGAGGCCATGCTTCGCTACTTTATCGATAAGGCTTCCGAGAAGCGCTATCCGTGGACCCCTCGTCCGCGCGTCGTCGTATGCGTTCCCTCCGGTGTCACGTCGGTCGAGAAGCGCGCCGTGTTCGAGGCTACGATTCAGGCTGGCGCTCGCCAGGCCTATCTGATCGAGGAGCCCATGGCTGCCGCTATCGGTGCTGACTTGCCTGTCGAGGAGCCGACCGGCTCCATGGTTATCGATATCGGTGGCGGCACCACCGAGGTTGCCGTTATCGCCATGGGCGGTATCGTCGTGTCGCAGTCCATCCGCATTGCCGGCGACGAGTTCGATCAGGCTATCCTCACACATGTTCGCGATGCCTACAATTTGGCCATCGGCGAGCGCACGGCCGAGGACATTAAGATTAAGGTCGGCTCTGCCGTGCCGCTCAAGGACGAGCTTGACGTCGAGGTCAATGGCCGCGACGTGATCACGGGCCTGCCCAAGACCGTGCGCATCGAGAGCGAGGAGATTCGTCGTGCGCTCAATAAGCCGCTCGACGAGATGGCCAAGGCCGTTAAGGACGCACTCGACGCCACACCGCCCGATCTTGCCTCGGACCTTATGTACTACGGCATTCTGCTGACCGGCGGCGGAGCGCTGCTGCGCGGCCTCGACGTGCGCCTGCGCGACGAGACGGGCGTTTCGGTCAACGTGAGCCCCACGGCGCTCGACAACGTCGTAAACGGTTGCGCCCGCGTGCTCGAGGCCAACGCGTTTGACGGCGGTTTCGTCCAGACCAATGCTTAATTTCCAAAAGGTGGATTCCATTTGGCACGATCTTCGGGTTTCTCTTCAAATCTGAATACCAAACGACAATCAACGGGTATGCGCCCGTTGATTGTTTTCAGCCTGATTTCTGTGTTGCTGCTCACGTTTTACATTCGAGAGGGCGAGGCCGGGCCGATACATGCCGTGCGTTCGGGCGTCACGACAATCACCTCTCCGGTGCGTTTCGTTGGCTCGGCGGTGGCGGCGCCATTCAATGCCATCGGCAACGTGTTCTCCAACCTCACCGCTTCGCAGGAGTCGCTCGACGACCTTAAGAAGCAAAACGAGGTCCTCACTTCCAAGGTCGCGGAGCTTTCCGAGGCCCAAAAGACCGCTGAGCGCCTTGAGGGTCTGGTGGGCCTGCAGTCGACCTATAACCTCAAGTCCACTGCGGCTCGTATTGTCGGAGCCTCGGGTGACGCCTGGACGTCGACCGTCACCATCGATAAGGGTTCTGCCGACGGGCTTACCATCAACATGCCCGTGACGAGCTCGGCCGGCGTCATCGGCCAGATTATCGAGGTTTCGGCCAAGACATCGACCGTGCGCCTGATTGGCGACGAGAACTCTGGTGTGTCCGCCATGGTGCAGGACACGCGCGCACAAGGCATGCTACAGGGCCAGCCCGATGGCACGCTGCGTCTTGAGTACGTGAGCGTCGACTCCGATGTTAAGGTGGGCGATATCATCGTGACCTCGGGCATCGGTGGCGTGTTCCCCAAGGGACTGCCGCTCGGCACCGTGTCTTCGGTCGAGAAGTCGGCTAACGACGTGTACTACACCATTGTGGTGCGTGCGCAGACCACGGCCGAAAATAACGAGGAAGTGCTCGTCATTACCTCGCTGACCGACGAGCAGTCGGCTTCGGACGATGATGTGAGCTCGGCCAATAGTGCCCCGCAGGGCTCATCGCGCGATGCCGCGACTCAGTCTAAGGACGAGAAATCGGATGATGATTCCGACACGGCCGAAGCGTCCGATTCTGGATCGAGCGAATAGGGAGGCATGTCCATGGATCTACACGAACAGGGGACTGGCTCCCGCGCCTTTGCAATCGCCGCTATCGTCTGCGTGCTGCTGCAGGCGGGACTGGCACCGCAAATCTCCATCGCGGGCGGCCGCGTCAACTTTATGATCATCTTGGTGTGTCTGAGCGTGTTTTCGGGCGACCCTACGCGTGCCGTCGTGTGCGGCTTTTGCAGCGGTCTGTTTTACGACCTTTCCGCCGCCGTGCCGGTGGGCGTTATGTCGCTGCTGCTGACCGTGGGCAGTTTTGCTTTGGTGCACAGCGCGGCTGGTCAGACGGGCGGCTCGCCGAGCGCGCGCGGCATTACCGTGGGCGCCTTTGCGCTTGCCATCAACGTGGTCTACAGCATCATCTTGCTGTTTATGGGTCTGGAGACGAGCTTTGTGGTGGCCATCTTTGGGCACGCTCTGCCGTCCTCGATCCTGACGGGCTTGATTGCCATTCCGTTTTTGATGTCCGGCGCCGCTCCGCAGTCTGGCTATGGGTTCTCTGCGCGCGGTGGGCGTCAGACGGGCATGCGCTTTAAGCCCAAGACCCGTAAGCTCAAATAGGGGAGGCCTCAAGATGTCTTCCCAGTTGACGGTTGTTGTCGCCGGTATCGCGCTGGTCGTGGCCATTGTGGTCGCGCTGGTCATCATGCGCCGCGGCGACTCCCGCTTTACCTACGACACACAGCACGGAACGGCCCCGCGCGCCACCGAGGGCGAGGGCAATACGGCCGCCACGGCCTTCAAGGGCCGTTTTTCCATCCTCACCACGGGCGTGGGTGCCATGTTTGCCGCGCTTGCCGTTAAGCTGTGGGGCATGCAGATGGTCTCGTCGGACTACTACGACAAGCAGGCCAAGAGCAATCAGACCCGTACCGTTACCACGCCGGCCGTGCGTGGCCGCATCTTGGACCGCAACGGCGTCGCACTGGTGCAAAACCGCCCCTCGCTCGCCGTCGTCGCCTATCGCGATCTTGCCGACGACAAGGTGCTGGTGCGTCATCTTGCCAACGTGCTCGGCATGCCGTATGTCGCGGTGCTGCGCAACATCCAGGACAATTCCGAGGGCGCGCAGAGCCTGCATACGATCGCGACTGACGTGCGCCGCTCTACCGTCGCCTACATTCAGGAGCACGCCGGTGAGTTTCCCGGCGTGAAGATCGCCGAGCGCACCGAGCGCCAGTACCCGTATGGCGAGACCGCCTGCCATATTTTGGGCTATACCGGCACCATTACCTCCGAGCAGCTCGAGGCGCAGAACAAGAAGTCGTCGGACGGCAACGAAAGCGCGGCTGGCCAGATCTCGTATCAATCGGGCGATATTGTGGGTCAGGCGGGCGTAGAGATTTACTACGAAAATCTGCTGCAGGGCATTCGCGGTGAGCAGACCGTGAAAGTTGACGCCTCGGGTAACGTTACCGGTCAAGCCGGCGCCGTTCCCGCCAAGGCCGGTTCTGACATTAAGCTTACGCTCGATCTTAAGATTCAACAGGCCTGCGAGACGGCTCTGGCGAATGCCATTGAGCTTGCCAAGACTACGGGCCATAGCAATGCCGGCAACGGTGCCGTGGTGTGCCTTGACCCCAACAACGGCGAGATCTTGGGCATGGCAAGCGAACCCAAGTTTGATCCTTCTGTCTTTATCGGCGGCGTTTCCAATGACGTGTGGACCGAGCTTAACGATGACGAGGGCTCGCATCCGCTGCTCAACCGCGCCATTAGCGGCCAGTACATGTCTGCCTCGACCATCAAGCCCCTCTCGGCGTTGGCTGGCCTCGAATTTGGCACGTACACTTCGAGTCAAACGACCAACTGCACGGGATATTGGACCGGCTTGGGCAAATCCTGGGGAAAGTACTGCTGGCTGCACTCCGGCCACGGCACGATGACGCTGCAGTCCGGTATCGCCAACTCCTGCGACCCCGTGTTCTACGATATGGGCAAGGCCTTTTTCTACAACGACCAGCATCCCGAAGGCCTGCAAGAGGTCTTTCGCCGTTGGGGCCTGGGCAAGACCTGCGGCATCGACCTGCCGAGTGAGGGTGCGGGCCGCATTCCCGATGCAGAGTGGAAAGAGTCGTACTTTACCGACGCCTCGGCCGAGGACCGCAAGTGGAATGCCGGCGATATGACCAACATCGCCATCGGTCAGGGCGACATTCTGGTGACACCGCTGCAGATGGCCTGCGCCTACATGGGTATTGCCAACGGCGGCAAACAGTATGTGCCGCATGTGTTCTTGTCTGCTGTCTCGCGTGATGGCGACGGCGATGCCTACAAGTACAACGGCAAGGGCAAAAAGAAGCGCCTTGAGGCTCAAATTAACAACGATGCCGATCTTGCGCTGGTCCGCAACGGCATGCACGATGTGATTTACTCGGCGTCGACTTCGACCGCCGCGCACTTTAACTCCCTGACCCCTACGGTCTACGGCAAGTCCGGCACGGGTGAGAAGAGCGGCGAGGACGATTACGCGTGGTTTTGCGCCTACGCGCCGGCCGATGACCCCAAGTATGTGATCGCCACTGTCTTGGAACAGGGCGGTGGCGGCTCCGATACCGCGCTGCACGTTGTGCGCGATGTCCTCGGTGCGATTTATGACGAGCCCGACACGTCGACGGCCACGGGCGATTCCTCGGTTCGATAGGAGGTTGCGATGGACTTTTCGCCGGCGGACCTGTTCCGCTCAACCAAAACCGGCTCTCGCAGCAGCCTGGACCGCGTTAACAAGCAGATTTCCGCATCGCGCGGAACGTTTCGCCAAAAGGTGCACGTCGGCGTCCTGTTGGCGACTGTGGCGCTCGTCACTTATGGCGCCATTATTATCTGGTCCGCCTCGCAGTTTAAAGCCGACGCCTCGTTCTCGCGTCACCTGCTGGGTATCGGTATTGGCGCGGTGCTGGCGGTGCTCGTCTGGCGCACCGACCTGCGCGGCATTTCCAACTTTTCGACGGCCCTGCTCGTCATCGATCTCATCGTGATCTTCTCGCCTAAGATTCCGGGCCTGTCCTATACGGGCGGCTTGGGAATGACGGGTTGGATCAAGATTCCCGGTATCGGTTTAACATTCCAGCCCGTTGAGCTTGCCAAGCTCATCACCATCTTCTTTATGGCCACGCTTGGCTCGCAGTACAACGGGCGCATCGATACCGCTCGCGACTACATTAAGCTCTGCGGCATGCTGTCCGTTCCGTTTTTGGCCGTCGTCGCCATGGGCGATTTGGGCTCGGGTCTGGTCGTGCTGGTGTCGGGTGCCATCGTCATCTGCATGAGCGGTGCGCGCCGCGAATGGGTGCTGTCGACTTTGGCTCTGCTCGTGGGTTTGGTGGCGCTCGTCCTGGCGCTCGATTCGGTCTTCGATTCGCTGCTCGGCCACGATGTGCTCATTAAGCAGTACCAGATGAATCGTCTGACGGTCTTCATCGATCCCGACAACGCCGATTCGGACGATGCGTACAACCTGCAGCAGTCGTTGATCGCGGTCGGCTCGGGCGGTTTCTTTGGTAAGGGCCTGGGGCATGCGACGCAGTCGGCCGGCGGCTTTCTGCCCGAGTTCCATACCGACTTCGTCTTCGCCTTTTTGTCAGAGACGTTCGGCTTCTGCGGTTCCTTTTTGTTGCTGTGCCTGTACGTGCTGCTCATCTTCTCGACGATTCGCGTCGCCTTTAAGTGCGAGTCTCTGTTTCTACGCTTGTCATGCGTGGGTATTGTCGGCATGTGGGCATTTCAGACGTTCGAGAACATCGGCATGTGCATTGGCATGATGCCGATTACCGGTATTCCGCTGCCGTTCATTAGCTTTGGTTCGTCGTCGATGATGATCCAGTTGTTGACGGTGGGTATCGTACAATCCATATGGCGGCATCGTTCGGGCGCCGCGTAACCGCTGGAGGGGTTTGCCATGAAGATTCCCGTGGAAAAGCTGACCCGCGCTTTTAAAATGGGCGCGACCACCAAGAGGGATTCCGATACGCCGGTGCGCGTTTCGGTCTACCTGGATTCGACTGCCTCGCGTTTTTTGGTCGAGACGGTGCGCGATGCCTTTGTGCCGCAGACGACCTCGGGCATTGTCCGCGTTGAGCGTCTGGGGGAGGAGCGTATCGTCCCCAAGACCGATACCGACGTGGTGCTGGTGCTTTCGTGCGGATCTGAGCGCCTTGAGAGTGCTGTACAGGAGCTCGTCATTGCCGGCGCGCCCGTGTGCGTGCTGGCCGAGTCCGCTGTCGAGGTGCCTTTTATCCAGGAGTCCACGCCCATGCTCGGCGTGGTAGCGGCCACCGATAAGACGTATCTGCTCGAGACGCTCGCCCGCTGGATCCTGGACCGTACGGAAAAGGAGACGGCTTTTGCGGCGAACTTTGCCTTTATGCGCATTGCCGCCGCCAACCGCATCATCACCTCGTGCGCGCTTACCAATATGGCGACGGGCGCGCTGGTGTTTTTGCCGGGGGCCGATTATCCCGTTATGGCGCTGGCGCAGGTTGGCATGCTCTTTGAGCTTGCGGCCATCTTTGGACGCGGCATTAAGCCCGAGCGCGGCTACGAGGTCGCGGGCGTGCTTGCCGGCGGCTTGGTAATGCGCGCCGTCACGCGCGCCCTGGTAAAGCAGACGCCGCATATCGGCTTTGCCGTCAAGGCACTCTCTGCTGCCGCGGGCACCTATGGCATGGGCCGTGCACTCGTGTCTCTCTACGAGCGCGATATCGACTACAGCCGTGCCAACGAGGTGGTTGCCGCCACGTTTTCGCGCGTCCGCGACCTGGTGACCACGGTTGCCGGCGCTACCCGTCCCATGAATCCTTTTGAGGATGCATCCGATCTCGCTGCTTAGGGGTTTCTTTTGCGCGTTCCATACCAAGACTGTTTTCATTTAATCGAGCCGCTGCTCGCGAAGGTCGAAAAGCCGAGTCGCTATATCGACCACGAGTGGGGTACGCTCTTCAAGGCCGATGCCGACTATCGTTGCTGCATGATTTACCCGGACGTGTACGAGGTCGGCCTGCCCAACCAGGGTATCGCCATCCTGTACAACATCCTTAACCAGGCCGAGGGCATCTCCTGTGAGCGCGGTTATGTGCCGTGGCCCGATATGGGCGATGCCATGCGCGAGGCCGGTATCCCGCTGCTGTCGCTCGAGGGCGCAGCGCCCGTGGCCTCGTTTGATATCGTCGGTATGCATGTGCCGCACGAGATGGCCGTGACAAACTTTCTCGAGGCGCTCGATCTCGCCGGCATTCCGCTTCTGGCGGCCGACCGCACCGAGGACGATCCCATCATCGTCGCCGGCGGACCTTCGGTTTATAACCCCGAGCCGTATGCGGCCTTCTTCGATGCCATCCTGATTGGCGAGGGTGAGGAGTCGCTGCTCGAGATCTGCCAGTTGCATCGCCGCCTGCGTGACGAGGGCGTCCCGCGCGCCCAGATTGTCGAGCGGCTCGCGACCGTCTCCGGTACCTATGTGCCCTCGCTGTACGAGGTGCGCTATGACGAACCCTGCTCACCGCATGGCTACACCGTGCCGCGCGAGGGCAAAGACGTGCCGCCGGTGGTCTACAAGCGCGTCGTCGAGGACTTTGGCGCTACCAATCCGTTGTCGCAGTCGTGCGTGCCCTATGCGCAGCTCGTTCACGATCGCCTGTCTATCGAGATCCTGCGCGGCTGCGCTCGCGGTTGCCGTTTTTGCCAGGCCGGCATGACGTATCGCCCGGTGCGCGAGCGCTCGGCCGACCAGATCGTGTCCTCGGTGATCCAGGGCCTGGAAAAGACCGGCTATGACGAGGTGTCGCTTACCTCGCTTTCGACCACCGACCACTCCTGCATCCGCGACGTGCTCGGTCGCCTTAACCGCCGCCTGGAAGATACGGGCATTCGCGTGTCCATTCCCTCGCAGCGCCTGGATTCGTTTGGCGTGGATATGGCCGAGTCGGTCGCCGGCGAAAAGAAGGGCGGCCTGACGTTTGCCCCCGAGGCCGGTAGCCAGCGCATGCGCGACATCATCAACAAGAACGTGACCGAGGAGGACGTGGACCGCGCGGCCAAGGCGGCCTTCGAGGCCGGTTGGAATCGCATGAAGCTCTACTTTATGATGGGTCTTCCCGGCGAGCGCGACGAGGATATCGTGGCCATCGCCAACCTGGCCGACCATGTGCTCGAGCTCGGCCGCTCCGTGGTACCCAAGGCGCGCCGCGGCTCCATCTCGGTGTCCATCTCGGTGTCGGTGTTTATCCCCAAGGCCGCCACGCCTTTCCAGTGGTGCCCGCAGCTCGATTACGACGACGTCAAACGCCGCCAGAAGCTCCTCATTACGAGCGTTCGCAACCGTGCGGTCCGCGTGCACTACCACGATGCCGAGACCTCGCTTATTGAGGCGGCGCTGTCTCGTGCAGGCCGCGACATGACGCCTGTCATCATCGATGCCTGGCGTGCCGGTTCGCGTTTTGACGCCTGGGTGGAGCATTTTTCGCTCGATAACTGGAAGGAGGCCGCTGCCAAAAACGGCATCGACCTCAACGAGCTCGTGTACCTGCCCTACGAGCTGGACTGGCACCTGCCCTGGGAGCACGTGAGCCCCGGCTGCTCGCGCGGCTTCCTCGAGCGCGAATACCGCCGCTCGCTGGAGGGCGTCACGACGCCCGACTGCACCCGCACGTCGTGCACCGGCTGCGGAATCTGCCCCACGCTCCACGCCAAGAACGTATTGGTGGGTGATCGCGCATGAGTGAGCGCTTGACCGACAGCCCCACGCTCTTTAGGCTTCGCGTTCGCTACGGCAAGCGCGATCGTCTCAAGTACCTGGGCCATTTGGAACTAATCCATACCATTGAGCGTATCGTGCGTCGCGCGGGGCTGCCCTATGCTGTGACGCAGGGTTTCTCGCCGCACATGCGCGTGGGTTTTTCCTCGGCGCTGCCCGTGGGCACGTCGTCGACCTGCGAGTGGTATGACCTGTTTATGACCGAGTTCGTCGTGCTCGACGAGGCGTTTGAGCGCCTGGCGGCGGCATCTCCGGCCGATCTGGCCCCCATCGAGGCCGCATACATCGACGTGCGCACGCCGGCGCTCACAGCCCAGCTCACGCGTCTGTCGTATCGTATCGACCTGCATCTGGACCCTGAGTCACCCGTGAGCGCCGATGAGGTGCGCGCCGCGATTGACACGTTGCGTGCGGGCCACGGCATCGACTATGCGCGCGGCAAAAAGAGCAAGCGCCTGGACTTGGACCATACGCTCGTGGGCTACGAGCTTAAGGCGGGGGAGCGCCCGGACCATCTGGTGCTCATGCTCGACACCCACGCCGACAACGAGGGCTCCATGCGTCCGGAGATTTTGCTTTCTGCTGCTGATGTTTTGTTGCAGGGCTTGACCCCGGGCGTCGATGCACCTATTGTTTCCACCGGTATGCAAGACCTCGTGACCATCTGCTCCTACGATGTCGAGCGTCAGAATCAAGCATGCGAAGACGACGAGGGCCGACTCGTCAGCCCCATACCTGTGCGAACTTGTGGATTTGCTCCACATACTCGTTGACGGGGGTATTATCGCCTGCTACTATATTCGGCTGTTGCACTAACTGATGCATGAAGGGCAAGTAAACATGTACGCAATCGTTAACACGGGCGGCAAGCAGTACAAGGTCGCCACCGACGATGTCATCACCGTCGAGAAGATCGAGGGCAATGAGGGCGACAAGGTCACCCTGCCGGTCATCTTCCTCAACGATGGTAAGAAGATCGTCACCGATCCCGACAAGCTGGCCAAGGCCAAGGTTACCGCTCAGATCGTTGAGCAGTTCAAGGGCGAGAAGCAGCTGGTCTTCAAGTTCCACAAGCGTAAGCGCTATCGTCGTCTGAAGGGTCACCGTCAGCAGCTCACCAAGCTGAAGATCGTGAAGGTTCAGGCTACCTCCCGCGCCAAGAAGGCTGTCAAGGCAGAGGCTGAGGCTGTTGCCGAGGCTCCCGTCGCCGAGTAGATTACACTCGTAACGAAAGAGTAGGTATACACAATGGCACACAAAAAAGGACTCGGTTCCTCCCGTAATGGCCGTGACTCCCGCGGTCAGCGCCTTGGCACGAAGCGCTTCGCCGGCCAGACGGTAACCACGGGCACGATTCTCGTCCGTCAGCACGGCACGCACATCCACCCGGGTGCGAACGTTGGCCGTGGCAAGGACGACACGCTGTTCGCGCTGGTCGACGGTACCGTTGAGTTCCACAAGGGTATCAAGCACAGGGTCAGCGTACGCCCGCTCGCGAACGCGTAATTCACCCTTCATAGAGCACATATGTGGGAGGCACTTGAGTTTTAGGATTCAAGGGTCTCCCTCTTTTTTTGTAGGAGGCGATTCTGTTGTCACAGTTCACCGATATCAGCCGCATTAACGTTTGCGGCGGCGACGGCGGAGCCGGATGCATGTCGTTTAGGCGCGAGGCATTTGTTCCCAAGGGCGGCCCCGATGGCGGCGACGGCGGCCGTGGCGGCAATGTCGTCATCCAGGCCGATGCTCAGCTGTCTTCGCTGATCGATTACCGCTTTAAGCATCACTTCCGTGCCGAGCGCGGCACGCACGGCCAGGGCGCCCGTCGCAATGGCAAGAGCGGCGAGGACCTGATTTTGAAAGTTCCCATGGGCACCGTAGTCCGCGAGCTCGATCCCGAGACGCAGACCCCGATGTTCGAGATTGCCGACCTGGTGCACGATGGCGAGCGCGTTGTCGTGGCGCCCGGTGGGGCCGGCGGTCTGGGCAACACTCACTTTGTGACGTCGGTGCGCCGCGCGCCCGCGTTTGCCCAGCTGGGTGAGCCGGCCGAGGAGCACTGGATCGAGCTCGAGATGAAACTTATGGCCGATGCCGCGCTCGTGGGCTTTCCCTCGGTGGGCAAGTCCTCGCTCATCGCGCGTATGAGCGCCGCCCGTCCTAAGATCGCCGACTACCCGTTTACCACGCTTGTGCCCAATTTGGGTATGGTGCGTGCCGGTGAGTATTCCTATGTCGTCGCCGACGTACCGGGCCTCATCGAGGGTGCGAGTGAAGGCAAGGGCCTGGGTCATCAGTTCCTGCGCCATATTGAGCGCACTGCTTTGATCATGCACGTTGTCGATATGACGGGCGGTTTTGAGGATCGCGATCCGGTTGAGGACTATCGCATCATTAACCGTGAGCTCGAGCAGTATGGTGCCGAGCTCTCGGAGCGCCCGCAGATCGTTGTCGCCAACAAGTGCGATGCCCCGGGTACGGCCGATAAGATTGCCGACCTTAAGCGCGCGGCGCTCGACGACGGCCACATGTTTTTTGCCGTTTCCGCCGTTACGGGTGCCGGCCTCAACACCCTGATGCTTGCCGTGGGCGAGCAGGTGGCTAAGCTTCGCGCGGAGCTTGCGGTCTCTGATGAGCCGGTCGATTTGCGCGATGAGGAGTGGGAGCGTCGCCGCCTGCAGCGCGAGAAGCGCTTCCGCATTGTTGAGGAAGAGCCCGGTGCTTTCCGCGTGGTCGGTCGCGCGATCGAGCGCATGGTTATCCAGACCGACTGGGAAAACGAGGAAGCCGTCATCTACCTGCAGCATAAGTTTGCCCGCATGGGTGTCGACGATGCGCTCGAGAAGGCCGGCTGCCGTGCGGGCGACGAGGTTCGCATTTGCCAGCGCGCCTTTGACTTTGAGGGCGCCGAGGACTTCTCGGAATACGAGGATGAGCTCGAGGATGCAGGCGTTGAGGTTATTGACGTAGCGGCCGAGGGTGCGGACGTGGCTCATGTCACCGAGGGCTCCGAAGGCGCTACCGAAGTCGACGTTATTGAGACCCCGGAGGGCGAGTAAGCCATGTCGCTGCGCGGTGGAATCGGATTGCCTGAGCTGCCCATCAAGGATGGGCACGAGTTTCGGCTTGGCATTATGGGCGGCACCTTTGACCCGATTCATTACGGGCACTTGGTGACTGCCGAGCAGGCTCGCGAGTCGCTCGACTTGGACGCTGTGCTTTTTATGCCGGCCGGCTCTCCTGCCTTTAAGCTCGACAAACCGGTGACGCCTGCCGAGGACCGTTATGCCATGACGGTCCTCGCGACTGCCGCGAACCCGGCCTTTTTGGCAAGCCGCTTCGAGATCGATCGTGCCGGTGTCACCTATACAGCCGATACGCTGCGTGCCCTTCGCGAGTTTTACCCTCCACAGGTGAAGCTTTACTTTATCACGGGTGCCGATGCGATTATCGATATTGTGACCTGGCACAATGCTGATGAGATTGCCGAACTGGCAACCTTTATCGCTGCGACACGCCCCGGCTTTGACATCGATACGGCCCGGTCGAGGATTAAGGAATCGGGGCTGCCCTTCGATGTGCGCTATATTCAGATTCCGGCGCTGGCGATTAGCTCGACCAACATCCGCAAGCGGGTTGCCCGCGGCATGAGCGTGCGCTATCTTACGAGCGAGTCCGTGCTCGGCTATATCCGTAAACGCGGCCTGTATGCCGATCTTGGGCAAGACGATTTTGATTGACGGGGGGAAACGTTGTCGGTAGAAGATCAGTTTGAGGGCGACGAGCGCGCGCTCTTGACGCGTATCCACGAGTTGCTCGATGTGCGCATGAAGGATAAGCGTAAGCGCTACGTGCATTCGCTCGGGGTTGCCGAGACGGCGCTGCACCTAGCCGAGGTATACGATGTCGACCGCTTTGATGCCGCTGCCGCCGGCCTGATCCATGACTGGGACAAAGTACTCTCCGACGACGAGCTGGTCACGCGCGCTCTGCATTATGGCATTAAGATTGCCGGCTCTCCGTCTGCCGCGACGCCGCTTTTGCATGGCCCGGTTGCCGCCTATGAGCTTCCGCAGCTTTTTCCCGAGCTGTCGCCGGCGGTCTTTCAGGCTGTCGACCGTCACACCGTGGGCGCTTGCGACATGACGCCACTCGATATGGTGGTCTTTGTGGCCGATGCCATCGAACCCAACCGCCACGGCGATTATGCCCATGCGCTGCGCAAGATGGTGGGGAAGTCCTCGCTCGACGAGTTGTTCTTCTCCTGTTTTGCGCAGGGTCTGGTCTATGTGATCCAGTCCGGGCGCTATCTTTATCCCACGGCTATTACGATTTACAACCATTACGCCCAGCTGCGCTAGCTCGGGTGCGTCTAGAAAGAGGTATTCCATGGCCGATGAGACCATGACCGACGAGCAGATTCTTGAAAGTGTGGAGCACAAGAGTTTCGTGGCCACGTCCGACCGCACCGCCGCGACGCTCTCCGCCAGCGGTGTCGCCGCCGAGGATGTCGCCCGCGCTGCCGCGCAGGCCGCCTACGACAAGAAAGGCGAGGACGTTCAGGTGCTCGACCTGACTGAGCTTTCCGATGTTTGCGACTACTTTGTCCTTGCTACCGGCACCAACAACCGCCAGGTTGATTCCATCGTCGACGAGATTGAGGAGAAGGTCGCCGAGGCTTGCGGCGAGCACCCGTTTTCCATTGAGGGCCGCGAGCAGAAGACCTGGATGCTTATGGACTACGGTTCGGTTGTCGTCCACGTCTTCACTCCCGAGGCACGTGAGTTCTACCGCCTCGAAAAGCTCTGGGGCGATGCTCCCCAGCTCTCCCTGGACCTCCTCTAGTAGCTCATTTGGGACGGGGCTTTTTTAGCTACCCTCAAGTGTTTCGCCGGGCAGTCGCGTTTTTCCGCGGCCGCCCGGCTTTCTTTTTGCCCAAAAGTAGCTAATTTGGGACGGGGCTTTTTTAGCTACTACCTACCGTTCGCCGAACATCGCGATTTATAGCTCCCAGTACGTTTTTTTCTACTCTGGCTCGGGTAACGTAATTGTCATCTGTAGAGGAGGGGATGCGTATGACTCGGACTGCGCGAGAAATCTCTGTATATGGTTTTTACCATGTCGTCCAAAAGGGATGTGCCGACCAACTCATATTTGAGGATGACGAAGATCGGCTCTATCTGATTCGGCTGATTGCTTCGAAATGCCAGAAGTTTAAAGTGGATGTCATCGCGTGGTGCCTTATGGATAACCATATTCATCTTCTGCTTGACGACGAGCATGTTCATCTGAGCGATTGCATGCATTCGATTACGACGGCGTATGCCATGTATTTCAACTCAAAGACAGGCAGGAAGGGGCCTGTTTTCCAGGATCGATTTAAGAGTGTGCCGATCCTCGATGATGATCAGCTGCTCAACTGCGTGAGATACATTCACGACAATCCCGCGAAGGCGAGGATTGGGACCGCTTCGCTGTATCGATGGAGCAGCTTTCGCGAGTATATGGGATATCCGGGTATCTGCAAAACGGATTGCGTTCTTGGGTTGCTCGGTGACTCTCAGAGATTTTTTGCCTTCAGCACCTCGGGTGAGCCCAATCGCTATTGCTTCCGTGACGGCGCTCATGTGAGCGACACAGATGCGTTGGAGTTTGCGCAGGCTCTTCTTAAGCCGTACGAGCCTCATCACCTTAAGGCTTTGCCAAAGGGGGCGCGCGATGCCTGCATTCGTACTTTGAAGAGCGAGGGCTTTTCGATTAAACAGATCGTCCGTCTTACGGGTATTGGACACTGCACCATACAAAAGGTCAAAGTCAAAAAATAGCTCATTTTGGACGAGGTCTGTGTTGCGACCGCGTCAGGTATGGGTTGGGTAGCTAATTTGGGACGGGGCTATTTTAGCTAACCCTACAAATCGGTTGAGTTTTATTCCGGCCCCGGGTGATTCGCTGCCAGCTGAAGGGTAGCTAAAAAAGCCCCGTCCCAAATTAGCTGCCCCGTACTACCCTGACAATCTAAAGTAGCTAAAAAAGCCCCGTCCCAAATTGACTACTTAGTGGGAGGAGAAGCGTGATTGGCGGCCGAAGGATAGGGCGGTGTCGCCGAACTTGTCTCGGACCGCGTCGATGGCGACGGAGAGGTCACGGCGGTCGCTGGATTGGGCTCCGCGGTCGTCGACTTCGCAAAACAGGTCGGTCTGTATGCCGCCTTGATGATTGAAGTCACTCATGCCTATGCCGGCAAGGCGTACATGCATTCCTTCCTGCCAGATGTTGTCGAGCAACTCGATCGCTACCGCCACAAAGATGTTCTCGTCGTCGGTGGGATGGGGGAGTCGTCGCTGTGCCGAGCGACCGCTGCCGTACGAGTACTTAAGTTTGAGCGTCACCGTGGTGCCGGTAAGCCCCTGGCGGCGCAGGCGACGTCCGACGGATTCGCCCAATAGTGCAATCGCCGCTTCGATGTCCCCGCGCTCGGTCAAATCTTTCGCAAAGGTGCGCTCATTGCTTACCGACTTGACCTCACGCTCTTCATCGAGGCTCGTGACTTCGGAAACCTCGAGCCCCAACGCACGCTGGCGCATGCGCTCGCCGTTAACGCCAAAAATCGCAGACAGTGTGGATTCCGGTGCGCGCGACAGCTCGCCCAGCGTGTAAATCCGCATGCGGCGCAGCCGCTCCTCGGCCGAGCGCCCGATACCGCTCATGGCAGAAACAGGTAACGGTGCCAGAAAACGCTGCTCAGTTCCCGGGCGTACGACCGTAAGCCCAAACGGCTTGTCTCGCTCGCTTGCAATCTTGGCTACCGTTTTGTTGCAACCGACGCCGATGGAGCAGGTCACCCCCAGTGCCGCCACGCGATCGCTGATGCGTCGTACGACGAGCAGTGGGTCCTCGGGCGCAAAGCGGCCCGGCGTGATGTCGATAAAGGCCTCGTCGATGGACACGCGCTCTACGCGCGGTGTCTCGTCGGCAAGAATATTCATGACCTGTGCGCTGACCTCGTGGTAGCGATCGAAATGCCCGTGTGTCCAAATGGCCTGCGGACATAGGCGGCGCGCCTCGACCGAGGGCATGGCGGAGTGCACGCCAAAGCGGCGTGCCTCGTATGAGCAGGTGGAGACGACGCCGCGCGATTCGGCGTCTCCACCCACGATAAGCGGCTTGCCGCGCCACTCGGGATGATCGAGCATCTCCACGCTCGCAAAAAACGCATCGAGATCCATCAGACCCACCGCCGGACCCGTCCAGGGCGGCGGCGTGACGCCCGCAGTATCCTCATAACCGTATGTATGTTCGCATCTTTTCATGGCATGAGTATACCGCGCAGCTCATGTGGGGTGCGTGGATGTGCTTGCAAATCGCGAATTCTTGTCTAAGATATGGATTTGCCTTCGACTACACCGAAGAAGTTGGTCTCACGGACTTCACCTGCCCGCGTCGATGGCGTATTATGTTCAACTGTTTGTTTGTAGTTGCAGCCTAAAGCTGCTTGGTTGGAGGAGTTTCCTTTGGCAGTCAAGATTCGCCTTGCTCGTCACGGCGCTAAGAAGCGTCCGTACTACCGTGTCGTCGTCGCCGATTCCCGCGCCCCGCGTGACGGTCGTATCATCGAGGAGGTTGGCCGCTACAACCCGATGACCACCCCCAAGACCATCAACCTCGATCTCGAGAAGATTGCTGACTGGCAGTCCAAGGGCGCTCAGCTCACCGACGCTGTCGCTGCCCTGGTCAAGGCCGCCAACGAGGGCGAGAAGACCGAGACCGTCGTCAAGAAGTCCAAGAAGCAGCTCGCCAAAGAGGCCGAGGCCGCTAAGGCTGCCGCTGAGGCCGCTGAGGCCGCTGAGGGCGCCGAGGAGTAAATCGTGCCTGAGGTTGACGCTGCACAGCTCGAGGGTGAGGCAATGCTCTCAGATCGCATCGCCGATCTCGTCGAATATCTCGTTGTTCAGATCGTCGACGACCCGGATTCCGTGAGCCTGGAAGTTATCGATGGTGACGATGCCTCAACTATTGAGGTTTCGGTTGCCGAGGATGACGTCGCTAAGGTCATTGGCCGTCGCGGCCGTACCATCAAGGCCATTCGCACGCTCGCCCGTGCACTGGCCGCTCGCCTCGACACTTCCGTCGAGGTAGAGGTTCTGGGCTAGGACCTTGAGGTCCCAGTACAAAAACATCGCCCGTGTGGTTAAGCCGCATGGAAGGAAGGGGGAGGTCCTCGCGCAGCCGCTGCGGGGGCTTCCTTCTGTATTGGAGCCGGGTATGCGTGTCGCCCTGACGCCACCGGCGCTCAAGCGTGACCGCTTTTGCACGGTTACATCCGTTACCGATACGGGCGATGGCGATTTGGTTTCGTTTGAGGGCATTGACGACTTGACGGCCGCCGAGGGCATCACGGGTTGTTTCGTTCTGGCGAACCGTGATGACTTTGAGCTCGATTCACTCGATGCCGCCTATACCGACCTTATGGGTCGTGAGGTGGTTGACGAGCGCTTTGGGTCGCTCGGAACGATCGTTGAGATTATGTCGACGCTTGCTAACGACGTTTGGGTTGTCGAGGGTGATCGGTATGGCGAGGTGCTGATTCCCGTGATCGAGCAGGTTGTGCTCGATCTTCCCGATCGGGGAGCAATATCCGTCCACGTTATGGACGGCTTGATCGATATGGACAAGTAGGGAGGACAACATGCTGATCGAGACCCTTTCGGTCTTTCCCGAGATGTTTGAGCCCGTCATGTCCACATCGATTTTGGGCCGTGCCCGCAAGGCCGGCCTTTTTGATTTTAAGGCGTATAACCTGCGCGACTGGACGCACGACCGCCACCGTACCGTCGATGACGAGCCGTACGGCGGCGGTCAGGGCATGCTCATGAAGGTCGAGCCCATCGCTGAGGCCATCGAGGCCATAAGCTCTGAGGGCCCCAAGCCCACCGTGGTGTTCTTTACGCCCTGCGGTGAGCCTTTTACGCAGCATGTAGCCGAGCGCCTGCTCCAAAGCGAGCGCCTGCTGTTTGTGTGCAGCCGTTACGAGGGTGTCGACGAGCGCGCATATGCGTATGCCGATGAGCGCCTGTCGATCGGCGACTATGTGCTCACGGGCGGCGAGCTGCCTGCTATGGTTGTTGCTGACGCCGTCGTGCGTCTGATTCCCGGCGCGCTTGGTGACGAGATGAGCAACGTTGACGAATCATTCTCGACCGCCGAGGACGGTGGGCTGCTCGAGTACGCGCAGTACACCCGCCCTGCCGAGTTTAACGGCGAGGGCGTGCCTCCCGTGCTTGTAAGTGGTGACCACGCCAAGGTTGACGCTTGGCGCCGCAAGAACGCCATCGAGCGCACCTGTCGCTGGCGTCCCGATCTGATCGAGACGGCGCGCCTTACGCCCCAGGAGCGTGCGTACGCGCAGGAGATTTTGGACGCTTCGTATTCGCAGAGCGAGGAGTGAGAATGGTTCCGTCGCAGCATTCCATGCTAAAGGGCGCGTTTGAGTGGGTCGTGGTTGTCGCGATCGCGCTCGTGGCCACCTTCTTGATTCGCACCTTTGTGGTCGAGCCCTTTGTGGTGCCCACCGGTTCCATGGAGTCCACGATTGAGATTGGCGACCAGATCCTGGCGCAAAAGGTGACGCTTGAGCTCGGTCAGCCGGTCAGCCAAGGCGATATCGTGGTGTTCCACAACCCCGATGGCACCTCTGAGCACGATGTGCTCGTTAAGCGCGTTATCGCCACAGCCGGCCAGACGGTCAACCTGCAGGACGGCAAGGTGGTCGTTGACGGCCAAGCGCTCGACGAGGACTATACGACGGGCATGAGCTGGCCACTGTCGGTCCAGGCGCCTGGTGCTCAGGTGAGCTATCCCTACACCGTCCCTGACGGGTGCGTGTGGGTGATGGGCGACAACCGCGAGAACTCAGCCGACTCACGCTACTTTGGCCCGGTCGACCGTTCGGACCTGATCGCCGTGGCGCTCGTGCGTTACTGGCCGCTCAACCGTCTGGGCGCTATCGACTAAAAACCGCTATAGTACAGTACCTAACCGTGTAATCGTTTCGACGAGGGGATATTAGAGGCATGAACGCTTCATCGCTTTCCTTCCAAGACATCATCCTGCGCCTCCAGCAGTACTGGGGCGAGCAGGGCTGCGTCATTATGCAGCCCTATGACTCCGAGGTCGGTGCCGGTACCTTCCATACCGCGACCACGCTGCGCTCGCTCGGTCCTGCCGAGTGGCGCACCTGCTATGCGCAGCCCTGCCGCCGTCCCGCCGACGGCCGCTACGGCGAGAACCCCAACCGCATGCAGCACTACTATCAGTTCCAGGTGCTCATTAAGCCTTCCCCGGTTAATGCTCAGGAGCTTTACCTGGGGTCTCTTGCCGCCATTGGCCTGGACCCTAACGACCATGACGTTCGTTTTGTCGAGGACGACTGGGAGAGCCCGACGCTCGGTGCCTGGGGCCTTGGCTGGGAGGTCTGGCTCAACGGCATGGAGGTCACGCAGTTTACGTACTTCCAGCAGGTGGGCGGCATCGAGGTCGACCCCGTGCCCGTCGAGATCACCTATGGCCTGGAGCGCATCGCAATGTACGCTCAGGGTGTCAACTCCGTCTATGACCTGGTGTGGAGCTATTTGCCCGACGGCACGCCCATGACCTACGGTGACGTGTTCCTGGAGAACGAGCGCGAGTTTAGCGCCTACAATTTTGAGGTCGCTAACGTCGAGATGATGCGTCAGAAGTTTGACGACTACGAGGCCGAGTGCCACTCCTGTCTGGAGCGCAAGCTGCCGCTGCCCGCATACGACTGCGTCATGAAGTGCAGCCATGCCTTCAACCTGCTCGATGCCCGTGGTGCGCTGTCCGCAGTCGAGCGCGCCAACTACATCCTGCGCGTCCGCGCCGTCGCCAAGGCGTGCTGCGAGGCCTATATGGCCGAGGTCGCCGGAGTTAACGAGAATGCCGACCAGGAAGGCGAGGTGGCGTAAGCCATGGCAGACGCTAAGGATTTCCTGTTTGAGATCGGTACGGAGGAAATGCCCTCCGCACCGCTGAACAATGCCGTCAAGCAGCTTGGCGATATGATCGCAAAGGGCCTCGACGAGGCCGGCCTGGCCCATGGCGAGGTCCGCGTGATCTCGAGTCCGCGTCGTCTGGCTGCGCTCGTGACCAACGTCGCCACCGCGACCGATGAGGTCCACGAGGTCAAGCGCGGACCTGCGGCAAACATTGCCTTCGATGCCGACGGCAACGCCACCAAGGCCGCCCAGGGCTTCGCCCGCAAGTGCGGTGTGGCTGCCGAGGACCTGATCCGTCGTGAGGACACCGACGGTCGCGAGTACGTATTCGCCGAGAAGAACATTCCCTCCGCGCCGGCTACCCCTATTCTGACGGCCCTGTGCGAGAAGACGATCGCAGGCCTGCAGTGGCCTAACTACCGCAGCCAGCGCTGGGGCCACGAGCACGCTACGTTTGTGCGTCCGGTCCGTTGGATCTGCTGCCTTCTGGGCGAGGACGTTGTGCCCGTGACGTTTGCCGATGTGACGAGCGGCAATACCACGCGCGGACATCGCGTGCTGGGCGCCGGTGACCATGTTGTCGCCAGTCCCGCCGTCTACGAGCAGGTGCTCGAGGACGCCGGCGTGCTCTCTGCCGAGCGTCGTCGTGTGGCCATCCTTGCCGGTATTGCCGAGGTCGAGGCTGCGCGCCCTGGCTGCCATGTCGACACGCCCAAGAAGGTCTTCGAGGAGGTCGTTAACCTCTGCGAGTGGCCGACGGTGCTCGTCGGTACCTTCGACGAGGAGTTCCTCAAGGTCCCGCACGAGATCATCTGCGAGTCCATGCTCACCAACCAGCGCTACTTCCCGATCTATGACGGCGAGGGTAAGCTCACGCGTGAGTTCGTGGTCGTCTCCAACAGCAAGCCCGAGAATGCCGAGCGTGTGATCGACGGCAACGAGCGCGTCGTGCGCGCCCGTCTGGACGATGCCAAGTTCTTCTACGAGGAGGACCTGAAGATCTCCCTCGACGAGTTCCGTGAGCGTCTGGCCAAGGTTGCCTTCCAGGAGAAGCTCGGCAGCGTGCTCGCCAAGTCCGAGCGCATTGAGCAGCTCGCGCTCGCTATTGCCCGCGAGGCCCATCTGGGCGCCCACCTCGCTGCCGATGCCGCTCGTGCCGCGCACCTGTGCAAGGCCGACCTGGTTTCCAACGCCGTCGTCGAGTTTACGAGCCAGCAGGGCGTGATGGGTGGCTATTACGCAACTGCGATGGGGGAGAACGACGAGGTCGCCCACGCCATTCGCGATCACTATCGTCCCCGCTTTGCCGGCGATGAGCTGCCCGAGGGCACCGCCGGCTGCATCGTGGCCTGTGCCGACAAGCTCGATACCATTGCCGGTATCTTTGCCATCGGTGAGCCCCCGACCGGCTCTTCCGATCCGTACGCGCTGCGTCGCGCCGCTATCGGCATTATCAACATCCTGCGCGATCGTCTGCCGATCGACCCCACGACGCTCATCGACTTTGCCCTTGAGCTCTATAGCGAGCAGGGCATCGAGTTCGACGTCGCCGAGGTCGCCCAGCAGGTCCGTGACTTCTTCCACGGCCGTCTGGTGAGCATGGCCCGCGACGAGAAGATTCCGGCGGATACCGTCGCCGCCGTCTCCGCAGTGCACATCATCGCTCCGTCCGTCTTCTTCGCCCGCTGCGCCGCGCTCGACGAGGCTCGTAAGAACGATGCCGAGACCTTCGACAACCTGGCTACTGCCTATGCCCGCGCCGCGCACATCTCCAAGCCCGAGCTGGGTATGGAGTACGATCGCAGCCTGATGGGTGAGGCCGAGCTCGCGCTTGCCGATGCCTCCGAGGCTGCTCAGACCGCTGTCGATGGCGCCCTTGCTGCCGAGGATTACCCGGCCGCATTTGCCGCCCTTGCCGCCCTGCGTGCCCCCATCGACCGCTTCTTCGACGAGGTTATGGTCATGGACAAGGACGAGCAGCTCCGCGATAATCGCCTTAAGCTGCTCAACCGCTTCGAGGCCGTTTTCTCTGGCATCGCCAACATCGGTGAGCTTGCCCGCAAAAAGTAAGCCAGCCTGCGCATAAGCGTAAAAGGAGCCCCGCATGGATTGCCCGGTCACCGCTCGTCCCACCGTTATCGTTATCTCCGACTCGCTCGGTGATACCGCTTGTGAGGTGGTGCTTGCGGCGTCCGGGCAATTTGATGAAGGGGCTTTTCGTCTCTTGCGCTTGCCCAAAGTGAACTCGGTGGAGCAGGTCAAGTCGTTTGTGGGCCCGCGCGTCGATGCGGACCATCGTGATATCGCCGTGTTCCACACTATCGTCGATCCGGCGCTTCGCGCCCGCGTGCTCGATTACCTGGGTATGCTGCATATTCGCTCTGTCGACCTGATCGGTCCGACCCTTGCCGTGCTCTCGTCGCTCATCGGTGTGCCGCCCAAGGGCGTTGCGGGCGTCATTCACAAAACGGATGACCGCTATTTCCACCGCATTGAGGCTATGGAGTATTTCGTTGAGCACGATGACGGGCGCGGTTGCGACGACCTTTCGGGGGCCGATATCGTGCTGCTGGGCGTGTCGCGTACGTCCAAAACGCCGCTGTCGATGTATTTGGCCTATCAGGGTTACAAGGTCGCAAACGTTCCGCTGGCGCACGGCATGGAGCCGCCGAAGTCGATTTACGAGGTCGACCCGATGCGCCTGTTCGGCCTGATTTCGACCGTTGACGTTATTTCTGAGATTCGCGACAGCCGCTTGGGCGATGACTACGCCCGCGCCGTCGCTGGTTCCTATGCCGAGCCCGAGAGTGTGCGCAGCGAGCTTGAGGAAGCCCGTGCCCTCATGAAGCGCCTAGGCTGCTTTGTGGTGCGTACCGACGGTAAGGCGATTGAGGAGAGTGCATCCGAGATCATCGGTCATTTGGAGGAAATCCAAGAAGCTCGAGCCCGTCGTGCCGCTCGCCGCGCTCAACAAAAGTAGCTAATTTGGGACGGGGCTTTTTTAGCTACCCCGGCTGAGGCCGCGAGCTTTTTGGCCGATTGCCGACGGGGTAGCTAAAAAAGCCCCGTCCCAAATTAGCTATTTATGGTAAAGCGATTTAGCAAAGTTCTTTCAGGTAACCTGCAAGTCTCCTACACTGGTATCTTCATAAGGTAACCACCTTTATCTACCGTTTACCGTCAGTTTTACCACGTTTACCAAACCTCGCACCCTCTACGCAAGCACTTCCAATACCCGCCGTATAGTACCCTCACGGCTCGCATTCGGCGGGTCGATTCGTTACCACGGTCGTGCGCGACAGCGCATGGAAGGGGAGTATCGTGAGCGATTGCAAGAGGGTTTACCGTTTTGGAACCGACGCCCAGGGCACCTGTGTCACTGAGGGCGACAAGTCCATGAACTTCGTGCTTGGCGGCAAGGGTGCAAATCTTGCCGAGATGAGCCGCATCGGCCTGCCGGTTCCCGGTGGCTTTACCATTACCTGCCAAACCTGTGTCGAGTACTCCGGTGCCGGCAACGTGTGGCCCGAAGGCGCACTCGATGAGATCGTTGCCGCCGAGGCCGATCTCGAGGCCCGCTGCGGCAAGAAGCTTGGTGACGCATCCGACCCGCTGCTCGTGTCGGTTCGCTCGGGTGCTCCGTTCTCCATGCCCGGCATGATGGACACGGTCCTCAACTTGGGCCTTAACGACGACTCCGTTCTGGGCCTCATTACCCAGACGCAAAACCCGCGTTTTGCCTGGGATAGCTACCGCCGCTTTATCCAGATGTTCTCCAACGTCGTTATGGGTGTCGATGCCGACTTGTTTGAGAACGCCCTGACCCAGGCTCGCTTGGTCGCCGGCGTTCGCGTCGATTCCGAGCTTTCGGCCGAGGACCTGCAAGAGCTCGTCGAGACCTTCAAGGGCATCTTCTCCGAGAACGTCGAGGCTGCCCTGTATCCCGAGCTCGAGGTAGTCGACGGCAAGCCCGTCTTCCCGCACGATCCGGAGCTCCAGCTGCGCCTTGCCATCCAGGCCGTCTTTGGCAGCTGGATGAACGAGCGCGCCTGCATCTACCGCAAACAGCATGGCATTTCCGACGAGCTCGGTACCGCCGTCAACGTCCAGGCCATGGCTTTTGGCAACAAAGGCGAGACCTCTGCGACCGGCGTCGCCTTTACGCGCAATCCGGCCGATGGCACCAAGGAGTTCTACGGTGACTTTTTGGTTAACGCCCAGGGTGAGGACGTCGTCGCCGGCATCCGCAACACTGAGCCCATCGCCGACCTCAAGACCACCCCGGGCCTCGAGTCTGCTGGTGAGGAGCTCGAGCGCGTTTTCCTGACGCTCGAGGATCATTACCGCGATATGTGCGATATCGAATTCACCATCGAGCAGGGTAAACTTTGGATGCTTCAGACCCGCGTGGGCAAGCGCACCGCAACCGCCGCGCTGCGCATCGCTATCGAGATGGTCGAGGAGGGTCTCATCACCCGCGAGGAGGCCGTGAGTCGCATCGATCCGGCGCAGCTCGACCAGCTTCTGCATCCGCAGTTCGACTCCTCCAAGAAGTACGAGGCCCTGGCCTGCGGCCTTAACGCCAGCCCCGGCGCCGCCGTAGGCGAGGTCGTGTTCTCGAGCGACGATGCCGTCGCGCGCGCCAACGAGGGCCACAAGGTCATTCTGGTTCGCTGGGAGACCAACCCCGACGACTTGAAGGGCATGGTCGCTGCCGAGGGCATCCTTACCAGCCACGGCGGCAAGACGAGCCATGCTGCCGTTATCGCCCGCGGTATGGGTACGCCCTGTGTCTGCGGCGTTGAGCGCTTCCATATTGACGCCGCCGAGAAGGTCGTGCGCATCGAGGGCAGCGACCGTGTGCTGCACGAGGGCGACATCATCTCCATCGACGGCACCCAGGGCATTGTCGTCGACGGCGCCGTCGATCTGGTCTCCGCCGAGCTCACCGGCGACCTGGACACCATTCTGTCCTGGGCAGACGAGATTCGCCTGGACGAGACCGACGGTCACGCCAACCACGTGCGCGTCAACGCCGACAACCCCGAGGATGCCGCGCTCGCACTCGAGTTTGGCGCCGAGGCCATCGGCCTGTGCCGCACCGAGCACATGTTCCTGGGCGACCGCAAGAACATTATCCAGAGCTTTATCCTGTCCGACGACGAGGCCGTGAAGCAGCAGGCCCTTGCCGACCTGCTCAAGGTTCAGACCGAGGACTTTTTGGCAATGTTTAAGACTATGTCCGGTCGCGATGTGGTCGTTCGCCTGCTCGATCCGCCGCTGCATGAGTTCCTGGATAATCCTCGCGAGCTCGAGGTCGCCATCACCAAGAAGGAAGCCGCCGGCGCCAGCGAGGAAGAGCTTGCCACCCTGCGTGCCCGCCTGCGTCGAATCGACGGCATGGTTGAGTCCAACCCGATGCTCGGCTTGCGCGGTGTGCGCCTGTCCGTTGTCTTTGGCGATCTGCCGCTCATGCAGGTTCGCGCCGTCGCCACGGCTGCTGCCCGCCTTATCAAGGAGGGCGTCGACCCGCGCCCCGAGATCATGGTCCCGCTCGTTTCCATCACAGCCGAGCATGTCCAGACCCGCGAGGTCATCGAGCGCGTGATCGCCGAGGTATCCGCCGAGGAGGGCGTCGAGCTCAATATTCCCGTGGGCACGATGCTCGAGCTGCCGCGCGCCTGCATGGTCGCCGACGAGATCGCCCACCATGCCGACTTCTTCTGCTTTGGCACCAACGACCTCACCCAGACAACCTTCGGCTTCTCGCGCGACGACGCCGAGGCCAAGTTCATCCCGCTGTACATGCACAAGAAGATCCTGAAGGATAATCCCTTCGAGACCATCGACGCGGCGGTGCTCGAGCTGGTGCGTATGGCCGTCGAGAAGGGTCGCGCCGCCAACCCCGATATGCACTTTGGCGTGTGCGGCGAGCACGGTGGCGACCCCAAGTCCATCAAGGGCCTGTTCAACGTGGCCGATGTGGACTACGTGTCCTGCTCGCCCTATCGCGTACCCCTCGCACGACTGGCTGCCGCTCAGGCCAAGCTCGAGGCCAAGCGTTCCGCTTAACTGAGTCGCGTTCCATTTGCGCCTCTTACGCCCCCCTTCGCGCCGCCGCGCCCCCTGTGGACGTGGCGGCGTTTTATATTGATTCTATTGGTTCAATACATTGGCAACTGACGGGAGGACTGCGATGAAAAACCTCACCAGGTATTTGCAACGAGCGCGTCGGGGAGCACAGATGATCCTGTGCTGGGTGGTCGTTGCGGTCACGGCGCTTTGCGGGATGCCGACGGCCGGTTTTGCCCTTCAGGATGAATCGCGCGACGAGCTCTATGGTGACGTGGTCAACCCGCTCACCATTACGGTCAACGATCGCGACTGCACGTTTGTAGATATCGATGACGGCAAGCTCGAGGGCCGTACCTCGATGTACGACAACGTCTCGTTCTATACGGCCGCCGTCAAAAAGGTGTTGCCCAACTGGGCATCGCTTGCCTATAACATCCTTGGCTATGGTGGAGGCGACGACTCCGGGGACTTTTTGTACTGGGACCACGCCGGCAAGGGCTTTGAGAAGGACTTCGGTAAGGGTCACTACATCTATCTGTATGATGCGCTTTCGGGCGGCAACGGTGAGCATTCCGACGGCGCCGACAAATCGAAACAGAGTGGTCTGACATCGGCAAAAAGCCTCAAAGCTGTCTACGATCGCTTGACCGACGATATCGCCGGCTGTATCGGTCACAAGCTGGAGGGCTCCGATTTCCGTGAAAACGTGCCGCTCGACGGACTGTCGAAAGACACGACTGAGCAGGACGTCATCTATGCCACCATTGCTTGTGTCGACAAGCTCGGCGGCACCTATCAGTATGATTTCAATGGCTTTGGCATCGCGTTCTATAACTTTAGAGTTCAGCAGCTCAACAGCATGAACAAGCTTAACTGTGCGCCCGAGGACGCGCCGGGCTATTCCTTTGTCGATTCTAAAACTGAGCAGGAGCTCGTTACCTCGGCTCTTAACGTCGGCTATGAGGACGCCTCTCAGAGCATCACGCTCGCCCGCGGTACCGAGGAGACGGTCGGCACGAGCACTTCTGAATCCGCATCGTATTCCAAAGGCGGCTCGTGGGGCGCATCGGTGAGCCTCAAGGAGTCGCTGGGCGTGCCCGGAACAGCGAGCGAGGAGATCGAGACCTCGTTTTCGGCCGAAGCCACGATGTCCCAGTTATGGGAGGCGAGCAAGACCGAGGAACAGTCGATCACCACAACGGACAATCAGTCGGTCACCGTCGATATGACGATCCCTGCGCACACGCAGGTCAATAGCAAGCAGACGAGTTCTACCACGACGCTTTCCGAGGACTATGACCAGCCGGTGGGCGTGACGTTCGACGTGATTATCTTTAACATGAACGGCGAGTGCTACGACGACAACGCCGCCGTGCAGGAGTTCCATACCGCCGGTTATGACCAGCGCTCGTTCTACACCACCTTTGGCGATCAGTCGACCGACGCCGTGCAGAACCTGTTCCTGCGCTCAATCGCCCATCGTGGCGACGACGGCTACGATACCACCGCCGGAAACGTTACGAGCTGGTCGCATCGCACCAACAACCACATGGTGCGCGCCATCGATTGGAATTCTGTCCTGGCCGATCGCGAGGTGCCATCGCGCAACGGCGGCGCCCCGCGCACGTGCAATGTGCTCAACGACATGGCCGCCACCTACCCCATGTCCATTACGGGTTCCAATCTGTCGTTTGAGTCGGTGACGGTCGATACGCAGTTGGGCACGCCGCAGCCCATTAAGCCCATCTCCAAGATTCTCGTATCGCTGCAGACCGATAAGACCCGAAGGCTTACGGTGGGAGACGAAGACCCCATCTCTTCCTATCGCGTGCGTGCAAGGGACGAGGACGATGTTGACTACTACGGCTTTGTGAAGTCGTCGGGCGACTGGCGCGTGGTCGATAAAAACGGCAAGAAATGCAAGTCCGACGTCATCGAGATCCAGACCGACCCTGTCACCCACGAGCAAGTCGTGGTGGGTAAAAAGGCCGGCACCGCCTACGTAAAGTACTTTATCCCCGAGGACACCTATGTGGACGTGAACGGGCATGTTTCGACCAATGACGAGATCGACGCCGCGGCCTACAAATATAAGGTAAGCGACGTGGCGCCCGAGTCGTTTAACGGCAGCATCAAACTCGAGGGCTCGGCACAGACCGTCGTCGGCGTCGAGGAGAATCTCAACGGCATCGACGGCCTAACGGCTACGGTCTATGACACGACGGGCAAGGAAGTCGATAGGGTCTGCAGCTGGGAGGCCCAGGAGCTCGAGAGCAAGGGCATTTTGGTCGCGACGGACGGCACGATGACCATCTCGCAACCGGGCACCTTCCATGTTCGCGCCTTTATTGACGGCGTGTATTCCGATTGGGCCGAGGTCATCGCCGCACCCGCACCGGTCGACCCGATGACGACCGTGGTCGAGACACCGGTGAGCGTTACGTCCGTTTCTTCGGGGGATTCTTCGGCAACGACGGATAGCGCGGCTCCTGCCCAGGGAGAGCAGGCGGCTTCCGATGCGAACGCGGCCGAGCCTGCTCCGGCGAGCGACGATGCCACTGCAGTGACTGACGACACCGCGCCCGCTGCCGCAAAAGATGCCTCGCCGATTCCTACGGGCCTCGTTACCGTTTTGACCGATATCTGCCGCTACGGTATCGATCACGGCCTCATCGGCACATCAAACAAGGAAGAGATGACCAAGCAGGACTTCGACATCTTAGGCATCCTGTATCTGATGGCAGACAGCCAGGATCTGGTGCCCCAAGACGCCGAGGATGCGATGAATGAATGGGCTCATGACAACTATAATGACGAAGAGCTTGCCACCTGGAAGCAGCATGCGCTTTCGGTGCTGCTCGAATACGGTTATATCGCGCCCGGAACGACCGTGACGACGCCGACGACTGATGCTGCGGACGGCGCATAAGTGCAGAAAGAGTGCGTGTTTTTGTCTTTTTGCTTACGGGCAAAATAGTTCTTGCAGCCAAGGTCGTGGCGTGTATACTCGAATACGTTTGTTCAACTACGTGCCGGCCAAGGTGGTACGGCACCTCTAGAAGAGTAAGGAATTGCACATGGATTACATCCGCGCAATCGAGCGTCAGCAGATCCGCGAGGACATCCCGCAGGTCCGCGTCGCCGACAACGTCAAGGTTCACTACCGCATTAAGGAAGGCGACCGCGAGCGCATCCAGGTTTTCCAGGGTGACGTCATCCGCATGGCCGGCGCCGGTGCCCGTGAGACCTTCACCGTCCGCAAGATTTCCTTCGGTGTCGGTGTTGAGCGTACCTTCCCGCTTCACAGCCCCAAGATCGCCAAGCTCGAGGTCGTCCGTCATGGTCGCGTCCGTCGCGCCAAGCTGTACTACCTCCGCGACAAGGTGGGCAAGGCTGCTCGCATCCCCGAGAAGCGCTAAGAAGATCGCAGCGTCTGTCCACTCGTTTGGACACAAGGGTCACCTTCGGGTGGCCCTTCTTTTTATCTGATTTCCATGCAAGGAGGGCCTGGTATGGCCAATATGACGAGCTCGATTTCGGCATCGCAGGTTGCCGGCGAGCTGGCGAGTGCCACGTTCGAGGAGATTCCCGCCCTCGTGGAGCACTATCGCGAGGATCCGCGCCAGCAGGTGATCAAGGCTTGCGAACGCGCACTTAAGCGCCATGCCAAGGAACTTTCCGAGCGCGAGCGCGTCAACGGCATGTACGAGCTTATGCATGAGCTCGGCGGCGATGGCGTGGTCGTTGGTGTTGACGAGGTGGGGCGCGGCTCTGTCGCCGGCCCGTTGACGGTCTGCGCTGTCTGCCTTCCCATGGAGCCGCGCGTTTGGGGCATTAACGATTCCAAAAAGCTCACGCCTGCCCGTCGTGAGCTGCTCTCGGTGCAGATTGCCGAGGTGGCTACGGCCATTGGTTTTTGCCATATCGCGCCTGCGGATATCGATGAAATGGGCATGGCCCGCGCCATCCGCGCTGCCGTCGCGGGCGCGGTGGCCGATACGGGGCTCGAGCCCGATTGCGTGCTTATGGACGGCAACCCCTTGGGCGCCGTCCCTAACGAGCGCGATGTGGTCAAGGGAGATGCCAAAATCGCCTGCATCGCCGCTGCTTCCATTATGGCCAAGGTCACGCGTGACGAGATGATGGTCGAGTACGATGCCGAGTATCCCGAATATCATCTTGCTGAGTCAAAGGGCTATGCGAGCCCCGAGCACATTGAGGCTATTCGTAAACATGGCCTTTCTCCGTTGCATCGTGTGAGCTTCTGCGGAAATTTTTTGCAGACGGAGCGTCTTTTTTAAGGCAAATATGGAGACAGGGACTTCTGGGATTTTATAAACCAGCTGGTGGGGACCGCATGCAACGCAATTGTTGCATGCGGTCCCTTTTTTGTTTGTTTTTGGTTGGACTTTGGTTTTCTTTTGGTACTTACCCGCAAGAAAGGCGGCCCCATGATCGGGTCAATATCGTGCGCGGGAAAGGAGACCCCATGTGCGCCGCAAGTGCAAAGAGCAAGACGCAACAGCTCAAAGAGCTTTGGGAGAGCGGGGAGATTGATTGCGCGTCGATTACGCCTGGGTTCATTAAGGGCCTCAGTCCTCGAGAACTGGGAATGCTGGGCGAGCTTATTGCTATCGATTACTTTCGTGAGCGCGGTTATGCCCTCTTGGAACAGGGCTACCGGTGTCCCGAGGGCGAGGCCGATCTGGTACTGCTTGATGAACTTGATGATGTCGTGGTGATGGCTGAGATCAAGACAAGGCGCGTCGCCCTAGATTGCAACACGCGGGTCTTTCCCGAGGAGGCGGTGGACGCCCAAAAGCAGCGTCGCTACCGCCGTATCGCGAGTTGTTACCTTATGGATCACTATCCCCTTAAGGCGATTCGCTTCGACGCGGTGGGCGTTACTATCCGCGGCGGTCATATTGCGGAGATTGAGCATCAATACAACGCATTCGATTGGCAGGTATCGTGATGGCGTTTGACACCTTTGCCGTCCACGCTGCATGCATTCGTGGCGTCGAGGCGATTCCCGTCACGGTCGAGGTCTCGCTTGCCGGCGGTATTCCGGGTATCCAAATGCTTGGCATTCCAAGTATGGAGGTGATGGAGTCGCGTGGCCGCATACGCTGCGCAATGCGCTCGGCAGGATTTGAGATTCCACGGGCGGGCATTACCGTCAACTTGGCTCCGGGCGACATCCGTAAAACGGGCAGTGGTTTTGACCTGCCGATTGCCATCGCGGTACTGGCGGCCGATGGGCAGATTCCCCGCGACCATCTAGACCATTGCCTTATTGCCGGTGAGCTCGGGCTGGATGGTAGCGTGCTGCCCGTAAAAGGCGAGGTTGCGTTTCAGTTGTTGGCGCGTGATATGGGCCTGTCCTTTATTGCGGGAAGGTCGGATCAACATGTGCCGCTTGCCGGTGTGGACTGTGGCTTTATCGACCATCTGTCTCAGCTCGCCCGCGGTATGGGCGAGGCGGCTCGGCATTATCTGGATTCCGAGGGTGTCGAGGCGTCGTTTGAGCCAGAACTTGATTATGCCGATGTGCTGGGGCAGGAGGTTGCCAAGCGCGGCATTGCGCTCGCGGCGGCGGGGGAGCTCGGCCTGCTTATGATTGGCTCGCCGGGTTCGGGCAAGACCATGCTCGCACGCCGCATGACGGGTATCTTGCCCGAGCTTTCTCTCGAGGATCAGCAAGAGGCGCTGTGCATCCATTCGGTCTTGGGCGAGAACATCGATGGTTTGCTGGCGGGACACCGGCCGTTCCGTAGCCCCCACCACAGCATTTCGACTGCGGGCCTTATTGGCGGCGGACGGCCGGTGCACCCGGGCGAGATTAGCCTGGCGCACGGCGGCGTGCTCTTTTTAGACGAGCTTGCCGAGTTTCCCAACAGCGTGCTGCAGACACTCCGTCAGCCCATAGAGCGCGGCTACGTCAAGATCGTACGCGTCGATGGGGCTTTCACGTTTCCTTCGCGGTTCCAGCTGCTTGCCGCGAGCAATCCCTGTCCCTGCGGCTTTTTGGGCGATCGCGAGGTACCGTGCCGCTGCTCGGCTTCGATGGTTGAGCGCTATCGGTCTAAGCTACGTGGTCCCTTGGCCGATCGTATTGACCTTATGATTGACGTGACCCGACCCGACCCGCAGGTAATTATCGAGGGCGCCGAGGGTATGTCGTCAGCTGAACTGCGTGACTATGTTGTGCGGGGTCGGGCATTTCGCGCCTGGCGCGAGTCCCGTATGGACGATGCAGATGCCGAGGCCGAGGATGATGAGTCACGGTCCATCGACGGCGTCGTTTCGACCTTTGCGCTCGATGGGGCAGCGGAAAAGTGCGTGCTCGGCCTGTCGAGGCGCACACATCTCACAGGGCGCGGCATCGTGCGCTTGGTGCGTATCGCGCGCACGATTGCCGATGTTGCCGAAAGTGAGCGGGTAACCCAAGACCACGTGCTCGAGGCGGCGATGTACCAGGGGAGGAGGGACCAGTAATGCCCGAGGAGACTTTTGAGCTGCATCCCGGTGATGCGTTGTATCCAGCTACCGTTTTGGAGCTCTCCGATGTACCCCAGACGCTTTATGTGCGTGGCGACCCCGCCGCACTGTCGACGCCCGCGCTCTCCATCATCGGCGCTCGCAAGGCCTCGCCGTACGGCCTTTCCGTGGCAGAGCTGGCCGCGAAAGTTGCGGTCGAGGCGGGCGTGACGGTGGTCTCGGGCGGTGCGGTCGGCTGCGACCAGGCCTCGGGTTGGGCCGCGGTCAACGCTGGTGGCAGGCACGTCGTGGTGTTGGGTACGGGCGCCGACGTGGTTTACCCGCGCTCGAGTGCAGGGCTCATCGCGCGCACGATCGATACGGGCGGCGCGGTCGTGTCCATCTCGCCTTGGGGTATGGGGCCACGCAAATTTGCCTTTCCGCGGCGTAACCGGGTGATTGCCGCGCTTTCGCAGGCGCTGTTCGTGTCGGAGGCCGGCATGCCCTCGGGCACGTTCTCGACAGCGGAGGCCGCCATGGACCTGGGGCGCGAACTGCTCGCGGTACCGGGCTCCATTTTGTCACCAGAGTCGCGTGGGACCAACTACCTCATCGCCAACGGGGCCTGCTGCATTGTTGACGAGGAGTCTATTGAGATGGCCATCTCGCGAATATACGGCACCCTGCGCTATTCGCGTCCCGATGCGCCCGGTATCGCCGATCTGGACCCCACGCAGCAGGCCGTGATGCACGCGCTCATTGCCTCGCCGCTCAAGGTCGATGACATTGCCGCGCTCGTCTCCCTCGATGCCGTCGGCGTGCTCAAACTCCTGGGCTCACTCGAGCTCGAGGGACTCATCGAGCGCATGATGGATGGAAGGTATGCGCCCTCAAAGTTTGCGCTTCACGCTCAGACGCCCTTCGGTCACAATGGAAAGCGTGTCAATTAGAAAGGTGTTTGCAGATGCTGTTTGATCAAGTGACGGTTATCGGTGGCGGTCTGGCGGGATCGGAATGCGCGATTCAGCTGGCAGATCGCGGGTTTGCCGTAAAGCTGTGCGAGATGCGGCCGCTGGTGACCTCTCCTGCCCACCATACCGATCACTTGGCGGAGCTTGTCTGCTCCAATTCGTTTAAGTCGACCCGACCCGATTCCGCCGCCGGCCTGTTGAAGGCCGAACTCGAGCGTATGGGTTCGGTGCTGCTCGACTGCGCTCATCGCGCTGCCGTTCCCGCTGGTGGCGCCTTGGCGGTCGACCGTGTTAAATTCTCCGAGCTCGTCGAGGCCGAGGTTGCCGCCCGTCCCAATATCGAGGTCGTTCACGGCGAGGTCACCCAGATTCCCGAGGGCCATGTGGTTATCGCCGCGGGTCCCTTGTGCTCGCCGGCGTTGAGCGGGGAGGTCATGAAGCTCGTCGGTGGTGATTCCCTGGCGTTTTTTGACGCCGCGGCCCCGATTGTCGATGCCTCGACGCTCGATATGGATGTGCTGTTCTCGCAGTCGCGCTACGAGGAGCAGGGGAGTGGCGACTATCTCAATGCCCCGCTCAACAAGGAGGAGTACGAGGCCTTTATCGAGGCGCTTACCACGGCCGATCGTGTGGTGCTCAAGGACTTTGAGGGCGGGGACCTCTTCCAGGCCTGTCAGCCAGCCGAGGAGGTTGCGCGCACGGGCAAGGATGCCATCCGCTTTGGCGCTATGAAGCCCGTCGGGCTCACCGACCCGCGCACCGGTCGCCGTCCCTGGGCGGCGATTCAGCTGCGCGCCGAGAACAAGGAGAAGACCGCCTATAACCTGGTTGGTTTTCAGACTAACCTGACCTTCGGCGAGCAGAAGCGCGTTTTTCATATGGTTCCCGGTCTGGAGAATGCCGAGTTTTTCCGCTATGGCGTCATGCATCGCAATACCTTTGTCGATGCTCCCCATGTGCTCGATGGGACCTTCGCCGTGCCCGGCACGGGCGTGCGCCTTGCCGGACAGATTACCGGTACGGAGGGTTACATGGAAGCGGTCGCGACGGGTCTCCTCGCTGCGCTCAATACCTATGCCGAGGCTATCGAGGTTGCTCCTGTCGAGCTGCCGCGCGTGGGCGCTCTCGGCGCGCTCGTGGGCTATGCGACCGATCCTGCTACGGTCGGATATCAGCCCATGCATGTTAATTTTGGCCTGGTGCCTCCCCTCGAGGACGGTAAACGCCGCAGCAAACGTGAGCGCTATCAGGCCTATGCGGATCGCGCCCTTAAGGCCTTGGATTCCTATCTGGAATCGCGCTCCGACTTGTTTGGAGGCGACCGGTCATAGCCTTTGACCTGTACGGTGCCGTCGACTCGTTCATAGCCTATATTGCACGCGTCGAGGGGCTTTCTTCTAACACTGTTATCGCTTACGGCTCTCGTCTGGAGCGTTTTGCCGCTTGGTGCGAGCGTGGGGATATCGATGCACGCACGGCGGACGTACGTACCGTTCGTATGTATCTGGCAGAGCTGTCGCGCGAGCAGGTGGCGCCCAGGACGATTGCGGCGCACCTGTCTGCCATTCGTTCGTTCTATCGATGGATGGCTGCCGAAGGTCTTATCGATGGAGACGCTGTGTCTGCGATTGCCTCGCCCAAGCTTCCACGCGATTTGCCCGGAGTGCTGACCACCCAGCAGGTTAAGGCACTGCTTGCATCGCCAGACGTTTCAACGCCTGCGGGACTGCGCGATGCGGCGATGCTCGAATTGCTCTATGCATCTGGGGCTCGCATCTCCGAGCTTGCGGCACTCAATGTTGAGTCCATTGCTTGGTCCGAGCGAACGCTGCGGCTTTGGGGTAAGGGGAGCAAGGAGCGTATCGTGCCCCTGTATCGGCGTGCTCTCGATGTGACCCGCCGCTATATTGAGGAAGGAAGACCGGAGCTTCTTGCTCAGGCAAAGCGTGGCGACGGTACGAACGGTGTGCATCCGCTGTTTATCTCGGCACGCGGCAACCGTATGAGCGCCGCCATGCTTAGGCGACGGTTTCATATGTTGGCGACGCTTGCGGGTATCCCTTCCGATATCGCCCCGCATGCGATGCGCCATACTTTTGCGACCGATTTGCTCGAGGGCGGAGCGGACTTGCGCTCTGTCCAGGAGTTGCTAGGGCATGCAAGCTTGTCCACCACGCAGATTTATACGCATCTCACGCCCGATCGGCTCAAACGCGCCGTTACCCAAGCCCTTCCGCGCGGCGAGTAAGGCAGGAGAGGGGTTCTATCCAATCGATCGCGCTTCCGTGTGTGTGGTTTTGATTTCGGGTTGGCAGAAAGATGTAATCCTGCTATCATTCATCGGGTTGCTTCACGGCAACAGGTTTTTATCACGCACGCGCGGCTACTTCATACCGTGGTGCCCGGGCTTTGGTAGCACATGTCCGGGTTGGTTTTGGAGGATGACCCCGCGCGGAGGCAAACCACAGGAGGTTTAACATGGCTACCAAGATTAATATCCGCACCCTGCTCGAGGCCGGCTGCCACTTCGGTCACCAGACCCGTCGCTGGAACCCCAAGATGAAGCCGTTCATCTTCGGTGAGCGCAACGGCATCTACATCCTCGACCTCAAGCAGACCATTCTTGACGCCGACCAGGCTTACACCTTCGTCAAGAACGTTGCCAAGGGTGGCAACGTGCTGTTCGTCGGCACCAAGAAGCAGGCTCAGGAGGCCGTCAAGAACGCCGCTGAGCGCGCCAACATGCCTTACATCAACCAGCGTTGGCTCGGCGGCATGCTGACCAACTTCGTCACCATCCGCTCCCGCATCAACCGCATGGAGGAGCTCGAGGCCATGGTCGAGGACGGCCGCATGGCTGTTCTTCCCAAGAAGGAGCAGGCTGTTCTGGGTAAGGAGCTCGCTAAGCTCCAGACCAACCTCGGTGGCGCCCGCGACATGAAGGGCCTGCCCCAGGCTCTCTTCGTCATCGACACTAAGCGCGAGGAGAACGCCATCAAGGAGGCCCAGCGCCTGAACATCCCCGTCGTCGCTCTGATCGATACCAACTCCGATCCCGACGAGGTCGAGTACGGCATCCCCTGCAACGATGACGCCATCTCCGCTGTCACCCTTATGTGCGAGCTCATGGCCGACGCTTGCCTCGCTGGCTCCGGCAAGGAGCAGGTCTCCGAGGCCGAGATGGCCGCTGAGCCCAAGGCCGAGTAAATCAGTCCTAATTAAGTCTTTTTCATCTCTTTGAAAGGAACCACAATGGCCCAGATTACCGCCGCTATGGTCAAGCAGCTCCGCGAGATGACCGACTCCCCGATGATGGAGTGCAAGAAGGCTCTCGTCGAGGCTGACGGTGACATGGACGCCGCTGTTGACGTTCTGCGTAAGAACGGCCTCGCTAAGGCTGCCAAGAAGGCTGGCCGCGAGACCAACGAGGGCGCTGTCGCCGCGTTCGTCTCCGAGGATGGCAAGACCGGCGCTCTGCTCGAGCTCTCCTGCGAGACCGACTTCGTCGGCTCCAACGCCAAGTTCACCGGCTTTGCTTCCAAGGTCGCCGAGGTTGTCGCCACCACCGAGCCGGCCGATGTCGACGCTCTGCTCGAGAAGCCGATGGGCGAGGAGACCGTTTCCTCCGAGCTCACCGAGATGATTCACATCATGGGCGAGAACATGAAGATCTCCCGCTTCGCCGCCCGCAAGGCCGAGAACGGCGCTCTCGCTTCTTACATCCACATGGGTGGTAAGATCGGCGTCCTCGTCGAGTTTGCTTTCGAGAAGGCTGAGACCGCTCAGGCTGAGTCCTTCAAGACCTTTGCCCACGACGTTGCCCTTCAGGTTGCCGCTGTCGCTCCGATCTGCGCTACCCGCGATCAGGTTCCGGCCGAGACCGTCGAGCATGAGAAGCAGATTTACATGGCTCAGGCTGCCGAGTCCGGCAAGCCCGAGGCCATCCAGGAGAAGATGGCTGTTGGCCGTCTGGAGAAGTTCTACAAGCAGTCCGTGCTCACCGAGCAGGAGTTCATCAAGGACAGCTCCCTCACCATCAAGAAGTACGCTGAGCAGGTCTCCAAGGAGCTCGGCGATACCATTACCGTCGTTGCCTTCGACCGTCTGGTCCGTGGCGAGTAAATAAGCTCTTGTAGCTGGTAATGAGCAGGCTGTGGGTTTTACTCACAGCCTGCTTTTTCATGGCTCCAAGCAGAGCCTTTGATATCATATTGAGAGTCAAATTAAAGGAGGATCGCTTTGTCCGACATCCGATATAAACGTGTGCTTCTGAAGCTTTCCGGCGAAGCACTGATGGGCGATGGCCACTATGGCATCGACCCCAAGATTACCGACCATCTTGCCAAGCAGGTCAAGGAGCTGCTCGCCGTTGGCCATGAGGTCGGCATCGTTGTCGGCGGCGGCAATATTTTCCGCGGCATGGCTGGAGCTGCCGGCGGTATGGAGCGTGCTCAGGCCGATTACATGGGCATGCTTGCAACCGTTATGAACGCACTCGCCCTGCAGGATGCCTTCGAGCATAACGATGTTCCTTGCCGCGTTATGAGTGCTATCCAGATGAACGAGATTTGCGAGCCCTATATTCGTCGTCGCGCTATCAATCACCTGTCCAAGGGCAATGTCGTTATCTTCGCAGCCGGCTCGGGCAATCCGTACTTTACGACTGACACCGCCGCGGCCCTTCGCGCCTGCGAGATCGGTGCGGAGATTCTGATTAAGGCCACCAAGGTCGACGGTATCTACGACAAGGATCCCGTCAAGTGCGCCGATGCCGTCCGCTTTGACAAGATCACCTATCACGAGGTGCTCGTCCGCGGCCTGCAGGTTATGGATTCCACGGCTACGGCCCTGTGCCAGGATAACCGTATGCCCATTTTGGTCCTCAACATCGATGGCGAGGACAACGTCAAGCGCGCGCTTTCGGGTGAGCCCGTCGGCACGCTCGTCTATCAGGAGGATTAAGCATGGCAGAGAACATCACCGCCCACATGGACAAGTCGCTCGAGTCCCTCAAGCATAACTTCTCCAAGGTCCGTACCGGCCGAGCCAACGCTAACATTCTGTCCGACATCACCGTCGATTATTACGGTGTTCCCACGCCGGTCACGCAGGTTGCCGCCGTAAAGACCCCCGAAGCCCACATGCTGCTCATCGAGCCGTGGGATAAGGCGCTTATCAACGCCATCGTCAAGGCCATCGGCGCTTCCGATCTGGGTATTACCCCCAACTCCGATGGCACCGTTGTTCGTCTTCCGTTCCCGGCTCCCACCGAGGAGCGCCGTCGCGAGCTCGTCAAGGAGTGCCGCGAGTACGCCGAGCAGGCCAAGGTGTCTATCCGTAACATCCGTCGCGACTTTAACAACAAGCTCGAGCGCGATGAGGAGCTCACCGAGGACGACGTCCGCCGTGAGCAGGCCAAGGTGCAGAAGCATACCGATGAGTATGTCGCCAAGGTCGAGGAGCTTCTGAAGGAAAAAGAAGCCGAGGTCATGGAGATCTAAGGTGCATTACGACGAGAACAAACTGGTCGAGTACTTTGCCGACGCCCCTGCGGGCGTCGGTTTTTCCGACCTTGACCTCAATAACATTCCACATCATATCTCGTGCATCATGGACGGTAACGGTCGCTGGGCTACGGCGCGAGGTCTTGCCCGTACCGAGGGTCACAAGGCGGGTATCGTCTCCCTTCGTGAGATCATTACTGCCTGCGTGCGCCTAGGTGTCGACGTGCTTTCCGCCTATGCGTTTTCAACCGAAAACTGGAACCGCCCGCAGCATGAGGTTAACGTCTTGATGCATCTGTTTGCCAAGACGTTTATCGATGAGCTGCCGCTTCTGAAGCGCGAAAACGTGCGTGTTGTCTTTTTGGGCGATATTTCCGCGCTGCCCAAGAAGACCCGCGACGTTTTTGAATGCGGTCTTGCCGAGTGCGCCGATCACACCGGTATGACGCTGGCGCTTGCCGTCAACTACGGCGCTCGTGCCGAGATTACGCGTGCTGCCCGTCAGCTTGCGCTCGATGCCGCCTCCGGCAAGATCGATCCTGCTGCTATCGACGATGATATGGTTGCTTCGCACCTGTACACCGTCGGTCTTCCCGATCCCGAGCTGGTCATTCGCACCTCTGGTGAGCTTCGCCTTTCGAACTATCTGCTGTGGCAGGTGGCTTATTCCGAGTTCTATGTCACCGATACCTATTGGCCTGACTTTAATCGTTGGGGCCTTGTTGACGCCATTTTGGCCTATCAGGGCCGTGACCGTAGGTTTGGTGGACTGAGCAAGACCGAGGAGGCTTAATCGTGTCCGATCGTCCCAAGGCATCTGCTCCCAAGACGCCTGCGCGCAAAGCTGCCACTGCGGGAGCGCCTGCAGCGAAGAGCGGCACCGGTTCGTGGCTTGCGGGCTTTATTACCCGTGCCGCCGCCGGTATCGTCTACGCCGTCGTCTTTATCCTGTGCCTGGTTTTGGGTATCGTGCCCACCGCCATTTTTGTCTCTGTCATGAGCGGGCTTTGCTGCTTTGAGTTTTTCCGTATGACGAGGCTCGATGGCAAGGTCGCCAACGAGCATCTGGGCATTATTGCCGCCGTGCTCTTTCCGTTATCGGCGCTTGGCGATTCGCTTTTGCTGAACGCCCTGCTTTTTGCACTGATGCTCGCGGTGGGCATTTGGTATGTTTGGTCGCCGCGTACCCGCATCTCTGATGTGGCCGTGACGCTCATGGGTCCCATCTACACAGGCTTTATGCTGTCGGCTATTGTGCTGCTGCGCGATGCCGTGCCCGGTTTTGCCGGAGCCCTGCTTTCAGTGGGTGTTTGCGCGTCCCTTTGGGTCTCCGATTCGTTTGCCTACATCGTGGGCAGCCGTATCGGAAAACACAAGATGGTCCCCAAGATCTCTCCCAAAAAGAGCTGGGAGGGGTTTGTCGGCGGCATTCTGGGCTCGGTTCTCATCTGGCTCATTTTGTGGGTGACGCATCTCTATAAGCTGAGCTTGCCCTATGCGCTGCTTTGTGGCGTGGTTGTGTCCATCCTGGGCGTTATCGGCGACCTTATCGAGTCGCGCATCAAGCGCGGTGTGGGCGTCAAGGATTCCGGTAACCTTATCCCGGGCCACGGCGGCATGCTCGATCGTAGCGACTCGCTTATCTTCGGCTGCATCACCGCGCAGCTGATGCTGATGATCGGAGGCGTGCTGTAATGTCCTTCCAGACGACGTATGGCTCCGATGGACGTCTCCGTGTTGCCATCCTGGGCTGTACGGGCTCTATCGGCACTCAGGCGCTCGATGTTTGCCGTCAGCATGCCGATCGTCTGCAGGTGACGGCGCTTTCCGTTAATTCCAGCACTTCCGAGCTCGTTGCCGCTGCCCGCGAGTTCTCGGTTTCGGCGGTTGCCGTGGCCGATGTCGCTCATGGCGATGACGCCGTGCTGCAGGAGTTGCCCGAGGGAACGGAGCTCGGTGTAGGTGCGCAAGCGGTTTGCGAGCTCGCGCGTCGCGACGATGTCGATTGCGTGCTTGTCGCTATTGTGGGCGCCGCCGGTCTCGAGGCGAGCCACGCGGCCTTGATCTCGAATAAGCGTCTTGCCCTTGCCAATAAGGAGTCGCTCGTTGTTGGCGGTGACCTGCTGATGCCGTTGGCTCAGCCCGGTCAGCTTATCCCGGTCGATTCCGAGCACTCTGCAATTTACCAGTGCTATCTGGGTGAGAATCCGCGCGAGGCCCATTGTATTTGGCTTACCTGCTCGGGCGGTCCGTTCTTTGGCCGTTCGCGCGAGGAACTCGACCTTGTGACGCGCGCCGATGCCCTGGCGCACCCTACGTGGGCTATGGGTGCCAAGATCACGATTGATTCCGCTACCCTCATGAACAAGGGCCTGGAGCGTATCGAGGCGATGCACCTGTTCGGTTGCGACCTCGACTTTATCAACGTGGTCGTGCAGCGCCAGTCAAAGATTCATTCGATGGTCGAGTTTGCCGACGGCTCCGTGATGGCGCATCTCGGGGCATCTGACATGCGCATTCCCATCCAGTTTGCCTTCTCGTATCCCGAGCGCTGGGATACTCCGGCTCCGCGCATCGATTTCCGCGAGTTGGGTCAGCTTACCTTTGATGCGGCCGACATGGATACGTTCCGCTGCCTGGCGCTGGCCGAGCGTGCGGGCAAGACGGGCGGCACCATGCCGTGCGTGCTCAATGCTGCCAACGAGGTCGCCGTCGATGCCTTCCTGCATGATGGCTGCAGTTTTACCGATATCGATCGCATTGTGGAATCCTGTATGGATGTGCATGATGCACAGACGGTCGATTCGTTTGAACAGCTTCGCGGTATCGATGCGTGGGCGCGTGAAAAGGCCGCGCAAGTGCTCGTCGCAACCCGTTCTTAACCCATAAGGATTGCTTTTTCGTTTTATGGAAACTGTTCTGAGCGTTCTCTCATCGGTCTTTTGGGGCCTGCTGATGCTTTCCGTCCTCGTGTTTTTGCACGAGGGCGGCCACTTTTTGGCGGCGCGTGCCTGCGGCGTCCGGGTGACTGAGTTCTTTTTGGGCCTGCCGTGTCGCTTTGATATCCACCATACGTCTCGTCGGATCGGCACCAAGTTTGGCGTGACCCCGCTGTTGCTGGGTGGGTATGCTGCCATCTGTGGCATGGATCCGACCGATGTCTCGTATGCCGATCGCGTGCTTGCCGCCATCTATCGCCACGGCCGTGTGACGGTGGCCGATCTCGCCGTCGAGCTTGAGCTGTCCGAGGAGGATGTGCTCGAGGCCTGTGCTTTGCTGCTGGGTTGGGGCTCCATAGCTCCTTGGTATGAAGAAGGAGAAAAGCCTTCGCCTGGTTACTATCCCACCAAGTACCAGACCCTGCCGCGTGATGCGGCGGGTTATACCACCTTTGACGGCCGTCGGTTCGATCGCGAGCACGCGACTGCCGAGGGCGATGTATGGGAACTGCCGTGCGGCGAGGCCGAATTCCTTGCACGCGAGCGCTCGCACACCTATTTGGGTCAGGGCTTTTTCAAGCGTGCCTTTATGCTGCTTGCGGGCATTATCGTCAATATCCTGACGGGCTTTTTGCTCCTTATGAGCATCTATTCCATCGCTGGTGTCACGGTGCCGGTGGACACCAATGTGATCGGCCAGGTTGATGAAGGCTCGATTGCCTCCGCGGCGGGAATCGAGGATGGCGACGCGATTCTTTCGATCGACGGAGTATCGTGCTCTACCTGGATGGACGTTTACGATGCCATTGGCAAGGCTGCCGGTAAGGACGATATCGCCATTGAGTACGAGCGTGACGGCAAGAAGCATTCGACCACGGTTGCGCTCAAAGAGGACGAACGCCTAGGTGTGTATGTCTCTACGCAGGTGGTCCGTTTAGACCCCATCACGTCGGCTCGCCTGTCGTTCTCCTATGTCGTGCAGACAGCGAAGGGCGTGATGCGCCTGCTCCAGCCTCAGCATACGATGGAGATTCTCGATCAGTCCTCTTCGATCGTGGGTATTAGCGTTATGTCCTCGCAAGCTGCTGCTGCCGGCCCTGCCACGTTCCTTTCGTTTGCCGCCCTCATTTCGTTCTCGCTTGGCTTTATGAACCTGCTGCCCATCCCGCCACTCGATGGCGGCAAGTTGGTCATCGAGATCATTCAAAAGATTGCGGGCCGCGAGCTTCCGCTCAAGGTCCAGACGATTGTGAGCTATGTGGGCATCGCGCTCTTTGCGCTGCTGTTTGTCTATATGCTTCGTTCCGACATCCTTCGATTTATTTTGTAGGGGAGTGTTTGGATTGTCTTTATCCCATCCTTTGCCTCGCGAGTTGACGCGCCCCGTACATGTGGGCGGCGTGCAGATCGGTGGAGGCGCGCCGGTGGCGGTCCAATCTATGACCTGCACCGATACCGCTGATGCCCAGGCAACGCTTGCGCAAGTGTGCGCGTTGGCACAGGCTGGCTGCGATATCGTACGCGTGAGCGTGCCCACCGAGGCCGCGCTTGAGGGTTTCCGCGCCATCTGTGCCGAGTCTCCGGTGCCGATCGTTGCCGATATCCACTTTAACCATAAGCTCGCCATTGGTGCCGTTGAGGCCGGTGCTGCCAAGCTGCGCATCAATCCCGGCAATATCGGCGATTGGGCCAAGGTTGACGCGGTGATCGATGCTGCGGGTGCCGCCGGCTGTGCGATTCGTATCGGCGTCAATGCTGGTTCGCTTGAGCAGGATATCGCTGAGCGCGACGACCTCACGCAGCCCGAAAAGCTCGTGATGTCGAGCGAACGTTTTGTCAAGCATTTCGAAGACCGCGGCTTTACGAGCATTGTGCTTTCGGCCAAGGCCCATAGCGTGCAAACGACGCTCGACACCTATCGTGCCCTGTCGCGTGAGATTCCCCACGTTCCGCTCCACCTGGGCGTAACCGAGGCGGGTACCAAGCTGCAGGGCACCATCAAGAGCTCGGTGGGCCTTGGAATCCTGCTGTCCGAGGGAATCGGTGACACCATGCGCGTTTCGCTCACGGCCGATCCGGTTGAGGAGCCGCCGGTCGCCTGGGGAATTTTGCAGTCGCTGGGCCTGCGTCGCCGCGGCCCCGAGATTGTCTCGTGCCCCACGTGCGCCCGCTGTCAGGTTAATCTGATCGCCATCGCCGAGGAAGTAACCGAGCGGCTTAAGAACTATGCCGCGCCGCTTTCGATTGCCGTCATGGGATGTGCCGTTAATGGCCCCGGTGAGGCTTCTGATGCCGACCTGGGCGTTGCTTGCGGACGTGGTCAGGGCCTGCTCTTTTCGCACGGCCAGATCATTGGTAAAGTAGCGGAGGACCAAATTGTCGACGCGCTTATGGCCGAGGTCGATAAGCTTATTGAGGAGAAATAAATGACCCGAGCAATGTATATGTCTAAGCTGTATGCTCCGACGCTCAAAGAGGATCCGGCCGACGCTGAGCTTGCGAGCCATCGCCTGCTGCTCCGTGCCGGTATGATCCGCAAGGAGGCCGCCGGTCTCTATTCCTATCTGCCGCTCGCGTGGCGCTCGATTCGCAAGATTGAGAACATCGTGCGCGACGAGATGGACGCCGCCGGCGCCCAGGAGCTCATGATGCCCATCATGGTCGATGCCGAGCTGTGGCGTGAGTCCGGCCGTATCGATGCCTATGGCAAGGAGCTCGTGCGCTTTGATGACCGCCACGGCCGCGAGTTCGTGCTCGGCCCCACGCACGAGGAGACCGTGACTGCCCTGGTGCGCAACGAGCTGCGTTCATACAAGCAACTGCCGGTGAATCTCTATCACATCCAGGACAAGTTCCGCGACGAGTTCCGTCCCCGCTTTGGCCTGATGCGCGGTCGCGAGTTCATCATGAAAGACGCCTACAGCTTTTCTGCCACGCAGGAGAGCCTGCAGGAGGAGTATGACAAGATGAAGCAGGCCTACGCCAATATCTGCGAGCGCTGCTACATTAAGGCCCTGCCCGTCGTCGCCGATTCCGGCGAGATCGGTGGCGACACCTCCGTCGAGTTCATGGCGCTGGCAGATGCCGGCGAGGCGTCGCTGGTCTACTGCGACGATTGTGGCTTTGCTGCCGATGACGAGGCGGCAAGCACCAAGGTCGTTGTGACCGAGGGCCCCGGCGACGGCACGCTCACCAAGGTCGAGACTCCGGGTATGGGCACCATCGAGGCCGTCGCCAAGTTCTTCGGCTTCCCCGAGAACGGTACGCGCAAGTCGCTGGCTCTCATCGACGCCGAGGGCAAGCCGGTTGTGGCCATCGTTCCGGGCGATCATGAGCTCAACGACTGCAAGGCCGAGCATGTCTTTGGCAAGGGCTATCGCATGATGACCGATGAGGAGCTCCAGACCTACGGTCTGCATAAGGGCTTTATCGGACCGGTTAACCTGCCCGAGGGCATTCGTCTGGTCTGCGACGAGAGCCTGCGCGAGTCCAAGCAGTGGGCCTGCGGTGCCAACGAAGTCGACTATCACTTTACCGGTGCCTGCCCCGAGCGCGACTTTACCGTCGACGAGTGGGCCGACCTGGTTACCGTCGTTGCCGGCGACCCTTGCCCGCACTGCGGCAAGCCGCTCTCCGCTGCTCGCGGCATCGAGGTTTCCCAGGTCTTCCAGCTGGGCACCAAGTACTCCGAGGCCATGGGTGCCACCTTTATGGACGAGGACGGCAAGGAGAAGCCGCTTATCATGGGTTGCTACGGCGTGGGCGTGTCCCGCTCGCTCGCTGCCGTCGTGGAGCAGCATAACGACGAGCACGGTATCGTTTGGCCGGTCTCTGTTGCCCCGTACGAGGTTGCGGTGATTCCGCTCGACCCCAAGAAGGAGGAGTGCGCTTCTGTTTGCGATCAAATCGTCGAGGGTCTGTGCGCCGAGGGTATCGAGGTTGTCGTAGACGACCGTGACGAGCGTCCCGGCTTTAAGTTTGCCGACAACGACCTTATGGGCTTCCCTTATCAGGTGGTACTCGGCAAGCGCGGCCTTAAGAACGGCACCGTCGAGCTCAAGGATCGTGCTACGGGCGAGCGCGAGGATGTGGCGATCGATGAGGTTGTCGCCAAGGTCGCTGAGCTTGTGAAAGCAGCACGCCGTTAATCGAGCCCGCTGCGTTTAGTGCACTTGTTAAGCGGCCCTGCGTCTCTCGAGGTAGAGATGCAGGGCCGCTTTTGCGTCTAAGGGACATTTGTTGCTAAAAGGAAAACCCCGCAGCCCATGCGAGCTGCGGGGTTTTCCTTTGTGCCTCCGATGCGAAATAAATCGCTCAGATATTACTGATAATCGACGACGTCGATCCAGTTCTTAAGGAACTCATCGTTCACGTTGCGCTTACGAGCGAGCTCGGAAGCGGCGACGATGCTCGTCCACTGACGCACGACCTGCATGGGCATGTCGGCGCGATCGCAGTAGAGCTCCAGGTAGGCCTCGGCTTGGTCCTTGCTGTTGAGGGCAAAGAGCAGGTAGGTGGTGGCAACGTCGGCAGCAGGGGAGCCCTGGGTGGCGTGTGCCCAGTCGCAGACGTACAGCTGGCCGTCGTCGCCAACGATGACGTTGGAGGGGTTGAAGTCGCCGTGGCAGACCTTGAACTCCTTGGTCATGCCGTCCAGACGCTCCTGAAGGTTGTAGCGCGTGGTGGCATTGAGCTGATCGAGGCTGTCGATCATGCGGGCGAACTTGTCGCGCTGACGGTTGAGCAGCGGGGAGGTGTAGCCGTGGATCTCGATCTGGAGGTCGACGAACATCTCGAGGTACTCACCAAAGCGCTGGGGCTCGGCAGTCATCTTCTCGGCAAGGGTGGTGCCCGGAACCTTCTCGGTCACGAGCGCCCAGCCGTTGGCGTTCTCGAGCTGAGAAACCTCGAGAGCCTTGGGGCTGCGGATGCCGCACTCATTGATGCGGGCAAGATTCAAAGCCTCGTTGAACACGTCGGAGACGGGCTTGGTCTCGTTAAAGACCTTGACGATCTTGTCGCCCAGGTCGTAAACGACTTTGTTGCCGCGACGGACGAGCTCGGTCTTGGATTCGGGGAGCAGCATGATTGCATCCTTTCAACGATGCGATAGAAGCAGCGGCGGGGGCGTGCGTGCGCCCGTTCACCCCCGCCGAAATAACCGTGCTAAAAACTAGCAGACGGCGTAGTCCTGGGGCTCGCGGCCATAGTAGGCGTCCAGGTAGAGCTCCTTGATCTCGCTCATGAGCGGGTAGCGCGGGTTAGCGCCGGTGCACTGGTCGTTGAATGCCTGCTCGGTCATCTCGTCGAGGGTGTCGAGGAAGTACTGCTCGTCAACACCGTAGTCGGCGATGGTCTTCTTGACACCGATGAAGTCCTTGAGCTCCTCGAGCTTCGTGATGAAGTTCTCGAAGACCTCCTTGTCGTCCTTGCCCTCGATGCCGCAGTACTTGGCCATCTCGGCGTAGTTGTGCAGCGCGTTGGGGTAAGGATACTGGGAGAACGTGCCCATCTTGACGGGGGCCTCGGCGGCGTTGTAGCGCATGACGCGAGTCAGGATGATGGCGTTGGCGATGCCGTGGGGCAGATGATGGAAGGCACCGAGCTTGTGGGCCATGGAGTGGTTGAGGCCCAGGAAGGCGTTGGCGAAGGCCATGCCGGCCATGCAGGAGGCGTTGTGCATCTCCTCGCGGGCATGCGGGTCCTTGGCGCCGTTTTCGAAGCTGGAGGGCAGGTTCTCGAAGACGAGCTTGGCAGCGCGCTCGGAGAGGCCCTTGGTGTAGTCGGAGGCCATGATGGAGACATAGGACTCGATGGCGTGGGTCATGACGTCGATGCCGGAGGCGGCGGTCAGGCCGCGCGGGGCGGTCATGCAGTTGTCGGCGTCGACGATAGCCATGTTGGGGAGCAGCGCGTAGTCGGCGAGCGGCCACTTGATGCCGGTCTCCTTGTCGGTGATGATGGCGAACGGCGTGCACTCGGAACCGGTGCCCGAAGAGGTCGGGACGGCGACGAAGTAGGCCTTCTTGCCCATCTCGGGGAAGGTGAAGATACGCTTGCGGATGTCCATGAAGTCCATGGCCATGTCCTCAAACTTGCACTCGGGGTGCTCGTACATCATCCACATGATCTTGCCGGCGTCCATAGCGGAGCCACCGCCGACGGCGATGATGACGTCCGGCTCAAAGAGAGCCATCTGCTTGGCGCCGCGACGTGCGCACTGCAGCGACGGATCGGGCTCGACGTCGTAGAAGCAGTCGTGGGCGATGCCCATCTCGTCGAGCTTGGCCTCGATGGCGCGGGTGTTGCCATTCTTGAAGAGGAACTGGTCGGTGACGATAAAGGCGCGCTTCTTGCCCATGACGCTGCCCAGCTCGTCGAGAGCGACGGGCGTGGAACCCTTCTTGAAGTAGACCTTCTCGGGAGCGCGGAACCACAGCATGTTCTCACGGCGCTCGGCCACAGTCTTAACGTTGATCAAGTGCTTCACCCCAACGTTCTCGGAGACGGAGTTGCCGCCCCAGGAGCCGCAGCCCAGGGTCAGAGACGGCTTCATGCCAAAGTTGTACAGGTCACCGATGCCGCCGTGCGAGGACGGGGTGTTGATGACGATACGGCAGGCCTTCATGACATGCTCGAACAGGCTGATCTTCTCGGCCTGGGCGGGATGCACGTACAGAGAGGCGGTATGGCCCGGGCCACCGGCGAGTACCAGGTGCTCGGCCTTGTCGACGGCCTCCTGGAAGTCCTTGGCGTGATACATGGCCAGGACAGGGGAGAGCTTCTCGTGGGAGAACTCCTCCTTGGCGGGGTCGGTGGAGGTGACCTCGGCGATCAGGATCTTGGTCTTGGCGGGAACCTCGATACCGGCGAGCTCGGCGATCTTGGCGGCAGCCATGCCGGGGATGCGGTGATCGAGAGCGCCGTTCTTGAACATGGCGCCGCGCAGGGCCTCCATCTCGGCACCCTGCTTGACGAAGTAGCAGCCGCGCTTCTGGAATTCGGCCTTAACCTGGTCATAGATGGTGTCGATGACGGTCACGGACTGCTCGGAAGCGCAGATCATGCCGTTGTCGAAGGTCTTGGAGTGGATGATGGAGTTGACGGCGAGCAGCACGTCGGCGGTGTCGTCGATGACGACCGGGGTGTTACCGGCGCCAACGCCCAGGGCGGGCTTGCCCGAGGAGTAGGCGGCCTTGACCATGCCCGGGCCACCGGTGGCGAGGATGATGTCGACATCGCGCATGACCATGTTGGTCAGCTCGATGGAGGGGACATCGACCCAGCCGATGATGCCCTCGGGGGCGCCAGCCTTGACGGCGGCGTCAAGCACGAGCTTGGCGGCGGCGATGGTGCACTTGGCGGCAGCCGGGTGCGGGGAGATGATGATGGCGTTGCGGGTCTTCAGGCTGATCAGCGTCTTGAAGATCGCGGTGGAGGTGGGGTTGGTCGTCGGGATGACGGCGCCCACGATGCCGATGGGCTCAGCGATCTTGGTGATGCCGTAGGCCTCGTCGCGCTCAATGACACCACAGGTCTTGGTGTTCTTGTAAGCGTTGTAGATGTACTCTGCGGCGTAGTGGTTCTTGATGACCTTGTCCTCAAGAACGCCGCGACCGGTCTCCTCGATGGCCATCTTCGCCAGCGGGATACGAGCCTTGTTGGCGGCCATGGCGGCCTCGTAGAAGATCTTGTCGACCTGCTCCTGCGTGTACGTAGCAAAAAGCGCCTGGGCCTCTCGCATCTGAGCGAGCTTAGCCTCAAGCGCCTCTACGTTGTCCACAATTGCGGGAGTAGTGTTTTCCGGTGACTTTTTCACCATTTGTGTCTCCTTGCGATCGGAGATTTACCCTACGTGTTGCATGATAGCAAGAAATTATTCGGCGAACGGTAAGATTCCCGTAAAAGGCACACTAAAACGCTTCAATCTACTGAAACGTTTTAATTAAAAATATCAGCCTGGCATCGGCCCGCTCATTGGGGACAGACTTATATGAGTGCTTTATATGAGTGCTTTCACTCATTTGGGACAGACATCGTTTTGCAATTTCGCTGTTCTGGACCTGTTATTGCCGCTTATTGGATATAAATAGATCACAGGCTCAGCATTTCGCGTTGCTTCTCTCCTTTTAGGTGTTGCCTGTACAGTTTTGAAAGGAGAGATTATGCCCCGATGTGCCCGCGCCGTTTCGATCACCGGCTATTACCATGTTTATGACCGCGGCAACTCCAAGCAGATCATTTTTGAAGATGACTCCGACCGCTATCGTTTCTTGTCGGATATCTCGGACAGGTTTGCGCGCCATAAAGTGGCGGTGTTGGCTTGGTGCCTTATGGACAACCACTTCCATTTGATGGTTGATGACCCTTATGACAACCTTTCAAAGGCGATGCAGTGCGCATTGACGGCGTATGCCAAGTATTTCAATGGGAAAACGGGAAGAACGGGCCATCTATTTGACAATCGCTATTCGCGGGTTGCGGTTGAGTCGGACACTCAGGCGGTGCAGCTGCTCGATTATATCCATCTCAATCCTGTGAAAGGTGCGCTCGACTCACTCGAGGCGTACCGGTGGTCAAGCTTCAAGGCATATCAGCTGGGCTACGATCCCTTTGACATTTGCGATGCGGCCCCTATGCTCGATATTGTCGGAGGCTCCCGTTGCTATTGCGAGCATCTCAAGGAAGTTGCCGGGCGCATCTGGTCGGTGGAGGTTCTTCCACGTCGTCGGATCCCCGATGAGGAGGCCCTTTCCGTTGCGCGCGAAGTCCTGCCGAGCATAGATCCTACGCTGCTTAAGGCCCTGCCACGCCCCGAACGCGATGCCTGCCTGCTGAGGCTCAGGCAGGCACATCTCACGGTCAAGCAAATTGCCCGTATCACCGGTATCGGCGCTACAAGTGTGACCAAGGCCACTGCAGGATGGAAGGAAGCTGCGTGAGGCAGGGGCCGGAGCTAGTCGGGGCGCCGCAGACACGCATCATGTCTGTCCCCAATGAGTGAAAACACCCATGTAAGTCTGTCCCCAATTAGTGAAAACACCCATGTAAGTCTGTCCCCAATGAGTGCAAAAAGGCGCCCTCCACAAGAGAGGACGCCTTTGGTAAGTTCTATGTGAACGCGAGGTCTTTGACCCGGAGAGTCCGAGGTACTTGTTGGTAAGACCTTATTTAGGAGCGCGCAACCTTGCCAGACTTAAGGCAGGTGGAGCAAACGTTCATCTTGCGACGGTGACCATCGACGACGACGTAGACGCGCTGGATGTTGGGGCGGAACTTACGGTTGGTGACGCGGTGAGAGTGGCTGATGGAGCGACCGGCAACGGGGTGCTTACCGCAAACTTCGCAAACTTTGGACATAACTGACCCTCCTTGGGCGACAAACGAACATGTCGCGTTAACAAACAAGCCTGAACTATAGCACAGAAGCAGTTCCCTGTGCGTAATCTACACAGAGATATTTCTCTTATGGCGATAGTGCCCACGCTACGGCCCTGGACGTAGATCCGATTTGCGTGTAGCAGAGGGGATTATGCCAGCTCGCATCGACGTTTTCAAGCTTGTCCCGCAAATATATATAGGTTTATGGAGCGTTGAGTCCGTTTGCGGATTGCTCCGTATTAATGCTCGCAATTAAGCTCGGGGTTGGCTACACTATCCCTTGACCATTAAAGGGGTACGAGATACCCACATGGATTTATATTGCTGCCATAGAGCAGTCCTTCCTGTGGGTGTCTGGTCCGCTTTGAGCGGTCGGGCATCTATTTTTTTGACTGTATCAGCAGTCAAGACATGTGAGGAAGGAGATCGATGGGCACGACTTCCCCCAAGGCGGTCATCATGGACGAGACCGCCGTCAACCGAGCGATGACCCGCATCGCGCACGAGATTCTCGAGCGCAACGAGGGCTGTGAAGACCTCGCTCTGGTCGGCATCGTCACGCGCGGCGACCTTCTGGCAAAGAAGCTCGCCGAGGCGATCAAGGAGATCGAGGGTGTTGACGTTCCGCTCGGCAGCCTGGACATCAGCTTCTATCGCGATGACTATGCGACTAACTTCGCTCCCGCGATCCACGCTACCAACATTCCCTTCAGCGTCGACGGCAAGCGCGTCGTTTTGGTGGACGACATCCTGTACACGGGCCGCACCATCCGCGCCGCTCTGGACGCCGTTATGGACCTGGGCCGTCCGAGCCGCATCGAGCTGGCGGTTCTCGTTGACCGCGGTCACCGCGAGCTCCCTATCTCGCCGGACTTTGTCGGCAAGAACGTTCCCTCGTCGCACGAGGAGAGCGTGCACCTATATATGAAGCAAGTCGACGGCCGTACCGCTGTCGAGATCAACGACGTCGCGCCGGGTTCCCACGTGGGCTCCGCGCCGCTGGGAGGTGAGTAGTACCGTGGCGTTCAATCATAAGCACCTGATCGACATTACCGAGTACTCCGAAGAGGACATCAAGCTCATCCTCGAGACCGCCAAGGCGTTCTCCGAGGTCAACGAGCGTGCCATCAAGAAGGTCCCCACGCTCAAGGGCAAGACCATCGTCAATATGTTCAACGAGCCCTCGACGCGTACCCGCAGCTCCTTCGAGCTCGCCGAGAAGCGTCTTTCGGCCGACAGCCTCAACTTTGGCGGCTCCTCGACCTCCACGGTCAAGGGCGAGAGCCTCGTCGATACCGTCGAGACGCTCAACGCCTACAAGATCGACTGCATCGTCGTGCGCGACAAACATGCCGGTGCTCCCTACATCGTCACGCAGAATTCGCCCGCGAGTGTTATCTGCGCCGGTGACGGTAAGCACAACCACCCCACGCAGGCTCTGCTCGACCTGTACACCATCTGGGAGCACAAGGGTGACTTCCACGGTCTGAAAGTCGCCGTCGTCGGCGACATCGCCCACTCCCGTGTTTGCGGCTCGCTGATCCCCGCGTTGAAGATCATGGGCTGCGAGACCTACGCCGTCGCCCCCGGCACGCTGCTGCCGCCGGCGCCCGAGGTTCTGGGCTGCGACCACGTGACGAGCGACCTCGATTCCGTCCTGCCCGAGCTGGACGTCGTCTACATGCTGCGCGTACAGCAGGAGCGCCTCGAGGGTGCCCCGTTCCCGACCATTCGCGAGTACCACAAGCTCTTCGGCCTGACCCGGGACCGTGAGAAGCTCATGAAGCCCGACGCGATCATTTGCCACCCGGGCCCCATCAACCGCGGCGTCGAGTTCGACTCCTATATGGCCGACCACCCGCAACGCTCCGTCATCCTGGAGCAGGTCTACGCCGGTATCTGCGTGCGTATGGCTATCCTGTATCTGCTGCTTGGAGGTGCCGATAATGGCCTTGCTTCTTAAGAATGCCCACGTCGTCGATCCGTCCGTCGAGCTTGACGGGGTCGTTGACGTCCTGATCGACGGCGACAAGATCGCCGAGGTCGGCGAGAACCTCGCCGCCGAGGGAGCCGAGGTCCGCGACCTTTCCGGTAAGTATCTTGTCCCTGGCCTGGTGGACATGCACGTCCACCTGCGCGAGCCCGGCTACGAGGTTAAAGAGGACATCGAGAGCGGCACCCGCGCAGCTGCCAAGGGCGGCTTCACTGGCGTGTGCGCCATGCCCAACACCGACCCCGTTACCGATAACGGTACCGTTGTTGAGTTCGTCAAGTCCCGCGCTGCCGAGGTCGGCCACTGCCGCGTCTATCCTTCTGGCGCCATGACCCGCGGTCTTAAGGGCGAGGCTATGTCCGAGATGGGCGATATGGTCGCCCACGGCGCCGTCGCCTTCACCGACGACGGTCGCGGCGTGCAGGGTGCAGGCATGCTCCGTCGCTGCATGGACTACGGCAAGATGTTCGGCAAGGTCTTCATGAGCCATTGTCAGGACGAGGACCTGGTCGGTCACGGCCAGATCAACGAGGGCAAGGTTTCGACTCGTCTGGCCCTCGAGGGCTGGCCGGCTGCCGGCGAGGAGCTCCAGATCGCCCGCGACATCGAGATCGCAAAACTGACCGGTGCCAAGCTGCACATCCAGCACATCTCCACCGCGCATGGCCTGGAGCTCGTGCGTGCCGGCAAGGCCGCTGGCGTTCAGGTTACCTGCGAGGCAACCCCGCATCACATGTTCCTGACCGAGAACGACCTGGACGAGACCTACAACACCTCGCTCAAGGTTAACCCGCCGCTGCGTACCGACGAGGATGCCGAGGCCATCCGCCAGGGTGTCATCGACGGCACCGTCGACGTCATCGTCACCGATCACGCTCCCCACACGCCGTGGGAGAAAGCCCGTGAGTTCGAGCTCGCGCCCTTTGGCATGATCGGCCTCGAGACCTCGCTGTCGCTCGTGCTCACCGAGCTGGTCAACACGGGCAAGATGGGTATGGGCCGCATGGTCGAGCTCATGGCTATTAAGCCGCGTGAGATCCTGGGCCTCGACCAGGTTCAGGTCAAGGCGGGCTCTGTTGCCGACCTGACCGTCTTCGACGCATCTGTCACCTGGACGGTCGGCGAGGACGGTTACGAGTCGCGCGCCGAGAACTCCGGTTTTGCCGGCCGCACGCTCACCGGTCGTGCCACCGATGTGTTTGTCGGCGGTAAACAGACGCTTGCCGACGGCTGCATCTGCTAGCATAGCCTTATCGCTTTTGTGCGCGGTGCCCTTGCGGTGCCGCGCTTTCTGTTCGTTTGGTCCATGCAACTGCATGGGGGATTGGAGCGTCTATGCCCACACCTTCCACTGCACGCATGCACGACTTCGAGGTCGTCTCGAACCAGGAGATCGCCGACGGCATCTTCTCGCTCGTTATTTCGGCCCCCAAGCTTGCAAGTGCGCTCAAGCCCGGTCAGTTTGTGAACATCGCCGTGCCCGGCGATGCCTCTTCGCTGCTTCGCGTGCCCTTGAGCTTCTATCGCTCTGACGCCGAGGCCGGTACCGTCGAGCTGTGGTACGCCGTCGTGGGCGACGACACCCGTCGTCTGTCGCAGATGGGCCCCGGCTCCAAGTCCAACCTGTTGGGCCCTGGCGGCCGCGGCTGGCTGGTACCCGAGGGCACCAGGAAGGCGCTGCTCGTGGCGGGCGGCATCGGTGTTCCGCCCGTGCTGTGCCTCGCTGGCATGCTTGCCGAGCAGGGCGTGGCCGTTGACGTGTGCCTGGGTTTTGGCACCGCGTCCAAGGTCGTGGGCGTCGATGAGTTTCGCGCGCTGGGAGCCACGGTCAACGTGTGCACCGACGACGGCTCGTTGGGTACGCACGGCTTATGCACCGATCCTGCCGCTGAGCTGCTCGGCAAGGGCGGTTACGACTACGTCGCCAGCTGTGGTCCCGCCGTTATGATGAAGAAAGTCGCCGCCGCTGCCGCCGAGGCCGGCGCGTACTGCGAGGTGTCGCTCGAGCGCATGATGAGCTGCGGCTTTGGCGCCTGCAACACCTGCAATGTCGAGACGGTCGACGGTATGAAGGGTGCCTGCATGTGCGGCCCCGTGTTTGATGCTTCCAAGGTGGTGGTCTTCTAGTGGGTACCGTGAACATGTCCGTCGATTTCGGCGGCGTCAAGATGCAGAACCCCATCAACACCGCAGCCGGTACCTTTGGCTACGGTTGGCAGTTCCAGAACTTCTTTGATGTCTCCCAGCTGGGTGCCATCACCACCAAGGGTTGCGCTGCCGAGCCCTGGCCCGGCAATCCCGCACCCCGCATGGCCGAGATCCCCGGCGGCATGATCAATTCCGTGGGCCTGCAGAACCCCGGTGTGGCCGCTTTCGCCCGCGAGTCCGGTCCGTGGCTCGAGCAGCTCTCCAAGGACGGTTGCCAGGTCATCTGCCAGGTTGCCGGTCACTCCGTTGATGAGTTCGTGCGCGCGCTCGAGATGTATGTCGAGCTGTGCCCCTGGGCTGCCGGCTATGAGATCAACGTGAGCTGCCCCAACATTGCCGCCGGCGGTGCCGCCATGGGCTCCACGCCCGAGGGCGCCTCTTCCGTTATGGCTGCCTGCCGCAAGGTGACCGATAAGCCGCTGTTCGTTAAGATGGCTCCGGTCAACGTCGCCGAGATCGCCCGCGCCCTCGAGGCTGCCGGCGCCGACGGCCTTTCGGTCATCAACTCCATCCAGGGCATGGCCATTGACGTGCACACCCGCAGGTCCCGTGTGGCCAAGCCCAAGGGCGGCCTTTCGGGCCCGCTGTGCCACCACATCGCCGTGCGCATGGTCTGGGAGGTCGCCCAGGCCGTCGATATCCCCATCAACGGTGTCGGCGGTGTCATGACCGGCGAGGATGCGGCCGAGTTTATCCTGGCCGGCGCCACCTGCGTGTCGGTCGGCATGGCCAACTTCGTCGACCCGTGTGCTTCGCTTAAGATCGCGCACGAGCTCGAGGCCTGGGCGGAGTCCCAGGGCGTAAAGGACATCAACGAGCTGGTAGGTGCGTTCGAATGCTAGAGACCGATGCCCGCGACCGTGTTATCGTCGCCCTCGACTGCGACCGTGAGCGCGCACTCGAGCTCGCCCATGAGCTTTCGGGCCATGCCGCCTGGCTCAAGGTGGGCATGACGCTCTATTACGCCCAGGGTCCCGAGATCGTCAAGACGTTCAAGGATTTGGGCTTTAAGGTCTTCCTCGACCTCAAGTTCCATGACATTCCGCATCAGGTGCGCGGTGCCGCTCGCTCGGCCTCGCTTGCCGGTGCCGACCTGCTCTCGGTCCACGGCTTGGGTTCGGGCGCCATGCTCGCTGCCTGCCGCGAGGGTGCCGAGGAGGCGCGCGAGGACCGCGCCAAGCTCGTCGCCATCACCGTACTTACGAGCATGAATCAGGATGCGCTGGCGGAGATCGGCGTCGAGTCGCCCGTGGCCGAGGAGGCCGCTCGCCTGGCAAAACTCGCTCAGGCCAACGGCATCGACGGTATCGTGTGCTCGCCGATGGAGGCTCACGACATGCGTGAGCTGCTCGGCCCCGACGCGCTGATCGTGACTCCGGGTGTGCGTCCGGTGGGTGCCGCCCTGGGCGATCAATCCCGTGTGGCCACACCTTCCCAGGCTATCGAGCGCGGTGCGAGCCACATCGTGGTGGGCCGTCCTATTACCGGCTCCGACGATCCGGTTGCGGCCTTTGACGCCATCGTCGCCGAGCTGGTCGAAAACGTCGCGTAAAAGATTCCCTCAAGTCACCACTTTTGGGTCTTATTAGCACAAATTAGCCCTTGTGCCTGCGAAAACTTTCCCATCCTTTGTGTGGAATCACAGGTCAGGGGCTCAACTTTGACCTCCGTATATTGCACTTTTCGCAGGTATCGTCTAACCTATGGAGCCGTCGATTGGGCATTTAGTGCGTTTGACGTGCTAAAATGCCAATTATTGCATCAGATATAACCCAACTATTTGGAGGTTCGAATGGCACTCCCTCAGCTTACCGACGAGCAGCGTAAGCAGGCTCTTGAGAAGGCTGCCGCCGCACGTCACGCCCGCGCTGAGCTTCGCGAGCAGATCAAGAAGGGCGAGAAGTCTCTCGAGTCCGTGCTCAACTCCGATGACCCCATCGCTTCCCGCATGAAGGTTTCCACCCTCATTGAGTCTCTGCCCGGTTATGGCAAGGCCAAGGCCGCCAAGATCATGGAGGAGCTCGGCATCTCCGCTACCCGTCGCGTCCAGGGCCTCGGCGTCCGTCAGCGCGAGCAGCTCCTCGAGCAGCTGACCAAATAAGTGAGCGCTCAGGATTCAAAGCTCTTTGTGATTTCTGGACCGTCAGGTGCAGGCAAGGGCACGCTCGTCACTCGTGTGCGCGAGCGCCGCTCGAACCTGGGCCTGACGGTTTCGGCTACCACGCGAGCGCCACGTAAAGGTGAGGTCGACGGCGTCAACTACTTTTTCCTGACGCGCGAGGAGTTCGACCGCCGCGTGGCAAACGGTGAGTTTGTTGAGTGGGCCGAGGTCCACGGCAACTGCTACGGTACGTTGGTGAGTGAGGTCGCATCCAAGCTCGCCTCTGGCTCGTCTCTGATCTTGGAGATTGACGTCCAGGGTGCCCTGCAGGTCAAGGAGCGTTTCCCCGAGGCCGTGTTGATCTTTATCAAGCCGCCTTCGCTTGAGGTGTTACGCGATCGCCTGGTCGGTCGCGGTACCGAGACGCCCGAGACGATCGAGCTGCGTATGGCAAACGCCGCCGATGAACTTGCCCTTGCCGACCGCTACGACGACGTCGTGGTGAATGACGATCTCGACCGCGCGACCGATGAGCTCGTTCGCGTTCTCGATATGCATGAAAGGATCTGAGGTCCGTGTCCGTTGTAAAGCCTTGTATTGACGATCTTCTGGAGAAGACCGATCACAACCGCTTCCTGCTCGCCTCGCTTGCCTCCAAGCGCGCCTGCGACATTAACAGCATGCTGCGTGGCCAGCACAACCGCGTGCTTGCCGTTCAGGATGTCGATGACATTACCATTGGCCTCTCCGGCGCCGATACCATCTCGATGGCTATGGACGAGATTGTCGACGGCGATATCTCCTATGACGAGGCTCGTTACAAGAAGGCGCTCGGCCACAAGGTTGCTGAAGCCTAAATGGCAGCTCGCGTCTGCCTGGTCCACTATCACGAGGTTGGACTGAAGGGCAAGAACCGCGCACATTTCGAGCATATCCTCATGGATAACATCAAGGCGGCCTTGGCCGCCTTTTCCGTGAATGCCGTGTCTCGAATTTCCGGTTATATCCTCGTGACCTTTAACGAGCATCAGGCCGACGAGGCGGCGCGTGTCATTCGCACCGTCCCCGGCGTTGCCCGCGTGTCCCTGGCATATCACACCAACCGCGACCCGCAGGAGTACTGCGCCGCCGCCGTGAAGGCGCTGCGTGAGTTTGGTCCTTTCGATTCGTTTAAGGTGCATGCCAAACGCTCTAACACCGACTACGAGCTCACCTCGATTGATATCAATCGTCAGGTTGGCGAGGTACTGTGCGAGGCCTTCCCCGATAAAAAGGTCCAGATGCACGACCCCGACGCGATGGTGCACGTACTGGTGGTCCAGGGTAGCGTTTACGTGTATGCGCGCTCCGAGCGCGGCGTGGGCGGTCTGCCGGTGGGTTCCGCCGGCAAGGTTGTGACGCTTCTGTCGTCGGGCATCGATTCTCCGGTGGCGACCTGGATGCTCGCGCGTCGCGGCGCGGTGTGCGTGCCGGTACATTTCTCCGGTCGTCCGCAGACACCCGATACGAGCGAGTATTTGGTGCAGGACATTATCCGTGCGCTTGCGCCGGGCGTCCAGATCGGCCGCCTGTACGTGGTGCCGTTTGGCGATTGCCAGCGTGAGATTTCCGTCACCTGCCCCAGCAACCTGCGCGTGATCATGTATCGCCGCATTATGTATTCGGTTGCCGAGCGCATTGCGCATATCGAGGGCGCCAAGGCTATCGTGACCGGTGAATCGCTCGGTCAGGTTGCCTCCCAGACGCTCGAGAACATTATGGCCGTCAACGAGGCCGTCAAGATCCCCATGTTCCGCCCGCTGATCGGTTCGGACAAGCAGGAGATCATCGCGCGTGCCGAGGAAATCGGTACCTTCGATATCTCGACCGAGGCTGCTCCCGATTGCTGCACGCTCTTTATGCCGCGCCGCCCCGAGACGCACGCAAAACTCGATGCCGTGCATGAGGCGTGGGAGCTGTTCGATCACGAGGAGATGATTGAGCGCTTGCTCAAACAGACCGAGTACATCGACTTCGAGAGCAACACGTACAAGGCCCCTAAGACCTTAAAACGTAAACATCCTCAGCTTGCTCCACGTGAGATTTACCAAGATCACGAATAATGTTGTGTATAGACCGGCGGTGCATTTGCATCGTCGGTCTTAATCTACCTGGGCATTAGGCGATAAACGGTTCATTTGTCGACGTGTATCTGAATAAATGGACACTATCCTGCAAGGTTTTGGTCAGCTTTTGGTTTGACTTCGATAACCGGTGTGGGCGTGCGGAGGCTACGGCGCTCGTTTCCTGACACGATGGTGTTGGGAGGTGTTTGCTATGGCGCAACGCGAGCAACACGAACGGGTTAAACGGATGGACCGCTGGGCAGAAAAGCTGCTCGGCCATAAGGCGATGGTCGTGGCGATTCTGATTGTCATTGCCGCCGCGAGCGGCTTGGCGATGGCAAGTTTTGGTAGCCGCTCCAGCGGCGTGTCGTTTGAGCGTAGTGATGAGACGGGCGCCTCGGATGTGCGCGGGGCCGGGGATGGGTTACCTGATGATGCCGATGAGTCGTCTGCCAAGAGTTCTTCTGCTGAGGTGTACGTCGATGTCGATGGCGCCGTTGCGAGGCCTGGCGTGTACCGGCTCAAAGACGGAGCGCGGGTGTCCCAAGCGATCGATGCCGCCGGAGGGCTTACGGCTGAGGCGGATGTGACAGGGCTTAATCGTGCGTCCAAGATCACAGATGGTCAAAAGATCTATGTTCCGATGGTGGGGGAGCCACAAGCGGCTGCGGCGGTCGGCGGGGTCGATAGCGGTGCTGCCAAGAATGATGGTGCGGGGTCTTCGTCGGGGCTTGTGAATATCAATACGGCAAGTGCGGCGGAACTGCAGACGCTTTCGGGCATCGGGCCTTCTACGGCCCAGTCGATTGTCGATGAGCGGACTCAAAACGGGGCCTTTGCCTCGGTCGATGACCTCATGCGCGTATCGGGGATCGGTGAGAAAAAGCTCGCCAAAATTAAAGATTGCATCTGCGTATGAGTGTGTCCGAGTGCGAGCATGTGATGCCGCCGCGGCCCCTGATGCCGTGGACGATGGCCCTTTGTTCTGGCTTGTGTGCGAGCTGCGGCCTGGTACTTAACGTGGCAGCCGATTTGCTGCTGGGGGAGCGGGCAGCGCCTGTCACATTGCTTATGGCCATTCCCGTTTCGGCTGCCGCGTGCATCGTGTTGGCTCGGTTTTGTATGCGTCTTGTGCGGTGGAGGCGATGGCTGTATGCCGCGGCCCTCGGCCTCCTGGCGGGAGCGGTCGTGTCCGCGGGTTGGGCGATAGGGGCGTTGCGTGCTTCGACGGCACTGGATAATCGAGCTGCGAGCAGTCTCGAGTTTGTTGTACAGGGTGATCCATCCATCAATGACGGGACGTACTCCTATACCTGTGATTCATATGCGGGTGGAAAGCGCTTGGGCGAGATACGGCTGTCGTGTGATCGTGAGCTCGGCGCCGGTTCGCATGTGCAAGCTATCGGTCGAATGTCGCGTTTTGAGAATGATGCGTATGGGCGCTCACGCGTGCTTCGGGGCGAGCTTCGAAAAGTTAAGGTCATCCGGTTGGTATCGGTTGACGAAGGCTTTCCGGGGCCGTTGCCTTGGCTGCGAAACGAGCTCCTTGCCGTTATCGCGCCCGAGACCGATCCGGCGCGCTCGCTCATTGCCGGCGTTGTCTGCGGACGCTCCTCCGAGCTGCGTGCTCAGCCGGCGGGCGATTTGTTTTCGGTAACGGGCACCGCACATCTTATCGCCGTCTCGGGCAGCCATCTTGCCATCGTTGGGTTTGTGATTGAGAGCGCCCTGCAAAAGACTCGCCTCTCTCGTGGGCTGCAGAGAGGGCTGTTGGTGCTGGCCCTCGCTGCCTATGCCGTCTTTACGGGCGCTTCGCCCTCGGCCGTGCGCGCGTGCTGTATGGTGGCGGTGACGCTTGTCGTCAACGGCGCCGGACGTCGTCGGCATGGCCTTTCGGCTCTATTTTTGACCATGACAATCTTTATGTTGCTGCGTCCGACAGTATTGTTCGAGATGGGTTTTCAGCTATCGTGCGCCAGTGTTTTTGCCATCCTTTGTTTTTGCCCCTACGCTACCTACGCCTTGGGCGAGCTGGGCGTGCCATCGGGGGTTGCCAGTATTTTGTCCGTCACGCTGTGCTCACAGATCGCGACACTTCCCGTAACCATTCCCGCATTTGGGATGTTTTCGCTCATTGCCCCGCTTGCAAATGCCGTGATCGGTCCGGTGATAAGCGTGCTGCTCGCATCTTCGGTTGTGCTGGTGCCTTGCTCGCTTGTGCCGCTCTTGCGCCACGGGGCGCTTGTGGTGCCCGTGGCTATCGCTCGCTGTGCCCTGTTCTTTGAGCAGCTCTTTGCTGTCGTTCCGGGCGCATCCGTAAGCGTGCCGCCCGATACGCCCTTGGTATACGTGGTGCCTTTTTCGCTGGTGCTCCTCTTGGTCTTGTGGCCACGCCCCCGCGCGCGGCCCATGGCAGTGGGGCTGCTGTGTTTGATGCTTGTAGCGGGCGTTCCGTATGTCTATTGGGATCGATGTGCGCCGCCTTCGGCGACAGTCCTTGATGTTGGCCAGGCCGATGCGATTCTGGTTCGTCAGGGTGGCGCCGTGGCGCTCGTCGACTGTGGGCTCGACGCGCGCGTGGTGTCGGCGTTGGTTCGCAATAACGTCCACCATATCGACGCCGTCTTCGTGACGCATTGGGATGAAGACCATTGGGGCGGTCTTCCCGACGTACTCGATCGGTTTTCGGTGGGAACCATTGCGGTTGCGGCGGATGCGCTGGGCAGCGCGCCTGCTGAGGTTCTGAATCGCCCAAGCGTCACGTATCGGCAGGTGGCTCGCGGAGACACAGTCGATATTGGCGCATTTCGGGCTCGTGTGATGTGGCCGTTTGATACGGTTGACGGTGAGGGCAATGAGGACTCGCTTGTCTTGCTGCTCTCCTATGCTCAGGAAGGCAAAAGCCTGCGTATGCTCCTCACCGGTGATGCCGAGCTCGATCAGGAGCGCGAGTTTGTACAGGAGGTGGGTGATATCGATGTGCTCAAGCTGGGGCATCACGGCTCAAAAGATTCCATCGATACAGACCTGCTGGAAACCCTTAAGCCCGAGCTCTCTATTGCGAGCGCGGGCGAGGGCAACCGCTACGGCCATCCATCCGATGCCTGCATCGATGCCGTTGGCGATGCGGGCGGCGCGTTCGCATGCACTATCGAGAGAGGCGACATTACCGTCTCGCCGACTGCGGCCGGTTTTGCCATGCGATGTCAGCGACCGTGATGCTGCCGTTGGCGCGGGACCAACCCGTGGGATAGAATGGCACGGTACGAACAGGAGAGCCTGCGGGAGGGGAGCGCGATGTCTGAAACCGGTCTGCTGCCGGCATATCTGATCGTCGGTACCGACGGAGTCAAGCGCGACCACGCCGTCTCGCGTATGAAAGCACGTCTGGAAAAGTCGGGTATGGTCGAGTTCAACCTCGACGAGCGCGACATGACCAAGGACCCCGATATCGAGTCCATTATCGGATCGCTCAACACGTTTCCCATGGGCAGCGAGTTTCGCTTGGTAATCCTTGACGGCTGCTCAAAGCTCGCCAAGACGGTCTCGGAGCCGCTTGTCGAGTATTTAGCGAGTCCAAGCCCCACAACGGTCTGTCTCATCATCGCCGACTCGCTTGCCAAGAACACGCGCCTGTATAAGGCGATCGCCAAGATCGACAAGAAGGCCGTGATCGATTGCTCCGGCACCAAGCGCTGGGAGCTACCGCGCCGCGTGCAGCAGATGGCGACGCAGCACGGCAAGTCGATCTCGACGGCGGCCGCCGAGGAACTCGTCTCGCGTTCGGGTGAAAACACTCGCATGCTCGACAACGACTTGGCCAAGCTTGCCCAGATGGTCGATGCGCCGCAAATTGAGCTTGCCGATGTGGAACGCTGGATCGTGCGCACGGCCGAAGTTCAGCCCTGGGATTTTCTCAACGCGGTCTCGGCTCGTGATATGCGCCGCTCGCTTGAGCTCTTTGGGCTGCTACCCGCCAAGAGCTATGTGTGGACCTACACGCTGCTGTGCGGACGCATTCGCGAGCTTATCGTCGCCAAGGCACTCGATGCGCGTGGGCAGGGTCGCGAGCTTGCCGCGACGCTCAAGCTTCAACCCTGGCAGGTTAAGAATCACCTGACCTGGGCACGCCGCTTTTCGATGGCGGAGCTCGTCGCGGCGCTCGAGGCCGCGGTCGATGTTGAGCTCGCTCTTAAGGGTTCGGCCGATTCTCAGAACGCGCTTTTGCTCTGGATTACGAACATCTTGAGAAAATCGTGATGATACCTGTCTATTTGACAAATTCGTTCTATCCCTTTGAGGGGGAGCGTGCTATAGTAGGCGCTTGCATGACCTCACCGTGTCTCAGAGGTGTCATACATTTTTTGCAAGGAACTCGAAAGGAACTCCAGAAGTGGCAAACATCAAGTCTCAGAAGAAGCGTATCCGCACCAATGAGGCAGCTCGCATGCGTAACAAGGCTGTCAAGTCCGAGCTCAAGACGCTGACCAAGCACGTCCAGTCCGCCGTCGCCGAGGGCGACGCCGAGAAGGCCCAGGCTGCCCTCAAGACCGTCACCAAGCGTCTCGACATGGCTGCCGCCAAGCATGTTATCCACAAGAACCAGGCTTCCAACCGCAAGTCCGGTCTTGCCAAGCTCGTGAACAGCATCAACGCCTAAGTTGTAAATTTCACACCACACAGATTACGCGCATAAATGGAGCCTGTTTTATGGAACAGGCTCCATTTTTTGTACCGCTCGGGTAAGATAGTCCGCATGAATACTTCAATTGACATTTCCCACATCCGCAACTTCTCGATCGTTGCGCACATCGACCATGGCAAGTCCACGATCAGTGACCGCATCCTCGAGCTCACCCATACCGTCGACGAGCGCGACATGGAATCGCAGCTGCTCGACACCATGGATATCGAGCGCGAGCGCGGCATCACGATCAAGTCCAATGCCGTTCGCGTTTCCTATGACGCCGACGATGGCGAGACGTATCAGTTCAACCTGATCGATACGCCGGGCCACGTGGACTTTACCTATGAGGTCTCGCGTTCGCTTGCCGCTTGCGAGGGTGCGGTGCTCGTCGTCGACGCCACGCAGGGCGTCGAGGCGCAGACCGTCTCCAACGCGACGCTCGCCATGAACGCCAACCTGGATATCGTGCCCGCTATCAACAAGATCGACCTGCCGTCGGCACACCCCGACGAGGTTAAGACCGAGATCGAGGATGACCTTGCGATTCCTGCCGACGATGCCGTATGCGTATCGGGCAAGACCGGCGAGGGTATCCATGATCTGCTTGAGTCCATCGTCTTTTTGATCTCACCGCCCAAGGGCGATGCGACGGCGCCGCTCAAGGCGCTCATCCTGGATTCGTATTTTGACGAGTACCGCGGCGTCGTCGCCACGGTCCGCGTCTTTGACGGCTCCATCAAGAAGGGCGATACCCTTCGCATGATGCAGGCCGAGGGCGACTTTTTGGTCGATGGCGTGGGCGTCAAGCGTCCCGCCGAGACTCCGGTCGACGCGCTGACGGTCGGTGAGGTGGGCTACGTGGTCACGGGCCTGAAGGACCCTGAGGCCGTTCGCGTGGGCGATACCCTCACGTGGGCGTCGAATCCCTGCCCTGAGCCGCTTCCCGGTTACCGTGAGGCCAAGCCCATGGTCTATACGGGCTTGTTCCCGATCGACAACAAGGATTATGAGAACCTGCGTGACGCTCTCGATAAGCTGCATGTCAACGACCCTTCGTTGGTGTGGGAGCCCGAGACCTCGGTGGCGCTCGGCTTTGGCTTCCGCGTTGGCTTCTTGGGCCTGCTGCATATGGAGGTCGTCAAGGAGCGTCTGGAGCGCGAGTTCAACCTGGACCTCATCGCCACGAGCCCTTCGGTGGACTACCACGTCTACAAGACCGACGGCGAGATGATTGATGTCCGCAGCCCGCAGGATCTGCCCGAGGCTACGCGCATCGAGCGCATTGAGGAGCCCTACCTCAAGGCCAAGATTATCTGCCCGCCCGAGTATACGGGAGCCGTCATGCAGCTCGCTATCGAGCACCGTGGCATTACGACCGACATGATCCACCTCACGAGCAAATCGGTCGAGATGCGCTTCGACATGCCGCTCGCCGAACTCATCCTGGACTTCTTTGACCAGCTCAAGAGCCGCACCAAGGGCTATGCGTCGCTCGACTATGAGTTCAATGAGTATCGTCCCTCCGAGCTCGTCAAGCTCGATATCCTGCTTTCGGGCGACGAGGTGGACGCGCTTTCGTTTATCGTGCACAAGGACAAGGCCTATGGGCTGGCCCGCGGGTTGTGCGACAAGCTTAAGGAAATTATTCCGCGCCAGCTGTTCGAGGTGCCCATTCAGGGTGCCATCGGCAACAAGATCATTGCCCGCTCGACTGTCAAGGCGCGCCGCAAGGACGTTTTGGCCAAGTGCTATGGCGGCGATATCTCGCGTAAGCGCAAGCTGCTCGAGAAGCAGAAAGAGGGCAAGAAGCGCATGAAGGCCATCGGTTCGGTCGAGGTCCCGCAAGAGGCCTTTATGGCGATCCTCAAGGTGGACGAGTAGTTCCATGGCGCTTTCCGAATACAGTACGCGGCTGCTGGGTGCCTATGCCGAGCAGCCGTTCCTTATGGCTCCCATGGCCGGCGTGACCGATCCCGCCTACCGCATCATGTGCCGCTGCCGCGGCGCCACTCTTGCCTATAGCGAGATGGTGAGCGTGGCGGGCCTTGCCTATGCCAGCAATAAGACGTGGCGCCTGGTGCTGCCGGCCGACGAGGAGCGGCAGATCTGCGTGCAGCTCTTTGGCTCCAAGCCCGATCAATTTGCGAGCGCCGTCGCTGCCGTCGAGGAGCGTGTGGGCGATCGCCTGTCGCTGATCGATATCAACATGGCCTGCCCGGCTCGCAAGGTCGTCACCAAAGGCGAGGGCTCGGCGCTCATGCGCACGCCCGAGCTGGCCGAGAAGATCGTCGAGGCGGCGGTGGGCGCGGCGCACGTGCCCGTGACCGTTAAGATCCGCAAAGGCTTTTACGCCGAAGATCGCAATGCCGCGACGTTTGCCCAGATGCTCGAGGGGGCGGGCGCCGCTGCTGTGGCGGTGCATGGTCGCTGTGCCACGCAGCTCTATACGGGTCAGGCCGATTGGTCGGTCGTCGATGAGGTGGCCGATGCTGTCGAGATTCCCGTCATCGGTTCGGGCGACGTGTTCTCGGCCGAGGATGCCGCGGAGCATCTGCGCAACTCGGGTGCCAGCGCGGTGTTTATCGCACGCGGTATCTACGGTAATCCCTGGGTTTTTGGTGATGCTCGCGCCCTTGCGCTCAATGGCGTACCGGTGCCGGTGCGCAGCTCTGTCGAGCGCCTGGACGCCCTGCGCGAGCATCTCACGCTGACGCATGAGCTTCTGCCGCTCATGTCTCGTGCCCGTACGTATGCAAGCTGGTATCTAAAGGGCATGCCCCATGCCGCCGCCTGGCGTGCCCAGGTGGTGCGTTGCTCCACATATGAGGAGTTCATGGCATTGGTCGATGATATCGAGCGCGATGTGGTGGCCTGCGAGGCCGCACTTGCCGCTGGCGAGTCGGTGCCCGCTCATCCGCTGGAGGCCTAACGGTGGCCGTTACCGCGCTGTACGTGCATGTGCCGTTTTGCGCTCAAAGGTGTCGGTACTGCGACTTTGACTCACGCAGTTTTGCTCCGTGCGACCTGAGCGCTGCGCTCGATGCCTATTTTGAGCAGCTGTATACGCGCCTTGATGCCTTTGGAGACACCGGGGCGCTTGCACAGGTCCGCACCGTCTATGTTGGCGGCGGCACACCGTCGCTGGCGGGAGAGCGTCTGGTGGAGCTTGCCCGGCGTATTTGCATGTGGTGCAAGCCCGTTGAGTTTACCTGCGAGGCTAATCCTGAGTCGCTGACCGCCGAGCTTGCCGCTGCGCTTGCCAAGGTTGGTGTCACACGTGTCTCTCTGGGTGTGCAAACGCTCGATAACACCGAACTCACTGCCATCGGCCGCATTCACGATGCCGATCGGGCGCTCGCTGCCATCACGACGGTTAAGGACGCTGGACTCGATGTGTCGTGCGACCTTATGTGCGGCCTTCCCGGGCAGACCGCAGCGAGTTGGAAGCGCACGCTCGATGGCGTGTTGGCAGCGGCGCCGCATCATGTGTCGGTGTACCCCCTCACGCTCGAGGAAGGCACGCCGCTCTACCGCATGGCGTTCTGCGACGAGTCGCTCGAGCCCGACGAGGATTTTCAAGCTGCGTGTATGGAAGCGGCGCGCGAGCGTCTGGGCGCGGCCGGCTATCACCCGTATGAGGTGGCAAGCTATGCACTCGACGGACATGAGTGCTCGCATAACATCGCCTATTGGACCGGACGGGGCTATCTGGGCCTGGGTCGCTCTGCCGCGGGCATGTTCGACGCCGATGATTTCGATCGCTTGGCCGGGCTTTATCCCGACGTGCCCGCTCGCGGCGATGCGTATCGCGTGCGTCTGGTGCAACGCGACGATGCCGCGACGACGTTTGATGCCGAGTATCTGTCGCAGCGCGAGGCGGCGGCGGAGGATTTGATGCTCGCCTGTCGCATGACGCGTGGCATTGGGCCCGACCTGTTGGTTCGCTCGGCAAGCGTGATTCCTGAAGACGAGCTGGCGGCGTCCTGCGACCGTGCGCTCGAGTTGGGCCTTGCCACCTGGGTACCCGATGATGTCGAGGGGCATGCGGGGCGCATCACCTCAAAAGATGTTGTAGCGGGTCGCGCCCGCGCCCGTTTAGCGCCCACCCACTTGGGCTGGCTCGATGGAAATATGCTGTTCGAGCTGTTTTGGGGTCTAGCTTAGGCCGCTCGGGTAGAATTACCGCAATATATACGCTGCTGTGAGCAGGAGGTTGCCGCGCATGGCGACGATGAACGAAAAAGATTACTACGAGATCTTGGGTGTCTCCAAGGACGCCACCTCGCGTGATATCCAGAAGGCCTTTCAGCAAAAGGCCCGCAAGCTCCATCCGGACGTCAACAAAGAGCCGGATGCCGAGGAAAAGTTTAAAGAGGTTTCCGAGGCCTATGCCGTGCTTTCGGACGAGCAGAAGCGTGCGCGCTATGATGCCATGCGCTCGGGCAATCCCTTCGCCGGCGCTCCTACTGCTTCGCCCTATGGCGGCGGCTACGCCGGCAGCGCAGGCTATGGCAATCCCTTTGAGGGCGGCTTTCCCTTTGGTGGCGCCTGGGGCCAGCAGCGTCGCAGCCAGGCTGCCTATAATCCCGAGAACGGCGCCAACGTGGTCGTCGATATTAAGCTCGACGCCAAGGAGGCCAAGGGCGGTGCCCGCAAGACCGTCCGCTATACGCGCTTCGATACCTGTGGTCATTGCGGAGGCTCGGGCTCTGTCTCGTCCGAGCATGCACATACCTGTCCGAGCTGCGGCGGTCGCGGCCACATCGACGTCGACCTGTCCTTCCTGTTTGGTGCCGGCACGTTCCAGTCGGTCTGCCCCGAGTGCGGCGGTTCCGGTAAGGTCGTCGCCGACCCCTGCCCCGATTGCGGTGGCAGCGGGCGGACCCGTGTGACCTCCGAGCAGACGATTGAGTTTCCTGCCGGCACGCATGATGGCGACGAGGTCCATATTGACGGCATGGGTCACGCCGGCACCAACGGTGCCTCGGGCGGCGATTTGGTCGGGCGCGCCCATGTCGAGGCCGAACGCCTGGAGGGCAAGGCTCGTACCGGTTTTTACCTGATGGGCATCGTGGCGCCTTTTTTGGTGCTGTCGGCCATCTCGGGCGTGTTCTCGGCCTTTGCCATGATGTGCTTTGTTCCGTTTGCCATGGGCTTGTTCATGGTGCTCTCGGACGGCGTGCTTCACCGCAGCCTGCTGTGGTGGAAGCGCGGCGCGATGCAGTTTGCCAACGGTTTTGCCAACGGATTTATGTTTGCTCTCGTGTCGGTTTGGTTTGCGAGCTGCTCGCAACGTGCCATGCTTTCGCCCTACGCAATGCAATAACATCAAACCCTTTGTTTGCGGTCGGCCCAGCTTGGGTATAGGACGCACTGTGACAATAATGAAAGTCGGAAGGATTCGGTCGTGTCGGAAAATAGGGATTACTACGAGGTACTTGGCGTCGACAAGGATGCCGACGCGCGGACGATTAAGCGCGCGTTTCTAAAGAAGGCCCGTATCGTACACCCGGACGTTTCGGACGACCCCGATGCCGAGGCCAAGTTCAAAGAGCTCAACGAGGCATATTCCGTTCTTTCCGACGAGCAGAAGCGTGCAAACTACGATCGTTACGGTTCGCCCGACGGCCCCGGTGGCTCCGGCTATGTCGACATTAACGATATCTTTGGCGGCATGGGCATGGATGACCTCTTTTCGTCGTTCTTTGGCGGCGGTGCCGGCGGTGGCGCCCGAAATCGCCGCGAGCGTCGTCGCGGCCGCGATATGGCCATCTCCCTTTCGGTGACCCTTGAGGAGGCGGCGCTCGGTTGCAAAAAGACGATCAGCTATGACCGCCTTGCCCCCTGTGATGATTGCAATGGCACCGGTAGGGCGGAGGGTGCGGCCGAAAAGCAGTGCAGCCGTTGCCACGGCACGGGCTATGTCACGACGGTCCAGCGCTCGTTCCTGGGTCAGGTTCAGTCCTCTTCGCCCTGCCCCGACTGCCATGGCGAAGGCACGGTCATCGACCATCCCTGCGAGACCTGCGACGGTCAGGGCCGCACGCCTTCGCACGAAAAGATCGACATCGATATCCCTGCCGGCGTCTCGACCGGTCGCCAGCTGCGCGTGAGCGGCTTTGGCGAGGCAGGCCTTCGTGGTGAGCCCTCGGGCGACCTGATCGTCAACGTGCGCGTCGCCGATCACGAGCGTTTTAAACGCAACGGCGACGACCTGTACCTCGTGAGCGATATCTCGATTGCGCAGGCTGCGCTCGGCTGCGAGATTAAGGTTGAGGGCATTTTGCCCGACGAGGTCGTCAAGGTGTGCGTCCCCGCCGGTACGCAGTACGGCGACACCGTGAGTGTCAACAACTACGGTATGCCCCGTATCGGCGGTGGCGGCTCGCGTGGACGCTTGATCGTTCAGCTGCGCGTGCTCGTCCCCACGAACCTTTCCGCCAAGCAGCGCGAGCTGCTCGAGACTTTCGCCGCCGAGTCGGGCGACGATGTCGCTTCCGGCAAGAAATCGGTGACCGATCGCATTAAGAGCGCTCTCGACGACATCCTCGATTAAGGAGCCCGCGTGCTCGCACCTCATATCTCTGTTGTCAACCTCGGCTGCCGTGTCAACCGGGTTGAGTCCGACCGTATCACTGCCGATCTTATGCGCCTGGGTTTTGCAATGGTGGAGCCTCAGGATGCGGAGCTGATCGTCATTAACACCTGTGCCGTTACGGGCGAGGCCGAGGCCAAGACCCGTAAGGCCGTCCGCCATGCGCTGGCTCATCCAAAAGAGCCCTATGTGGTCGTGACCGGGTGCGTTGTCAATTTGCACCCCGAGGAGCTTCTGGAGCTTTCGGACCGCGTGATCGCGGAGCCGTCTAAGATCGATGTCGCCGAACGCGTCTGCGAGGTGCTGGGCGTTGAGTCCGATAGCGTGGCCGCCTGTAGCGACGGCGATGTGGTCGACGCGCTCGGTCGCTCGCGTCTGGGTGTGAAGATCCAGGACGGCTGCAACCATCGTTGCACCTATTGCATTGTGTGGAAGGCCCGCGGCCCCGAGCGCTCCGTGCCGGTCGAGTCTGTGCTCGAACAAGTTCGTGAGGCTCAGGAGGCCGGCGTGCCCGAGGTGGTGCTGACGGGCGTGAACCTGGGCGCCTACGATGGCAAGAGTGCGACTGACGAACACGTCGAGATCGATGAGCTGCTCGAGGCAATCATGGAGCGTACGTCTATTCCTCATGTGCGCATTTCCTCGGTCGAGCCCATGGATATCTCCGAGCCCCTGCTTAAGGTCATGGCGCGCTATCCGCAGCGCATCGCCCCGTTTTTGCACCTGCCCGTGCAGTCTGGCTGTACGGCGACCCTGCATCGCATGGGCCGTCCCTATAGCGCCGAGGCATTTGAGGAGACGGTGCGTATGATCCGCGCCAACTTGCCTCAGGCGTCCCTTTCGTGCGACGTCATCGTCGGTTTTCCCGGCGAGACGGACGCGGAATTTGAGGAGTCGCTGGCGCTGTGCCGTCGCGTGGGCTTTTCGCGCATGCATGTCTTCCGCTATAGCAAGCGTCCCGGTACCCTTGCTGCCGACATGCCCGACCAGGTGCCGCCCGAGGTTATGGCTGAGCGCAGCCGTCGTATGCGAGCCGCGGCGCAGGAACTCGCCATTGCCGACGCCCGCCGTCGCGTGGGCACCGTCGAGCGTGCCGTGCTCGAGTATGGCGACAACCTGACGCTCGGTTCGTTCCATCATGCCCGTCTTGACGATACCTGCGGACTCACAGCCCCGTGCCTGCTCGATGTTGCTATCATCGGAGTCGATGATTCCGGCTTGGTCCATGCACGCAGGGAGGTTCATGGAAGCCTCGAAGATTAGACTTACCGTTCCCGATGGAATTGATCCCTCGCGCGTTTTGGGTGCCGGCGACGGCGTCCTTCGTGCGCTCGAGAGCTTGGTTCGCGCCCACGTGGTCGCCCGTGGCGACCGTATCGCCGTGTGCGGTGACCCGGACGAGGTCGAGCTCGTGGCGCGCTTTTTCGAGCATGCTTTTCGCGAGGCTGCCGCCGGACGGACGCTGTCTGTCGACGATGTCTCTCGCTGCCTGGCCGTCTTGCGCGACGGTGAGTACGGGGCTACGTCGCTTCGCGATGATGTGCTGCTTTCGTATCGCGGTCGTGCCATTCGCCCCAAGACGCTCGGTCAAAAGCGCTATGTGGATGCCATCCGCTCGCATACCATCACGTTTGGCTTGGGTCCTGCCGGTACCGGTAAGACCTATCTGGCCATGGCACTCGCCGTTGCCGCGCTCAAGCGTCACGAGGTGGGCCGTCTGATCTTGACGCGTCCGGTTGTCGAGGCGGGGGAGAACTTGGGCTTTTTGCCCGGTACCCTCGAGGAAAAGATCAATCCTTACATGCGTCCGCTCTACGACGCCCTTTTTGACATGATGGATCGCGAGCGCACCGATGAGCTTATGGAGCGTGGCGTGATCGAGATCGCCCCGCTTGCCTACATGCGCGGTCGTACGCTGAGCGATGCCTTCGTGGTGCTCGACGAGGCTCAAAATACCACGCCCGAGCAGATGAAGATGTTCCTGACGCGCTTGGGCTTTAACTCCAAGTTTGTGATTACCGGTGACCTGAGCCAGCGTGACTTGGTAGGTCGTCGCGGCGGTCTTGCCGACGTTGAGCAGAATTTGGGTCGTGTCGACGATGTCGCGTTTTCGCACCTCGAGCGTGCCGACGTGGTGCGTCACGCCTTGGTGGGGCGAATCGTCGAGGCATATGATGCTTATGATGACGTGCGCGAGAAACGCGTGCGCGACCGAAAGGAGTCCCGTTGAGTGTATTGATCAGCAACGATGCCGAGCTCGATACGCTGCTTGTCGCGCAGGAGGTAGAGCACATCTGCGAGGTCGTGCTTGCTGCCGAGGGCGTTGAGCGAAAAGTCGAGATTTCCCTTTCGTATGTCGATGAGGATGAGATGCACGAGCTCAACCACGAGTGGCGCGGTATCGACCGTACCACCGATGTCCTCTCGTTTGAATGCGACTCGGCCTTTGACGAGGATATCCCAGCCGACGAGACGCTCGAGCTCGGCGATATCATCTTGGCCCCGCAGGTCATTGCCCGTCAGGCCCCCGGCTTTGGCAATAGCCCTGCCGATGAGTGCCGCCTGATGCTCGTGCATGGCATGTTGCATTTACTGGGCTACGATCATATCGAGGACGACGAGGCCGAGGTCATGGAGGCCCGCGAGGACGCCATCCTGCGCGATCTGGCGCTCGAGCGCGGCGAGGACCCCAAGCTGGTTCACGTCGGCCCCATCACCAACCATGCCCACGACTAGGAGCCGTCTATGATTCCCGGATCGAACAAGGACCATCCGTCCTTTTTAAAGTCGTTCTCCTACGCCATGGAGGGCTTCGTTACCGCCGTCAAGACCGAGCGTAACATTAAGGTCATGCTCGTGGCGGGTGTGTGCACTGTCATTGCCGGCTGCATCGTGGGGCTCGACATTGCCGAGTGGGCTACGATAATCATTTGCTGCGGCCTGGTGATTCACGGCGAGCTGTGCAACACCGCCATGGAGGCGATTGTCGATTTGGCGACCCAGGATCTCCATCCGCTGGCAAAGCGTGCAAAGGATATCGCCGCCGCCTCCGTATACGTTCTTTCCATCACCGCCGCGATTGTGGGCTTGTTGGTATTTGCCCACGCGCTCGGCTTTATTTAGAAAGGGATCTTCATGTCCGACAATATGCAGCCTATCGATGAAACGCTGGACGACGAGCCCCTGGATGCTGTGGATGCCGAAGCGACTGAGGCTTGCGAGGTCGAGGAGTTCGACCCGTTTGAGGGCATGAGTGACGAGGAGCTCGACGCCCTGTGCGACGAGGACGACAGCCTCGCGGGCTTTGGCGACGTTGAGCCCGGTTTCCGCAGCGGTTTCGTGGCCCTGGTCGGCCGCCCCAACGCCGGTAAGTCCACGCTGCTCAACGCCTGCTATGGCAAAAAGGTCGCCATCACCTCGCCGGTGGCCCAGACGACCCGCCGTCGCATGCGCGCCGTCGTCAATCGCCCCGGTTACCAGCTGGTTTTTGTCGATACCCCGGGTATTCACAAACCCAAGGACGGTCTGGGGTCCGAGCTCAACAAGAGCGCGCTGTTCGAGCTGAACGATGTCGATGTCGTCGCGTTTTTGATTGATGCCACCAAACCGATCGGCAGGGGAGACGCCTGGGTTGCCGAGCGCGTCAGATGCGCCCGTTCCAAGAAGGTCCTGGTGCTCACCAAGGCCGATGAGGCCGATCCCGCACAGGTCATGGAGCAGCTTAAGGCCGCCCACGAGCTTATGGAATATGACGATGAGATCGTGACGTCGTCGGTCAAGAACTTTAACGTCGATGCCTTCATCGAGACCGTTGCGCACTTTTTGCCCGAGGGCCCGCGTTGGTTCCCCGAGGACATGGGTACCGACGCTTCCGACGAGACGCTCGTTGCCGAGTTTGTGCGCGAGAAGGTCTTGCGCCGCACCCGTGATGAGATTCCGCACTCCGTTGGCGTAATCTGCGATGCGCTCGAGCAGACCAAGAAGGTGCTGCGCGTGCATGCCACCATTTACGTCGAGCGCGAGGGCCAAAAGGGCATCATCATCGGTAAGGGCGGCGAGATGATCAAGCATATCGGCATCGACGCCCGTCGCGATCTTGAGCGCATCTTTGGCACGCAGGTCTTTTTGGAGCTGGACGTGAAGGTAAAGGCCGGCTGGCGTGACGACGAGGCCCAGATTCGCCGTTTTGGCTACAACGCCGAGGACTAAGGGCGCGCGGCGCTCATGGCAGGCTCACGGACATATCGCACAAAGGTACTCGTCCTCGATAAGACCAAGCTCAAGGAGACCGATCTGATCTTGACGATGCTCGATGAGCGGGGTCGGCAGGTCCGTGCCGTGGCAAAGGGCGCGCGCAAACCCGGCGGGCGCCTGGCGGCGCGCTGCGAGCTGTTCTGTACCGTCGATATGCTGCTCGCGCACGGACGGTCGCTCGACGTGGTTTCCCAGGCCGAGCTTATGGAGGCGCCGCTCGGCGCCGCGCCCGATTACGAGACGACCTGCGCCGCAAGCGCGATCGCCGAGGTCGCGCGCGTGTGCTCGTTCGAGGACGCCGAGGACCCGTTTACCTTTGCCATTACGCAGCGAGCACTTGCCCTGGTGGGAAGCAGGCTCGACACGGCACATATGGACCTGCTTGTGGCGGCATATGTCTTTAAGCTGCTGTCGCACGTTGGCTATCGACCCGATTTTTCGGCCTGCGTACTGTGCGGAGACCCCATGCTGTCGTATTTTTCGCCCCAGGCGGGCGGGCTCATGTGCGGGTCGTGCGCGTCGAGCGTTCCGGGTGCCGAGCTGGTGTCGACCGGCGAGGTCGCATGGCTGCGTGCCCTCATGTCCATGACCTTCGATGCGCTCATGGCCGAGAGGGTCGATCCCCATACTGCCGCCTTTTTGCTGGGGCTTTCGCATGTTTGGGCTGCGACGCACACCGATCAGCGTCTTCGCGCGATGGAATTCATGTTGGGTCGGTGATGATGGGCATACGCGGTCCGCTTGTGGTAACATACCGACCTGTTGGTACCTCGACCTTGGATGCTCGCTCCACCGGCGGCTTCCCAGTCCGAGGCGAATAGAGTCGCCCGCGGGCGACGCGAAACGAAAGGTGAAACAATGACTGTTTCCAAAGAGCGCAAGGCGGAGCTGACTGCCCAGTTCGGTAACACCCCGGTCGACACCGGCAACCCCAAGGTTCAGGTCGCCATCCTGACCGAGCGCATCAAGGAGCTGACCGAGCACATGAAGTCCCACCAGAAGGACTTCCACACCCGTCGTGGTCTGCTCATGCTCGTCGGTCGCCGTCGTCGTCTTCTCTCCTACATCAAGAAGAACGACGTCGTCGAGTATCGTGAGCTCATCAAGGCTCTGGGCATCCGCGACAACATCCAGTAAGGATTTGTACATGCTAAGAGCGTCCTGCGCAGCGGGGCGCTCTTTTTGTGTAAGGGCGTGAACAATCACGCTCTGAAGCGTGGCGGGGGCAGGGGGCCCGCGTCACATGAGAAGCCCGCAGGCAAGGGGTCTGCGGGGTAAAGGAGAACAATGACACTCGTATCCAAGACCTTTGAGCTGTACGGCAAGACCTACACCTTTGAGTCGGGCGAGCTTGCCAAGCAGGCCACCGGCGCCTGTCTGGTCAAGCAGGGCGACACCACGATGCTCGACACCGTGGTCGTCTCCAAGGAGCGCAAGAACTACGACTTCTTTCCGCTGACCGTCGACTTCAACGAGAAGATGTACGCTGCCGGCCGTATTCCGGGTGGCTACCTCAAGCGCGAGGGCCGTCCCAGCGAGAAGGCCACGCTCACGGCCCGCATGATCGACCGTCCTATTCGCCCGAGCTTCCCGGACGGCTTCCGCAACGAGGTGCACATCGTCGCCACCTCGCTCGTCGCCGACCAGGTCAACCCCTTCGACGTCATCAACGTCATGGGTGCCTCCCTGGCCATGACACTCGGTGGCGTGCCCTTCGAGGGCCCGCTTGCGTGCGTGCGCATCGGCCGCAACGTGGAGACCGGCGAGTTTATCGTCAACCCCACCTATGAGGAGCGCGAGAACTCCGATCTGGACCTGGAGCTGGGCGGCTCTGCCGACTTCATCTCGATGGTCGAGGCCGGCGCCGATGAGATCTCCGAGGACGATATGCTCGCCGCCATGAAGTTTGGCCAGGAGGCCCTCGCTGCCTTCTGCCGGGCTCAGGACGAGTTCGTTGCCGAGTGGGAGCAGGTCAACGGCGCTATCGTCAAGAAGGAGTACCCGCTCGACCAGCCCGTCGAGGAGGTCCAGGAGCGCATCTTCGCCCACTACGACGAGATGGCAGCCGCCCTTCGCGACGCCGACAAGCTCTCCCGTATCGGCAAGGTCGAGGCTCTGAAGGAGTCCATCCGTGCCGAGTTCACCGAGGAGGAGCAGGCCGCTTGGGAGCGCGAGATCCCCGTGGCACTCAAGAAGCTCGAGAAGAAGGCCATGCGCACCATGGTCGTCGAGACCGGTGAGCGCGTCGACGGCCGTGCCGCCGATGAGATCCGCCCCATTATGGTGAAGGACAACTACCTGCCGCTCGTTCATGGCTCCGGCCTGTTCCAGCGCGGCCAGACCCAGGTGCTCTCCGTCCTGTCGCTCGGCATGCTCAACGAGGGCCAGCGTCTGGATACCATCGAGCCCACCGAGGGCAAGCGCTACATGCACCACTACAACTTCCCGCCGTTCTGCACCGGCGAGACCGGCCGCATGGGTAGCCCCAAGCGCCGCGAGATCGGCCACGGCAACCTGGCCGAGCGCGCCCTGCTTCCGGTGCTCCCCGACGAGAACGAGTTCCCCTACGCCATCCGCGTGGTCTCCGAGGTCATGGAGTCCAACGGCTCCTCTTCGATGGCTTCGACCTGCGGCTCCACGCTCGCCCTTATGGACGGCGGCGTGCCCATTAAGCGCCCGGTCTCCGGTATTGCCATGGGCCTGATCCAGGAGGAGGGCAAGACCGTGGTCCTGTCTGACATCCAGGGTCTTGAGGACTTCCTGGGCGATATGGACTTTAAGGTCACCGGCACCACCGAGGGCATTACCGCTCTGCAGATGGACAACAAGGCCACCGGCCTTACCTTTGACATCCTGGCCCGCGCCCTGCAGCAGGCCAAGGAGGGTCGCGCCTTCATCCTGCAGAAGATGCTCGATGTGATCCCCGAGCCGCGCCACACCACGCGCAGCACCGCTCCGCGCATCGTCTCCATCCAGGTTCCGACCGACAAGATCCGCGACGTCATCGGTTCCGGCGGTAAGGTCATCCGCGGCATCCAAGACGAGACCGGTGCTTTGGTCGACATTCAGGAGGACGGCACTGTCTTTGTCGGCGGCACCGGCGAGTCCGTCGACCAGGCCGTCGAGCGCATCAAGCTCATCATCAAGGTTCCCGAGCCGGGCGAGGAGTACACCGGTCGCGTGGTCTCCATCCAGCCCTTCGGCGCCTTTGTCAACCTGCTGCCCGGTAAGGACGGCCTGCTGCACATCTCCCGCGTCGCCAAGGGCCGCGTGGAGAAGGTCGAGGACGTCCTCAACGTGGGCGACGAGGTTAAGGTCGTCGTCATCGAGGTCGATGATCGCGGCAAGATCTCGCTCGATCGTCTGGATAAGCCCGAGGCCCCGGCTCGTGCCGAGGGTGCCCCCGAGGGCGACGGCGAGCACTTCCAGCGCCGTGAGCGTCCGCGTCGCGAGCGCTCCGAGCGCAGCGACCGTCCGCGCCGTCCCGGCGACAACGGAGGCCGCAAGCCCCGCCGTCACCACGACGCCGAGTAACAGCCGTACATAAGCAGCTCAACAAGGGCGACTCCGGACAGGGGTCGCCCTTTTGCTATTCCCGGCGGGGTCCGCGGGTAAAGTTTCCTGCTCTACAGTCCTGCTCGCACGGAGAGCACATTAAGTGCTCTCCGGCTCGTGCGGAACTCGCGATAAACTTTACCCGCGGCCCCCGCCGGGAATAGCAAAAGGGCTGGTTGGTGCCGCTCGCTATTCAGTTAGACAGTCTATTCAGTAGTCAGATTTCAGGTCTGTAGATAGACGCAGCAGCATTTCCCATGATAAAACCTACCAAAATAAACCTGTCCCTTATTGGCAGGTTTCCCGTGGGGCGGGCACTGATGAAGTTTATCGCGAGTTCCGCACGAACAGGAGGCCACTTAATGTGGCCTCCGTCGTGAGCAGGACTGTAGAGCAGGAAACTTCATCAGTGCCCGCCCCACGGGAAACCGGCGGGATAGACCGGTTTGGATGGGGCTTTGATGCATGGGTGGTCTGTTGGTGGGCAAATGGGTATCATGATGCGGTTACTGCATCGACTCCGTGATGCATGTTTGTACGTTCCCGGCGGTCGGTTTGCCAGAAGCGCCCCGTCGGTTGTTTCAGACCCGTTTCGAAGAAAGGAAACCGCACGAACCTATGGCAGCTAAAAAATCATCTCCCTTGAAGATCATTCCGCTCGGAGGCCTTGACGGCATCGGTAAGAATATGACGGTCTTCGAGTGCGGCGACGACATGGTGCTCGTCGACGCCGGCCTTATGTTCCCCGACGACTCCCAGCCCGGTATCGATTTGGTGCTTCCCGACTACACCTATGTTCTGGAGAACGAGGAGAAGCTCCGCGGCATCATCGTCACCCACGGCCACGAGGACCATACCGGTTCGCTTCCGTACCTGCTGCAGGACCTCAACAACAAGGTGCCCATCTTCTCGAGCAAGCTGACGCTTGGTTTCATCGAGGGCAAGCTTTCCGAGTTCCGCATCCGCGCGCCCAAGTTCCGCGAGGTCAAGGGCGGCAGCCATGTCAATCTTGGTGGCATTTCGCTCGACTTCTTCTCTATGACGCACTCAATTCCGGGCGCTTTGGGCGTATTCATTCGCACCAACCAGGGCACCGTTATGCACACGGGCGACTTTAAGCTCGACCAGACGCCCATCGATGGCGTCACGCCCGATTATGCCGCCATCAGTCGCTTTGCCAAGCAGGGCATCGACCTGTTGCTTTCCGACTCCACCAACGCCACGGTTCCGGGCTTTACCAAATCCGAGGCCGAGGTCGGTCCCAACCTGCTGCACGCCATCAAGAATGCCCCGGGCCGCGTGTTCGTCGCGTCGTTCTCGAGCCATATCCATCGCCTGCAGCAGATCTGCGACGCCGCCCGCAAGTGCGGCCGCAAGGTCGTCGTGACCGGACGTTCCATGCTCACCAACACCCGCGTGGCGCGCGAGCTGGGCTACCTCAACATCGACGATGCCGATATCATCGATGCCTTCGATATCGATAACCTGCCTGACGACAAGATTGTCGTCATGTGCACCGGCTCTCAGGGCGAGCCGCTGTCGGCGCTGTCCCGCATGGCCAACGGCGAGCACAAGACGCTCTCCATCCACGAGGGCGATACCGTCATCCTCTCGGCGACCCCTGTTCCCGGCAACGAGAAGGCCGTCCAGCAGGTCGTCAACAGCCTGGCCAAGCTTGGCTGCGACGTGTGGGACAAGAATCGCGCCCTCGTCCATGTCTCGGGTCACGGCAGCCAGGAGGAGCTCAAGCTTCTGATGGCCATGGCCAAGCCCACCTACTTTATGCCGGTTCACGGTGAGGCCGTGCACCTGCGTGCCCATGCCCAGCTTGCCCGTAAGATGGGCATTAAGGATGATCACATCTTTATCCTCGATAACGGCGACACGCTCGAGATGCGCGGTGGTATTGTCAAGCGCGGCACGCCCGTCGAATCCGGCGTCGTCTACGTCGACGGCCTGCGCATCGGTGATACCGACCCCATCGTCCTGCGCGATCGTCAGAAGCTCGCCAATGACGGTATGGTCACGGCTGTCGCTATCGTTTCGCTCAAGCATAAGAAGATCGAGGCTATTGAGTTCTCGGGCCGTGGCGTCTCCTTTGCCATCGACGATCAGTTCTCCGAGGATGCCTCCGCATCCATCATGAAGACGATCGAGAAGGGCAAGTTTAGCTTTACGAGCAGCGGCTCCGATGCCATTCGCAAGGCCGTGCGCGATTCGCTCTCCAACTTCATTTGGAGCCGTACGCGCACCCGTCCGATGATCATCCCGGTCGTCATGGAGGTTTAGTTTGGCGCGCGGATCTGCACAAAACGCCAAAGGCAGTAAAGCCAACAACCAACCGGCATCTGCTAAGGGTGCCGGTTCCCATCTTCGTGCCAATAAGGGCCACGAGGCCGAGTTCGACGATGTTGAGCCCCTGGTCGAGCCTTCGGCCAACCGCGATATCGCCGGCGTGGTCATTGCCGTTTTGGCGATTGCGTCTTTCATTGCCGTGATTTCTCCGGCAACGGCACCCGTGACGGCAGTGGTTGCCGGTTTCTACCATCTTGGCTTTGGCCTGGGCGCCTACGTGCTGCCGATCGTCATTTTGCTGTTTGCCGCCACGCTCTTTTTGGGTGAGGACTCGCCGCTCAACATTCGCTCGGTCGCGGGTGGCGCCGTCGTCTTTATCGCCGTCGTCTCCATTCTTTCGTTGATGGTGCCGGGCACGAGCGATTCGTGCGACCTTATGTTTGTGCCGCAAAACCTGTCCGCCTCGGGTGGCTACATCGGTGCGTTTATTGCGAGTGCGCTGCAGAATGCCCTGGGTAAACCTATCGCGATGGTGGTCCTGGTGGGTTTGGCCGTCGTTGGCTTTGTCATCATCGGCTTTTCGGTGGGTGGCGTTTTGCGTTCTGCGCGCGATCGCGCTGCCGATTTTGCCGAGCGTCGTCGTGCCGATGTCAATGCGAGCCCGTGGGGCGACGAAGAGGCCCTGTCGGTTCCCGGCGTCGCCCGTCCGCACCTGAGCATTCTTCGTCAGAAGGGCTCCGATATGGCCGTGACCACGGTGATGGGCAATGATGCGGACCCTGTTCTTGACGATGACGACGAGGACGATAATCCGTTTGTCGACGTGTCCGAGGCTGTGGAGGCCGAGCGCGCCAAGACTACGCTGCTGCCGCGTCGCCATGCCAAGCATGGCAAGTCCGCGCCCAAGCTCAACACGAGTGAGCCCGACCCGTCTTGGTCCGATAGCGAAATCGAACTCACCGAGGGCGATGACGAGGATGACGAGTGTCCGCTCGAGACCGCCAAGACAACTTTGCTGCCGCGTCGCCAAGACAGGCGCGGACAGGTCACCGGACAGCTTTCGATGGAAGACGACCCGGACAAGGTCGACGAGTCCGAGCCGCCGTTTGCCGTGAACCCCGTGTCTGCTGCCCCGCAGATCCCCGATTTCCTGAAGCACCCCAAGGTTGCCGATGCCTCCACCCCTACGGCTTCCGCTGCTCCTGTTGCAGCCGGCGATGGGGGAGCTGACGGCACTGCTGCCGATGTCGAGGGCGAGCAAGAGGATGGCCTCAAACTCCCGCCGCTCGAAATCCTGCACGCCAATCCGCAGTCGGCGTCCGCCGCGTCTTCTGACAAGGAGTTGGAGCAGACTGCCGAGTCGCTGCAGTCCACGTTGTTGGAGTTTGGCCGTAGCGCTCGCGTCGTCGGCTGGATTGCCGGTCCCACGGTGACGACCTTTAAGCTGCAGCCCGGCGAGGGCGAGCGCGTGAGCAAGATTTCGAGCCTCGAGGACGATATCGCGCTTTCGCTTGCCGCCCAGTCGGTGCGTATTTTTGCGCCGATTCCCGGCACCTCGCTTGTGGGTATCGAGATTCCCAATCGCAAGCGCCAGAACGTTAACCTGGGCGACGTGCTTCCCTATGTGAAGGGCGGTCCGCTCGAGCTGGCCATCGGTCGCGATGCCGAGGGTACGCCCGTCGTCGCCGACCTTGCCAAGATGCCCCACCTGCTTATTGCCGGTACCACCGGTTCCGGTAAGTCGGTCATGATCAACTCCATCATCACGACCCTGCTCATGCGCGCGCTTCCCGAGGACGTTCGCTTGATCATGGTCGACCCCAAGCGCGTTGAGCTTGCCGGCTATAACGGCCTGCCCCATCTCTATGTGCCCGTGGTGACCGAACCCAAGCAGGCTGCGAGTGCCTTGCAATGGGCTGTTTCCGAGATGGAGCGTCGCCTGAAGGTCTTCGAGCGCCTCAACGTTCGCAAGATCTCGACGTATAACGAAAAGCAGGCCGCCGGCGAGTTCGAACACTACGATAACCCGCCGCAAAAGATGCCCTATCTGGTCATTATCATCGACGAGCTATCGGACCTGATGATGGTTGCCGGCAAGGATGTCGAGGCCTCGATCGTTCGTATCGCCCAGCTGGGCCGTGCCGCCGGTATTCACCTTATCGTGGCTACGCAGCGCCCCAGCTCCAACGTGGTGACGGGCCTCATTAAGGCCAACATCACCAATCGTATCGCCTTTAATGTGGCCACGGGCATCGATTCCCGCGTCATTATCGACCAGATGGGCGCCGAAAAGCTCACCGGTTTGGGCGACATGCTGTTCTCCAAGGTCGACTGGGGCAAGCCCCGCCGTATCCAGGGCTGTTTTGTCTCGGATGATGAGATCAACGAGATCGTCGAGTTCGTTAAGTCGCAAAGCGAGCCCGACTATCACGAGGAGATTCTGTCTGCCGTGGCGCCTGCTTCCATGTCCATGGCTGGTGGCGGCATTGTTCGCACGGGCGTTGCCGAGCCGCAGGATGACGACCCGCTTATCTGGGAGGCCGCTCATATTGTGGTGGAATCGCAGCTGGGCTCCACATCTGGCCTGCAACGCCGCCTCAAGGTTGGCTATGCGCGCGCCGGGCGTATTATGGACATGCTGGAAGAAAAGGGCGTCGTCGGCCCGCCCGACGGTTCCAAGCCGCGCGAGGTCCTGCTGGATGACGAAGGGCTTGCCGCGCTGGAGTCTGTCGACGCCGAGATGGTACGTGAAGATCGTGAGTTTGGAGGATTCTGATGGCTGCACGCTTTGGTGACATGCTGCTCGAGCAGCGTCGCCGGATGGGCCTTTCCATCCAGCAGGTCGCCAACACCATCAAAATCAGGCCGCAGATCATCGAGTTTTTCGAGACTGGTAACTTTGCATCGATGCCCCCGCGTGGCTATGCGCAGGGCATGATTTCGAGCTACGCTCGCTTTTTGGGGCTTAACCCGCGCGAGGTCGTCAACGCTTATTTTGACGACCTCATGGCATATGAACGCGATACCTCGCAGCAGGGCGGTCGTTTTCAGGATGCTGCCGGCTACGTTAACTCGCGTTCTTCGGTCGATAACGGTCGTTTTTTGATGGTTCAGGGTGGTCGTACGACACGGTACGGCCAGCGCCCTCCGCAAGCGGGCTATATCACCGAGACGGGCTCCAGCGAGGAAATTCGTTCTCAGCGAGATCGTTTTCGCAGTACGCCCCTGCCAGATGACCGTGCGCTTCCCGCCGCTCGCGGGTTGAGTCGCGATCCTCGCGCCGGTTACGGCGACGGTGGATACTCCGGTCGTAGCTATCGCGGAGTACCCGCCGGGCGTTCCCGCGATGGCTATTCCGACGCCGATACCACGCAGGTGACGCCGCGCCTCCGTTCGCAATCCCAGCCCTATGGGCAGCGCTCTTCGGTGCCTCGCTCTGGCCAGCGCGGCTATCAGGGCCGTGGCGAGCTTGCGCCGCGTCCGGGCCGGCGGGGTTCGCAGCGCCAGAGTAGCTATCGTGGTCGTCCCGATAGCGGTCGCGGCCGCATACCGCAGGGTAATGGTCGTGGTAGCTCCAATCGCGGACGCGGCGTTGGGCGCGCCTCTCAATACAACACGATCGATCCGCGCATTATTTATGTCGGCATCGGTGCCGTGGTGCTACTGTTGATTTTGCTCATCGTGGTACTCCTGCGTGGTTGCGGCTCTGCTGCACCCGAGTCGACGCGCGAGACACCCGTGGCTACCAAGACGACGACTAAGAAATCTTCCAAGAAGACCGAATCCACTGACGAGGATGAAGACGCCGACGAGGCGACGGATGCGGCCGGTTCCGATGCTGCCAAGGCGACGGTCAAAACGGAAGAGGACGAGGTCACCAAGGTCAAGGTCTCTGTTGCCAAGGGCAAGACCGCCTGGATCGAGGTCAAGGTCGACGGTAAATCGGTCTATGGCGCTCAAGCGACCGGTCCTTTTGAGCAGGAGTACACGCCCGAGTCCTCGATTGAGATCACCACGTCCAAGCCCTCCGATGTCACGGTCACCAAGAATGGTGAAAAGGTTCGCTATGACACCAAGACATCGGGTGTGGCGCGCGTGACCATTACCGTTCCCAAGAAGGAGACCGCTGACTCCGCGAACGGCGATAATGCCGGCGGTACCGATAATGCCGACGGCACCGATGCCCAGTCTACCGTCGCCACCGACACGGCATCCGACGGCCAGACAGTGAACGATTCAGATGACTATTCGTACGACAGCTACTAAGGCTGCCCGTACCGAAAGGAAAAACCATGGCTAAAGATTCCAGCTTCGACGTTGTGTCCGAGGTTAACATGCAGGAGGTCGATAACGCCTTCCAGCAGACCGCCCGCGAGATTTCCCAGCGCTATGACCTTAAAGACTCCGGCGCCACCATCGAGCTTTCGAAGGGCGACAAGCTCTTTACGATTAACGCTCCGGCCGATTTTGTCTCCAAGCAGATCATCGATGTTTTGAGCTCCAAGCTCATCAAGCGCGGTATCGACCTCAAGGCTGTCTCTTGGGACACCCCGCAGGCGGCTTCGGGCGGTACCGTGCGCGTGCTCGGTCATATCGTCGAGGGCATCGACCAGGCGACCGCAAAGAAGATCAATAAAGACATCAAGGATCAAAAGCTTAAGGTCAAGGTGACCATCGAGGCCGATAAGCTGCGCGTTTCCTCGGCTTCTAAGGACGCTTTACAGACGGTGATTCAGTTTCTGCGCGACCAGGACTACGGCCAGCCGCTGCAGTTTACCAACTACCGCTAATTTACTCGAAAGGACCGCTCTCCAACATGGATACTCCGTTGGGTTCCGTACTCTATATCACGCTTGGCTGCGCCAAGAACGAGGTCGATACCGACCGCATGCGTTCGCTGCTGACCGCTGCGGGCTACGAGGAGGCATTCGATCCTCAGGATGCCGATATCGCCATTGTCAATACGTGCTCGTTTCTTACCTCGGCGACGTCTGAGAGCATCGAGACCACGCTCGAGCTCGCTAACGAGGTGCAGGACGGCGTTCGCTCCTGCCCCATTGTCATGTGCGGTTGCGTGCCGTCTCGTTACGGCGACGACCTGCCCGACGAGCTGCCCGAGGTCGCGGCATTTGTGAAGGCCGATGAGGAAGACGGTATCGTCTCTGTCATCGATGGCGTTCTTGGTGTGGAGCGTGAAATCGCTGCCTATATCCCGCAGGTCAAGCGTACCGTCGAGGGCGCTGTCGCCTACGTCAAGATCTCCGATGGCTGCAATCGTTTTTGCAGCTTCTGCATGATTCCCTACATTCGCGGTCGCTATCATTCGCGCAATGCCGAAAGCATTATCTCCGAGGTGCGCGACCTGGTTGCCGGAGGTGTGCGCGAGATCGTGCTGATCGGCCAGGACACGGGCATTTGGGGCACCGACTTTGCCGATGAGGACGCCGCTGAGGCCTCACCGCGCAATCTGGCGCAGCTGCTGCGCGCCGTCGCCGAGGCTGTGCGCCCGCACAACGTCTGGGTTCGCGTGCTCTATCTGCAGCCCGAGGGTATGACCGACGAGCTTATCGAGACGATTCGCGATACGCCCGAGGTGTTGCCCTATATCGATATCCCCGTGCAGCACTGCGACGCGCGCATCCTCAAGGCCATGCGTCGCTCCGGTTCGCGTCAGGAGCTCGAGGAACTGTTCCGCGATCTTCGTGATCGTATCCCCGGCATCGTGATTCGCTCCACTGCCATGGTCGGCTTTCCGACCGAGACCGACGACGAGTTCCGTGATCTTATCGACTTTATGGACACCGTCGGCTTTGACTATACGAGCGTCTTTGCCTACTCGCGTGAGGAGGGCAGCCTGGCCGCCAATATGGAGGGCCAGGTCGATGAGGAGGTCAAGCTCGAGCGCGCCCAGGAGGCCATGGATCTGGCCGAGTCGCTGGGTTTTGCCGCCACGGCAGCCCATGTGGGCGAGCGCGCCCAGGTAATCGTCGACGGTATCGAGGAGACCGAGGACGGCGCCGAGCTGATCGGTCATGCCTGGTTCCAGGCGCCCGATTCCGATGGCGCGGTGCATCTGGACGCCAGCGAGGCGTCCGTGGGCGATATTTTGACCGTCGAGTTTACCGATAGCTTCTGCTATGAGCTTATCGGCCATGTTGTGGAGTAGGAGAGCGTCGTGGCAAACGAGAGCAATAAGGAACTGACGAGCGTTTGGACGCCCGCCAACATCGTGACGTGCGTTCGCATCGTCTTTATTCCGGTGTTCATGATCGTCTCGGCTCTGTCTCACGCGAGCGTTGCCGGTACGGACTGGAGCACCTTTGACGGCCCGCTCGCCGCCGCTGCCTTCATTCTGTATGTGATCCTGTCGTGCACCGATAAGGTCGACGGCTATCTGGCGCGCTCACGCAACGAGATCACCGATTTCGGCAAGTTCTTGGACCCCATCGCCGACAAGTTGCTGGTGTTCTCGGCCTTGCTGCTGTTCTTGGATTTTGGCGCGGTGACCGTGTGGTCCGTGTTCATTATCCTGTTCCGCGAGCTGTTGGTGAGCGCACTTCGCATGGTCGCGAGTGCTGCCGGTGTGGTCGTTGCCGCCGATAAGCTCGGCAAGTACAAGACGGCGACCACGATGGTCTCCATCTGTGGCTATCTGTGCGTCTTTGCGATGGCCGGTCTTCAGCTGGGGCCGGCGTCGCTGCTGCTCGGTGTCTATTCGGTGTCGCGCTTCCTGTACGTCATCGCTGTCATTTTGACCATTATCTCGGGTGCCCAGTACTTCTGGAACTGCCGTAAGATCGTCTTTTCGGTCTAGGTCCTGGTGGGTATGACGGAGTCTTATTTGCACATCGCCGCAAACAACGAGGAGCTGGCGCGCGATATTGTCGAGCGCGCGAGTGCCCGTGGCGTGACGGTGTCGACGGCGGAGTCGCTGACGGCGGGCATGATCGCCTCGACGATTGCCGATATCCCGGGTGCCTCGGCGGTGCTTCGTGGCGGTGCGGTGACCTACTGCGATGAGATCAAACATCGCGTGCTCGGCGTCGAGCAGGAAACGCTCGATCGGTTTAGCGCCGTGTCGCATCAGACGGCGCGTGAGATGGCCGCGGGCTCGTTGGACCTCTATCAGAGCGATGTCGCCGTGAGCGCAACGGGCTACGCTGGGCCCGGCGGCGGTACCGAGCAAGACCCCGCCGGCACGTTCTATATCGGCTGGGCGTATCGCGCGGCCGATGGGAAAGCGACGGTCGTTGAGTCTGCGCGCTGTCACTACGAGGGTGATCGGTCGTGCGTCCGTGCCTATGCGGTCGCTGAGGCTTTGGAACGCATTGTCCGCGTGCTCAATTCCATGGAATAGACGTGTTTTAAGGGGCCTTAGGGCCCCTTAATTGTGGAGATAGGGACCTTTGGCAAGGAATGCGCTTGCGCAGGCACATGTCTTTAATTTGTACAAGCACTCGTATTTGCGATTGGCATGGTCAAGCGTTTGGTCGGTGATTGGTCGGCGTTTGGTCGGGTTTTGGAATGGACGGGTGCATATGATGAACCTGAACGGTTGACCACGAACAGCCGTTCGTTTATCATCGATTCAGGTTGTTAAGAGGAGGGCTATTCATGGCCAAGAATTCAGGTCCCGTACGTACCGTTCATACGCGCACGACGGGTAAAGAGCGCGACGAGATGATCGCCACTACCAAGGCCGAGATCGAGAAGAAGTTCGGCCAGGGTTCTATTATGAGGTATGGCGACGGCGGTCCCGAGCTCGAGGTCGAGGCTATTCCGACGGGCTCTCTGGCGCTCGATGCCGCCTTGGGTATCGGCGGCGTGCCGCGCGGCCGTATCGTTGAGATTTATGGCCCCGAGTCCTCCGGTAAGACAACGCTTTCGCTCGAGATTCTTGCAGAGGCGCAGGCCATGGGCGGTGTCGTGGCTTTTATCGACGCTGAGCATGCGCTTGATCCCACCTACGCCGCGCGCATCGGCGTCGATATCGACGAGGTGCTGATTTCCCAGCCCGATACGGGCGAACAGGCGCTCGAGATCGTTGACATGCTTGTGCGTTCCGGTGCCATCGACGCCATCGTCGTCGACTCTGTTGCCGCTTTGACTCCGCGTGCCGAAATCGAGGGCGAGATCGGTGACACGACGGTGGGTCTGCAGGCTCGCTTGATGAGTCAGGCGCTCCGCAAGCTCGCCGGCTCGCTTGCCAAGTCCAACACAACCTGCATCTTCATTAACCAATTGCGCGAGAAGATCGGCGTCATGTTCGGCAACCCCGAGACCACCACAGGTGGCCGCGCACTCAAGTTCTTCTCTTCCGTGCGTATCGATATTCGCAAAATCGATACCATCAAGCTCAAGGACGAGGTTATCGGCAATCGCGTACGTGCCAAGGTCGTTAAGAACAAGGTGGCTGCTCCGTTCCGCTCGGCCGAATTTGACATCATGTATGGCACCGGCATTTCTAAAGAGGGCTCGATTCTGGATATGGCTGTCGAGTGCGGCATATGCAAAAAGATGGGGTCTTGGTTTGCCTATGGTGAGGACAAACTCGGCAACGGTCGCGAGGCCGCTAAGACGTTCCTGCGCGAGCATCCCGATTGCGCCGACGAGATCGAGCACAAGGTTCGCCTTGCCTGCGGTCTTGAGTATGACGATGATGCCCCCTCCGAGGTTGAGTTGACCGATCAGCCCGCCCCCGAGGAGTTTGACGAGCTGTATGCCATCGATGGCTCCGCGATGCTCGACGATGACGACGAGTAACGGATGCCGACATGTCGTATACGGTGACCGAGGCTAGGGTCGTTTTTCCGGATAAGAAGACGGCCTCCTCGTTCTCGAGCGGTTATGCGTCTAAAAAGCCCTGTGCACATATCGATTGCGATCTGGAGGGCGGTTTTGAACGGTCCATTTGGATTCCCGTGCGTGTGGCACGTGTGTACGTTCAGAACCGTCTCGATCTTCCCTGCGACTGGGATGACTTTCGCGAGGCGGTGCAGCTTATCGAATGCAAATGTGCGCTCACCATGGTGACCGAGATGCTTTCACGTCGCGATCATGCTACAGGCGAGGTGCGCGATAAGTTGGCGCGCTATGGCTTTCGTCAGCCCGCGATCGACTTTGCCGTCAATCGTGCCATCGAGTATCGTTTTTTAGATGAGAACCGCTTTTGCTCGTACTTTATCGAGGAGCGTAAGCGTCGTGGTTGGGGACAGCGCAAAATCGAGACTGAACTCAAGCGTCGCCATGTTGCACTTGATGAGATTCCAGGGTATCCCGAGGCTTATTTTGCCGAGGATGACGACTTGGCTCGCGCATCGGCTTTGCTCGCTAAGCGTCGCGTTCCCGAGGCACGTGCATTCGAAAAGCTCGTCAGATTTTTGATGGGCAAGGGCTTTTCCTATCACATTGCCGCCGATGCCGTTAAGGCGCGCCTCGATGCCTTAAGCGAGAAATGCGACGTTTAAGCATGCGCACGTTACGCTCCTGCCGTTCACCGCTCGATAGGCGCCGTGCTGGGTGCGTTAATTTGACAGTTGTTGCGGTTCAACGTAGGATAATTACTGTCATTTGCATTGTGATATGTGCTCATCTGCGATGAGTTTGTTTATATGTTTATCTGTATCCGACCCGCATAAGCTGCGCCCATATTACTCAAATGTCGCGAGCCGTTCGTATGGACGGTTCGCTTTGTTGTGTAACGAATCCATAAAAAGGAGTGAGCATGCCGCCTATCATTGCAGCGCTCGTTGGCATTGTTTTGGGTGCCATCGTCGCCATTGCCTACATGCGCACCGCCAAGCAGGGTAGTCTTCACGAGGCCGAAGAAAAGATTCAGTCGGCACACGCGCAGGCAGAGTCCCTGATCGGTGATGCTAAACGTCAGGCCGAGACCCTCAAAAAAGAGGCTCTGCTCGAGGCTAAGGAAGAGATCATCAAGAACAAACAGGCCGCCGAGGCCGAGGACAAGCAGCGTAAGAGCGAGATTCGCGCGCTCGAAAATCGCGTGATGCAGCGCGAGGAATCGCTCGACCGACGCAACGATGCGCTCGACAAGCGCGAGCATCAGCTGTCCAGCCAGGCCGGTCAGGTCGAGAAGCGCTCTCGCGAACTTGAGGAGCTTTGCGCCAAGCAGACCTCCGAGCTCGAGCGTATTGCCGACCTTACGCGCGAGGATGCTCACAAGGAGCTGCTCGACAAGGTCCGCGGCGAGGTTACCCATGAGGCGGCCACCATCATCCGTGAGTCCGAGCAACAGGTCCGCGCCGAGTGCCACAAGACCGCTCAGGAGATTCTCTCCCTGGCGATCCAGCGCTGTGCCGCCGACCATACCGCCGAGGTCACCGTCACGTCCGTTCATATTCCCTCCGATGACCTTAAGGGCCGCATCATCGGTCGCGAGGGTCGTAACATCCGTACTTTCGAGCAGGTTTCCGGCGTCAACCTTGTGATCGACGACACCCCCGAGACTGTCGTGCTTTCGAGCTTTGATCCGGTCCGTCGTGAGACGGCCCGCGTGGCGCTCGAGAACCTCATTGCCGACGGTCGTATTCACCCCGCCCGCATCGAGGAGATGTACCACAAGGCCGCTGACTTGGTTCAGCAGCGTGTGCTCGAAGCCGGCGAGCAGGCCGCCTTCGATACCGGTATCCACGACCTGCATCCCGAGATCGTCAAAACCCTGGGCGCTCTGCGCTACCGCACCTCGTTTGGTCAGAACGTGCTACAGCACTCGCTTGAGGTCTCCGACCTGTGTGGCATCATGGCCTCCGAGCTTGGTCTGGATGTTGTGACCGCCAAGCGCGCGGGTCTTCTGCATGACCTGGGCAAGGCCATCGACCACGACGTTGAGGGTCCGCATGCTGTGATTGGCGCCGAGCTTGCCCGCCGTTATGGCGAGAAGCCCGTTATCGTCCACGCAATCGAGGCCCATCATGCCGATGTCGACCCCAACACGGTGCTCGACGTTCTGGTCCAGGCTGCCGATGCTGTTTCCGCTTCTCGTCCCGGCGCCCGTCGCGAGTCGGCCGAGAGCTACATCAAGCGCCTTGAGAAGCTCGAGGAGATTGCCAACTCTCATGACGGCGTCGAGCGTACCTATGCTATGCAGGCCGGTCGCGAGGTCCATGTCATGGTTCAGCCGGACAAGATTTCCGATGCCCAGTCCACGGTGCTTGCGCACGATATCGCCCATCAGATCGAGGAAGAGATGGAGTATCCCGGTCAGGTGCGCGTTGTCGTGATTCGCGAGAGCCGTGCCGTCGATATCGCTAAATAACATGAACGACGCGAACGAGCTCATCTCATTTATCGCGTCGATGTCGGGGGAGGGCAACCTTCGCGTCGAGGAAAACCTTGGCGAGGGGTATGTCCGCCTCCGCGTTTCGGAGGCCGAGCGCCGTCAGGCCAAGCATGACATTCAGCATGTAGAGGACATTGTCATCGAGATGCTGCGTAATGCTCGCGATGCCGGAGCCGATAAGGTCTATCTAGCCACGACCAAGGAGGAGGGTGTTCGTACCCTCCTCTTCCTGGATAACGGTTCGGGTGTGCCGCAGGATATGCAGGAGCGTATCTTCGATGCCCGTGTCACCTCCAAGCTCGAGAGCATGAAGATGGACCGTTGGGGTGTTCACGGTCGTGGTATGGCGCTGTTCTCTATCAAGCAGAACACCGATGAGGCACGCGTTGTTACGTCGGGCGTCGATTTGGGCTCAGCGTTTAAGGTGTGCGTTGATACCGATCGCTTAGGCGAGCGCGCCGACCAGTCGAGCTGGCCTCAGGCGGTTAAAGACGAAGACGGCCGCTATGTATGCGCTCGCGGTCCTCACAACATCATTCGCGCAGCCTGCGAGTTTGCCCTTGAGGAGCTGCGCGACTGCGACGTGTATCTGGGCTCTCCGTCCGAGATCGCTGCGACCCTGTACGCCCAGGCTTCCAGTCGTCTCGATACGTCACGCCTGCTCTTTATCGATGACGAGTGTGAGCTTCCGGTTATCGATCGTTTAGGTCTCGCTTCGGATGCCGAGGATTTTATCCGGATTTGCTCCGGGCTGGGTCTCGAGATGTCCGAGCGTACTGCCCACCGTATTCTGTCAGGACAGATTAAGCCCGTTCGCGGTGTGTGCGCGCGTCTGCTGCGCGAGCGCGATTCCACCTCGCAATTGCCGGCTCCAGTCGATCTTGCCAAGGACCGTCGAGGCCTCCGCATTGCCAAGGATGACATGGCGCAGTTTTCGCGTGCTGTTGAGCGCGACTTCAATGACCTCGCCGCCCGGTATTACCTCAATCTGTGCGGCGACCCTAAGATTCGCGTTTCACGTGATCGCATCACCGTGACGTTCGATCTTGCCAAAGAGGAGTAGCATCTTTACCGAGTCCGCTCGGTACGATACAGTTATTGCAGTTAAAACGTACTTTTAAACGCAGGAGTTTCTTCATGGATTGCCTGAAGGTATCAAGCAAATCATCGCCCGCGTCCGTTGCCGGCGCCATTGCCGGTATGGTCAAAGATGGCGTTCCCGTCAACATTCAGTGCGTCGGTGCCGGCGCCGTCAACCAGGCCATAAAGGCCGTTGCCATTGCGCGAGGTTTTTTGATTCCGACTGGCTTTGATGTCTCTTGTGCGCCGGTGTTCTCTGACATCCTCATTAACGGGGAGTCTCGCACGGCAATCCGTCTCTCTATCTACGTTCACCAGATTAATCGGGCTGCTATGGACAATGTCGTCATGGACGACGTTAAGCCTGTTGCGTAAGCGAGTTTTCGCACGTTTGTAGCACCTTTGTGCCCCGTCGATATCATCGTTAGGATGTAAGCTCATGGACCAGCGTTTCGTACGCGATATTCTTGCCGGTAAAACCTATTTTATCCGCACATTCGGCTGCCAGATGAATCAGCACGACTCCGAGCGCGTGAGCGGTTTGCTCGATTCCTATGGCTGTCTTATGGCGCTCGATCCGGAGCATGCCGATATTGTCGTATTCATGACGTGCTGTGTGCGCGAGGCTGCCGATACGCGCCTGTACGGTCAGTGCAATTCCTGCAAGAGTCTTCCCCCTTCTCCTTCGGGCAAGCGTGTGGTCGCCGTGGGTGGCTGCATCGCTCAGCGCGATGGCGAGGGCCTGCTCACCAACGTCGATAACGTCAACGTTATTTTTGGTACGCATTCGATTGCGCACGTGGCGGAGCTTATCGCCGAGGCGTTTATGGATGGCAAGCGCCATATCCGCACGAATGAGCATGAAGATACGGACGCCATGAGTATGCCGTGGCATCGCGAGACGCAGTATCATGCATGGGTGCCCATTATGACGGGCTGCAACAACTTCTGCACGTACTGCATCGTGCCGTACGTCCGTGGTCGCGAGAAGAGCCGCGCCTTCGAGGAGATTGTCGACGAGGTGACGGGTCTGGTGCGTCAGGGTGTGCGCGAGATTACGCTGCTGGGACAAAATGTTAACTCCTACGGTCGCGATCTCTTTGGCAAGCCGCGCTTTGCAGACCTGCTGCGCGCCGTGGGTGATACGGGCGTCGAGCGCATCTTCTTTACTTCTTCGCACCCCAAGGATTTGCTTCCCGAGACCATCGATGCTATGGCCGAGACACCTGCCGTTATGCCGCAGCTTCACCTAGCCGTTCAGTCGGGTTCCACGCGCATCCTTAAAGAGATGAATCGTCGGTACACGCGCGAGGATTATCTGGGCCTGGTCGATCGCATTCGTAACCGTATGCCCGAAATTGCGCTTTCGACCGACATCATCGTGGGCTTCCCGGGCGAGACCGAGGAAGACTTTGAGCAGACGCTCTCGCTTGCCGAGACGGTGCGCTATGCCCAGGCCTACACGTTTATTTACTCCAAGCGCGCCGGTACCCCGGCAGCTGAGATCTATGATCCCACCCCGCATGAGGTTATCCTTGAGCGCTTTAACCGTCTGGTCAAGGTTATCGAGACGACGGCATACGAGTATAACCAGGGCGAGCTTCACACCGTGGTGCCTGCGCTTATTGAGGGCACGAGCAAGAAAAACGACGCTGTCCTTCTTGGTAAAAGTCCTAAGAACCAGACAGTGCATGCGCCGATTCCCGCTGGTTATAGTATCGATCAGCTTATCGGCAAAATCGTCGACGTCGATGTGGATGTCGCCAAGACGTGGTATCTGTCTGGCTCCGTTGTGGGTGAGCCTCGCTAATGGTTTCCCCCGGCACAAACCTTTCTGCCGTAGCGATCGTCGGTCCGACGGCGGTCGGCAAGAGTGATGTTGCCGACCGCCTGGCTGCTCGTCTGTCGTCTGAAGTGTTATCGTGTGACGCGATGCAAATCTATCGCGGTATGGATATCGGTACGGCCAAGATGATGCCCGAGGAGTGCTCGGTGCCCCTGCGCCTTGTCGATATCGTGGACCCGGGCGTCGCGTATTCTGCTGCGCTCTATCAGTCTGATGCCCGGGCGCATATCGAGCGTTTGCTTGGTGAGCAACGGCTTCCGGTCTTTTGCGGCGGCACGGGCTTGTATCTTAAGGCTGCACTCGATGAAATGGACTTTCCTTCGGGAGAGCTCGAGGACGAACGTCGCACGGGTTATCAGGAGCTTGCCGAGCGTATTGGCGAGGAGGCATTGTATGCCCTGCTTGCCGAGCGTGATCCGGAATCGGCTGCCGTGATTCATCCTCATAACGTGCGCCGCGTGATCCGTGCGCTCGAGATGCACGATGACGGTGTGTCGTATGCCCAGCAGAAGTCGAAATTCAGCGTTCCGCATGAGCGCTATCATGCCATGTGGTTTGGTCTGACGCGTAGCCGTGAAGTGCTGTATGAGCGCATTAACCTGCGTGTCGACCTTATGTTTGAGCAGGGGCTGGTTGATGAGGTCCGTGGCCTTATGGACCAGGGCCTGGGTGATGCACTCACGTCGATGCAGGCAATCGGTTACAAAGAGATTATTGATGCCTTGCGAGGCGCTATTACCATGGATGAGGCCCGCGAGCTTATTAAGATGCGCTCACGTCGCTATGCCAAGCGCCAACTTTCCTGGTTTAAGCGTGACGATCGCATCGTGTGGTTCGATATGGATGAGTTTACGATCGATGAGGTCGTCGATGATATCTACCGTCGTATCGAGGCTGCCTAATGGCACGCTTTCCCTTGGTTCCCACGGCGCCTGAACCTGAGCGTGCCGTCTTGGTTGGTGTTGAGTGGCGCGATAACGCCTGGCCGCTCGACCGTTCGCTCGACGAGCTCGAGCGCTTGGCTCACACTGCTGGTGCCCAATGCGTGGCACGCTTGTCTCAGCGTCTGGTCAAACCTTATCCCAAATCGTTTATCGGCTCCGGTAAGGTCGAGGAGTTATGCGGTTTGGTGCATCGTATGAATGCGGATGTTGTAATCTTCGACGATGACTTGACTCCTTCACAGCAGTCCTATCTTGAGAAAGCCGTGGGCGAACCGGTCAAGATTATTGACCGTACGGCGTTGATTTTGGATATCTTTGGCCTGCATGCTCAGACGCGTGAGGGTCGCTTACAGGTGCAGCTGGCTCAGTTGCAGTATCTGCTGCCTCGTCTGCGAGGTATGTGGAGCCACCTTGCTAAGGAACAGACGCGTGGCGGTATTGGATCGCGTTTTGGCCAGGGCGAAAGCCAGCTCGAGGTCGACCGTCGCCTGATTCGCGATAAGATCGCAGCGCTTCGACGCGAATTGAAACAGGTTGAACAACGTCGTGATGTGCAATCGAAAAGCCGTATTGAATCGCCGGCGTTTCGCGTTGCGTTGGCTGGCTACACCAATGCCGGTAAGTCGACGTTGCTTAATCGATTGACGGGATCCACGGTACTTTCGCAGGATAAGCTGTTTGCCACGCTCGATCCTACGACGCGTTCGTATCGTTTACCTGGTGGCCGTGGCATGACGATCACTGATACCGTTGGCTTTATTCAAAAGCTGCCCCATGGCCTGGTCGACGCGTTTAAATCTACGCTTTCCGAGGTGCTCGGCGCCGATTTGATTCTTAAAGTTGTGGATGCTTCCGATGAGGATTACGAGCGTCAGCTTGAGGCGGTTGATCGTGTCCTTGACGAGATTGGTGCCGGTGAGCGCCTGACGCTTACCGTGTTCAATAAAATCGATCTGCTCGATAGCGTCGACCGCTTGAGCTTTCGCCGGCGCTATCCCGAGGCGGTATTGTTCTCGGCTCAGACGGGTGAGGGCCTTGATGACTTAGTCGATCGCATCGCTCGTGAAGCGGCCGCTACTGACGTGTTGCTCTCGGCCGATATCCCGTATCGAGAGGGCGCGTTAATCACGCTTGTGCACGAACAGGGAACCCTTCTGCACGAGGAATACCTCGAGGACGGCGTTCGTATTGTGGCAAAGCTTCCAGCCCGTATCGCACCGCGTCTCGAGCGTTATCGAACAGAGTAAATCAGCTCCAGTACACCCAAGATAACCGGTTGATGAAACAGGTAGAACGGCAGCGCATGGCGCCCGAGACTTGCGAGCGCCGGGATGGGATTCGCATAGGCCCATCCCGGCGCCTCATAGTTTGCTTCCTGAGTCGTGTGGGCGGCAAAGAAGCCTGCAAGGTACATAAATAAGAATGGTATGACTGGATAGTAATCACCAGAGACAAAGTCTGGGCTTGGGAAACCCAGCCAAGCTAAATAGGGGATAGGATAAACCGTTTTAGGAATGCTCCAGGTAAGGGTAAAAAGTGTGAGGCAAATTGCTATACCCCATACCGACGGCACTTTAACGATCACCGGACGCGCGAGCGCGACAATGGCGGTGCAGGCCGCCATGCAGAACATGATGCCGAAGTTCACCGAGTCATCGACTGAGACGAGCGTCGTCGCGACCCATACGACAAAAGCGGCAGCGGCATATTTGACGGCACGCTTGATGTTGTTGCGCGAGAGGGTGCACATCCAGCCGGCAATAAACAAAAAAACCCAACTGATGCTGGCACGCCAGATGTCTTGGAAGATGGTCTGAGTAAACCAGGGCATATCCCAACCATAAAGATAGGCAAGATCGTAGCAAGCATGAAATCCTGCCATCGACAGCATGGTAAATCCGCGAATGGTATCAAAGACCGTGATGCGGTTTTGCATTACGAGAACCGGCGCATCAATCCAACAACCTTGCCCAGGATCGTCGGATTTGTCGCATAGATGGGCTCCATGGTGTCGTTTTCGGGCTGCAAGCGAACTCGTCCCTGCTCCTTGTAGAACGTTTTGACCGTTGCGGAGCCATCGATCATGGCCACAACGATCTCGCCATTCATGGCACTCTTCTGTTCGCGAACGATGATATAGTCGCCGTTAAGGATACCGACGTTAATCATCGAATTGCCGTGGACCTCGAGGATAAAAGACCCCTGGTCCGTTGCGATCTCGGTCGGGATGGTAAAGGTGTCCTCGATATTCTGCTCGGCAAGGATGGGGATCCCCGCGGCGACACGGCCCACGAGGGGTAGCGATACGGTTCCTCGGGGTGCCGTGGGCTCATCGGACTTTGAGATGGAGACGGAGGCTCCGTCCTCGTCAAAGAGCTCTAGGGCACGAGGCTTGGTGGCGTCACGTTTGAGCAGGCCGCGTGCTTCCAGTGCGGAGAGATGTGCATGTACGGTGCTAGGGGAGGAAAGACCCACAGCCGAAGCCATCTCACGCACGCTGGGCGGATAGCCCCTTTCCTGCTGATACTCCTTGATGAAGTCGTAAATCTGCTGCTGTCGCTTGGTAATTTTGCGAGCCATCAGGGATTCCTCTCTACCTAAACCAAACAAATGTTCTATGTTTGCTTGACAGGAACAACTGTTCGAAGATAATAATAACCGAACACTCGTTCCCGCGCTAGACTTTTTTGTCCTCGCGGCTTGATAAAACAGTTCTCGTCAAAAAACGCGAGAGGAGAACATGATGAATGCAACGGATATGGTCCAGGGAAACCTCGCCCTTAAGCTCGAGACGCCTGCCGCGCCGGCTTTCACGGTTGTCAAAGGCGGCCGATCTGGTTTTCAAACACTGCCTGGAAAGCCCGTCCGCAGCCAGTGCGTCGCCGCGACTTCGGCCCCCGTTGCTCTGAAGGCCTCGACGATTGTCGCCCTGGCCGTTGCGCTCACGCTCTTCTTTGTACTTGCTACCTCGATCTTCAGCGCTCGTCACGCCGCATATGCCGAGTCGGCATCTAACGTTACCTATGAGACTGTCCGTGTTCAGTCCGGAGATTCCCTGTGGTCGCTTGCTCAGGAGCATTCCGTTGACGGTCTTTCTACACAGGAGACTTCTGACATAATTCGCAGTGTCAATCATCTGGAGCATGGGTCACTCGATGCGGGTGATGTTCTTAAAGTTCCTGCGCGTTCGTAAGATTTAAACTCCGGCACATGGTACCCTTGTTATCGTTTTGGAGGAGGTACCATGCGCTGTCCCAGATGCGGCAATGCACATACCCGTGTTGTCGATTCCCGTATGCAGGAATCTAATAACACCATTAAACGCCGTCGTGAATGTTGTTCGTGCAACTATCGCTTCACAACATTCGAGCGATGCGAAGACCCCATCGAGGTCATCAAATCTGACGGGTCAAAGCAGCGGTTCGATCGCAATAAGCTGCTGGTCGGCTTAATGCGCGCTACGATTAAGCGCGACATCGACACGAAAAAGCTCAATGAGCTCATCGATGACATCGAGGTTGAGCTGCGTTCCCGTACACTGACGGCTGTTACGTCCCACGACCTGGGCGACATGGTGCTTAAGCGCTTGGCCAAGATCGACAAGGTGGCCTACATTCGCTTTGCCTCGGTCTATCGCGATTTCAAAGACATCGATGAATTTTTGCAAGAGCTCGACAAGCTAAGGTGATTTTATGTCCAACATTACGGTCAACATTAAGCGTCTCGACCCTACGATCGAGCTTCCCAAATACGCCCATCCCACAGATGCCGGTTTGGACCTCCGTGCCAATGAGGACTGTACCCTTAAGCCCTTCGAGCGACGCTTGGTCTCTACTGGCCTTGCGATCGCGCTGCCCGATGGATACGCTGGCTTCGTTCAGCCTCGCAGTGGCCTGGCTATTAAGCAGGGTCTGTCTATAGTCAACACGCCCGGTCTTATAGACGCCCACTATCGAGGTGAGCTTAAAGTCATCCTTATCAACCTGGATCCATCCAATGAAATCCAGATCAACAAGGGTGACCGAATCGCTCAACTCGTTATCCAAGAAGTTCCCACGGTCAATCTCGTGGAGGTAGACGAACTAGACGAAACCGACCGAGGAGCCGGCGGTTTCGGTTCCAGCGGCGTATTGTAATGTCCGCTCACCCGTGGGTGGCCCCTATATATCATTCCATGCTCAAACATTCTCGCGGGGGCGCTCGTATCCCTCCCGCCCGCCTCTCACACATATCATTCCATGCTCAAACATTCTCGCATCGCAGGGGCGCATGGATTCCGCTTTCGCCTGAGCCCCATACATATCATCCCGTGCTCAAACATTCTCGCTTCGCTGCGAAACTGCGCGCGGGACGATATGTATGGGGCTCAGGCGAAAGGGCTACATGCTTGAGATATAACAATCTTTCTAGTAAGCCGACGCGACAAAGGGACGCCACCTTTGTCGCGTCGGTTTACTGTATTTATATTTTCCGGTTTCACCTTTGTATCTTCTAATGGTGGGGAATCTGGCATAGCTGCTAGCACGTAAACGTAGCTGCTCGGCGGGAGCCGCCCATATATCGTTCCACGCGCAGTTTCGCAGCGCAGCGAGAATGTTTGAGCATGGAATGATATATGGGCGGCTCCCGCCGAGCAGCGGACTTTCGCCTAGCGGATATGCGCGGGTTTTCCGCCCCAGTAGAAGCGGCAGAAAGCTCGTTTGCGCTTTTGGGGCTTGCCTGCAAGCTCCATAGTTGCGATGGCGATGTCCTCGGCCGCGTGTGGACGGCGTAGCACTTCGCCATTGATGAGCAGTGCCTTGAGCGACTCGGGATGATCGTGGAGATGGCGCAGCGTCACAATGAGCTCGCGTGCGGTGGTGACATGCATGCTGGCGCCCAAGTCGGTGAGCATGGTGGTGTTGGCCTTTTCCTGGCCATAGGACTTGCCCAGCAGAATCATCGGCAGGTGTGCACACAGGCATTCGGTAACAGTGAGTCCGCCCGATTTGAGAATTGCCAGATCGCAGCCGTGCATGAGCGCTGCCATGTCATCGACATAGTCAAGAACCGTGACGTTTTCGAGTTTCATGGCTTCGAAGAGCGTTTTCAGGCGCGTGGCGTATTCCGTGTCCTTGCCCGGCAAAAAGACAAAGTGCATGTCCTCGAAGCTACGGAGGAAGGGGAGGGTTTGGTCCATCGCCGCGCGAAAGCGAACGTACGGTTGAGGCAAACTGGCGCCGGCCATTACCAGCACAATGGTCTTGTCGGTAGGGAGATTGAACTTCTCGAGTTCTTCCTCACGATTGTAATCCGTGTCAAATCCAGCGCGAATAGGGATGCCCGTAATGCGGATCTTTGCCTCAGGTACCTTGCGTGGGCGGAGCGTCTCGGCCATAAACTCGTTTGCCACGCAGAATAAGTCAGTGTCCTTATGGGGCCACCAGCCCTCGACCTCGTAATCGGTCGGCACGCAAATGACGGGATAGTCGATGCCCGTAATGACGCGCGCACCAACCGCAACGTTGGCTGCCGTGATATGTGTAGCGACCACGGCAATAGGCCTACGAGTGCGAACGTATTCATTAAATGCGGGGAACATAATGCGCGACCATGCCGTGCCGCCGCCCCAAAGCAGGTGTCCGGTAAGGGTATATCGCCAGGTCAAGTCATAAATTGGGCGTGTGGCGCCGGTAAACGATGCGGCCGTTTTGTTGCCGTCGAATTTTATGCGTCCAAAATCGAGGATATCCAAGACCTCAATCTCGACATCCTGCGGTATGCCCTTGGTGCCGCGTATAAGCTCGAATGCTTGCGCGATAGCGTTTGCTGCCGCTTTGTGTCCCGAACCAACCGATGCGTGGACAATGGTCACTAAGGGCTTTTGTCCAGGTGACGGCATCAATTGTTCCGATTGGGGGGCGCTTTGCGTGGGCAGGGGAGCGTCATTGCCCATCTGCGTTTGATCCATCGATAACTCCCCTTCATCGTTGTTTCGCAAAGAATCATTGTAGTGCATGACTGTCATGTTCTCCTAAATTTGGGTATGAGCGCAAAGAACGCCAATGTTTCGATGAGAGGACACTCCATGACTACCAATCAGCCGATCGATGTTGCGATTATCGGCGGCGGCCCAGCGGGCTATGCTGCAGCCATTTATGCTGCGCGATCCAATCTAACGACGACCGTGATCGAGCAAGGCATGTCGGGAGGACAGATCGCCACAACCAATGAGGTCGAAAACTATCCGGGCATTCCGCTCTTGAGCGGTGCCGAACTCGGCGAGCGTTTTCAGCAACATGCAGAGGGCCTGGGAGCACAGGTTGCATGGAGCATGGTGACGGGTATCGATTACGATGCGGATGCGGCGCTGTTTACGGTGCATCACGATACGGGCGATACGCTGGCCTCGAGCGTTATCGCTTGCATGGGCGCCACGCCGCGCTCTGCTGGCTTTGTTGGCGAGGATACGTATCGCGGTCGCGGCGTTTCGTATTGTGCGACGTGCGACGGCATGTTCTTTCGTGGCAAACAGGTCTTTGTCATTGGCGGCGGTAATGCTGCCTGCGAGGAAGCCCTGTTCTTATCAGAAATTGCCAGCAGCGTGACCATCGTCTTGCGCCGCGATCGGTTCCGTGCTCCCGATGGCGTGGTTCAAAAGGTGCTCGCAAAAGATAATATTTCTGTTAGGTACCAAACTAGTATTGTGGAGCTATCGGGCGAGGCCATGCCTACAACTATCACGTTTAAGGACAACGCCACCGGTGATACCTATTCCGAGTCCTTCGATCCAGGTTCGTTTGGCATCTTTGTCTTTGCCGGAACTCAGCCCCATACCGAGCTTGTACAGCATCTGGTGGATCTGGCGCCTGACGGCGGTATCGTTACCGACGACTCGATGGCCACGCGCACGCCGGGCTTGTTTGCTGCCGGCGATATCCGTTCCAAGCGTTTACGCCAGGTTGTGACCGCCGTTTCGGACGGAGCCATAGCGGCAACCAGCGCATACGCCTTCTTACGAGGATAAGTACGATAATATATCTTATGTAAGGTTGCTATCTTTATACAAAGTGGTTGGACGGTGCGTCAATGTGCTGTCCAACCACTTTTACTTAGCGGCTATGTGGTATGCAAAACTAGATAATCTAGAATACAATATAGAAAACGAACGGAGGTCTCTTATGAACCACGTCAAACATGTTATCCCGATGTCCGATACATCGGTCAGCATTAAGCCGGAGGATATTCAGCCGACGGTGCTGCCGGATGCATTTATTCAGTCCGATATGGTGGGCAAACTCAATGTGTTGAGCTTGCCGCGCTATGACCAGCTGCCCAATGTAACGCTCTATCGCGATCAGGTTATTGAATATGTTGCGCTGTGGATGGAGCCGCTTTCGATTTGCGTAGAGCAGCCCGTTATCACACCTTCGATGATCAATAACTACGTAAAGGTCGGCCTCGTTCCTGCTCCGGTTAAAAAGCAGTATGGCCGTGAGCAGATTGCGCGTCTCATCGCCATTTGTATCTTTAAGCAGGTGCTGCCCATCGCTGCGGTTCAGGCGCTCTTTAATATTCAGCGCTTGAGCTACGACGCTCCGACGGCCTTCGATTATGTAGTCGATCAACTTGAGGCATCGATTCGTGCGGCTTTTTCCCTTGAGCAGACTCCCGTGCCCGATACCGCACATCAGGTTACGCGCGAATCGCTGCTCGTACGCAGTGCGGTTTCGTCTTTTGTATCGAAGGCGTACCTGATGAGCTACCTCAAGTTCAATGGGTTTAATAGCTAGGCGACGTATAACGCGGGCGGGATAAAGAGCCATCAGTCACTTTGTCCCGCCCGCGTTTTTTGCTTGGTTGAGCTTTATCGGCCCGAAGCCATGCCCATGCCGTAGCCGATGATGAGACCATGCATCTCGGCGTAATAGGAATCTAGGCCGTTGCAGGGCATGATGATAGTCTTGGAGCCTGGCCAGTGCTCCACAATGCGGTCGGCAAGCGCCTGGGCTCCAGCTTCGTTCTCAACGTGATCAATGATGACCTCGCCGCCCGTGAAACCCTCGGCCTCCATGGTGTCGACAATCTTGGTGAGCATCTTCTTTTCGCCACGCGTATGCCCAACGAGTTCAATTTCGCCCGCTTCGCTCGCCGTGCCCAAAATGCGGATGTTGAGCTTGTTGGCAATAACACCGGCCGCCTTGGGGATACGTCCGGCCTTCGCAAGGTTTTCGTAATTGCATAAACTAAAGAGGATCTTGCTGTTCTGCTCCAAGCTATCGAAGTAGGCGCAGGCTTCCTCAAAGGAGGCATCCGGTTTACTTGCAAGATAGCGATCAAACAGTAAGAAGATCAGGTCCATCTTGCCGCCTGCTGCGCGCGAATTAACCAGGTGAATCTTACGATTGGGCTCTTCGGCAAGCACCATGTCACGCGCAGTGGCCGCGGCATTGTAGCTTCCCGAGACGCCCTCGGAGATGGGCATGCAGATCGTCTTGTCGGCGAGTTTAAAGAGCTCAGCCCACTCCCCTACGCTTGGACAGGAGCTCGATGATGCGCTGGATTCCGATTGAATGGCAACATTAAGCTCGTGAACATCGAGCGAGAGATCGTCGACAAATTCACGCTCCCCCACTCGGATCTTAAGGGGTGCAAATGCAAAGGTGGTATGAGGTGCGGTTGGTTGCCAATCGCGAAGATTGCAGCTCGAATCTGAGATGAGTGCCCAGCTCATTGAGGGTCCTTTCTAGTTGTTCCTCAACAATTATAGCTATCTTTTGGATAGATGCTGCGCATATCTAGTATTCAAAACTAGATTGTAGTTTACACACAAAATGGGCGGTCGAGATAAAACAATGGACCTCGCTCCCAAAGGATACGAGGTCCACTTTCGTTAGCTGAGTTAAAACACTTAATAGCGAACGAAAATATAATTGTTGTTCATGCCAGCGGCAACGGAGCTGATGATAACGCCCGTGCTGTAGTCGGAAGCATGGATCATCTGGCCGTTACCAATGTAGATGCCGGTGTGGTAAGAGTTAACCACGACGTCGCCCGGCTGAGGATCAGAAACGCGGGGCCAACCCATGAAGGTGCCGGTAGTGCCCAGGCGGCAGTAGCGACCGGTGAGGCAGTAGCTTACAAAGCCGGAGCAGTCAAAGCTGTTCGGGCCAATACCGCCCCAGGAATAAGCGCAACCAAGCTTGCTATAAGCGCGAGAGACAACGCTGCCGCCGTCAACGGACTGGCTCGGCGCGGAAGGGGCCGGTGCCGGGGCGGGCGTCGAGGGCTGTGGCGTGGGAGCAGGAGCGGGCGCGGGCGCAGGCGTGTTGCCGCCGCCGTTGTTGGTCGTACCGCCACCATTATTGGTGTTCTCGGTCGTACCGGCGGTGTCGTTGCTCACCGTGGCCTTTTCGGCGGTGCTGGCATTTATGCCAGCCTGCAGCGCGGCGTTCGCCTCGGCCTCGGCAGCAAGCTCGGCCTGCAGCTGTGAATCCAGGGAGTTCACGACACTCTGGGCCTCAGCCTGCTGGGCGTTGAGTTCGTCGACCTTCTTCTGCGTCGCGGCGACGTTCTTCTCCTGCTCGGCCTGCTTATCGGTGAGCTGCTGCTTAAGGTCCTTGACCTCCTGAATGGTCTGGGCCTGCTTGTCGGAAACCTTGCCGTAGTAGAACAAACGGTTGAGCATATCGCCCAGATCGTCGACGCCCGTCAGAACCTGAAGGAGACTCAGACCGCCGGTCTTGTACTCGCCGGCAACGTAGCTCGAAAGCTTTGCCTGGCCCTCGGCAATCTCTTGCTGCTTTTGCGTGATCTCGCCTGCAGTCTGATCAAGCTCCTGCGTCTGAGCGGAGAGTTCTTCATGAATTTGCTGGGTTTGCGTACCGATCTGCTCGAGTTTGGTACGAGCGGCGGCAAGATCGGACGCGGTATCGGCATAGGCAGGAGCCGCGAGGCCCAAGCCCAAAACACAAGCGAGGGTTGCCGTAGCTGCGCAGCGTGCCATGTTTTTGTGCGTGTTTGCTGTGCGCATGGAGCTTCCTTTCCAGTATCTAAGGGTAGCGGCTAGTCCACCGTTACCAGGCTAAAGAGCTCAACGTCCTCGTTAGAAGGCGTGAGCTTCTTGCGCGGATTAAGAAACGCAAGCTCAAGGATACAACCATAACCTACGAGCTTTGCGCCCATATCTCGCACCAGTTTACCTGTTGCCTCGACGGTTCCGCCCGTCGCGACCAAGTCGTCCAGAATCAACACGGTATCTTTAGAGCTGATGGCATCGACGTGAATCTCAATCGAATCGGTTCCATATTCGAGCTCGTATTCCTGGCTAACGGTCTTACGTGGCAGTTTTCCCGGTTTACGTGCAGGAACAAAGCCGGCGCCGAGTGCCACGGCAACAGGCACGCCTACCATAAAACCGCGAGCCTCGGGTCCTACAACCTTAGTGATGCCCATGCCGGAGAAATGCTCCGCTAGCGCGTCGACCATGGCTTTAAGCGCTTCGGGATTGCTAAAGAGCGGCGTGATGTCCTTAAAGACGACTCCGGGCTCGGGATAGTCGGGGATGTCGACGATGTGAGATTCGAAGTCGTACATGGCGTGACCTTTCATGGGAGGCTGGTTTGTAGAAGCGTTTATTTGTCCGCGCTGGCGGTGCCGGTGTGCGAGGGGGCGACAACCTTAAGCGGCTGCACGAGGGATTCCTCGCGCACGGGGACCGCGGAGGCAGATGCCTCTTCGCTTTTGGCCTTGGTTGATTCGGAGCGTGCGATTTCCTCATCGAGGGCATCGATATCGGCGTCCTCGACTACAGCGTTGAGTGACTCAAATACGCGGTTCTTGAGCAGCGCAGTATGCACGCCCTCGGTGAGGTCATGTAGCTTCTTAAATGCGCGTTCGAGCTTGGCATCGCGTTCGTCATCGGAGGTGTCCATGCCAAGCATACTCACGAGCACTTGCTCGAACATCGAAGACTCGCGGTTGGCGGATGATACGTACTGACGAAGGTTTCGCGGCTCGATATGAAAGCGTGACAGTTCAGAACAGTAGCGGATAATCGGAAAATCGCGCCCGTCGACGAGCTCGCGGTTCTGCGGACTCTTGATAATGCGAATAAGGTCGTTTTCGGCCAAGGAGCGAATAAACGAGATCTCGACGCCCAACATATCCGGAATGGTCTCGATGGGGTGCAGCTTTTGCTTGGTTTCCTTGGGCTCCGTCTTAAGCGGAACATCGGACAGCAGGCCCACCTCGTAGGCAAGCGTGGAGAGATCTGTAGCGTTTTCCAGGCGTTGCTTGATCACGTTGAGCGGCATGTAGCGCGTCTTCTGCAGGTGCAGAATGACCTCTAGACGGTCAACGTCCTCCTTGGAGTATTGGCGATAGCCCTTAGGCGTACGATGAGGGGTGATGAGCCCCTCATCTTCTAGAAATCTAATTTTTGAGTTCGAAAGATCGGGGTATGCGCCTCGAAGTAAATTGACGACTTGGCCGATACTCAGATAGTTGCGTTCGGCCATTACCTACTCACCGGTTTCGATGCGCTCCGGCGTGCTCTCGTGGTAGATGAGCGTGAACGTACCGATCTGGACGGAAGATCCGTCGTGCAGCGGGGCGGCATTGACGATAGCGCCGTCAACCCACGTGCCGTTGAGCGAGCCTAAGTCCTCGATGCGAGCAGCCAGACCCTCGCGAATAATGCGTGCGTGGCTACGCGATACGGTCATGTCATTGAGGAAAATGCCGTTTGCCGGATCGCGGCCAATGGTGGTCACATCGTCCTCGAGTTCAAAGGCAGCACCGGTCTGCGGCCCCTTGACAATAGACAGAACGGGGGCAGTGATGCGAACGTTCGCCATAAGATCGGGAACGGTAACGTCGCTCGAAGGCACACGGAAGACGCAGGTTGCGTCGGCAGTCTTATCGTTTTGAGGCATATTGTTAACCATGTTGTCCATGACAACCCCTAACTTAACGCGGACATGCCGCAAAGAATGAACTGTACGTAATAATACCCCAATGGCTTAGTCTTCGATTTCGGGGTTAAGAAAGTCGACTTCTTCGTCCTCTGGATGCGCAACAGCCTGTTTAATGGCCGCTCCACCCTTAATGGAATAGATGACAGCGGTGAGCATGGAGAAGATGACGCCGCCATACACAAAGAAGATGCCGAGCGGTACCGAGCTGCCGTTGAGGCCCGGGAAGGCCGTGAACGTGGCGGGCAGCAGATGCCAGCCGTCCACGGTGGGAAAGCCCAGCAGCATGAGCGAGAAGCCGGTCATGAGCAGCGCCGTGGCAATCTTGCCGGGAAACACTACGTCGATGGGGCGGCGGTGGTAGTGGCGCACGATGAGCGTGCCGATGCCCAGGTAGATATCGCGACCGATGATGAGCACGCAGACCCAGATGGGAAGCTCGCCGCGAACCACGAGACCTAAAACGCCTGTAAATAGCAGCGCACGGTCGCAGATGGGATCCATAACCTTGCCGAGCCACGAGACCGTTTTAGTCATACGGGCAATCTGACCGTCCATCCAGTCGGTGGAGGCCGCGATGGCATAGATGACAATGGCGACGACACGGTTGTTGTCCGTCACAAACAGGTACAGGAAGACCAGCGTGAGGACCAGGCGCGTGAAGGTAATGAAATTGGAGATCGTGAAAATCTTATTCGACGGGTAATCGGAGGTGCCGATAAGCTCCTTTTTGATCTTCTTTTTGATGCCCACAGGACTCCCCCGCTGGTAAACGACAAAACTCTCGATACTATACCCGTTCTGGCGATGTCTATCCAGCGCGAGCATAGAGAGTCCAGACATGTGGAGGACGCTGCTGGGTGCCACGAGGACTCTCGCGCCGTTGCTTTAACAAAAAACTCTCACAGGAAGTAGCCGCGAGGGCTATGTTGGTAGTTGCAGCTACAGTTATTGTTGAGGGTGAGCAGCGCGTCGCGCGCGCCGTAGAGGTAGCCGCTGATGAGCGCCCAGCGCACGCGCTTGTCGAGCACCGGCGCAGAATAGCGATGCATCCCTTTGTACATGGGCACACAAGGGGATACAGCAAAGGCGAGCGGAGGTCGCAATGCCCTCCTGGTGAATAGCTGCCAAGGTGGGTAAAACCACATCGAACGCCGCTCACGCCAGGGCGGCGTTCACCTTTTGGTTCCACCCGCCAGCACCTCCCCTCTTGATACTGCAAGGGTTTCATTGTGGTGATAGACCGACACCGTTCATCGTTGTTTCGGGCTCGTTCGCAAAGTCGTGAACGCACTCCCCTCTTGTTCAGCGCATAATGGCGCACCGTATGCGGCTGAGCGGCCGCACGCTAAAGGAGAGGTGCCCGCATGGGCATCGAGAGAGAGGATGCAGTATGAACCTGAGGGAAAAGTACGGTGAGTGGGGCCTGATCCTGGGCGCGACCGAGGGCGTCGGCAAGGCGTTCTGCGAGAAGATCGCCGCCGGCGGCATGAATGTCGTCATGGTCGGCCGTCGCGAGGAGAAGCTGAACGTGCTCGCCGGCGAGATCCGTGAGACCTACGGCGTGGAGACCAAGGTCGTGCGCGCCGACTTTAGCCAGCCCGACGCTGCCGAGACCGTCTTCGCCGCGACCGAGGGCCTGGATATGGGCTTCATGAGCTACGTGGCCTGCCTGCACAGCTTCGGCAAGATCCAGGACACTCCCTGGGAGAAGCACGAGGCCATGATCAACGTCAACGTCGTGACCTTCCTCAAGTGCTTCCACCACTACATGCGGATCTTTGCCGCCCAGGACCGCGGCGCCGTGATCAACGTCTCGTCGATGACCGGCATCAGCTCCAGCCCCTGGAACGGCCAGTACGGCGCGGGCAAGGCCTTCATCCTCAAGATGACCGAGGCCGTGGCCTGCGAGTGCGAGGGCACCGGTGTCGACGTCGAGGTCATCACCCTCGGCACCACCCTAACCCCCAGCCTGCTGTCCAACCTCCCCGGCGGCCCGCAGGGCGAGGCCGTCATGAAGATCGCCCTCACCCCCGAGGAGTGCGTCGACGAGGCCTTTGAGAAGCTGGGTAAGGAGCTCTCCGTCATCGCCGGCCAGCGCAACAAGGACTCCGTCCACGACTGGAAGGCCAACCACACCGAGGACGAGTACATCCGCTACATGGGCTCGTTCTACCGCGACTAGCAGCTGCCGCGGCGCGTGCGCGAGGGCGCGTGCGGGTTCGCAGGTAGAGATGCGAGTGCGAGGGTTTCTTTGCGGGGGCGTGCGGATGCGGCGCCCGCAAAGAAACCCTCTTTTCATGGGTGGGCGCGACGGAACCTCGGCGCTCACCGTCTAGGGCGACCTGCCCGGTTCCCCCGCGATCTCCCTGCACGGGACTCTGCGCTCCGGCATCCTCTGGACCGTGTCCCGCTCGTGCCTAGTGGGCCGGCCGATCCGGCCCTCAGGGTATCGGATTCCCGCATTCATCCGTACATGTTCGTGTGAATGCGGGAGGTGTTCGGATGAGGTTGATATTCAAGGTGTAGACCGTTTTCTTGGTACTCCTCAAATGCGGCAGGGTTTTTCGAGTTTGTAGATGCTAATATAACCCTGCTCTCGAAAGAGGGCTCAGTCCCGGCTGGTAAACCTGACGTTTGGCGTGGTGTGCGTGACACGCATAGCGGGCATGGCCGCGATAGAATTTTCCATGCGGAGGGGTTCGACCCCACAGCGCCCCGAGGGTTTCGGGGGGCGAACTGGCAGGCAGGGAACCGGGGTGCAGGCTGTCCAGAAGGAGGGGTGTAATGCCTCTTCTTCTTTTTTGCCACATCAATCTTTTGGCTTGATAGGTTTTTCGTGCGTGTGATTGGGTTGCGGAAGGGATTGGCATGAGAGTTGCGGAAATTGCGGAAAGGGTCGGTTGCGATCCTGAGTCTGCGTATTCGAAATTCGCCGACACACGTGAAGGCACACGCTTTCACAACATGCAGTGGCCCACTTTCGTCACTGACGAAAACTATCGCTTGTTTTGCAAGGCGCTGGCAGATTATGCCAACTCAGAGGAAGGCCCCCAAAGCAACGGCCGCCATGAATTGTTCCTAAGCGTGCACGAGCTGTTCGAAAAGGGCAACGAGATTGGCGGCGCCCCAAAAAAGCGCCACTACAACCTGGACAAGTCGTTCATAGGCACGGACGAGGCAAATCTCATGCTGCTCAAAGCGGCGCATAAGGGAATGACCCAGCAAGCGATCGCCGCGTACCTGGGCTGCTCGCGCACGGCGGTGCAAAAGCGCCTGAGCGCCCTGGCAGACGGCGTGCGTTTTGGCGACTCCTACATCAAGGCCGAGCCGACAAGCCGCGGCGGCCTGAAGTCGACGGCCCACCCGATCTTTCTGCCGCTGCGATTGCATGAGGTGTACCTGATGCTGTCGGCATTAGGCGAGTTTCGAGCGGAACGGTCAGGCGGGGACCCAGAGCGCGTCGTGGCAGATGATCTCGCGCGCAGAATCTATTACCAGCTGAGCGACTACGCCAAGGGCGGAATCGAAAAAGCGTTGGATGAGCGAGGGGTTCGCCTCGCTGGGCTAAGGCCCGACTTCGACTCAAGCAAGGGCGTGGACGATTCGGATCGTATCGTTATGTATGAGAAGATGGGTCTCAATCTTAAAGTCGGGCTTGTAAATGGAGATGTGCTCGTCGGCTGCTTCGCGCACCACGCCGATCTTCAGAAATGCGTAAACGCCGCCGAAATAAGCAAAGACGGCAGCTATATCGTGTTTAAACTTTTGGATGGCAGATACTGGGCGGTCGACGATTCTCAAGTATTTAGCGTGGTGGCCGCATCCGGGAATTAAGTTGCGGCCAAGCCCCTCGCCCGCCCTCCCAGGCGGTGCTGCTGCGGCCGATTTCATGTTTGCTTACAAGCAAAACAGCCGCCCACCCATTCAGAAGGGTTGTACTAGTTTTTATCGTTTCGATTTTTTACGAGCACACGAAAAGTTGCGTTTAGAAAAACGAGTATCGTTGCTCCTAATGCGACTAACATCCGAGGTCAGGCAATTATAGTTCTGCCTCTGGACCCAACAACAGACACATGGTAAAGGGGTCCCCGCTTATCGAGAGGACCCCTTTCTTTTTGTAGATAAGATTATGTCTGAATCAGGAGAAGAGCATCTTGATGATTTGCTCTTTGGAATACTTCCCGGTGTCGATCTCGCCCTCATAGGGGTCCATGTAGCCGTGGAGCCAGATTTCCAGCTCGCGGTCCTCGGCTTTGCTCTCGCCGAGCTCAATCAGCTCTTCGACGGACATGTCGGCACGGTCGCGCTTAGCATCCTTGCCCGCGAGCTCCCAGCCGAGCTGCAGGGCGCACTTCTCGTGCAGGCTGAGGTCATCCATCCCGATCTCCCCGAGGTCGAGCGGGGACGACCACTTGCGGTACGGGATCGACCCGTACTGGAGAATGAAGTTTAAGACCTCGATCGGGTCATAGACCTCGCGGAGGTCGCAGTACTGGAAGAGGACGTCGCAGTCGATTTCGGGATTGTTCATGACCGCCGCGGCGAGCAGATTGGCTTCCTCGATGGTGTAGGCCTCGCCGAGGGGGAGCCACTCGAACGGCACGAATCGGCCGATGTACTCCCATGCGCGGAGTCGGAGGGACTCCGTCTCGACTCCCTCGCGCCCGGCCTCGCTTGCGAGCGCGTCCGCCAGCGCGGCGGGTTCCAGAGGCAGGTGGATCTCGGCGCCGACGCTCGGGTCGTTTCGGTAGGTCTCGAAAGACGCGCCCTCGGCGGCTGTCACCCAGATGACGATGGCGGATTCGTCGGTATTCTCGTTTTGCTTCATTTAGATTACCCTTTTCTCGATAGTTTCGTCGGTTAAGAGTCTATCGCTGTCCGAACCGGTCGTCTAGATCTCGGGGAGGGAAAGATGGGAAAACTGAGCCATGATGAGTTCCTTGCGCGGCTGCGCTATCACAACTCGCACTACGCCGACGGCGAGTTCGACGTGCTCGGCGAATACGCCGGCATCAGTGCTCCCCTTCGGTGTCGCTGCCTGGTATGCGGTAACGTCTGGGTCGGCAACCCCGACTCGATGCTGCGCCGGAACTCGCGATGCCCCAAATGCGCCCGGGTGGCGGCTGGCAAATCCTCGGGGAAATCGAGGACGTTGACGCATGAGGCGTTCGTCGGCCGTGCGGCCGATGCCTGCCCGGATATCGAAATCGTCGGTAAATATATGGGCGCCAACACGAGACTGACCGTCCGCTGCCGTACCTGCGGATACTCTTGGGATGCATTTCCGGCCACGATCCTGCGCTCTTGTTCCTGTCCCTGCTGCTCCAACCGCGTCGCAGTGAAGGGAATCAACGACCTCGCGACCACGCATCCGAAAATCGCGGCGGAGTGGGATTGCGAACGCAACGGGGAGCTGAGGCCCACCGACGTCGTGGCGGGCTCCTCCAAAAGGGTCTGGTGGCGATGCCCCGAGGGTCATGAGTGGCAGGCCATCGTATACAGGAGGAAGGCGGGCGGCGGCAGCTGTCCCGTCTGTGGAAAGTAAGGGGGAGGGTCCAAGCCCTCCCCTATCTTTAGCTATAGGTCGTAGACCTCGACCATCGCCTCGCCGATGCGGTGCGGGACGCCCGTGACGAGGGCGTTGCCCATGCAGAAGGCCCGGTGACCGTCGGTCATGCCCGTGTCGGTCCAGCCCTTGGGGAATCCCTGCAACTGGTCGAGCTCGTCGGGCACCAGGCGGCGGAAGCGTCCGTCGGGGCACTCTATGACGTGCTTGAAGCGGCTCGCGCCGGTGCCGCCCTCGCCGGTGAGGATCGTGCGGCTCGGCTTCTCGACGGAATCGGGGAAGCTCATGGCGCCCTCGGAGTAGGTGTAGGTGAAGCCCGTCTTCTTGTTGGTGCGTTCCTCGCGTTTGGCGCCCTTGAGGTATCGCCAGTCGGGCAGCTTCTCGTCGGCGATGTAGAACTGCTCGGGGACGTCCGATTCGTCTATCAGCACGTCTCGCAGCACGCGGCGCTCGCCGCGGTAGTCCTCGGCGAAGTCGCAGGTGAGGACATGGCAGCCCTGCATCACGCCGGCGTTCTTGAACTGCGAGACCTTCTGGCCGACGCCGAAGCGGGTCGAGTTCTCGTAGGGGTCGGGCAGGACATCGAGTTCTGCCATCTCGTCAGGGTAGACGGCGGGGAACGCCTTGGCCATGACGCCGCGGCGCATGCGGTCGGCCAGGTCGGTATCGCCCGCGTCCTTCTCGCAGAAGATGTAGACGCGCTTGCGGCGCTGCGGGAAGCCGTATTCGGCGGAGTTGACCACGCGCCACTCGACTGTGTAGCCGAGGTCGGCGAGGCAGCTCAGGATGATGGCGAAGTCGCGCCCGCGCTGGGACGCGGGGGACTTGAGCAAGCGGTCGACGTTCTCGAACAGGCCGAATCGGGGTTTCTTCATCTCGAGGAAGCGGTAGATGTCCCACCAAAGGACGCCCTTCTTGCCCTCGATGCCGTGTGCCTGGTTGAGGGGACGCGCAACGGAGTAGTCTTGGCATGGAAAGCCGCCGACGACCATGTCGACGTCGGGGATCTGGGTCTCCCCCGCCTCAGCCTTGTCCAGTACCCTGTTGATGTCCTCATTCACCACGGAGCTCTCGCCGAAGCGCTCGGCGTAGCATCGGGCGGCGAACTGCCTAGACTCGGTTCCTGGCGGCTCCCACTGGTTCGCCCAGACGGTGGTGAAGGGGCCTGCCGGCTTCATATAGAACTCGGGATGGTTGGGGTCTGCATAGCCCTCTAGGCCAAGGCGGAACCCGCCGACGCCCGCGAAGAGCTCGGCGATCTTGATTTCAGACACGTTTCTCCAATCGCTGCTGTGTCCGTTCTTGTGAGATCGATGATAACCGATCTCGCGGACAAGATCAAGGGGAGCGGCTAGAGGGCGATTGCCGCAGCGGCAAAACAGTTGGAGCGCAATCGACGTTCGATAAGTTGAATGAGCTGGTAAACACTTCTGAAAGGAATGCTTTATGCCAAAGATGTGTACTGCCGCTCGGGCGCTCGGACTTGCTAGCCTGTTCGCGGTGGCCGTGGTCGGAGCTTTAGGACGCAATCATGCTATGAATGGGACCGACAGCGGTTCAGATTCGACCGCCGGCAAGATGAACTACTCAATCACCGGTATCGAAGTACTTGATGCTGTTCCTGGTCCTGGTTTCGGCAAAGTCGCCGTCATTCGATGGCATGCCATCAACAACAGCGTTGAAGACATTTACGCCGTCCCTCACCTCAAGGTTTACCAAAACAAGCAGGTACTCCATCCAGGTGCCGCGGGCAATAGGATCTTTTTATCCGAAAAAACGGAGCTTGCGCCGGGCGGGCAGGCCTTTGGGTCTTCAATCTACAGGATTAACGATATGTCTCCGATCACGGTAAAAATCAGCGACCCCCATGGCGAATCAAATGAGTTAAATGAAAGTTTCTATCTGGAGCGATAGAACTCAGATACAAGGCGTCACGTCGAGTCGTTCGGCCAATTCCTTACCCTTGACCCATACGTTCTGGCGGTACATCCTCACACCGTTGACCTCTACAGGCTTGTCGTTCGCATCGGTACCAGTGCCGCGGACGAACAGGACGCCGTCACGGCTCTTCGGCCAGTTGGGCGCCGTCATGGGTATCCCCGTCTTGGGCGTCACGCGCGGCGTGCCGTCCTTCTTCAGGACGGGAGCATCTATAAGTGAATCGCTGAAGATAAGGTCGCGCATGCCGTCCCAGAGCGCCCTGGCGGCATCGAGGTAGGTCCCGAGCCAAAGGGTCTTGAAACCCATGAAGCGGCACTGGCGCAGCGGGCAGTCGCGGTATCGTTCCTCGAGCACCGCCACGACCATGGTGGAGTCGATGAAGGGCGCCGCGAAAGCGGAGTCCTCGAACTCGACCGAGGGGTCGCACAGCTCGTCGAAGTCGATCGATGGGTTCAGCTTCATGTCCTCGGTCCTGCCGCCAGTGGGAGTCAGCGTCATCGTCTTGAAGACGAGTCCGGCCTTGGCGAAGAGCGGCACCTGCGAGATCTTGCCGGCATGCCCCGTGAAGAGCCTGACCACGACCTGCTCGGCGAGGGACTTATTCTCGCGTCCGGATTTCGTCTTAATCGGCAGGTCGAACTGTGCGGCAAGGTCCTCGAGCGTCTTGCCGGCGCAGGAATCGGAGATACCGTGCAGGTGCGCCCTGAGCGACCCCATCGAGGACAGCCAGCCCTGGTCGGGAATCATCCCCATATCGTCATCCAGCCGCTCGCGAGCCATCTGGGTGACGAGGGATGCCTTCAGGCGGAACCTCGGCCTGTTGGGCCACTTCGGCGAGGTGTCGAGGTAGAGCAGCTGGGGATTGATGAGCGTGGAGAGGTTCGGCATCTCGGTATCGACATCGCCCTCGAGGGCGGTGCGGACGAACTCCCTCACGACCGTCCAGTCCGCCTCCAGGCGGAATCGGTCGACCTCGTGCCACGTGTGGAGATCGTAGCCCTTGAACTCGAAGCCGGCGTACTCGACCGTCACTCCCCTGCCGGGGCGCACGTAGAGGTAGTAGACGACCAGCAGGCGCTCGGCCTTGTGCCAGAAGGCCGAGGTGGAGAAGCTCTCCGCCACGATGCCCTCGGGCGCCACGGCGGTGATGGACATCGGTTCCTTCGCACGCCACCCGCCGCGGGCGCCCTCGACGAGACCTGTCGCCTTGACCTCCCACGGCTGCCCGTCGATGAGGATATCGGGGCGGCGATCTGAATCTGCGGGGTAGCCCAGCACAGACTGCTCGATGATGGCACCGATCCTGCCCTTGTTGCGGGATGCAGATGATGCGGCGAGGACTCCGGCGGTATCGACCTCGGCCACGGTGCGGCCGACGATAGCGCCGAAGCGGCTGTGAATGTCCCGCTCGCTGAAGCTGTGGTTGCCCTTGGCCATGTTCTCCCCCTCCGTATCCCTTTCGCCCAAGGATAGCGATCTTTCGCCTATCGGGGCGTCTACGAGGGAAGCGACTCCGAGGACACCGTCGTGTCGCGCGGGCGGTATTTCCGTATCTCGGCATCGATGTCCGAGGGCGCGAAGGTCATCGGGGTCAGCTCGCCTATCAGCAGGGGGATGTCCATGGCGCCGTCCAGGTCGAGCGCCAGCGAGCGCAGCTTCTCGAACGAGACGAGCGCTGCGGCGTCGTTGGGCGTTATCACGTCAAGCGTCTCACGGTTCGCCGCGATGATGACAGCGAGCTCCATCCCCTGCTTCTTGCAGACCTTCAGGGCATCGAGGAAATCGGAGCCGATGCTCATCTGGTGCCTGAAGGTTATCCGGGCCCATGTGGAGCCCTTCACGTAGTATCCCGAGTCGCCAAGCCAGCCCGCCTCGGTGAGCTTGCGGTCGATGACGGCGTTGAGGGTCTTCTGCATCCCCTTGGGGGCCCTCTTCCCGAGGCGTATCTTGGCGTCGCGCTCGGCGTAGAACTCGACGGACGACTCGGACCAGACGTCGTCCGCGAGGATGTCGGCGAGCTCTGCCGCCTCGGGGGTCAACTCGGGCGCGGCCCAGGGCGCGGCGGTGTAGCGAAGTCTCATCTCTCCCCTTCCCTTGCTTCGTGATTCCAGAATTCGGGCCTCGTCGGGCATTCGCCGCACGCGAACGCCATCGACAGCGCGGAGGGGTTCGGCAGGGTCTCGGGCCTTTTGCCGTCACCGGCCCGCGCCACCAAATCCCTGCCCACAAGGATGTCGGTAAGGACCGCGTTGTCCAGCGGACGCGACGGGTCGCCGGCCGAGGAGAAGGCGGCGGGGCGGCCGTCGGGGTCCTCGATGACCGCTAGGCCGTCGGTTCCGAAGTCCCTCTCCCGCCATGGCGCGGACGAGAGCGAGACCGTCTGGTCGCATCCCACCTCCGCGGTGAGCTCGACCTCACCGCCGCCCGCGAGCGAGAAGCTCATGCGGCCCGCGCCGAGGTCGGTGTGGGCGAAGGACGATTCCGCCGCGTCCATGAGGGCGGAGCGGATGGAGTCCGATGCCGTCTCGCCCGGTTTCCCGCCGCCGGCGAAGAGCCTCTCGAGCGCCCTCGTCTGCGCGGAGTTCCTGAGCTCGAGCAGCGACTCCATCCCCTCATCGATGGAGGGCGAGCCGGAGAGGATGGCGTCGCGGATCTCCGTGGCCACGACGTCGGGGAACTCGCCCACCGCGAGGTTGGCGGTATGGAACCTCTCCTGGATCCTCGTGTACATCCGCTGCTCGACGCTGCGGGGGTACCACACGTTGTAGATATCCACCTCGGCCGCCCTCTGGCCGAGTCGCGCGACGCGTCCGATCCTCTGCTCGAGGACCGAGGGCGTCCACGGGACGTCGACGTTGACGAGCACGCGTGCCGCCTGGAGGTTGAGGCCTTCGGATGCCGCGTCGGAGCAGATGAGCAGCCTGAGGTCGCCGCGCCTGAGGGCGTCGGTTATCTCGGTCTTCGCGCATGCGCGGACGTCGTCCCCGCGGTGGATCTCGGATACCGAGCCGCTGTAGATGCCGTACGTGTAGGCGTCCGAGTCCTCGCGGCCGCGGAACTCCCCCGCCAGCGCGTCCACGGTGTCGGTGTAGCGCGAGAAGAGGAGCACCCTGTCCCCGGCCGCCAGGCTCTCGAGGGCGATGTCCACCGATTTCTTGACCTTCATGTCGAGCCCGCGCTCGATGAGGCCCTCGGCCTCCTCGATCAGCGGCCTGATGGCCGCAGCCTCAATGGACGCGGTGGCGGCGACGTTCGCCGCGCTCAGGCCGTCGAGGTCGCCAGGGATGTCCGCCGAGGCGGCATCCCCGTCCTCGAACAGGTCGGAGTCGTCATCCGGGTCGAGGTCGAGCCCGAGGTCGGCGAGGATTCCCCAGTCGGGGGCCGCCGTTCCGGAAAGGTCGGCCCTGATGGAATTCAGCTTGGCGAGCCGGCGCTGCAGGCTCCTGTAGCACGACCAGAGCGAGGACGAGATCCTCTGCTGGTAACCCACCCTCGTGAACCCGGTCGAGTTCCTCCTGCCGGGGCGCATCGCCTCCTCAATCGAGAAGTACTCGTTCGAGATGTAAGCGTCGACCCTGCCGTAGAACGACATGACCTCGCGCTGGCCGTCGAGCGACACGGCATGCAGGTTGCGCCTCGGGAAGCGGTAGCCGACCCCCTCCAGGGAGCGCCTGGTGTTCCTGACGGTGAGCAGGTGCGCGGGGTGGAGCATGGTGAGTGCCTCGCGCACCGCGCCCCAGTTCCTCTGGACGTAGTCGGCGAGCGCGATGGAGTCGGCGCGGTCGATGCCGGCGAGCGACGCCACCGACGCCCTTGACGCGGGACCGAGCTCGGAGAGGTCGGGGCGCATCTCGTCGAGGGTCGACAGGAGCAGCTTCGCGGATTCTGCTGCGGATGTGAGGTCGGGTGCCGCGCTCGACGCTATCGTCTCGAGGGAGCCGAGGAAGCGGCTCTCCTTCCCCCATCTTTTCGGCAGCCCGAGAAGCCGCAGGAGCGCGTGGTACTCGGATGCTTCCTTCTGCATCGGCGTGGCGGTTGCGAGGATCACGTGCGGTATCTGGGCGCAGACGGACTCGAGCATGGCGTAGAGCCTCGTCGTCTTCTTGCGCCCGCCCGCCTGCGTGCTGACGCGGGCGGCGTGGGCCTCGTCCACGACGAGCAGGTCAGGAAGGACCGCGTCGCCGCGCTCCAGGCATCCGGGCCTGCCGCGGCTCCCGCGGGCGTACTGGGCGGAGACCAGGGCTATATCCGGGCGGCCGGCCCCGAGGGGGTTTCCCGCCTGCGGGCGCTCGGTCCCGTCCGCGCCCACGTAGAGGCACCTTGTGGAGTCGTAGAGCCACGCTTCGATGCCGAAGCGGTCGCGCAGCTCGGACTGCCACTGGGAGAGGACGGATTTGGGCGTGAGGATGACCACGCTTTGCACCCCGCAGAACCTGACCATGAAGGCCATGGCAGCCGCGGCCTCGAACGTCTTCCCCAACCCGACCTCATCGGAGAGCAGGACCCTGACGGGCCAGCGGGAAAGGGCGTCGATGACCGCACGCTCCTGGTGCTGGTAGAGCCCGGGGATGTCGCCGGAGACGAAGAAGTACGAGGGCATCCTGCGCGCCGCCGCGATGGCGCCCTCCGCGACCGCGGCATGCGACGCGCCGGGTCGGGGCACGCTCCCGCCGAGGCCGCGCTCGATGGCGGATGCGAACGATTGGGTTATCTCGCAGGACGTCACGCCCTCGGCGGAGCCCTCCCACAGGCCCTCGAAGACCCCGCGCCAGACCTTCTCGATGCCGGGCGTCTCCCAGGACTTCTGCACCATGATCGTCTCGTAGTTGCCGCCGAGCCCGGAGCGCGTCTCGTTGGCGCTCCCCGAGGCGATGACGGAGTTGCCCTGGGCGTCCCGCAGCAGGAACAGCTTCGTGTGGAAGAGCCCGCCGTCGTCCACAGCGGCGGCCCTCACCTCGAGAAGCCCGTCGGCGATCATCCACGCGAGCGTCGCCAGCCGCTCGCGCTGGATTGCGTCGGATAGGCCGAGGATGCCCTCCCCGATCTCGCGGCCGATTCGTTCCGCCTCGGCGCGTAGCGGCTCGGCGGGGTCCGCCGCCGCGGCCAGCTCGCCGGGGACGCTGTGGATACCGACGATGAGGCGCATGCGGCCGCCGCGGGCGTACAGCCCCTCCACCCCCGCCGAGATGGCGATGAGGGAGTCGAGCGTGTAGTAGCTCGTCACCCGGTCGTATTCGCTCGCCGCGCCGAGCAGCGGCAGGAGGAACTCGGAGAGCAGCCTGCTGCCGTGTCCGGTGTAGACGTATCCGATGCCGAGGGAGGGGAAGCCCTCCCGCCTTTGGTCGCGGGGCATGCGCTACCTTCCCAGCGCGTCGAGGATGCGGTCGCAGGCGTCGGCATCGCCGTCGATGCTGTCGCGGCATATCGCGCCCGCGTCCGCGATCTTCTCGAGGAGCTCGCGGAGCTTGCTCGACTGCTTGTCGGACAGGACCTTGCCCCTGCCCCTCTGCCCCGCCACGCTCGTCATGAACTTGACCATGAACTTGTCGTCCGCCTTGTACTGCCTGGCCTTCTCGAGGGCGTGCCTGATGTCGGCGCCGGACAGCGCCGCGACCCTCTGGTCGGCGGTCGGCTCCGCGATGGCGACCATGGAGCGGTACATTGCCTCGGCGGCATCCATACGGTCGCGGGAGTCCCGCCCGCGCTGGGCGGTCAGCGCCTCCAGCGAGCGCCTCGCCTCGTCCTCGCTCGCGCAGTTGAGGAACGTCCACGCGGTCCTCGGCGGGTTCGCGGCGGCGATCTCGGAGAGGAGGTCCTCGTCTAGGCCGCCCAGCTCGAGGAGCGCCTCCAGCTCGGACGGCGTCGCGTTGATATAGGCCGCGGCGGTGCCGAGGTCGAGTCCCGCCGAGTAGAAGTCGGACGAGACGGACGAAGCCCTCTCGTCCAGCGGCATTCCGGGGTCGTCCCATGCCCTCTTGACCGACTCGAGCGCATCAAGCCTGTTCATGCTACTCCTCTCCCTTCATGCCGCAGCGCACCGCGACCCAGTCGTTGCGCATCCTGGTCGCCTCCGCCGGGGCGACGGACAGCTTCTCCACGAGCACGCGGTAGATGGCGTCGGATGCCGCCAGCACCTGCCTCACCTCGTCGCTGACCTTCTTCTTCCACAGCGGGTGGTCCTCGTAGACGATCACCTGGAGCGCCGAGGGGTCGCCGTCGTCGTCGCCCTCCTCGTAGATGTAGTCGAAGGGCGCGTTGACGTCGCTGCCCCTGCCCCTGTTGACGATCGTGATGTTGACGGTGAGGCCCGACTCGAGCTCGAGGGACCTCTCGGTCACGACGTTTCGCACCGTCGTGTTGATGCCCGCCGTGTCCGCCGCGGTGCTCTCCTCAACGGGAGCGGTCAGCTCGTCGTCGGGCAGGATCGACTCGCCGCCGTACTGCTCGGCGAGGCTCTCCGCGACCCTTCGGACCTCCTGCGCGTCGTGTACATTGCCGGAGCGAGACAGGTGGCGCGAGCCCGCGACGAGGGTCTTCAGGTACTCCTTCATGTAGCTGGAGACCAGCTTCCACTCGGGCGTCTCCTGAAGCCCCTGCTTGTAGAAGGTCGAGTCGATGAAGCCGAGCTCGACGTCGCCGATGATACGGCTCGTCATGAGGTGCGCCTTGAACCAGGACTTGTCCCAGGGCATGACGAGCTGCCCGTGGCGGTAGATGTTGAAGCCGTACATGCCGTCGTTGTGCGTCTGGTCGCTGAGCGCCATCCAGCCCGTGATGCGGTACTTGCCGTTCGGCCCGCAGGCGGTGTCGATATCGACCTTGGTACCGGGCAGGTATTTGTAGCTGACGGGCTCGATCTCCGTCCTGTCGCGCCCCTGCACGAGCACGATGCGGTCGCCCGTCTCGAGGTGTCCCTTGAAGGCGGCGCCCAGGTACCTGACGATGGCGCCCGGCATCGGGTCGGGGTTCCTCAGGCGGCTGATGATGAATGCGCTGCCGTGGGGGACCCTGGCGAGCACGCCCGTGCCGTCGACCGGACTGTCCTCGATGACGACGTCCCAGGCGTCCGCGCCCGAGTCCCTGCGACTGTAGTCGTTGATGTCGAACGCGACGTGGTACTCGGTGTCCTCGCCGACCGGACGCGTGAAGATCTCGTAGTACGCGCCGAGGGCCGAGCACGCGGCCTTGAAGCCCATGCCGAAGTGGCCCTTGGCGTCCTCGCCGCGCTCGAGATGGCGCGACATGTCCTCGGCGATGCAGACCGCCTTCTCGAGGATGTCGCCCGTCATGCCCCTGCAGTTGTCGATGACGCTGATCTTGTCGTCGCCGAGCACGACGGCGACCTCGACTTTCTCATTTCCCACCCTAGCGTCGAAGCAGTTCGCGACCAGCTCGCCGATGGACTCGGGAACCGACTGGTTGGTCGCGCCGATGTTCGCCATCAGGCGCGGCGAGGGGTAGTTCTTCACCGTGCGACTCCCCATGGGGACCTCCGGAAATAATCGTCGGGGGCCGGCGGGCGCAGTCGCGCCGCAAGCCCCGCATTCGTTGCCATACGCCATAAGTTTACTTATTGCGCCCCTCGATTTATTGAGCAACAAATTCTATCTGGCGAACGGTCGCGTTCCGGGCGTGCCCGGGGTGCGCCAGATGAAGTATGGTCTATCGCGTTTCCAACCGAAGGGAGGTGAGAATATGGACGAGCGGGCCAAGGGCAGGGTCTACGACGTCTGCCACGAGATGCGCGGACTCGCCTCGGCGCTCGAGGCGGCCGCCCACGGGGAAATGGCCGAGCCGGAGCTTATAGTCGAGTACGCGTCTGGGCAGATTTCAAGACTTTCGGATATGCTCGCGTCGGCAATCGTCGGCAGCCGGCAGGATTGATGTCCATTGGTGCTATTTACATGGTCCCCGTTTCGGAAGCGCCGCGGGGGCATCGTTGTCGGGGTCGTGGACCACGTACCAGCTGTTCCCGTAATGGCAGATGTCGCGGCAGGTCCCGTCCCCGACGACCACTCGCCAGGACTCGGACTGCCTAGTCCTGCCGAGTGCCCACGAGCGGGCGCTGTAGGACTCGATGCGGTCGAACGGGTAGACGGTGCCGTCGTACCATTTGATTCCCCAGGGGACGTACTCACCATCGGGGCGGCATTCAACGAGGGCTGTGACTAAACGTATCGACTTCTCACCATGCTCCATGCGGCACTCCTTTGGAATCTATAACGAACGTGTGTTCTATTGTAGCGCAATCTCGATGGTTGACCGTCGATGCGGTTGCCGCTGCGGCAAGACCGGTGCAGAATTCTGAAATAGTCCTACGCTCGGCTCGTATTGCAAACCCTTGAGCGAAGGGAGCCGCATATGCATGCAGCGGCAATTCCGCCTCGGGGGGTCGCGCGTAGGGCGGCTCGCCTCCGGGGCCAGTCTATCATCGAGTACGTCCTGATCATCGCCGTCATCTCGCTCGTCGTCGTCTTCGCCGGACCGCAGGTATCGCAAGCCGTGCATAACCAGTTCGCCGGCGTGGCGAATACCCTGGCCGGCGGCATCCATGGCTCCGGCTCGGGCCTCGGCGGCACCTCGGGCGGCGGGTCCGGCGGCAATACGCCCGACCAGGAGCAGAAGGACTATCTCGACGACATGAAGACGGTGACGGACAAGGACCCGAGGGACTGGACGCTCGAGGACCAGAAGAAGGCCGCCGAGGACATCGCCGAGAAGGGAACCGCCTCGGTCGCGTTCCCCAAGGCCAAGGATGCCATGGGCTCGGGGACAAAGTGGTCCGTCACGCTGAACAACGGCCAGACACTCGAGTACCGCATCATCGGCATAAACCACGACGACCTCGCGGACGGTTCGGGCAAGGCCGGTCTCACGTTCGAGGCGACCAACGATGCCCTGGGCGCTCAGCGCATGTACGCCACGAATTCGAATGCAGGCGGCTGGGAGGCCTCCGAGCTCCGCGGACGCCTCAACACCGGTGACCTCTGGGCGCTCCTGCCGGCCGAGATCCAATACAATGTGAAGGCCGTCACGAAGATGACCGACAACAAGGGAGGCGGCGGCACTGCCGGCACCCCCTCGGCTACGACCGATAAGGTCTTCCTGCTCTCTACGACCGAAGTTTACGGCGATCTCGACTCCGACGGTGCCCAGTACGAGTACTACCAATCCAAGGGCGTATCGACGTCGAGCTATTCCGGGGCTTCGTCCAGCTCTTGGCACTGGACTCGCTCCGTGACTCCGGGCAACTCCAGGGACTTCCGCTTTGTTTATACCGACGGTAACTGGTACAGCAGCGACGCGGCGCCAACCTGGAGCGTGTTCCCCGCCTTCTGCTTCTAATTCCAACTACTAAGCCCGTGCAATCCGCGCGGGCTTTTTCTTTTGGCGATTGTGATTATGGAAACTGTATTGGCTCGTCATCTTGATCGTCTCGCCTCATATTTGAATTTCAAACATGCGATGACGGTAGGTTATAGCACTGGGTTTGGGCACTCGATTTGCACGGCATTGAGAGAGTGCTTTTGGGGTGACGGACGGCATAAGTTTTTGAACGGGATACAGCTTCGATTCGTTCCGGACGCGGATGTTGACGTAACTGGTCTCTGTGCCACGTGCGATTTCGGTGCTGCATATGACTTAACGGGAATGTTCGAGCGGTACCGGAGTCTCCATCTGGATTGTTCCGACTGGAACATCGGCCCGAATACACTGCATAGCGACTTCAACAAGTACGCACCCGCCGTAATCCTTCCCAAGGCATGGCAATATACAAGTTCAAGTGAACGCATGAAGGCGGCTCCCGATGATTCGGGAGCCGCCTTCGCTATTCAACCTATGGGAAAACCGACTGCTAATTCAATTTGACCCAGATAGCGGGGCGGACTCCGAGCACTTCATCCTGCTCGCTCCCGTCATCGCCAAATTTGATATCGCCCCACTTGCGCACGTAATTGGCTAGGGGCTGCCCGACATAGTAGAAATCTCTATAGTCAGAGCTGCCGCCGTACTTCTCGACGGTAGAGGTCCACCAGTCCTTAACTTTGTCGTCCTTCACTGACTTTGCGTACCGAAAATCGTCCGATAGCGCGGGTTCGCAAAGGAGAGAGGTGTTGAGAATCGTGACGTCTCCATCGATGAGGCCCCGTTCGACATCACTGAAGGCGAAATCCCTGAAGCTGCCGTTCAGATAGTCGTATAGCGAGCTGGACTTGAAATCGATTGCGTCGCCTTGCGTATCGAACGCCATCTCGTCGATGCACTTCTGGGTTACGAGAAGGGCCCGTCCGTCCTCCTTGTCGACTACGATCCATCTGATCGGTCTGCCGGCGACTGAGGTACCCTTATAGGTCGAAAGGTCTTCCGAATAGGTCCCGAATTCGACGGTCTGCCCAATCGACTTGCTGTCGATTGTCTCCTGCTCCGCCTTCATGTCCACCCGCGCTTCGAGCATGGACGGCAGGGGCGAGATGGCGACCATGACGGCAAGCAGGACGATGCCAGCGACAGCCGCGACGGCTATCTTCTTCCTCCTTTTCGAGAGGTTCGCAATCTTCGCGCCGGCCTCTCTTGCCTTCTCGCCCGAATCCCCGTAGCCCTGCTCGGCCAGCCTCTCGAGGCTCTCCTTGGCGGCTTCAGCTTCCTTCCTGTTGCCCTTCTCGAGTATCGCAACGCTCGTCTTGTAGACCCTGTCCCTTCTGGATTCATCCAGGAACGCGGGATCTTCCAGATCCGCCAGTTTCTCGCACACGGCACTGCAGTTCCAGCAGGTATCGCGCTTGAGATTCACCGCACCGCAGCCGCACTGCCACCATCCATCGTGCTCGGAATGGACGCCTGAGCATTTGAAGGTATCGGCCCCCATCTCGGAGAGCAGGACATCGCGTTCCGACTCCTCGACCCCGGTGAGTGCGAGTGGCGCGGGGCTATCGATGTCGATCGGGTCTCCGAAGGACGTCTCGCCGTCCGCTCGGGTCACAACGGCACGCAAGCCGGTGATAACAGACAGCTTGATTCTCACCGCCTTGGGCCTGAGTACCTCGCCGGCGGGCAGGTCGGCATCTAGGAGCGAGAAGTCGACGGTCTCTGTCTCCCCTCCCTCGCCCTCGAGTCCGACCGTGAACTCTATGCGGCTGACGGGTTTCGTCGATACGTTGGCGACCTTCGTCTGGAGGAAGCAGGCTCCCGTCTCGGTGTCTCTGGAGACCTGCACGGCCAGGACCCTGACGGGGCAGAGTTCCTGCCAGGGGGGATTGGCGTTGCGGTAGATTATCTTGTACTTAGACATGTCTACACCTCGGGCAGGGCGTCTTCATCCCTTGGTGCGCTAGGCGCCGGTGCCGCTCGGTCGGGCAGTGCGCAGACGATCAGGCCGACCATGAGCGCCGTGCCGAAAAGGCCGATGAACCAGAGGATTCCCACGCCATTGGTGTAATGCCCCTTGGCCCTGGCAATCTTGACAAGCTCCGCCACGCCGCAGATGTTGGCGACGATTGCCAGGAGGGGCAGGATGAGGATTATCAGCTCCAGCATTCTCATTTCCGTCCTTTCTTCTCGACTGCCCGCTTCGACACAGGCGGTCCTCCGTCACTTCCGATAACACCAATTCTACTGTCCTCACCTACGAATTTGTTGAGCAACAAATTCGATTCTGCGAGCGTTAGGTTAAGCTGCGCAGACGTTGAGCTAATTACTCTTTGCCGCTGCGGCAAGACCGGTAAAGAATTCTGAAATAGTCCTACGCTCGGCTCGTATTGCAAACCCTTGAGCGAAGGGAGCCGCATATGCATGCAGCGGCAATTCCGCCTCGGGGGGTCGCGCGTAGGGCGGCTCGCCTCCGGGGCCAGTCTATCATCGAGTACGTCCTGATCATCGCCGTCATCTCGCTCGTCGTCGTCTTCGCCGGACCGCAGGTATCGCAAGCCGTGCATAACCAGTTCGCCGGCGTGGCGAATACCCTGGCCGGCGGCATCCATGGCTCCGGCTCGGGCCTCGGCGGCACCTCGGGCGGCGGGTCCGGCGGCAATACGCCCGACCAGGAGCAGAAGGACTATCTCGACGACATGAAGACGGTGACGGACAAGGACCCGAGGGACTGGACGCTCGAGGACCAGAAGAAGGCCGCCGAGGACATCGCCGAGAAGGGAACCGCCTCGGTCGCGTTCCCCAAGGCCAAGGATGCCATGGGCTCGGGGACAAAGTGGTCCGTCACGCTGAACAACGGCCAGACACTCGAGTACCGCATCATCGGCATAAACCACGACGACCTCGCGGACGGTTCGGGCAAGGCCGGTCTCACGTTCGAGGCGACCAACGATGCCCTGGGCGCTCAGCGCATGTACGCCACGAATTCGAATGCAGGCGGCTGGGAGGCCTCCGAGCTCCGCGGACGCCTCAACACCGGTGACCTCTGGGCGCTCCTGCCGGCCGAGATCCAATACAATGTGAAGGCCGTCACGAAGATGACCGACAACAAGGGAGGCGGCGGCACTGCCGGCACCCCCTCGGCTACGACCGATAAGGTCTTCCTCCTCAGCTCGACCGAAGTCTGGGGCGATCTCGACTCCGACGGCACCCAGTACGAGTATTACGCTTCCAAGGGTGTGACGCAGTCGAACTGCTCCGGTGCTTCGTCCAGTGCTTATCACTGGACTCGCTCCGTGCATCCGATCTACTCCTGGTACTTCCGCGAGATCGCTAGCAGCGGTCTCTGTGGCTACTACGGCGCGAACTCCCTCAGCTATGTGTTCCCCGCCTTCTGCTTCTAATTCCAACTACTAAGCCCGCGCTATCCCGCGCGGGCTTTTTCTTTTGGCAACCGCACGAACGGTTTGAGGCTCGTGGCACAGGTTATAGGATTGAGGAAAACGGTCTCGCCACCGGCTCTTAGAGCGCCTGTCGCACTCCCCCGTCATTACCTCTGCGCCGTCCTCGTATAGAGCCTATCTTGGTGCCGTTTCGAGTTCAGGGCGTATGCAGTGGGTGAATAATGGGCTCACTTCGATGATGGCGTTGACGGGATCAGACATGGCGATGTGCGAGATCAAGTTCGATGAGGGCGAAAGGGCCTTGATTCAGGACCGTGCGGACGCCGCAGGCATGTCCTTTTCTGAGTTCGTGAGAAGGGCCGCGCTCGAGAAGGCTGAGGAAATGGCGGACATCGAGGCCTACAACGAGGCCTTGGACGGGGATGATGGTATACAATACCCGATGGAAGAGGTCGTGCGCATGGCGGCGGAGGCCGAGTGATTGTCCGCACGCATCGTCTGCTCGAACTTGACAAGGGCGTCGGATATCTGACTGCTGGTGGGAAGCGCAAAGCGCTCTCTGCGCGACACGATCTCATCGAACATCGGGACAAGGAACGCCCGGACCTTCACCTCTTGGAACTGCGATGAGAGCGTTTCCTCCATCAGCGTCTTGAACTCTTCCGGCTTTACGCCGTTCAGGACAGCAAGCAGCTCGTCCATCTCATGCCCGTCGAGCAGGTACTCGACCGCCATACACGACACCATGGCGTTGAAGTACCGCCCAAAAGACGCGCTGTCGCCCTCGAACAGTATCCCGCCGACTACGCCCGCGGCCGCTGTGCCGACCGTTCCGCCGACCATGCCGCCCGCGAGACCGACGATGGTCCCCACGCCGGGCGACACCGCCGTGCCGGCCGTGGCGCCAACCTTAGCCGCCGCGACTCCTGCCGCGGTGGCGCCGGCGATTCCCCCGGCGACCGAGGTGGCTAGGCATGCCATGTTCTGGGCGTACTGGGCGCCACTCGCCTTGCCTTGAAAGAGCCTGTAGGTCTCGGGGACTGAGAACACGGCGAGGGTCACCGCTGCCGAGACTGCATTGCCCCTTAGCATCTTCGCAAGCTGCTTGGAGGCGGCTGCTCCGCTTATGGCGGTCTTGCCTGTGAGGGCACGCAGGCCGTTGACGATCGTTGCGGACGCCTTAAATCCGAGCTTGCCGACCACCGCCTGGCTGGGTGCCATCAAAGCGTTGGAAAGCCCCGTTCTGGAGAGCTGCGAGACGACCATATGCTGGGCAAAGGACAAGCCGAACACCTGGACGCCGGCAGCGATGCCCGCCTGGACGGCACCGGTGATGTCTCTGGTCTCCCTGTACGCCATGAACGTCGTCGCCAGAAACGACAGGCCGAATGCGCAGGAGCATGTGACCGCGCCGGTCGCGGCATCATACTTCAGCGAATCCGCCGTTCCCGGCTTGGCGAGGTTCACCGCCTGGTCGTATGTGAGCTTGCCCTTGCGGACGATCTTCTCGGCGTCCTTGGGGTCGCTGACGCCGGGGACCTTGCCTTGGCTAATCTTCTTCTCAAAACCGCGGAGCACCTGCTGGTACTGGTCTTTCGGGACTTCGAGCTGCATCGGCGTGCCGTCTTTCGCAAGGTAGCGATACTGATGGCTGCTCGGATCGAAGCATGCTTCGAGGGAGCCGCGTGCCGTCTTGTAGTACTTGGTCTGGATCAGAACTCCGTCGACACTTCGGTCGGGGCCGTTCTTCGCGTTGTCCCTCCCCAGAATCTCGGCCTGGTGTCCCTGGAGCCTGTCGATAATGCTGTTCGCCTCCTCGGCAAGCTCTCCATGGCCTGCAGGGTTGTTGACCGCTGCACGTTGCTCAACGAAGACCTCCCCGTTGCTGTTGATGGTTGCCGCCGCCGCGACTGCTGCGGCTTTGACCGCCGTATCGTCCACTGCGGCAAGCCCGCTGTCGATGCCGGCGGCGCGGTCATCCTCAAGGTCGCGGAGCGCCTTGCAGCGGGATACGAACTGGCTCCGGCACGCTTCGTCGACGGTGAGCGCAAGGTTGCCTTCACCGTCGGAGGCGAAGGAGCCGGGTTCGAAGTACGCCCATTCGAAGTAGAAGAGGCGGGACTGCCTCTTTTCCTTCCCCGGGACGGCGAACGCGTCGGCGTCTGCCTTGATGTAGACGCCCTTTTCGGTCATGGCGATGCCGCTGGGCCTGAGGTCGAACTCGGCGTCGGCCCAGACGACGGTCTGTTCCCTCGGTATCGGGAAGGCTGACTTCACCTTGGCGGCATTGGCTTCCGTCAACGGGAGCGGAGACTCCTGGAATGAGCCGAGTAGCTCCTGTGCGCGGGTGGCCTCAATCGCCCTCAAGGCTTCCTGTACCTTGGGCGCGTACTCCGCCTTCTCCGCATCAAGTCTTTCGGCCTCTTTTTCGTCGAGGACGGCCTTCGCGCCGCCCGCCGCCCCTGCGATCGCCGCGCCCGCCGTTGACGCCGCGTCTACGATCGCCGCGGTCGCTGCTGTCGCTGCCCCGGTGGCGCCCTCGGCAATCCTGACTGTCGCCTCGCCGGCAGTCTTAGCGGCCCTCTGGATCTCTTGCAGCGGGTCGAAGCCTTTGTCGAATATGCTCATGGACGATTCTTTCTCGTGGGCGAATAGACAGTTCGAATCACGTTGTTTCTCATACGAGCGATATTATAACTTTGCGTTTTACGCCTTTGGTTCAGCTGCCAAACCCGGCGAAAGAAACTCGAGCAAGATTGTCAAACATTGGGCGGTACAGGGGGGCACCCACAATCGCCTCTATATCGACAAGGCGCAGCCATGCGAGGGCTTCGAGAGAGAAATTGACTGCATTCAAGACACTCGGTTTTCTCCCCTACCGTCATCGTTGCCGCTGCGGCACATTGCAGGGAAATCAAGACCGTTCATCGTACGCTCCCGCATGCAATATCAATCCCCATACGAAGGGAGTGTCGCATATGCATGCAGCGGCGCAGAACCTTCGGGGGGGGGGTATCTTCTAAGAGTACCCGCCTCAGAGGGCAGTCAATTATCGAGTACGTCCTGATTATCGCCGTCATTGGTTTGGTGATCATGTTCGCGGGACCCGGCGTGGCGGGAGCCATCCGGAACCAGTTCAACCAGGTGGCGAACACGGTCGATTCCGGCACCGACGGCGATAGCTTCATGAGCGAGGAGGAGAAGGCCTACCGCGAGGCGATGAAAACCATCATCGCCAAGGAAGTCAAGGACTGGACGCTCGACGAGCAGAAGGCAGCGGCCACCAACATCGCGAAGAACGGAACGTCCTCCGTCGTCTACGCCAAGGCGAAAGCCGCCATGGACGCGGGAACGACCTGGTCTGTGAAGCTGACCAATGGCCAGACTATGTCCTATCGCATCATTGGCATCAACCACGACGATCTCGCGGACGGCTCCGGCAAGGCAGGGCTGACGTTCCTCACCACCTCAACGGGCATCAGCGCCCGCATGAATTCCAAGAACACCACTGTCGGCGGCTGGGAGCAGTCGGAGCTCCGCCAGAAGATGAACTTCGGCGAGATCTGGAACTTGATGCCATCCGATATCCAGTCCAAGGTGAAATCGGTCAAGAAGCTCACTAACAACGTGAGCGGTACCGACAGGAATGCTCCCGTCACTGCGACCACGGATAGGCTGTTCCTGCTCAGCTACTCCGAAATCGTTGAGACTCCTAGAAGCGATTGGTCTGAGTATTCTTGGATAGGCAAGGAAGGCTCCCAGTACGAGGCTTTCAAGGGCAAGGTCACGAACAACGGTTCCAACAACTCTGCTATCGCCAGCGGCACTTACTGGTGGGAACGCTCGGCTTATTCGGGCAGCCGGGAATACTTCATTGTTGTCAGCGGGCCGGGCAATCCCTCATACCGCAATGGCAATGGCGCGACAAATATAAGCTGCGTACGTCCCGTCTTCTGCTTCTAGCTCTATTCGCATCTGACGTTGAGCCCCTGCATCCCGTAGGGGCTTTTCTTTTGGCAACCGCACGAACGGTTTGAGGTCCATGGCACTGAAAGTCGGTTTGAGGAAATATGGGGCCATACAGCTGCTCTCAGGGCACCTGCCGTACTCCCCCGCCATTATCTCTGCGACACCCTCGTATGGAGCCCATCCTGGTTGGCGTTTCGTTGCGATAGCCCACTTGTCCACCGGTCAAGTGAACTACTGGAATAAATACAGCGACACGTTTGTACGTTACAGTCGCTATATTGGCGTAAATCGCCGCGATAAATACAGCCTGTACTCGGCTGTATACCAGCTACGCGTATGTAGATTCATATCGCGTTAATAAATCGGCTCATGCGTATGCAAAACGCGCAAGTAGCCGCAAAAGGCGATTATCGCTCAGGTAGATTTTTGGCACCCTGTTGCTTAATAAAAATTAAGCAATTGCTTAAAACAAAAAAGGTCAGGCACTAGGTGCCTGACCTGCAAACTTCTGGTCGGGACGACTGGATTCGAACCAGCGACCCCTTGACCCCCAGTCAAGTGCGCTACCAAGCTGCGCCACGTCCCGAAGCATTTGTTTGTTGCTCTGCTCTCGCTCGCAACAGGGAGTATAGTACCCCGAAACTTTGTCCTTGTGCAAGAACTTTTTTACAAATTTTGAAGCAAGTCTAAAATTCCTTGATTATCAACTTTATCCGAACACCTCCCACATTCATCCGTACATGTGCGGATGAATGTGGGAACCCGATACCCTGAGGGCCGGATCGGCCGGCCCCGGGAGATCGGAGGACGGTATGTCCGGA
>NZ_VUME01000006.1 GCF_009696325.1 Collinsella sp. WCA1-178-WT-3 (M1)
GCCTGGGTGCGCTGGGAGATGCCGACGGCGAGGGTCTTCTCGTTGATGTTCAGCACGTCGCCGCCCTCGGTGTGGAACTGGCAGTCGCGGCGGAAGTACAGGGAGACGTCCTTGTAGTCGGGGTGGTACTTGAAGACGTACTTGCCGTACAGGGTCTCGCGGTTGCGGGTGACCGAGTACATGCGGTTGAGGTTGACGCCCTCGCCGACGACCGCGAACGGGTCGCGGGTGAAGTAGAGGTTGGGCATCGGGTCGATGATCAGGTCGGACTCGGACTCGGAGTTGACCAGGGAGTCGAGGGTCGTGGAGGCCGTGAGGGGCATCTCGATCTCGGCCTTGGTCATGCCGGCCATGGTCTTCTTGACGAACTCGAGGTTGTCCTCGATGGAGTCCAGCTTCTCGCGGACGATCTGCGGCATGTGCTTCCCGCGGATGCCGGCCTCGGCGATGTACTGGTCGGTGAACTCGTCGCGGGCGCCGGGGACCTGGTCGAACACCTCGGCGACGAGGTTCTCGAGGTAGAGCACCTCGACGCCCTGGTCCCTCAGGATCTGGGCGAAGGTGTCGTGCTCCTGCTGCGCGACCTCCAGGAACGGGACGTCGTCGAACAGGAGCCGCTCGAGCTCGTCGGGCGGCAGGTTGAGGAGCTCGTCGCCGGGACGGTGCAGGCAGACCTTCCTGAGCTTGCCGATCTCGGAAGGCACGTGCAGACCTTTCGTCATGGCCTCCTACCTTTCTTTCGGGCCCTTGTCAGGGCCAAATGTATCAGCGCCCCTCCGTATGGAGCGCTGCTTGCTGACAGCTCTAGTTATATCCAAATTTCAACCGCAATTCCACCTCGCCCCCGAACGGTCAACAAAGTACGATGAACGGTATATCGCATATGATTTCCCATGATGCACTTCAGTTTCGTAAAGCAGATTTTCCTAGGTAAACGTTATTTTTCTAGGAAATCAAGATTGAACACTCAAAGTTATCCATGATTCAAAATTGCATAGCGAAAACGGTTTTCTGCATATAAATGACGCTTGTCCTCGATTCGACCTAAATTCGATTATATTCAGCTTGCTATCATTCTTATTCATACATTCTCACCAGTTGAGTGAGGATATAGATCGCTTGCTCAAAGCACCGGACGTTAGTGCTTCGGATCGTCAGCGTAATAAGTAGGTAAAGATACCGTTCGCGCGATACGTCCGCGCCATAGGTCGACTAAATTGAGACAATAGCAAACAGTGTTAGGCTACCGTCCCTTTGGGGACTGAACGGACAGATGCATATGCCGAGCAAAATCGAAAAGAAGCAGAATGCCGCCAAGCTGCGCAAGAAACCGCGCGATTTCTCGTATACGCAAAATCGAGAGCTTAGCTGGCTGCGCTTTGATAACCGCGTACTCGACGAAGCCTTCGATGAGTCTGTGCCACTGTTCGAGCGCCTTAAGTTCGTCTCGATCTTCGAGTCAAACCTCGACGAGTTTCTCATGGTGCGCGTGGGCGGCTTGTCCGATCTGGCAGAGCTCAAAAAACAGCCCGTCGACAACAAGAGCAATATGACCGCCTCCGAACAGGTCGATGCTGTCATGGCAGAGCTGCCCGGGCTCCTTACCCGCTGGGAGTCGATCTTTAAGAGCATCGAAGACAAGCTCGACACTCTGGGCGTTCACCGCGCCCGCATCGATTCGCTTACGCCCGAGGAACATACCTTTGTAACCCGCTACTTCCAGGCCTACGTATCACCGGTCATCTCGCCGCTGGTCATCGATCCGCGCCATCCCTTCCCCAACCTGCGCAACGGCGCGCTCTATCTGGCTTGTGGCCTGGACGGCATCACCGACGAGGAGAGCCTGCTGGGCCTTATCGAGATTCCCGCCTCGATGAACCGCGTGGTCGAAATCCCCTCGCCCACCGGCACCAACTCCTACATTCTGCTCGAGGACGTCATCCTCGCCTGCCTGGACAGCTGCTTCGGCTCCTATAAGCCGCTCGACCGCGCGCTCATCCGCGTCACCCGCAACGCCGACATCGATCCGGACGGCGAGGGCGTCGAGGAGGAAGAGGATTACCGCCAGCACATGAAGCGCATCCTCAAGAAGCGCCTGCGCCTGCAGCCGGTGGTGCTCGCCGTATCGGGCTCGCTCGAAAAGCCGACGCTCAAGACCATCCGCAAAGCGCTCGAGCTTTCACGCCGCTCGGTTTTTACCTGCGATATCCCGCTCAACCTGGGCTATGTCTTTGGCATCGAGGGCAAAATACCCGAGCATCTACGCAACGAGTTGCTCTTTACGCCGTTTAGGCCACAGCCCAACCCCACCATCGATATGACCCGCTCCATCCGCGATCAGGTGCTGCAGCACGACAAGCTGCTCTTTTACCCGTACGAGACCATGAATCCGTTCTTGGACCTGGTGCACGAAGCAGCCTACGACCCCGAGTGCATCTCGCTTCGCATCACGCTCTACCGCGTGGCCAAACAAAGCCGCCTGTGCGAGTCGCTCATCGATGCTGCCGAAAACGGCAAAGAGGTTACCGTGCTCATGGAGCTCCGCGCCCGCTTTGACGAGCAAAACAACATCGAATGGGCCGAGCGGCTGGAAGAGGCCGGCTGCACCGTTATCTACGGCTCCGAGGGCTTTAAATGCCATTCCAAGATCTGCCAGCTCACCTATCGCGAGGGCATGGCGCTTACCCGTCTGACGCTTTTGGGTACCGGCAACTTTAACGAGAAGACGGCCAAGCTCTACAGCGACTTTATGCTCATGACCGCGCATCCCGGCATCGGCGAGGACGCTAACCTGTTCTTCCGCAACCTGTCGCTGGGCAACCTGCGCGGCGACTACCGCTTCCTGGGCGTGGCGCCCGTGGGCCTCAAGCCGCTCATCATGCGCGGCCTGGACCGCGAGATTCAGCGTGCCCTTGTCGGCGAGCCCGCCCGCGTGTTCTTTAAGCTCAACTCGCTTACCGACCGCGAGGTCATCGACAAGATCGCCGAGGCATCGTGTGCCGGTGTGCGCGTGGACATGATCATCCGCGGTATCTCGTGCCTCAAGCCCGGTGTTCCGGGCAAGACCGAGAACGTGCACGTGCGCTCCATCGTCGGACGCTTTTTGGAGCATGCGCGCGTCTATGCCTTTGGCGTGGACTCGGATATGATCTACCTGAGCTCGGCAGACATGATGACGCGCAACACCGAGCACCGCGTGGAGATCGCCTTCCCCGTGCTCGACCCCACCTGCCGCGCCCAGGTGCACGAGTACATGGGCATGCAGCTGCGCGACAACGTGAAGGCACGCAGTCTGACGAGTGACGGCACCTGGATTCCCGTGGAGCGCAAAGAAGGCGAGAAGCCCTTCAACTCGCAGGAAGCTCTGCTGGAGCGTGCCTATCGCAACGCCGAGGCCGTCGCCAAGGCAGAACCTACGCTCGCATCCAAGCCTGAGCCCGAACCGCAGCCGGCCGCACCCGAGGTCCAGAAGGTTCAGGCAACCGTCATAGAGCCTGAGTCCGAGCCTGCTCCTCGGCCCCAACCGCAGACGGCCAACCCCGCGTCCGAGAAGGGCGCCCGCCGCGAGAAGCCCGCTGGCAAGGCCAAGACCATCGAGCGTCATCGCCCCGGTCGCGTGCGCATGGGACTGGGCCTGATCGGCCTAGGCCTTAAGACGCTCATTACCGGCAAGACGAAATAGACGTTTGTAGAAGCGCCCCGTATTTGAGGAATACCCCAGATACGGGGCGCTTTTCCCTGCTACCATGGTTGCGAACAATACCGCGAATGACAGGCAGGAACATGAAGCTCACCATAGAATCGATGACCTACGGCGCCGACGGACTGGCGCACGCCGACAACGGCAAGGCCGTCTTTGTGCAGGGCGCCGTGGCAGGCGACACCGTCGAGGCCGAGATCGTGCAGGACGGCAAGTCGTTTATGCGCGCCCGCACGACCGAGATTCTGGAGCCGGGCCCCGATCGCATTCAGCCCCCCTGCCCCTTCGTGGGCGTCTGCGGCGGTTGTTCGTGGGGCAATCTCTCGCGCACCGCGCAGCTTGCCGCCAAAGAGCAAAACCTGCGCTCCACGCTCGAGCGCATTGGCAAGTTCGCCCCCGAGCAGGTCAACGATCTTGTCCAGCCCATCCGCCACACCAAGGACGACTGGGGCTACCGCAACAAGATTGAGCTGGAGCCCACCCTCGTTAACGGCCGCGTTCGCCTTGGCATGCACGGCGTCGATCCCAGCAAGATCGTCACCGTAGATTCGTGCCCGCTGTTCGATAAGCGTTTTCCCAAGGCGCTCAAATCGGTCGTCGGCGCGCTCAACTATCTGAGCGGCAGTCACGATCTGGGTCTGGAGCGCGTGGGCATTCGCGCTTCGCGTCGCACCAAGGCACTCGAGGTCGCACTTTGGACGCCCACGGGCTCCTTCCCGCGCTCGCAGGTCTCGCGCGTGTTGGCAGACGCCGCTCGCCCCACGAGCGTAGTGCGCGTCATGAGCAAGGGAGAGAAGAAGGCCCGCCGCATCTCCAAGGTGGAGATGCTCGCCGGCGAGGGCTCTTGGACCGAGAACATCGCCGACGGCCAGATGCGCCTTTCGGCCCCATCGTTTTTCCAGGTCAACACCAAGGGCGCCGAGATTTTGATCGAGCTTGTCATGGAGGCGCTCGACCCGCAAGAAGATGAGCTTGCCATGGACCTGTACTGCGGCGCCGGCACCTTTACCCTACCGCTCGCCCGCCGCTGTGATTTTGTTGCCGCCGTCGAGGCCTACGGCCCGGCCGTGCGCGACCTGCGCCGCAACCTCGAGATCAACAAGCTCGATAACGTCGATGTCATCGGCGGCGATGCCGTGCGCGAGTTCCCCGACCAGGATGCCGATGTCCTGGTGGTCGACCCGCCGCGTGCAGGTCTGGCACCCGAGGCAATCGACCTCATCGCCAGCACGAGCGCCCGCGACGTGGCCTACGTGAGCTGTGATCCGGCGACTTTGGCACGCGATCTTAAGTGCTTTGTCGAGGAAGGCACCTTCTCCCCCGTCAAGATCACGCCGGTCGACCTGTTCCCGCAAACCTTCCACTGCGAAACCGTCGTCCATCTCAAGCGCAACTAGGCTGTTTGCCCAAGACCACACCCGATGATTTTTCTGGGACGGGGATAAAAAAATTTGTTCCGAATGATTATTTAATCCCCGCCCCCTTTTAAACATTGGGAAATCGAGCGTGGCAAGCATAGGTCTTCGGGGTATAAGACGGCTAATTGTATGCCGCCTTACGAAAGGAACTCTCATGCCCAGCGTTGCCGTTCTCGCCGCCGATGGTTTTGAAACTATTGAATGCCTGACCATGGTCGACGTCATGCGTCGCGGCGGCGTGCGCGCCACGCTCGTCTCGATCATGCCCACACGCGAGGTCGTGAGCTCACTGCAGATTCCCGTGACCTGCGATGCGCTCTTTGACGAAATCAACTTTGAGGAGTACGACTGCGTTGTGCTGCCTGGCGGCCTGCCCGGAGCCACCAACTTGCGCGCCGACCAGCGTGTCTGCGATGTAGTCTGCGAGTTCGCCGCAACCAAGCACGTTGCCGCCATCTGCGCCGCCCCGTTTATCCTGGGCGAGCTTGGTCTGCTCGAGGGACGCCGAGCCACGTGCTTCCCCGGCTTTGAGAAGAGCTTCCCCGAGGGTGCTTATACCGGCGAGAAGGTCACGCAAGACGGCAACATCATCACTGCCAGCGGCATGGCACAGTCACTTCCCTTTGCCTTGGAGCTGCTGCGCACACTCGCCGGCGACAAGGCCGTCGAGAAGGTTGCCGAGGGCATCCAGCTATGATTTTGGCTTCGCAATCGCCGCGCCGCATAGAGCTGATGCGCGAGGCGGGCTATGACGTTCGCGTAATTCCCGCAGATATCGACGAAACACCTTTTGATGGCGAAGCTCCGCTTACGCTTGTCGAACGTTTGGCACGCGCCAAAGCCGCTGCCGTTGCCTCCGAGCACGCCGAACCCAACGAACTGACTGTCGCAGCCGATACCATTGTCACCTTTGACGGGCAAATTTTGGGCAAGCCGGCAGACGAAGACGAGGCACGCACCATGCTCCGCGAGCTTTCGGGCCGCACGCACCAGGTGGCAACCGGCGTCTGTATCGTTAAAGCCGGCGACGCTGCAGCTCCGCATGCCGCCGAAAGTCTGTCGTTTGTCGATGTGACCGACGTGACGTTCTATGAGCTTACCGAGGAGCAGATCGGGCACTATGTTGCCTCCGGCGAACCCATGGACAAGGCCGGAGCCTACGGTATCCAGGGCACAGGCGGCCGCATGCTCGTGCATGACATTTCGGGCGACTTCTACAACGTGGTGGGCTTACCCATCGCTCGCGTCGCACGCGCGATTCAAAAACTCTCGTAATTGCATCTGGCGCTGGGTATCCCCCGGCGCCTACAATTTTGCCGTACCGCACGGATCCCGACCGAGCATAAGGCCCGGCGGAAAACCGATAGGAGAAAACATGGACACCCTGCTCGAAGCCATTGACGTTTGCGATGTCGATGGCTTTTGCTTTGGCAACTATACAGACGAGGAGGCCGGCACCGGTTGCACCGTAATCGTGGCGCCCGAGGGTGCCACCGGCGGCGTTGACGTGCGTGGTGGCGCTCCCGCTTCGCGCGAGACCGATCTGCTGCGTCCCGAGAACACCGTCGATAAGGTCCACGCCGTCTGCCTTTCGGGCGGTTCAGCCTTTGGTCTCGAAGCGGCAAGCGGCGTGGCCCGCGAACTCGAGAGCCGCGGCATCGGCCTGCCCGTCGGCCCCACGCAGGTGCCCATCGTGTGTTCCAGCTGCATCTTCGACCTCGCCTTTGGCGATCCCACCGTGCGTCCCGACATTGAGGCCGGTATCGCCGCCGTGCGCGAGGCGCTCGACCATACCCCCACCACACTCGATCAGGGCAATGTAGGTGCCGGCACCGGCGCCACCGTAGGCAAGCTCATGGGGCCCGCCACCTGCATGAAGGCTGGCCTTGGAGCTGCTGCCGTGGCACTCGGCACCGTCAAGGTGGGCGCCGTGGTCTCGGTCAACGCCTGTGGCAACGTGGTCGACCCGACCACCGGCGAGTGGGTGGCCGGCATGCGCGCCGCAGCCGATAGCGACCAGATCGTCGACATGGAGCTCGCCGCCCTTGCCGCCGCCGGCTCTATGAAAATGCCACTCGACCGCACCAACACCACCATCAGCTGCATCGTCACCAACGTGGAGCTCACTAAGGCACAGGCCACCAAGGTCTCCCAGATGGCCGCAGACGCCTATGCACACGCCATCCGCCCCACACACACCACCAACGACGGCGACACCATCTACACCCTTGCCAGCGGCAAGCTGGGCAGCCAGGCAAGCGCCGCCGTTCCCCTAGACCTGCTGGGCATGCTCGCCGTAAGGGCCCTGGAAACCGCCATCGTAAACGGAGCCAAAACCGCCAAAACATCCCACGGCATCCCCGGCGTTGCGAAGTAATCCACTCGACCGTCGGTCGGAGACGGGCGGGCGTTACGTTTGCTGCTCTACAGTCCTATGCAAGACGAAGGCCACATTAAGTGGCCTTCTTTGCATGCGGAACTCGCGACAAACGTAACGCCCGCCCGTCTCCGACCGACTACCAACTAAGACCTTTTCAGCCCAGGCCCCTGTGTACCGCGCGTCGAAGATCTTCAAATTCAGCTTGCTGACATAAAGCGAGACATAGCAGAGGGCCCCTGGTCCTTAACTTGATACGAGTTCCGCACGCAAAGGAGGCGCCAGTGGCGCCTCCGTCTTGCGCAGGACTGTTCGAAGTAGCAAGTTAAGGACCAGGGGCCCCCGTTACCCGAGCGTTTATGCACTAGTTGAATTTGAAGATCTTTGAGGCAAGACGGTATAGGCCGAGTGTGGTTTTGTCTCCAGCCCGCCCGTGCAGGTTGGTAAAGAAGCCGACCACACCGTAGCGTGCACGACGATACATACGCTCGTCGTAGGCCTTCAAATCACTCCACAATGTCGTCAGGCGCTCGTCGGCGCAATCCTCATCGGAAAGTTTGGTAAGCACCGAACAAATTGCCATCATCATGGTGAAATAGCCCATCATGTACGCGCGCAGACGCGACGACTCGACATCGCTATACAGATGGAACGACTCCATCATAATGCGCGTCACGCGAAACTGCTGGTCCAGACGTTTGACCATCGTGGCCTCGTTGACGCTCTGGCCCTCGCGACCGATAAAGTAACGATAGAGGTCGATGTCGGCGTAGTACATGGTCTTGCAGCGCGGCAGCGGCACATAGGCGTAGATATTGTCGACATAGAACGTGTGCGGCGGCATAGGCAGATTGGACGCGCGCAGCACATCCGTGCGATAACACAGGCTGTGCATGAGCAAATTCTGGTCCAGACGGAAATGGCCAATCTGGTCCCAGGTAAAGATCTTTTTGCGCGGCAGGGCAAACTTGTAACCAATAGCGGTATGCGTACCTTCGTAAACCTTCTCGTACACATAGTTCGAGATAAACAGGTCGACGCGCTGGTCGCGCTCCTCAAAGCCACGCAGAATCGAAAGCATGGTCGAAAGCGCCGTACCGTCGAGCCAGTCGTCCGAGTCGACGACCTTGTAGTAGGTGCCCTGTGCCTCGCGCAGGCCCGAGAGGACGGCCATGCCGTGACCGCCGTTCTCCTGATGCACCGCGCGGATGATACCGGGGTAACGCGCCTCCCACTCATCGGCCTTAGCTGCCGTCTCGTCCTTGGAACCGTCATCGACGATGATGATCTCGATATCGGTGGCGTAATCGCTCCCCTCCAGAATGGAGGTGATGCAATGGTCCATGTCCTTGGCGGCGTTATACGAGGGAATACCGAATGATATGACTTTATGCATGGCAGGCGATAATCTCATCCGAAAGATCGAGGGCAGAGTTGGTCACGGCATCCATATCGTAGTAACGATACTCGGCCAGGCGACCCACCGGGTGGAAGTTCGTCAGGTTCTGGACGCGCTCAAGATAGCGCTCATAGAGCTCGCGGTTCTTGGGCTCCAGAATGGCGTAATAGGGCGTCTCGCCCGAGCCGGGCGTATAGGACTTGGAATACTCCTTCATGATGGTGGTCTTGCCGGGCAGGACCTGACCAGTCATGTTCTTGAACTCGGTGATGCGCGTGTAATCCTCGCTCGTGGTGTAGTTGACGGTGCCCACGGGCTGGAACTGGTCCATATCGAGCGTCTCGAACTTCATGTCGAGCGTACGGTACGGCAGAGCGCCCAAGTCGAGGTTGAACAGCTCGTCGAGCGGACCGGTGTAGACGATCTCGCCGCCATAGACCTTGCCGTCGATCTTAACGGTGGTCTCGTCAATCTCAAAGAGGTCGCGGGCGTCCACGTCGCAGAACACATCAATCAGATCGTGGTCGAGCATATGCTCGAACAACGCGGTATAGCCGTCCTGCGGCATGCCCTGGAAGGGAGCCTGCGGGAAATAGCGGTCATCGTCGCCCACAAAGACGGGAACGCGGCCGGTGATCGAGGGATCGATCTGGTCGGGCGTCTGGCCCCACTGCTTCATGGTGTAATGCAAAAAGACGTTCTCGTAGACGTAATCGGCGACCTCGGCAAGATCCGGGTCGTTCTTCTTGCGCAGCTCCATGATGGGCACCTTGACGTCCTTGCCAAAGGTCTCCACGAGCTTCTGATACAGCTCCTCGCCGCGCTCATCGCCAAAGGCGAGCTTGAGGCTCGCGTGATTAAAGGGCACGGGCATAAGGGTGCCGTTGATGTTGGCGAGCACCTTGTGCTGGTAGTCCGTCCACTTGGTAAAGCGCGACAGAAAATTGTGGACGCGCTCGTTAAAGGTATGGTAAATGTGCGGACCATACTCGTGGACCAGGATCCCGGCCTCATCAGAGCAGTCGTAAGCATTGCCCGCAATGTGGCCACGGCGCTCCAAAACGGCAACGCGATAGCCGATGGTCTCGGCAAGACGGCGGGCACAAACGGCACCGGCATACCCGGCACCGACGACAATCATGTCGTATGCGCCGGCGTTAAAGCCTTCAGGCAGGCCTGAGGTAATCTGCATCGATACTCCTTGTCAAAAGCCACGGGCTCGTTAGCTGGGCTTTTCTCGAACATTCTTCGAGACATATTTATCAGAGCGATTATAGCGCTAATGCGTCCTATAATGAGCTTGCCACACAAGGAAAGCTCAAGCACCCCGGCGTACATATTTGAAAGGTAAACCCGCTAGCAGCGGGTTTATTCGTGGACAGCCCGGTGCCTGGAGCTTAGCGAAACGCTTGTAAGGAGTAACATGAGCGATTTCCTAAACCGTATGAAGTCTGCCGCCAAGGCCGACCTTAAGACGATCGTCCTGCCCGAGGGCGAAGATCCGCGCACCATCATCGCAGCTACCAAGATCATCGAGGAGGGCTTGGCAAAGATCGTCATCTTGGGCAACCCCGACGAGATCAACGTTCCCGGCGCTACCGTCATCGACCCGCGCAATGCCGAGAAGCACGAGGAGTACGCGCAGAAGTTTGCCGAGCTCCGCGCCAAGAAGGGCGTCACCATCGAGCAGGCTCGCGCCCAGTTGATGGACGCCACCTACTTTGGCACCATGATGGTCAAGATGGGCGATGCCGATGGCCTGGTCTCCGGCGCCTGCCACTCCACCGCCGACACCCTGCGTCCCGCGCTGCAGATCCTCAAGACCGCCCCGGGCACCAAGCTGGTCTCGGCCTTCTTTGTGATGTGCACCGACACCCCGCAGTTCGGCACCGACGGCACGCTGATCTTCGCCGACTGCGGCCTCAACATCAACCCGTCCTCCGATGAGCTCTCCGAGATCGCCATCGCCTCCGCTCACTCCTGGTCCACCTTCATGGGCAACGTTGAGCCGCACGTGGCCATGCTCTCCTACTCCACCATGGGTTCCGCCGGCGGCGAGGTCGCCAAGAAGGTCCAGGAGGCTGTGAAGTTCTGCAGGGAGAAGGCTCCCGAGCTCGCCATCGATGGCGACCTGCAGCTCGACGCCGCCATCGTCCCCACCGTCGCCCAGCTCAAGGCTCCCGGCTCCTCCGTTGCCGGCAAGGCCAACGTGCTCGTGTTTCCCGACCTCGAGGCCGGCAACATCGGCTACAAGCTGGTCCAGCGCTTCGCCGGCGCCGACGCCTACGGCCCCATCCTGCAGGGCATCGCCAAGCCGGTTAACGACCTTTCGCGCGGCTGCTCTGCCGACGACATCGTGGGTGTCGTGGCCATCACCGCCGTCCAGGCTCAGATGGCCGAGTAGCGGACGCACTCGCCCGAAGGCCGTACGGGCTAACCCCTGAAAACGTCCTCGACCAATGAAACGCCCCCGTTCTGCTCCTCCGGAGCTACGAACGGGGGCGTTTCTGGTCTGCGGAATGTTTTCAGGGGTTAGCCCGTACGGCCTTCTACCGCAACGCAGCAATCAGGGCATCTGGAGTGGACGGCGGCTTGGCTACGAGCTGGGGCTAAGAATCCTGAACGGATGGGTGCCGTTGCTGGGGGGCAAACGATGCGGATATGGTCACTTTGGATTTGAAAGGCTGATAGGGCCTCGGCGGCCATTCTGCCGGAAAGCGTGTCCCGGTTTGAAGGCGGATTGTGGGATGTAGCTTCCACTTGGGGCTTGTTTGGGAAACTGTGGGACGGAATTTTGCTTTATTGTGGGTCGCACTTTCCGCAACGTGCCTCAACCGGAAAGCGTGTCCCAGAATTTGTGCTCGAAACGGGATGGAGTTTCCGCTGTCCTTCTGCTAGTAAAAAAGGCCTCCGGAGCTGTTGCTTCGGAGGCCTTTCGTTTAAATACAAATGCGCGCGTTAGTTGTTCTTGGTCAGACGCTCGACGTCGTGGGCGATCATGTATTCCTCGTCGGTGGGGATGACCATGACGGTGACGGCGGAACCGGCGGAGCTGATGACCTGCGGGCCGTTGCCCACGGCCTCGCGGTTCTTGTTGTTGTCGATGCGCACGCCCAGCCACTCAAAGCAGTCGCAGAAGGCCTTGCGGATCGACCAGTCGTTCTCGCCGATGCCGGCGGTAAAGGTGATGGTGTCCACGCCCGCCATGGATGCGATCATGGAACCGGCCTGCTGCATGGCCTTGTAGGCGAACATGTCGAAGGCGAGCAGGCAGCGCTCATCGCCCTCGGAGGCGCGCGTGCGGATGTCGCGGGCGTCGTTGGAGATACCCGAGATGGCAAGCAGACCAGACTGCTTGTTCATCATGTCATCGACTTCCTGATAGCTGTAGCCGCCCTCGCGCTGCAAGTAGCACACGGTAGCCGGGTCGATGGAGCCGCAGCGGGTTCCCATCATCAGGCCATCGAGCGGCGTGAGGCCCATCGTGGTGTCGCGGCACACGCCGTCCTCGATGGCGGCGAGCGAAGCGCCGTTGCCCAGATGGCACGAAAGCAGGCGGTGGCAGCGCGAGCCCAGGATCTCCTTGGCCATCATCCACTCGTAGCGGTGGCTCGTACCGTGGGCGCCGTACTTGCGCACGTGGTACTTGTCGCACACGTCCTTGGGCAGCGCGTAGGTGTAGGCGACCTCGGGCATGGTCATGTGGAACGAAGTGTCGAAGACGGCCACGTTGGGCAGCTCCGGATACTTCTCGCGGCAATATTCGATTGCCGCGGCCTCGCCGTAGTTGTGCAGCGGAGCAAGCGGTGCCACCTCAAGGATCTTGGCCATAACCTCGTCGTCGACGACTGCGGAATCATCGAAGTGCCAGCCGCCCTGAACGATACGATGCCCAATGCCATCAATCGTAAAGTCGGTCTTCTCGAGCTCCTCGAGCACACGAGCGATAGCAGAGCGATGATCGGGGAAAGGGACCTCCTCGGTCTGCTTGGCGCCACCGTTCTCGGAGTGGCCAAAGATGCCCATGTCCGATCCGATACGCTCGCAGTTGCCCTTGGCGAAAACCTTGCGGGTATCGGTATCCAAAAGCTGATATTTAAGGCTTGAACTGCCGGCGTTGACAACAAGTACGTTCATGAGACTCCTTTGCAGTGCAATACGGTCGACGCAGACCTCTTAAGGCGACCGCATTTTAATAAGAAGTTATCACATCTTGATAAATAGCTATCAGACATATCGCCCAACGAGCGCAAAAGAGGGGCTGAACGGCACTTGGTCGTCCAGCCCCTCCCCTCTTGCAATTACTTGCTGTTGACGATGCGCTCGACGTCGGAAGCGATCATGAACTCCTCATCCGTGGGGATGACGAAGATCTTGACCTTGGAATCCTTGGCGGACAGGCACCAAGCGCCGTCGCCGCGCAGGGCGTTGCGGGCATGGTCCATCTTGACGCCCATAAAGGCCAGACGATCGGCCACTCCGGCGCGGACAGCCGGAGCGTGCTCGCCGATGCCGGCGGTAAAGACCAGGGTGTCCATACCGCACATAGAAGTGGCCATCTCGGCGGCCTTGGCGGCAATCTTGTAGACGAACATATCGAAGGCGAGCTGGGCCTCGGGGTCGCCGGCAGCGGCGAGCTCCTCAACGTTGCGGCAGTCGTTGGTCTTGCCGCCGGTCACAGCCAAAAGGCCGGACTTCTTGTTCATCATCTCGTCGACCTCGTCGAAGGTGTAGCCGCCCTCGCGCTGCAGGTAGCACACGGTAGCAGGGTCGATGGAGCCGCAGCGGGTGCCCATCATGACACCGTCGAGCGGCGTCAAGCCCATGGTGGTGTCCATGCACTTGCCGTCCTCGATGGCGCACAGGGAAGCGCCGGAGCCGATATGGCACACGACGACCTTGCGAGCCTCGCCGTTGGTCATCTCGGCAACCTTCTTGGAGATGTAGCGGTAGCTGGTGCCGTGGGCGCCGTACTTACGGATGTGCAGCTTGTCGCAGACGTCCTTGGGCAGGGCGTAGGTCTTGGCGACCTCGGGCATATTGAAGTGGAAAGCAGTGTCGTAGACCGTGACGTTGGGCAGGTCGGGATACTGCTCGAGGCAGTACTCGATAACGTTGGCCTCGGGGTTGTTGTGCAGCGGGGCGAGCGGAGCGACCTCGCGGATCTTGGCGAGGACGTCCTCGTCGACGAGGGAGGAATCGCCGAAGTACCAACCGCCCTGAACGATACGGTGGCCGATGCCCTCGATCTTGACGCCGTTGGCCTCGAGGTCCTTCAGGACGACCTCGATGGCGACCTTGTGGTCGGGGAACTCGATGTTCTCGGTCACCTTCTTGGAACCGTTGGCAGCGTGGGTGAAGGTACCGCCGGTAAAGCAGACGCGCTCGCAGGAGCCCTTTGCGGACACCTTGTGGGACTTGGTATCGATGACCTGATACTTAAGGGTCGAAGATCCTGCGTTGACGACCAGAACGTTCATGTGTCTCCCTACTAACAGGCGGTGTGGCGCCGCCAGGTTACATACGCTTCAATAATAAACCCAAACGCCCTCGCGCTCGGGTTTATTGCGTTGATATATAAGTTATCGGTGCCTAAGCTTTCGCCTCATCCCACGGAAGAAGCGTCCTCAGATGAGGTTCTCGCCCAGGTTCTTGCCGCCGAGGACGTGCATGTGGAAGTGCATGACGGTCTGGCCGGCGTTGACGCCCTTGTTGGAAATGACGCGGAAACCGTCCTCCAGGCCCTTGGCCTTAGCGACCTCCTGGATAGCGTGAGCCATGGCGCCCATGGTCTCGGCCGGTACGTTGTCGGCGATGTCGCTGTAGTGCTTCTTGGGGATCACGAGCGTGTGGACCGGCGCCTGGGGATTGAGGTCGTCGAAGGCGATGACCTGATCGTCCTCGTAAACGACGGTCGAGGGGATCTCGTGGTTGGCAATTTTGCAGAAGATGCAATCACACATGGTTGGTTCCTTTCTCACAGACCAAGGTAGTCTTTTTGGGACGGGGCTTTTTTGACTACTTTTTCGCAAGCGCAGGCACCTGGCGAGCCGTCGCGCAAGGGTAGTCAAAAAAGCCCCGTCCCAAAAAGACTACCCCAAAGTAGGCTGCGAGGTGGTTAGAACGAGAGGTTATCGTCGGTGTTGGCGGCTTCGCCGTCGGCGAGCACGTCGTTGCCGTCGACGTCCTTAAGGAGCACCGAGACCTTCTGCTCGGCATCGGACAGGCGGGTGCGTAGGCTCTTGAGGAGCTCGACGCCGCGGGTATAGCTCTCGAGCGACTCCTCGAGCTCCATGTCGCCCGACTCCAGGCTGCGGATGATGAGCTCCAGCTCCTGCGAGGCCTGCTTGTACGTAAGCTGCTCGACCGGGGTCTTCTCTGCCATATCTGTTTCCTTTCCTAAAGGTTTATCGCTATGAAAGGCGGCCTACTCGACCGCGTTGACGGTTGCTGCCACGTTGCCGTCCGCCATGCGCACGCGAATAGCGTCGCCCGGCTTAAAGGTCTTGGCGCTCGTAGCCACACCGTCCTCGCTGTACGCGATGGAGTAACCGCGGGCAAGCACCTTGAGCGGCGACAAGGCATCGAGCGACGCAGCAGCTCGGCCCAGGTCGGACGCGGGCTTGCTGAGCATCGTGCGCCCCTGATGCTCCAGACGGGAGCTCGCAAGCGTGAGCGCATGGCGCTTGCCATCGAGCCCCGAGGTGCTTGCGATCAAGCGCTCGGGCAGGCGCTCAAAGTCGGAGCGGAAGGCCCCAACCGAACGCGTTACAGCGCCGGACAGGCGATCAGCCGTCAGGGCAAGCTCAGACTCGCGACGCTCGACCATAAATGTGGGGTCGTTGAGGCACGGACGGCGTGCGGCGGCATCGAGCGCATCGCCCAGACGGGCCGTATAGGTGTCCCAAGCGCGGCGACCACGCTGATCGAGCATTTCCAGATCGACCTGATCTGACCCGATCATCGATGCCATCGCGGCGCCCAGACGCTGATGGCGCGCCTCGAGCACATCTGCCAGCTCCGTCATAGCCGGCGCAACCGATTCGGCCGCCGCCGTGGGCGTGGAGGCGCGCCGGTCGCTCACCATGTCGCAGATCGAGGTATCGGGCTCATGGCCAATGCCGGTCACCACGGGCACAGGACAAGCCGCCACCGCGCGGGCAAGCTCCTCGTCATTAAAGGTCATGAGGTCCTCGAAGGAGCCGCCGCCGCGCACGAGCAATATGCAATCGGGCGCCGGCGTAATGGAAGCGGCGCGACGCAAACCCTCAATGAGCTCTGCCGGCGCTCCCTCGCCTTGAACTTTGGCACCCACGCAAACGAGCTCGACGAGCGGGTTGCGACGACGCAATGTGCGCTTGACGTCATCGATTACGGCACCCGAAAGTGAGGTGACGACCGCCACGCGTGAACAGAACACCGGGATGCGGCGCTTGCGCGCTTCGTCCATCAGGCCCTCGCGGCTCAGCTTTTCGGCCAGTTGCGCCACTTGTTGACGCAGCAGACCCTCCCCCGCCAGCGAAAACGAGCGGGCGACAAAACTCATGCGGCCCGTGGGCTTATAGAGATTGAAGCTACCCTTAAAGCTCACCTGCATGCCGTCGCGCAGATCGAACGTGCGCTTGAGATAGGCGCCCTTCCAAATGATGCAGTCAACGGCGGCCGAATCGTCCTTAATCTGGAAGTAGCAGTGGCCGCTTCGGGCATTGGGGCCACGGAAACCCGTGACCTCGCCCAAGACACTCAGCTGCGGAATAGCATCGAGTGCACCGGCGGCGATCTCCACCGCCTGGCTCACGCTGAGTTCCTTGCGCTCCTGATCGTCCGAGCCGTCAAACTCGGCGGAAACGGCATTGCCGGTTAGATTCCAGCCTGCCACGCAGCCTCCTTTCGTTATCGTGCACAAAGGCTCCAGCCCTGCGCAAATTCAAGTCCAACACATAGTACAGCGCCGCGGGGACACAAATCCCCGCGGCGCCTGTCAAGCCAATTTGTTATCGGTTGGAGTTTCTGTTGTAGCGAGCCATCAGGTAGAGCAGCTGAATGATCGAGGTGAGCGCTGCGGCAACATAGGTAAGCGCGGCTGCCGTCAGGACCTTCTTGGCACCGTTGACCTGCTTGGAACTCATGCCCGACCGCTCGATGTACGCCACGGCGCGGCGGCTGGCATCAATCTCGACCGGCAGCGTAACCAGCTGGAACAACACACTAAACGAGAAGAAGATCAGCGCGAGGGTCGTGAGTCCCGCGATGTTCATAAACAGGCCCATGAGTAGCACGATGGTCCAGGTGTTCTGGGTAAAGTTGACGACCGGGACCAGGGCAGTGCGCACCTTCATCATGGCATAGCCGCTTTGGCGCTGGGCGGCGTGGCCCGCCTCGTGGCAGGCGACGGCAACGCTTGCGACCGATCCACCCGAACGGTTGGCATCCGAGAGATACAGGTTGTTATCCTGCGGGTTGTAATGGTCGGTGAGCTCACCGGCGACGCCCTTGATACCCACGGCATTGCAACCGCTGGCGTCGAGCATGCGGCGCGCGACCGCAGCGCCCGTGTCGCCGTCCGAGCGAACCTTGGACCAGGTTTTATACGTCGAGTTGATATAGCTCTGCGCGGCAAGACCGAGCACCGTACAAACAAGGACGACCAGCAGGTACAGCGGGTCGATGCCAAAGCCATAACCATAGTAATAGGGCATGCGAATTCCTCCGAATCGAGTTACACGTTGGAGGCATTCTACCCACTCGCCCAGCCAACGAGACAGTATCGATGTTTTGGCAATGTCAGCGAAAACGGCCGAGAGCGAGCAAGGTGACGTGAAAGAGAAGCGACGCGTACTTTGGTACGCGAGCGACGATTGAACGTCAGATTGCCGCTCTCGACCGTTTGCAGCGTCGAGCTGTTACGCGGTTTGGTAAAACCGCGTAACCATATACCTACAGGAGCTCGATTTTGCCGTCCTTCACCGTCAATCCCATGTTGCCCGAGAGCAGATCGTCCAGGCGCGAGCCCACAAGCTCAAAGCGCCAACCTTCGCGCAGAGGGCTCTGCTCGGGATGCTCGATATAGTCGGCCAGGTCATCGCGCGAGGCAATGACCGAGGTCGCCACGCCCGAACGCTCGGCAACCAGGCGAATGAGCGCGTACATGAGATCCGTCACGCTCTCCAGCTCCGGAGAGATCTGGCGATGTCCGCGCACCATGAGCGGCAGGCGATCGTGCGGGCAGCTCGCGCCGCGCTTGATGGCCATGAGCGCGCCGTCCACATCGCGCTCCCCCAGTTGATCGGTGCCGCGGATGCTGCGGAACTCCTCAACGCGCACGGGATTGCGCTTGACGAGCGCCAGCAGCGTATCGTCGGACATGACCCACTTGCGCGGGATGTTGCGGCGCTCGGCGCGGTCCTCGCGCCAGGCGGCAAGCTCGCGCGCAATGCCCAGCTGATGGCGGCTACACGAGTTGATGCGCTTGACCTTGCGGAATGCCTCATGCCGGTCGGCGCGGTAGTGCGACTCGTCTGCCAGCGGGCGCAACTCGTCGAGCACCCAGTCCACGCGGCCAAGCTCGCGCAGGCGGCTCATCATCTCGGTATAGGCGACGATCAGATACTTGACGTCATCGATCGCGTACTCAATCTGCTTATCGCTCAGCGGGCGGCGCGACCAATCGGTCAGCGACTCGGTCTTGGGCAGCGATACGCCGCAGAACGTCTGAACGAGCGCGCCGTAGGAAATCTGCTGGCGCTCGCCCAAAAAGGCGGCGGCGACCTGTGTGTCAAAAATCGGTCGCGGCAGCGCGCCCACGGTGTGGAGCATGACCTCCATATCCTGCGAGCAGGCGTGGAAGACCTTGACCACGCTCTCGTCGGCCATAAGCTCGGCCAGCGGCGACAGGTCGTCGATCACCAAAGGATCGACCGCGACGCTCTCGGCAGGGGTGGCAATCTGGACCAGGCACAGGCGCGGATGAAACGTGCGCTCGCGCAAAAACTCGGTATCGACGGCAATCGCGTCGAACTCACGAGCGCGCTGACAAAAGTCGAGTAGAGCCTGATGTGTGGAAATGTACATATCAACCCATCGAATAAGGTTAGGCCCGAAAAACACGGGTAGGATATCGGCATTGCCCTACAACTATACTCGGTTAGTCACAGAACGGGAACGTAAGTATGCGCTGCCTTATCATCCACAACCCGGCATCGGGTCCCAGCTCCGATGAAATCTACGCATTCACGCACGCTCTTGCACAGGGCGGCGACGAGGTCGTAATGCGCTTTATCGGCGATGGCATGGAGCCCGAGGACGCGGTAGCGGACGTTCGTGAGTTCGACCGCGTAGTCGTTTCGGGCGGCGACGGCACCGTCTCCAACGTGCTCGACCAGATGCGCGGGTGCGGTGTCCCTACGCTCATCTTCCCCTCCGGCACGGCCTGCCTGTTCTTTAACAACATCGGTAATGCCCCCGAGGCGGCGGCGCTTGCCAAGGCTTGCCGCGCCGGCCGCACGGTGAAGGTGGACATGGGTGAGCTCTTTTGGATCGACGAGAACGGTAACGAGAAGCGCCACGGCTTTATCATCATCGCCGGCTCGGGCTTCGACGCCGAGATCATGATGAAGGCCGCTCCCACCAAAAACGACATTGGCGAGATCGCCTACTTCCTCTCCGCGCTCGCCACGCCCAACCCCACGGTGGCGCACTTTACCATTGAACACGACGGCATGGTCGAGGAGCTCGACGGCATCTGCTGCATGGCGGGCAATACCTCAGTCATCCAAAACGACATCAACCTGTTCCCCAACTGCCGCATGAACGACGGCATGGTCGACATCGCAGTCATCGAGCCCGTAAAAACCGTGCAACTGCTCCCAACCGTGATCACCGCCGCGCTCGACCCCGCCGGCAAGGTGCTCGGCCGCCCGCAGTTTAAGATTATCCAGACCAAGGAAGCCAAGATTACCTGCACGCCGTCGCTGGGTATGCAGTTCGATGGCGAGATCATCTCCAGCAACTCCGGTGTCTTTGGCGCCCGCGCGCTTCCGCAATGCCTCGACCTCATCGTCGACGAATTCTCACCACTCGGAAAATAGGAGAACCCCGTGAACGACAACCCTATCCGTGGCTTTATCGTCATCGTTCTGGCCCTGCTCGTGGGCTACGCCATCAACGTGATTCACCGCCGAAAGAAGTAAATCCACATTGGTATGATATTCATCCAATCACCGAGGAGAAGTCCAAGGGCAACAACATGGCCGCCATGGGTGTTGGCGCCATCATCGTCGGTGTCTGTGGCTTCGTGATCTATCGTCGCAAGAAGGCCTAAGAACCCCACACCTTAAGGCGCGGGCGGGATGGCCAAGGTCGCCCCCCGCTCAGCCCGCCCCTTCGACCGGCGGGAAACGTCGCTGAAATCTTTCAAAAAAGATTCCCCGCAAACACTTTGCTGTGCTATAGTGCAACGCAACAGAAACAAGGTGCGACCGCGCCATGGCATCACGAAAGGAGCCACCAAGATGAAGAACGCGATGAAGTCCCTCAACAACTGGTGGTGGCGTGATGCGAATACGATCGGTCGACAGTGAGTCCCTCACGCCTGTTTTTGCGCTCTAGGTGATTGGAAGGCCTCCGGTTTCGACCGGGGGCCTTTTTCTATCTCGAGCCCGATCGCATTCGCATCACGCGCCTCCGCTTTTCCCTTACACTCCCCTTTCTGAAAGGATTTTCAACATGTCTCAGAACACCACCGCCCAGCCCCGCACCGTCCAGACCACTGACCGCGGCAAACTCGACCTCAAGGCACTCACTCTCTATGCCATCCTCCTCGCCGCCGGTTTCGTCCTCAACATGACCGTCTCCAAGTTCTTTAGCGGCCTCACCGGAGGCTTCCTCTCGCCCGAGTTCATCATCGCGGCTTTCTGCCTCGAGATTCTCATCGTCAAGCCCAACATCGGCCAATCCTCGATTATCGGCCTCCTCGCCGGCGTGGTAATCCAAATCACCGCCTCCGTCAAGGGCCCCGACCTGATCGCCGAGCCCGTCGCCGCCATGGTCATGGCTCTGCTCGTCTCCGTGCTCGCCGACTCCAAGGTCAAGGGCCTGCTCCCGCTCGTCAGCACCTTTGTTGTCACCTTCATCTCCGGCATGATCTACGCGGCGATCTTCTCCTTTGGCGTCATGAACAACCCGGCTTTCATGGGCGTCATGGCTCCTGTCGTCGTCGCCACCGGTGTTGCCAACGCCATCATCGTGACCGCCCTCTACATCCCCATTAAGAAGGCCCTCAAGCTTAACGACTAAGTAGCCGACAAGCCACACGCAGGCACCGCCGTCTTCAACGCCATCCTGGTCCAGGCCCTCAGCATTCCGCTCAAGAAGGTCTTCGCCAAGCAGTAATACTTGCTACCATGTAGACCGCCGGTCGTTTTGCGACCGGTGCTCTTTTACGATAGAAAGGCCCCCATGAGCTCCAGCAATACCATCATCAAGCTCGATGACGTCTCATTTGCCTATGGCCACGAGGCGCAGAATGCCCTCGATCACGTCTCACTCACTATCGAAAAGGGTGAGTTTGTGGGCGTCATCGGTCCCTCAGGCGCCGGCAAATCGACGCTTGCCGCCGTTATGAGCGGAGCCATCCCCCACCATTACACCGGCCAGCTCTTTGGAACCACGCTCGTCGATGACCGCGACACCTGCGAGATCACCCTCACGGATATCTCGCGCGTGGTGGGAAGCGTGCTGCAGGACATCGATGCCCAGATGGTTGCGCCCATCGTTGAAGACGAGATGCTCTTTGGCCTCGAGAACTTTGGCATACCGCACGATCAAATCGAGGAGCGCATCAGCCAGACGCTGACGACCGTCGGCATTAGCGACCTGCGCCACCGCGAGATTGCCACGCTTTCGGGCGGGCAGAAGCAGAAAGTCGCAATCGCCGCGATCATCGCCATGGCGCCCAACGTGCTCGTGCTCGACGAGCCCACGGCAGCGCTCGACCCGGCAAGCTCCACGCTCGTTTTTGACACGCTGCGCCAGATCAACCGCGAACACGGCATCACCGTGGTTGTTATCGAGCAGAAGGTCGCGCTGTTGTCGAAATACTGCAGCCGCGTCCTCGTCATGGCAGACGGCAAGCTCGCGTTTGACGGCGAACCCCACCAGGTCTTTGCCCACGCAAGCGAGCTGCGCCAGATGGGCGTCGACAGTCCCCGCGTCGCGCGCATCGCGAACAGCCTGGCAGAAGTGGGTCTGTTGCCGAGCGATCAGGCGCCCTGCCTCAATGTTTCCGAAGCGCACCAGCTTATCTCGTCCTTACTTGCGGATGCAACGAGCAAAGACGCGCCCGCCGATGTGCCCGAGACCTCTCCCCATATCCCGGCGGTCCCCCGCGGCGTCAATCAGGAGCCAGTAGTCGAACTCACCGATGTGACCTTTGCCTACCCCCATGGCGGTGCCTCGGTCAGCAACCTCAACATGTGCGTCTATCCCGGCGAGCTCGTAGGCATCATCGGCCAGAACGGTGCTGGCAAGACCACGCTCACCAAGCTGTTGAACGGCCTTCTGCATCCAGCGTCGGGAACCGTGCGTATGGCGGGGATGAACACCGCCGACGTCCCCACCAGCGCGATCGCTGCAAAATGCGCGACGCTGTTCCAGAACCCCGACCGCCAGCTCTGCCGCGACACCGTACTCGACGAGGTTGCCTTTGGTCTTGAACTGCACGGTGTCGGCACCGACGAGGCCCGCCAGCGTGCACGGGTGGCGGCGGAGCGCTTTGGGCTCCCCTTGGACGAATCGCCGTTCTCGCTTTCGCGCGGACAGCGACAGATGGTCGCCCTAGCGTCCGTGGTTGTGCTCGACCCACAGGTGGTTCTGCTCGATGAGCCCACGAGCGGCCTCGATTACCGCGAGTGCATGACCGTGATGGAGACGGTGAGCGAGATGGCCGAGCGCGGCTGCGCCGTGATCATGGTGTGCCACGACATGGAGGTCGTCTCGGACTTTGCCCAGCGCCTGGTAGTCATGGCAGACGGACGCATCCTCGAGCGCGGCGACGCGAACCGGATCTTCGACGACGATGCCCTCATGCGCGCCGCCTACGTGGAGCCACCGCAGGTTGTGGCCCTGTCCAAAGAACTCGCGCGCGACGTTTCGCCCCGATTCGCCGGAATCAGTCAGGTCTCCGATCTGGTCGACCTGGTAAAGGAGATGCTCAAGCATGACTAACGTGATCGACTACGTGCCCGGAGACTCACTGCTGCACCGGCTGAACCCCGTGACCAAGCTAGCCCTGGCCGCGGCTATTATCTTGGCGACCTTCCTCGGCGACACTTATGTGCTCCTGATCGCCCTGCTTGTGCTGACTTTTATCTTGGGCATCTACGCCAAATCGACCGCAGGCCTCGTCTCGCTCGTCAAGCTCATGGTGCCGCTCTCACTAATCATGCTGGTCCTACAGACCGCCTTTATCCGCACCGGAGCCCCCATCTTTGCCTGGATTACCACAGATGGTCTTATCACCGGCACCAAGGCGGCGCTTCGCCTGCTCGGCGTGGCGCTGCCACTCATCCTCATGCTCACCATCACGCAGCTCGGCGATCTCGCTAACGCTTGCGTGGAGGTGCTGCACGTGCCGTACCGCTATGCGTTCACATTTACCACGGCACTGCGCTTTGTACCGGTCTTTAGCCAGGAGATGAACGCCATCATGGAGGCGCAGACCGCGCGCGGCGTTGAGTACGACACCAAGAACCCCCTCAAGAAGATCCAGCTCATGCTACCGCTCTGCGTGCCGCTGCTGGTGAGCTCCGTGGGCAAGACCGATGCCACTGCCCTGGCGGCCGAGCAACGTGGCTTTTATCTGCGTACGCGCGCGAGCTCGTACAAGCGCTATCCCATTAAGGGCATGGACATTGCCATACTTATTGCCAGCATTACCCTCATCGTCCTCGGATTCTTGTTCTAACCTGCCAAAAAGGGACAGGTTTATTTTGGTCGGTTTTATATGGGCAAATGTCAGTCTCGTCCTTTAAGCTCCAGCACCAAGCAGCAACCGACAAATGCAAAAGGCCTCGGCTCGCACAAACGAGCCGAGGCCTTTACTGTTTTCCCAGATAAAACCTACCAAAATAAACCTGTCCCTTTTTGGCAGGTCGAGAGCTACAGGCGGTAGGGGGCGCCGCTGCGGATGATGGACTCGCGTACCAAAACGTCCATGGCGTCGAGGGTGATCTCGGGCATCTCGCGATACTTTTGCAGCACCGAAAGCTCCGTGCAGGCCAGAATGACGCGGTCGCAGCCGCTGCGGGCAAACTCCCACATCACACGATCAAACTTATCCATATCGGGCTCGCGTCCTGCCTTCACGTCATCGTAAATAAGCGACATCACATCGGCCTGGCGCTTCTCGCTGGGATAGACGACTTCGACGCCCGCCGCCTCGCACTCGCGACCGTAGACGCCGGCACCCACGGTGCCATCGGTACCCATGATGCCGATCTTGCGCACCGGCTCGGCCGGCATGCTCAAGTTGGGGTCGAACTCACACTCCCCCATCACCACGCCGGCAAGCGCATAGCGCACCGACTCGCGCGGCATATGGATGATGGGGACCGAGGTAAACGACTGAATCTGATCGTAGAAGTAGTGCGACGTGTTGCAGGGAATGGCAATGTGCGCGCAGCCCAGCGTCTCGAGCGCCTGCGCACATTCCTTCATGGTCGCCAGCAACTCGGTGTGGTCGCCGGTCTTAATGGCCAGCGTGCGGTCGGGCATGGTCGACTTAGAGAGCACCACCATGTCGATATGTTCCTGATCGCGGGCGGCCGCCGTGTGACGCACCACCTGGTCGTAGTAATACGACGTGGCCTCGGCGCCCATACCGCCGATAACTCCCAGCTTTTCCATCGCCGCCTCCTTGGTGACGCTCGCACCATTGCGCGTATCATACCCGCGCCCGTCCGATACAAACCGGGCGGGCGCGACGTTCATCCTATTTGTAATACGTCTTAAACAGCTTAAAGTGACGCAGCTTGGTGTGCCACATGCGCAGCCAGCGGTTAAAGACAAAGTCGCCCTTCATAAACGAGGGGTCGGCGGCCTTACCCTCCTTGACCAGGCGATGCGCCTTAGCGCGCAGCTCGGGATCCTTGACGTATTTATCGACCACGCCCATGGGGACAACCATCCACAGCGCCTCGTTCTGCGCCGTCACAAACTCGGGCTCAAACGGGCGGTTGTACACATACTCGTCCACTACGTACTTGGCAACGTTAAAGCCACTGTTGGTGACGTAGTAGTTACTGCGGCCCTGGCGAGTGTTGAAGTCGAAGAACTTAAACGAACCGTCGCGCTCGTCGTATTTGACGTCAAAGTTGGAGAAGCCCGTAAACTTGAGGTCCTCGAGCAACTTGCGCACGCCGCCCATGAGCTCGTCATTGGGCTCGGTGATGATGCAGGCGTGGTTACCAACGCCGTGAGGCTGGTGCTCCTCGAGCAGCACGTGGCCCAGGCACATCATGCGCACCTTGCCGTTGCGGTCGGAATAGCTGGTAAGCACGCGCATGTACTCGTCGTTGCCGGGCACGCGATCCTGCAGGATCAGATCATCGGTGTAGCCACTCGCGTATACATCGCGAATGACCTGCTCCAGCTCGGCGCGATCGGCGATCTCGTAGGCCTTCTTCTGGCCCTCGAACTCGTGCTCCCACCACATGATGCCGTCGGAAGGCTTCAGGATCATCGGGAAGGGAAAATCGATCTGGTCGAGCACCTCGGCGGGAGCCTCGCCCTGGGCGTTGAGCATGGCCATGGTAAAGGTAAACGTATGCGGATAGGGAACACCGTGCTTCTCGCACAGCTCGTAGAAGATTTCCTTCTTCTGGCACTGTTCGAGCATGCTGTAGGGCGCATAGGGCGCGATGACGTTTGAGGCAAGCTGGCCGGCGTCCTGAGCCTGTGCGGCAAGCGCGACATAGTTGTCGCCGCAGCCCATGAGAATAATCTTCTTATCGGGATTGGCCTGAGCGACACCGTTAATGGTCTCGATCATGACCGGCATGGTGTCGATATCCACATTGGGCGTGTAGTCGATAATCTGGCTGCGGTACGCAGGACCGGTCTGGTACTTGCCAAAGACCAGGCTCTTGACCTGATACTCCTCGTAAAAGGCGCGCGCCACCGAATAGGCGTTGATGTCGCCACCGAGCAGCACGGGGATAAACTCGCGCTCTGTAAACTGCAATGCCATGGAAACTTCCTATCTAGAACTGCCCACGACGGGCGGTCTTTATGCAACCTGTTTATTTTAGCGTGCCGGATCGTTTCCTCCTAAAGCTCCACTGTATCTATGACAATCAACGCAATTATCCAGCATGAAGGCCGCGCTCACTGCCGTATGACAAACGGCAATGAACCCACCGTTGTTGTAGGGTTCAGCATATTGATACCCCCGAGTGAAAGGCGCACGCGTGCTCCAGGACCTTCCAACCGATAACCCCATCCTCGATGCCGCAAAACGCGAGTTGGCGCCGCGCGCGCAAGCGACTGCTCCTCTGCGCACCGCAAACGACGCTTACGACGGTGCCGCCTACATCACCTCCATCGATACATCGGCGCACAAAGGCACGCGCAAGACGCCCGTCGCCGGCGGACACGATACCGCCATCGAGCAGTTTGGCCTCGTCTCCGATGCCCACGCCAGGGACAACATCAGGGTAATCAAACTCGGCGACGGCACCTGTTCGTTCACCCCCGCCCAGGCGCTCAACGAAGTAGGGCAAGCTCGCCGCAATGGGACCTTATAGCCACAAACCCCAACGTTGAGATAGCTTTCACAGTCCAAAGCCCGTCCCAAACACGCCCCCGTAACGTTAAAGTTGAACTCTATGGTTTCTCAACAATTCGATATAACTGCAGGTCAAAGCCAAAGTCTCAAGTTCAACTTGACCCTTTAAAACCTTTAAGGTTCAAGTTGAGGTCGAAAGCAGTAGTAGAATACCTGAGGAACAATAACCTACGATTGATTGCAGAGGGACTGGATGCAGCATTCGAATCATCGCACCGCAGCGCTCATCGCGTCGAAGCCGGCTCGTATCATCACGAGCGCCGCGCTCGCCGTTGCGTTGACGGCCACGCCGATGCTCTCCCCCGTCGCGGCGTATGCCGCCTCGCAGGCAACGCAGGATCAGCTTGCCGCCGCCCAGCAGAAGATCGAAGCCGCCACGAGCGCCTACAACGATGCCCGCACCAAGCTCGGCGATCTGCAGAAGCAGATTGACGCCAACGAGGCAAGTATCGAAAAGATCGAGGCGAAGCTTCCCGATCAGCAGGAAAAGGCATGCACCGCCATGCGCGATCTGTACAAGTACCAGAAGGGCACCAACCCCATCGTGAGCTTCCTGGTCAACGCGCAGAGCCTGGGTGAGTTCATCACGACCTGCAAATACACCAACCAGATCACAAGCTCGAGCGTCGACGAGATCGAAGAGCTCAATAACATGCAAACCGAACTCGAGCAGAACAAGGCCGAGCTCCAGCAGGCCAAGTCTCAGCTTGAGGCAGAGCAGAAAAACGCCGAGGATGCGCTGGCGCAGGCCCAGCAGCTCCGCAGCGAGGCACAGGCAAAAGCCGAGCAGGAAAATGCCGCCGAGCTTGCCAAGCTTGAGGCCGATAAGGCCGCTGCCGCCGAGAAGCTCTCGGGCGAGGGCGTGAGCGGCAGCAATTCCAGCAGCCAGGCCACCAACGCCAACACCACCATCGACACCACGGTGAACAACGCCAACACCGGTAGTTCCGATTACGATTCGTTCATTAATGAGTGGACGAGCCGCATCGACAATTACCTCGCCGGCTCCCCTATGGCAGGCCAGGGCTATAACTTTGCCGTCGCCGCTTGGAATACCGGTGTCGACCCCCGTTGGTCCCCCGCCATCGCCTGCATCGAGAGCACCAAGGGTACTTATTGCGCCAATTCTTACAACGCCTGGGGCTGGAGTGCACGTGGCGGCGGTTGGCGCAGCTTTGGCAGCTGGAGCGAGGGCATCTTCGCTCACGTTGCCTATCTGGGCGCCAACTACGGCTCCACCCTTACCCCGGCTGCGGCCAAAAAGTACTGCCCACCCACGTGGCAGGACTGGTACAACAAAGTCGCCGCTCAGATGAACCGCATCTAAGTGCAACTGCAAAGGGCCCCAATGGGGCCCTTTTCTTTTAGGTAGCGGAGGTATCGACGACGCCGGTCGCATTGGCAACCGCGACTATGACGATCATGCATAGGAGCAGCACACCCAATGCCTTGAGCCAGAGTTTCGCGAGTTTCTTGCCGCGATAGCTGTCGAGCAGTGCGAATCGCCGACGTAGACGGCGCTTATCGAGCACCGCAAAATGCATAAGCGCCATAAGGCCATCGACAAAGAAAAAATACTCGATTATGAGAAGCCACGTCGGGTAGCTTTGGTTTGCTCCCGTGGGTTGAAAGACGGCAAAGTGACTTCCGGCAAAGAACACAAGCAGCGAGAAGCAGACGAGCGTATTCCAAATGCGCCCCAGGGACTCCGGAACGCGAGAGAGCAGACCGCATGCAGCGGAGGTGGCAGGCCTAGGAAGCCTTGCGGGGTTCTGGAGCCCTTGGGGCGTCAACAACGTCTCCGAGGCCGGAGTACGGACAGGCGCAGGCGCAGGAGGCCGCACGGGGCGACTCAGATCGTATGCCGCGCGCGTCGCCCGTCCCAACGCTTCCGCACTCGCAAAACGCTTGGCCGGGTCGAGCGCCATCGCCATGCAAACGACATCGGCAAGTGGAGTGGGAATGCCGCGCACCTCGCATTGCTCGCGCATGTCGAGCCCTGGTTTAGGGTCGACTCCCGTCAAACAAAAGAACAGCAGGGCACCGAGCGCGTAGACGTCGCTTCGCACGCTCGTCTGCCCAAACCCATACTGCTCGGGCGGCGCATAGGGCCGTGTCCCAAACTTGACAGTATCGGCATCGGCGCCATCGCGCCACACGCGCGCGATCCCCAAGTCGATAATCACCAGCGATGAAAACGTCAGGCCGTCATCAGGCGTATAGTTGGCACCTGCCACGATGATATTCGACGGCTTGAGGTCGCGATGGATCACCGGCGCCGAAGCCTCCCCCGCCATTGCAAAACCGGCATGGAGCTCGCCCACGGCGTCGCAAAGGACAGGATACAATTCACGCGCATAATCGGGAGCGGCTCCCAGACGGTCCACCAGTGCCCCGAGTGTCTCCCCTTCTATGTATTCCATAACCACGTTGAGCTCGTCGCCCGCACGACGACAATCGACGATTCTGGGCAGGTGCTCAAAACGCCTGCCTGCCCGCTGAGCGGCAAACAGACGCTCGTATGCCCCGCCGATTTGAGCCGAAGCATCGATACGTTTACGGACAAAGGGACCGAGCGAACCACCCCCGGTTCCTTCAAAGTACACGAGCTCGGTTGTTTCAACAGACGAGCGCTTAAGTACACGCTCCACGCGATAGCTGTCGTCGCGATCGAGCGACGCCAGGTGCTCGGCAAGCGCTGCGGTCAGCTCGTCATTGGAATATGTTGGGGTCTGAGTATCCATAGCCTCCATCATAGCGCAGGGCGCAGACACCCCATGGCATCCGCGCCCCGTTCGTTTGCATCGATGTTCGACAGCTCCGCCGGCTCAGATATCAGCGGCTAATTCACCGTCTCCTCGCCAAAGCGATACAGCTCCTCGTTGACCTTTTGGAGGCTGCACCCGCGATCGATGCAAAAGATGATAATCGCATCGCGGCGGTCCTTGCAGTTAAGGACGCTTACCCCGGCAGCCGTCAGCGCACGGTTGGTCTCTTTGAGCGTCAGCGCCATCGCAAAGGCAATCTGCAGCACCTTATTGCGACTCGGATGACGCGCACCGGTAAAGATCTGATAGCCAAAGGTCTCATTGAGATCGGCCATACGAACCACGCGCGAGCGCTCCAAGCCCTTTTCCTGCAGTAGCTGCTTCAGGTAATCCGAAAGCGACGGGGCGGCAAAGTCGTGCTCCCTGATATAGCCATCGATGTTCGGCGCATCGAGAAGCTCATTGAGCAACTCCTCGGTCAGTTTTTTGTCGGGCATGCGACTTCACCTCCCATCCGGCGCAACGGTAGCGACATGCTAGGCCAGCACCCAGCTTGCAGTAGCAGACTTATCAAACATGTTGGCAAAATACAGTGCCTTCTTGATATCGCCATCAAAGTAGATATTGCCCGCCACGGAGCCACCGGCGGAAAGGGTACCAGACTGCAGCTCATCGGAGCCCTCGCTGTAGTAACCCTGATTCTGTTGGGCGCCGTTGGCGTCCTCGCCCTTCCAGTCGTAGATATTGTAATCTGCGCCCTCATCGCCATTGTTGACGTACGTGACGTGAATGCCCGTCATGGTCGAACCGTCATAATTTGTAAGGCCGGGCTGGACGGAATCGACAACGACGGAAAGACCGGCAGCTGTGGTCACCGTCGTGCCAACCGCCAGGTCAGTCGTAGGCTGCTCTTCCTTCTTCGCCTCTTCCTTCTTGTCGCCATCGCCAGCGTCCTCGGTGACGGTCGCCTTATCGCTACCACAACCGGCAAGAAGACCGGCAGTCCCCAAGGCGACGGTGGCGAATGCGCCAAGTGCAGCGCGACGGCTCAGCAGCACTTCGTTTTCGAGCTTTTTCATTATGCATCCTTCCTACGATCCGGCTACCGCGCCGGCACACAGCACATCGTAGGAAGGATTAAACTTGAATTCATTAGCTAAGAGCTAAGGTTGCGGTAAACGGCCAATGCTCACAGCAATAACCGGGAGCAGCAGCAAGCCGCACCCGCACCCACCAGGACTATATATGGCAGACTGTCGGCGTCGTTCCATCGTCACTCCAAGCCAAGCAATCGTTTGTAGACATCGAGGCCCTTGAGCAAAACTTCCTCGTCAAAGAGCATGGTATCGGTGTGAAGGGCGCTCATCGCATAAGCTGGGCAGCCGTCTGCGTCGATCGGGTTTTCTTGACCCTCCGGCACACCCGTGCCCAGCAAGAAGAACACGCCCGGCAGATGGCGCTGATAGAACGCAAAGTCCTCGGCAATTAACAGCGGCTCCTCCACAAGCTGCAGGTCGGGCAAGGCAGGCGCGACGCTGGCAAACAACTCGGGGTCGTTGTCGACCGGCGGATAGCCCTCGGAAAAGTCGAGATCGTACGTGCAGCCCGTTGCAGCGCATGCCTCATCAAGCACGCGGCGCACGCCTTCGCGCGCCCGGTCGAACATGCCGTCCGTAAACACACGCAGGCTTCCGGCCACATGGGCCTCCCCCGCCACCGCGTTGCAAACCGTACCGGCCTGCAGCAGACCAAACTTGCCGATACAGGGCTCGTCGCCGCCCAGCTCGTCCATCAGCTCGCGCTCGGCAACCAAAAACTTCGCTGCCGCCAACGCGGCATCGTGCGACTCCTCGACCGGCACGCCATAGGTCTTAGCAATATGGATGCTCGTACCGTGAATATAGATATGCGTCTCGCTCGAACGCGCCAGCAGCGGACCGGAACAGCTCGCCAACGTGTCGGCAGGCAGATCGGGCCACACATGGAAGCCATAAATGCGGTCGACCCCATAGCGCTCGAACACGCCGCTCTCGCATACCGTCTTGGCACCACCGGTCGTTTCCTCGGCCGGCTGGAACACAAAGAGCACGTTGCGCCTCATGGCGCCCGGCTGCTCGCGAATCGTACGGTCGACATACGTCGCGGCGGCAAGTGCCATGGCCATGTGACCGTCATGTCCGCAAGCGTGCATCTTGCCGGGATGGGTCGAGGCAAAGGCCGCCCCTGTCGCCTCCTCAATGGGCAGCGCATCCATATCGGCGCGAATCGCCGTGGCATGCGCGGCATCAACGCCGGCGTCGAAGAAAGCGCAGACGCAGCTGGGGCACGGATGGATCACTTCGCAGGTGAGCGGTGCCAGCACGCCCTCGATATAGGCAATGGTTTGCGGAAGATCGAAATCGAGCTCCGGAATGCGATGGAGATCGCGGCGATAGCGACGGAGTTCTTGGAGCTCGGTCATAGAGGATCCCTTCGTGAGGCACATCTGTTGCAACTTATTGTGATACAGGATTGTGGCGCACATGTTTCCAGCATATCCCTGCATTTTTTAAACGTTATATACGAATACTCTTGTTTGGTAAAGTGCAACGTGATAGGGTCTTTACCACTTGATAGAGGCGCGGGCACGAAGAGCCGCGGGCGAGTCGGCAGGCTTTGACCCCGCGGGGAGGCGAAACCCGCCGAACTGGGTTTTTCGGGCACGAACAACCTGGTGGGCCTGTGGGAAACACCCACAGGACTGTCTGCAGCAATGCGGGAGCGCTATCCGGACATTGGGTCCACGCTATGCGGATTCGATGCGCAGATGGCGCCGTCTGGATAGCGAGGTTTACGGGACATGGCATTGACCCCCAACGAGGCATATGCGGCCAAGCAGCCGTTTGTGGACAAGGAGACGCTCGAGCATATCGTCGAGCAGTTCCCCACGCCGTTTCATCTATACGACGAGGCGGGCATCCGCCGCAACATGCAAGAGGTGCGCGACGCCTTTGCGTGGAACCCGGGCTTTAAGGAATACTTTGCCGTCAAGGCCAACCCCAACCCGGCACTCATCTCCATTCTCAACGAATACGGCTGCGGCTGCGATTGCTCGAGCTATACCGAGCTCATGATCGCCCGCTCGCTGGGTATCACGGGACACGACATCATGTTCTCGTCCAACGACACGCCGGCTGCGGACTTTGAGCTCGCCGACAAGCTGGGTGCCATCGTCAACTTTGACGACATCAGCCACATCGAGTTCTTTGAGCGCGTTGCGGGACCCATCCCCAAGACGGTCAGCTGCCGCTTTAATCCGGGCGGCCTGTTCCAGCTCTCCAACGGCATCATGGACAACCCCGGCGACTCCAAATACGGCATGACCACCGAGCAACTCTTCGAGGCCTTCCGTATGCTCAAGACCAAGGGTGCCGAGGACTTTGGCATCCACGCCTTCCTTGCCAGCAACACCGTCACCAACGACTACTACCCCAAGCTCGCGCGCATCCTCTTTGAGCTTGCCATGCGCCTGGAGCGCGAGACCGGCGCACACGTCGCCTTCATCAATCTATCCGGCGGCGTCGGCATCCCCTACCTACCCGAGCAGCAGGCCAACGACATTCACGCCATCGGCGAGGGAGTGCACGCGGCATACGACGAGATCCTGGTCCCCGCAGGCATGGGCGATGTGGCAATCTACACCGAGATGGGCCGCTTTATGATGGGCCCCTACGGCTGCCTGGTCACCAAGGCCATCCACGAGAAGCAGATCTACAAGGACTATATCGGTGTCGATGCAAGCGCCGTCGATTTGATCCGCCCCGCCATGTATGGTGCCTACCACCACATTACGGTGATGGGTCAGCCGGGCGGCGCCGACAAGGGCACAACGCCCGTCACGAACACCTATGACATCACGGGCAATCTGTGCGAGAACAACGACAAGTTCGCCATCGATCGCGAGCTACCGCATATCGACATGGGCGACCTGCTTGTAATCCACGATACCGGTGCGCATGGCTACTCCATGGGCTACAACTACAACGGACGGCTGCGCTCCGCCGAGGTCCTGCTGCGCCCCGATGGCGCGGCCGACCTCATCCGCCGCGCCGAGCGCCCGGGCGATTACTTTGCCACGCTCGACGTGCTGCCGTGCGGCCGAGAACTGTTGGCCAAGTCGCGCGCCGAAAGTGCCCGCCGCCGCGCCCAAGACGGGCGCCTGGCAGTCGCCGCCCAATGGAACAAGCGCATCCAGATCGCCGAAGCGAAGGAGAAGAACATGGACATCCGCAATCTCGAGGGCTCAATCGTCGCCCTGGTTACGCCGTTTAAAAAGGACGGCAGTGTCGACTTTGATGCGCTCGAGCGCCTTATCGATTTCCACCTGCAAAATGGCACCGATGCCATCCTCGCCCTGGGCACCACCGGCGAGAGTGCCACGATGACCGACGACGAGGACAACTCCGTTGTCGCCGCGGTGGTCAAGCAAGTTGCAGGACGCGTCCCCGTCATCGCCGGCTCGGGCTCCAACTCCACGCAGACCATGCTCACCAAGTCGCTCACTTACCAGGGCTTGGGAGCCGACGGTCTACTGCTCATTACCCCCTACTACAACAAATCCAACGAAGAGGGTATCTACCAGCACTTTAAGACCGTCGCCGATGCCGTAGACATCCCCTGCATCCTGTACAACATCCCCGGCCGCTGTGGCTGCGGCATCAGCGAGCGCAACGTGGAGCGCTTGGCCGCGCACCCCAACATCATGGGTATTAAGGAAGCCTCGGGCAACGTCGCCTACGCTGCCAAGATCGCCCACCTGCTGTCCGACGACTTCCGCATGTACTCGGGCGAGGACGCGCTCACCGTGCCGCTCATGAGTCTGGGTGCTTCGGGCACCATTAGCGTGTGGGCCGACGTGCAGCCGCAGCTCGTACATGACATGTGCCGCGCCTATCTGGACGGTGACGTGGCACGTGCCCGCGATATCCAGATTGCCGGCCAGCCGCTCATCAATGCCCTCTTTAGCGAGGTCAACCCCATCCCCGTCAAGGAAGCGCTCGCCCAGATGGGTATGATCGAGGCAAACTACCGCATGCCGCTGTGTCCCATGGCAGACGACACGCGATCCGCACTTACCGATGCTCTGAAGGGAGCTGGTCTGCTTGATTAAGACCGTCATTATGGGAACGGGCCGCATGGGCTCGCTCATCCGCACTACCGCCGAGGGTATTGTCGACGCTGACGGAGAGCCCGTTTTTGACATCGTCGCCCAGATCGGCTTCGACTTGTCCGAGCTCGAGAACGCTCCGGCAGCCGACGTCATCATCGACTTCTCGAACGTTGCGACCTTCGACACCGTCGTCGCCTATGTCGAGCGCACGGGTGCGGCGTTGGTCTCGGGCACCACAGGCTATACGCCCGAGCAGATGGATCGCCTGCGCGAGCTGGGTCGGTGCACCCGCGTCATGCACTCCGGCAATTACTCCATCGGTATCGCAGCCCTGCGTCATCTGGTGGCACAGGCCACGCGAGAGCTGCCCGGCTTTGACTGCGAAATCGTCGAGACGCACCACAACCAAAAGGTCGACGCCCCCAGCGGCACTGCCAAGTTGCTGCTCGACGCCGTCGTCGAAGCCGAGCCCGAGGCAGGCTACCACCCCGTCTATGGCCGCGAGGGCATGTGCGGAGCGCGCGACCCCAAGGAGATCGGCGTGCACTCGCTGCGCGGTGGCACTGTCGCCGGCGTGCACGAAGTGAGTTTCTTTGGCCAGGACGAGGAGGTCACGCTCGCGCATCGCGCCACGAGTCGTCAGATCTTTGTCAACGGCGCCTTGGCAGCCGCGCAGAAGCTCGTCACCCGCGAACCCGGCTTCTATACGTTCGACCAGGTCATGTTTGCCTAACCAGGTATCAACCGGATCCACCCAAAGGAGAGACCGCAAATGAGCAACGCAGCCGAAATGGATGCACAGGAGATTATCAACTATATCGCCACCGCGCCCAAGAAGACGCCCGTCAAGCTGTACGTGCGCGAAAAGCCGGGCATGAAGGTCCAGTGGGGCAATGCGCATGTCTATGGCGGCCGCCGTGGAAAGACTGTATTTGGCGACTGGGATGAGCTCAAGGCAATCCTCGACGCCAACGTCGATTCCATCGACTACTACGATGTGGAGAACGACTGCCGCAACTCCGCCGTGCCCATGCTCGACCTCAAGGGCATCAACGCCCGCATCGAGCCGGGTGCGATCATCCGCGACCGCGTCGAGATCGGCGACCGTGCCGTCATCATGATGGGCGCCATCATCAACATCGGCTCCGTCATTGGCGAAGGCTCCATGATCGATATGGGCGCCGTGCTGGGCGGTCGCGCCACCGTTGGCAAGAACTGCCACATCGGCGCCGGCACCGTGCTGGCAGGCGTCGTGGAGCCCGCCAGCGCCACCCCCGTCATCATCGAGGACGACGTTATGATCGGTGCCAATGCTGTGGTCCTGGAAGGCGTGCGCGTGGGCAAGGGTGCTGTCGTTGCCGCCGGCGCCGTGTGCGTCGAGGACGTCCCCGCCGGCGCCGTCGTGGCCGGTGTCCCTGCCCGCGTTATCAAGATGCGCGACGAGAAGACCGACAGCAAGACCGGCCTCGAGGAAGGTCTGCGCCAGCTCTAATAGTTACGCGGTTTTGACAAACCGCGTAACGGCTCGACGCTCCACCTTTGGTTCCGTCGTTCTAACGAACGACGGACCGGTCGACGCTGCAAACGCCCCTAAGCGGCAATCTGACGTTCAATCGTCGGTCGCGTACCGAAGTACGCTTCCCTCCTCTTTCACGTCACCTTGCTCGCCTAGGGGCGTTTTCGCTGACGTGTGCTCAACCTGCGGGGTAATGTCAGCAACCAAGCCGAAAACAACAAAGGCCGAAGCACCATCGGAGCTTCGGCCTTCCCTATCTCAGGGTTCCGTCGTATTCAACCATGGCGGGTTGCTTTGACAGGCGCCCTACGGCCGTCTTATAGACCTCGGAACGATCGCGCCGCCCTATTGCCACGATCTCGGCAATCTCAACCATTCCGTCCTCTCGGATTCGGAAAACCATTTTGAGTCCCGCATTCCGCCATTTAATCTTTTTGCAGCCGGCGAGCTCGCCGTGAAGCGGCGTTCCGATTTCATCAGCGCGCGTCTTTAATTTTGCGACGGCAATACGGACGAGCCTGCGCTGGGATCCATCTAGTTTTTGATATTCCTTCTCGACGTCTCGATTCAAAAAGCCGACAACAAAATGCCCGCTCATTCGAAAAGGTCCTCGTCGGGAATCGCGTCCGGATCCATCGACTCAAGCTCCGCGAGCTCCTCGGCAGTTAAGGCGTCCTCAAACGGAACAAACTCATGCGGACCATGCTTGACTCGATTCGCAGCGATGCGATTTATCTCAAGTTCACGCAGATACTGCAGCGCGCCGTACATTTCCTCATAGGCAGCATAGTCGATAATCACGGTATCGATATCATTATGATCAGCAATGAACTGAGGCGCGCGTTTTGCGCGTTTACGAATGGTGGATAAGGACTTGCTTGCTTCGGTAGCAGAAACAACCTGGTCTTTTGTAAACACCGGTTTTTCCAGAACAAGTGGGGACATTTTGACCTCCAAAAAATAATCTGGATTATATTTCAAAGTATACTTCAAAATATAATCCAGACTTTTATTCAAAAGTTAAAAGCCTTATCGATTCTCGATGCTACCGATGTTTTTGAGCTCGATGGAGATGAGGCCGTTGGGCTCGTTGACAAACTCGATGTACTCGGAGTTCGAACCCATCTCGGCCGGGAAGCTAATCTCGATACCCGTGTCGGTACGAATCTTATGATTGCGCACCGCCGCGCGTTCGACCTGCTTGCGCTCCACGGGCACGCGCTCGGGCACCTTCTCCTCGGTCAGCGCCGCACGCACGCTCTCCTTGATGACCGGCTCGTCCTCAAAGACCTCATCGACGATATCCCAAGGCGGCAGCTCCTCGTCGTCTTCAACCTTCTCGGCAACGGCGGCTTTGACCTTGGCGAGCGCTACGGCCGTGTTGGCGCCGTGCTCCTCGGCGACTTCCTCGACCACGCGCGTCACCGTGTCGATGACCTCCTTACCCGAAACCCCCGTGTCGCACTGCAGCAGGCCGTCGGGAATGAGCATGCGGTCCTCGCCGGCAATCTTGCGCTTCTTGTCCACATAGCCGATCTCCATGGTGCTTGCACGCACGATGGCATAGCTCGGCACCTTTTGCGAGGGGTTTGGCAAAATGGCGTAGTGGCGCGCGATGTCGTTACGAACCTCGCCCTCTTCGCGACCCACCTCGTGCATGAATGCCTGCTTGGAGCCCAGCAGCATCACGGCAAACCAGCGGGCATCTTCATCATCGTCAAAGTCCGCCACAAGCACGTCAGTGGACTCGGCTTTCTCGGCTTTGGTGAGCTCGGAGGAAATAAACTCCGCAATCTGCTGAGACAAGTCCACGAACTCACGCTCACCAAAGAAATAGCCCTTGAGCTCGCCGCCAAACGCAGAGTTCTCCGCAAACGTGGCGCGCTTATTGTCGGCCGAGGTACGTGCGCGGCGCAGATGCGTGGTCACAAAGCTGCGCACGGTACGGCTTTCGATATCCAGCTCGCGCTGGCTCATGACGTTGACGGCAGAGTCAAAGTCCAGGATATGCAGAATCGCGTGATTGATTTTCATATACGGCATTCCGTTCTAGATCGCTTTTGGCACGAACCAGTATAGCGGTCGAGTCCACCCCAGGCGCATCGAAGATTGGTGCAGACAAGCCTGTCCCCTTTGCATAAAAAAGCGCCCGGGTCACATGGGCCCGGACGCCTTCGTTGTAGACCTGTTGCTTAAACGAGCCGAATTTAGCAGGAAAAGTCGACGCTGTCGATAATGTCCTTGAGGGCCTCTGCGGAGGCGGTGAGCTCATGCTGCTCGTCATCGTTCAGCGGCACGGGAACGCGGCAGACGACACCGTCGCGACCAACGACCGTCGGCATGGAGATGGCCAGATCGGACAGGCCGTACTCGCCCACCATGAGCGAGGAGACGGGCAGAACAGTCTGCTCGTCACGCATGACGGCAGTGCAGATGCGCTTTACCGCCATAGCGACACCGTAGTAGGTGGCGTGCTTCTTCTCGATGATGGTGTAGGCGGAGTTCTTGACGTCCTCGGCGATGCGCTTCTCGGCAGCCTCATGCTCCAGGTGGCCGTGAAGCTCGCAGAAGGTGTTCAGCGGCACGCCGGCAACCTGAGCGCTGGACCAGGCGACAAACTCGGAGTCGCCGTGCTCGCCCATGACATAGGCCTGAACGTCGCGCGGGTCAACCTCGACGTGGGCACCGAGCATCTGCTGCAGACGGCCGGTGTCGAGCACGGTGCCGGAGCCGATGACATGGCCCTCGGGCAGGCCGGACATCTTGATGGCGGCGTAGGTCAGAACGTCGACCGGGTTGGAGACGATGAGCAGAATGCCGTCGAAGCCAGACTTCTTAATCTCGGGAATAATGGACTTAAAGATGCTGACGTTCTTGTTGACCAGGTCCAGGCGGGTCTCACCGGGCTTCTGAGCAGCGCCAGCGGTGACGACGATCATGGCGGCGTCGGCGACATCAGAATAATCGCCGGCGTAAATCTTCATCGGCTCGGCAAACGTCATGCCGTGCGCAATATCCAAGGCCTCGCCCTCGGCGCGGTTCTTGTCCACGTCGATGAGAACCATCTCGGAGAACAGACCACTCTGCATCAGCGCGAACGCCGAAGACGAACCGACGAAACCGCAGCCGACAATAGCGACCTTCTTCTCGTTAACCATTAGAAACTCCCATCTCTCTCCACAAACAAGCCGCCCGGGAACGACCCGAGCGGCTTGCCGTAATCCCAATACATCCAATCGGGACTTTGATTATGCTCCTATACGCAGCCAAAAATCGACCGTTTACCGAAATTGTTTGCAGGATTCGTAAAATAACTGCACGAAATCGGTTTCGAGCTATTGACGAGCCCAAATAGTCTTCTAATACAGGCCCGCCTCGCGGATGGCCTCGACAGCCAAAGCGATCTGATCGGGCGGCAGGACCAGCGCCATGCGCACGTGCCCCTCGCCCGAAGGGCCAAAGCTCGCGCCCGGCGTCACCACAACGCCGGCCTTCTCCATAAGCTCCTCGCAAAACGCCATGGAATCGGTGCGGCCACCGGGAAGCTTGGCCCACACAAACATAGAGCCATGCGCGTTGGGACGCTCCCAGCCCAGGTCCTCAAGACCGTCGCACAGGGCATCGCGGCGCTCCTGGTACTTCAGACGTTGCGCCTCGACCTCATCGCGCGGACCATTGAGGCAGGCGATGGCGGCCTTCTGAATCGGGAAGAACATGCCAAAGTCGATCTGGCTGCGCAGCTTGGCAAAGGCAGAGACCACATCCTCACGGCCGACCAAAAAGCCGATGCGCGCACCGGTGACGTTAAACGACTTGGAAAGCGAGAAGAATTCCACGCCCACCTCGAGCGCACCGGGATACTGCAAGAAGCTGCCGCCGGGCTCGCCGTCAAACACGATGTCGGAGTACGCGTTGTCATGGACGATCAGCAGGTCGTGCTCGCGGGCGAAGGCGATGATCTCCTCGTAGACCTCGGGCGTGCCCACCGAGCCCACCGGGTTGGCGGGCAACGACACGATCATGTACTTGGCACGATCGGCCACCTCGGGATCGATGCCCGCCACATAGGGCAGGTAATTGTGCTCCGCCACCAGCGGATAGTACTCGAGCTTGGCATCGGCGATCTTGGCGCCCGCCTCAAAGACCGGATAGCACGGATCGGGAACCAGAATGGTGTCACCCGGATCGAGCAGGGCCAGGCCCAAATGACCCACGCCCTCCTGCGTGCCGTTGCACGACTGCACCATGGACGGCGTAATGCCCGAAACGCCAAAGCGACGCTCATAGTAATCGCACACGGCCTGCTTAAGCTCGGGCAGGTCGCGCAGGGAATACTTCCACATCTCGGGATTTTGGGCGGCCTGCGTGAGCGCCTCGACCACGTGGTCGTACGGCTTAAAGTCGGGCGTGCCCACGCTCATGTTGTAAATGGTCTTGCCCTGAGCCTTCAGCGCAAGAAGTTTGTTGTTGAGCGAGGCGAAGACCTCCGCGCCAAAGCGGTCGAGACGCTGCGATGCCTGCATGGTGCCACCTTTCGATATAAAAAATACGGCGCTCCGACAAGAGCGCCGCGCGATACGGGCCATCAGATTGCAAAAGTGTAACGCTTGCAACCCCCGTATTGGTTCAATTTAGCCAACCTTAGTCAATTGGATTGAGCGCGTCGATCCGCGCAAGCCACAGACGCGAGCTGGCGTCACTCGGCATACGCCAATCGCCGCGCGGGCTGAGCGTCACCGAGCCCACCTTGGGACCATCGGGCAGACAGCTGCGCTTAAACTGCTGGGCAAAGAAGCGACGATAGAACGTACGCAACCACGTGTGGACGGTCTTGGCGTCATAGACACCCTCAAAGCTCTTGAGCGCCATACGGTAGATCTTGCCCGGCTCAAAGCCAAAACGCAGCAGGTAATAGAGGAAGTAATCGTGCAGCTCGTACGGGCCCACCAAATCCTCGGTCTTCTGCGCAATCTCACCGTCGCCCGTAGGCGGCAGAAGCTCGGGGGACACCGGCGTATCGAGGATATCGAGCAGGACCTCGGCAATACGCCCGCCAAAGACTTCAGCGGCATAACGTACCAGATGGCGCACAAGCGTCTTGGGCACGCTCGCGTTGACGGCGTACATGCTCATGTGGTCGCCGTTATAGGTAGCCCAGCCGAGCGTCAGCTCTGACAGGTCGCCCGTGCCGATAACAAAACCGCCAGCCTGGTTGGCCAGATCCATCAGAATCTGCGTACGCTCGCGGGCCTGGCTGTTCTCGTAGGTCACGTCTTGGACGGCCGGATCGTGCCCAATGTCCTTGAAGTGCTGCTCCACGGCCGTGTGGATCGAAACCTCGCGGAAGCTCACACCCAGGTCGCGAGCGAGCGACTCGGCATTCGACTTGGTGCGATGTGTCGTGCCAAAGCCGGGCATGGAAACCGCCGTGATACCCGTGCGCGGCAGCCCCAGTGCATCGAAGGCACGCACGGTCACAAGCAGTGCCAGCGTGGAATCCAGGCCGCCCGAAAGACCGATGACTGCAGCCTTGGTACCCGTATGGGCAAGGCGAGTCTTGAGGCCGGCAGTCTGCAGATTGAGGATCGTCTCGCAGCGCCCGGCCAGGTCACCATGGTCGGCCGGCACAAAGGGCGCGCGGGGGAAGACACGGTCAATGTCGAGTGCATCGCGCAGGACAGGTTCTTCGGCCAGCACGCCCTCAAACGAAAACTCAACGGTCGTGGCCTCCGGCGCATCGTCCGCGCGCGTCCACGTGGTCGAACGACGGCGCTCGGCAACCAGACGGTCGAGGTCAACGTCGGCCACCGCCATATCGCAGGTGAGGAGCTTCGTGGCGGCGAGCTTCGAACCGTTTTCGTAGACGAGGTTCTCGCCTGCAAAGACCATGTCGGTCGTGGACTCGCCCTCGCTCGCGTCTGCATAGGCATAGGCACAGTACAGGCGCGCGCTCTGATTGGAGATGAGGCTGCGGCGATAGTCTGCCTTACCGATAATCTCGTCCGAGGCCGACGGATTGAGGATCACCGTCGCACCGGCAAGCGCCATCTCGGTCGAAGGGGGCGCCGGCACCCACAGGTCCTCGCAGACCTCAATACCGAGTACCAAATCCTCGGCGCCCTCATCACAGCAGCGGTAGACAAGCCCCGAACCCAGCGGAACCGGACCCTGACCGGCAAATTCAACCCACACGGGATCGGCGGGCGCCGGAGCAAACCAACGGCGCTCATAGAACTCGCCATAGTTGGGCAGATACTTCTTAGCCGTGAGGCCCAAAAGCTCGCCCGCGCAGCACACGGCGGCACAGTTGTAGATATTCTCGGCCACCGCAACGGGAAGACCGATGGTAAAGACAATCGGCAGCTCGCGGGTTTCATCGAGAATATGTGCCAGTGCGGTCTCGCAGGTATGCAGTAATGTGCGGTTATGAAACAGATCAGCCGCGGTATAGCCGCACAAGTTGAGCTCGGGCAGCACCAGAGCACGGACACCGCGCTCGACCGCCTCGCGAACAGCCGCCAGCGCAACCTCGGCATTGCCCTCGACATCGGCCACGCGAATTCGCGGCGAGGCCGCCGCCACACGCAAAAAGCCATCAGACTGAGAAAGGTGAAGATTCATAAGAATGCTCCCGTGCGTAGACGCCATTCACAACAATTAGCAAGCCCTATTGTAGTTCAACCGCCGGGTGTAACCGCATCCCACCAATTTGGTGAGCTATTGATGAGTTGATGGTATCTGTTAAATGTCACGTACGATTCACATCTGGTGGGTACCCTGATGGCTACACGAAACGAAGCAGATTTACACCGGGAGGGCCCCGTATGACAACCAAGTACACCGACGCGCCGCGCACGCGCGTCATGACACCGGCCGCACTCAACAACGGCGTTCACGAAAACCATTCCATCGGACAGACCATGGCCATCGCGCCCAAAAAGGGCCTGTTCGACGACATTTCCATTCCCCAAATCATCGCCGGCGCCGCAGCTGCCGCCACGAGCGTCGCACTTGCTTCCAAGATCGGCATCGCCGGATCGGTGATCGGTGCCGCCGTGAGCTCGGTCATCACCGTTGTGTCCTCGCAGGTCTACCGCCACTTTATCTCTGCCAGCGCCGAAGCCCTCAAAGGTACGCACGCCGCCGTCGACTACCCTGCCGGCGCCTATGAGCCCGTTGACCTTAATGCCGAGGAGCACCTGGGCGGCGCCGCGACTACGCAGGAGATGCGCCAGGTTGCGGGGCGCGCGACCACGGCGCGCGTCGCCCCCAACAGTCTGCGTGCCAAGGCGGCGGCAGAGCGCAGCCAGACGCAAAAGAAGGTCATCGTCTTCTCGATCGCAATCGCCATCGTCGCGGTCATCGCCTGCGCTGGCGCCATCCTTATCACCACCGCCGGTGAGGGTCTGGGCGAGCGCCCCGAGCCAATCCTTTCGTCGCGCACGACCGAGCACGACACGGATAGCACTGGTCAATCGCAAAGCCAGCAGGACGACTCGCAGGGCAACTCCGCATCCACCGATTCGTCCTCGAACGCCCCCGATCAATCGCAGGGCGCCGATTCCTCTGTGAACAACAGCGGCACGCAATCCGGCACGACTGACTCAAGCCAAACGACCGACGGCTCTCAACCGAGCACGGGCGACCAGACGAGCGGCAATACATCGGGAACGGACACAACCGACAGCGGCAACAATAGCAGCTCGAGCGGCACCGCATCTGGCACGCCATCTGACAGCTCGAGCCAAGGCACGGCATCGGGCAACTAGGCACGTTTGCCTCTCATAGATAACCGACCTGCATAACGGGCGCGAACCGGCAACGGTCGCGCCCGTTTGCCATGGGCGACGAGATGGCAAGCCCCATGCGATGGTAAGATGCTTTGGTGTGTATAGAGGAGATTTGCCATGAGCAAGACAATAGTTAAGCCCGCACTATCGCTGGGCAACCACATCTATCTGTATCGCCTGCTGCGCGACGCGATTGGATGCGGCAAGCAAACGTTTATGACGCAGGTCGAGGAGGCGCTCGCCGCTGGTGACATGGCCGCTTATGACCTGGGCTTCGAGTCCACGCGCGAGCTGCTCGAGGAGCTCGACGACTGCATTAAGCTGACCGTCTTTAAGGGCGGTCGCCTGTATGCCACCGTCATCGCCAACGAAGCCTGGGATGCCGCCCTTGCCAAAGGCGAGGACAAGCCCAAGGCTGCCAAGGGAGCCAAGCAGTCCTACAAAAAGAAAAAGCGCGGCGAGAAGGACCTCAAGGCCGTGCGCCCCAAGCATGTTAAGCGTCCCGAGCCAGAAGCCATGGTTGAAGCCGTACCGGAACCCGAGCCCGAGACAGAGATCGAAGTCGCTATTGAGGTAACAGCAGAAACCGAAATCGCCGCCACGACCGATCCCGAAGTCATATCAGAGCAGGAAGCCACTGCGGAGCTCGACGAGGCTCCCAAGTCGACAACCGAAGAAGCCGCCAACCAACCCGAGACGCCTGCGTTCCAAAACAGCGATGTCTTTGGCGACGAGCCCGAGGACGATCAGTCCGACGAGCCCGCGGATCAAGACGCTACCGAGGCGGCATCGGAGCCCGAGGCGCCGCAGCCCGCCATCTCGCTCACGGTCGTCTATGACCCCGAGAACGCAAACGCCGGCATCACCACCATGGCCTCCACGCCAGCCGAGGCAAAGCCATCTGTCGAGGCAGAGGATGCCCCGCGAGCCGATACCAAAACCGAGACCGCAGACACGTCCGTCTCTGTGGAACCGACGGATTTCGCAGTTAAGCCGGAAACAGCGCCTGAGCCTGCCATCGAGTCCGCATCCGCATCTGCCTGTGACCAAATTCCCGCACCGGCACCGGCTTCGGTACCCGCAGCGGCCCCAACCCCCTCGCCCGCAGCACCGACCATCCCCGAGGACTTCCCCGTCGATTTCACAACCGAGGTCTTCTGCCCCGGTCCGTTGCTGCACCAGCTGTCGACCTATCTCCCCTATGGCGCCGACACGCTCGGCATCGTCGGCGAGTACTACTGGATCGCCCGCGAGCGCGGTACCATCGAGGCCGCGCGAAACCGCGCAAGCTTCCCCCTGCGCTACACGCAGGCCGGCGAGCGCCACGAGGTCACCGTGCGCATCCGCCGCAACACCACCGTCGGTCTCGGAGCCACCTGGACCATCGACAAAGTCGAAGAACCCGAGCAGTAACGACAAACGGCTCAAATCCAAACCCGGATTTGAGCCGTTTTTATTAGCATTCATCGATGTTCCGTGACCAACAGCGAGCGGGCCGCAAGTGCCCCAGGTTGCCGTGAAAGAGGAGCGACGCGTACTTCGGTACGCGAGCGACGGTTTGAACGGCAAGATGGGGTGCTTGCGGCCCGCGCAGCGTCGAGCAGTTACGCGGTTTGGTAAAACCGCGTAACAAATTAGTCACGCGTCAGCTTGCGGTGAATACGATGCGGCTGGGCTGCGTCCTCGCCCAGGCGCTCGATGCGGTTGGCCTGATAGGCCTCGAAGTTGCCCTCAAACCAATACCAGTTGCCCGGATTCTCGTCGGTGCCCTCCCACGCCAGAATGTGCGTGGCGACGCGGTCCAGGAACATACGGTCGTGGCTAATGACCACCGAGCAGCCCGGGAACTCGAGCAGCGCCGCTTCGAGCGAGGACAGCGTCTCGACGTCGAGGTCGTTCGTGGGCTCGTCGAGGAGCAGCAGGTTGCCGCCCTGCTTGAGCGTAAGCGCCAGATTCAGACGGTTGCGCTCGCCACCGGAAAGTACGCCAGCGCGCTTCTGCTGGTCCTGGCCCTTAAAGCCAAAGCTCGCCACGTACGCGCGGCTGGGGACCTCGGTCTCGCCGACCATCATGTGGTCCAGGCCGTCCGAGACGACCTCCCACAGGTTCTTATCGGGGTCGATGCCGGAGCGGTTCTGATCGACATAGGAGATCTTGACGGTCTCGCCCACCTCGAGCTCGCCCGAAGTCAGCGGCTCCAGGCCCACGATGGTCTTGAACAGCGTGGTCTTGCCCACACCGTTGGGGCCGATGACGCCCACGATGCCGTTGCGCGGCAGAGTGAATGATAGGTCGTCGATGAGCACGCGACCGTCGAACTCCTTGTGCAGGTGATGGGCCTCGAGCACCTTGTTGCCCAAACGCGGGCCCACAGGGATGCGGATGTCGGTCCAGTCGAGCTTCTGGCTTGCGCGGGCCTCGGCCTCCATCTCCTCATAGCGAGCCAGACGGGCCTTGTTCTTGGCCTGACGGGCCTTGGGGCTGGAGCGCACCCACTCGAGCTCGGCCTCCATGCGCTTGGCGAGCTTGGCGTCGCGGTTGCCCTGAGCCTCGATACGCGCGGCCTTGGTCTCCAGATACGTGGAGTAGTTGCCCTTGTAGGGATAAAGGTGGCCGCGGTCGACCTCGCAGATCCACTCGGCAACGTTATCCAGGAAGTAGCGATCGTGTGTGACGGCTAGCACCGCGCCCTGGTAGTTGTGCAGGAAGTGCTCGAGCCACAGGATCGACTCGGCGTCCAGGTGGTTGGTGGGCTCATCGAGCAGCAGCAGGTCGGGAGCTTCGAGCAGCAGCTTGCACAGGGCCACGCGACGGCGCTCGCCGCCGGAAAGCACGTTGACCGGCATGTCGGAATCGGGCAGCTGCAGGGCATCCATAGCCTGGCCGAGTTTGGAATCGATATCCCAGCCATCGGCGGCGTCGATCTCGTCCTGGAGCTTGCCCATCTCGGCCATGAGGGCATCCATGTCGCAGTCCGGGTCGCACATCTCCTCGCCGATCTTATTGAAGCGATCGACCTTGGCGATCATGTCGCCAAATGCCATGCGCACGTTCTCGATGACGGTCTTGTCGTCGTCGAGCGGCGGCTCCTGCTGCAGGATACCCACGGTGTAGCCGGGGGTAAGTCTGGCATCGCCGTTGGAGACTTCCTCGATGCCGGCCATGATCTTGAGCAGGGTCGACTTGCCCATACCGTTAGGGCCCACGACGCCGATCTTGGCACCGGGATAGAAGCTCAGGGTCACGTCGTCAAGGATCACCTTGTCGCCATGAGCCTTGCGAGCCTGATACATCTGGTAGATAAACTCTGCCATTTGCCTGTTTTATCCTTTCTACCTGCTGTTTCCCTATTCTTGTTTCGCTTTAGTGGAAACGAGATGAGAAAACCAGCTCTAAAACGTAACGAAAAAGGGGCACGGTTGCCCACACCCCCTAATACTACCTGGGAAAAGTCCCCCGGAACATACTATGAACTGCGTACGCTAGTTTTCCGCAACCTTAACGAGCAGCTCGCTGCGATTTGCGCCACAGCAGATACGAGTAGACGTAGACGACTCCGACAGAACCAAACGCCAGAACCGCAATCACCGCGGCGACAACTTCACTTGAAAGCACGCTACCCGCAACGCCCATCACAATCAGACCAACACCCAGCACCATAAAGCAGGCACCGCCAAAACGCTGCGTACGGCGCCAGTTCTCGGGATCGGCAAGCGCCCAGGGCGTCTTGATACCGAGCGTATAGTTCTGCTTCACACGCGGCAAGTAGTTGCCTACGCCAATGAACAGCAAACCGACAGCACCGGAAATCAGCACGTTGACCGAACCGACCGCCGGCACCACGCCCCAGACCGTAAGCTCTCCCAGCCAGCTTATGGCGCACATGAACAAGGTGAAGGCGATTACGAAGCCCTGATAGAACTTGCCCGAGGTTCGATATGCCTCACCTTTGGGATCGATGCGCGGCACCACGTAGAACATTGCGAGAAGCACCAGGGGCAGCACGCCGTGCGCGGAGGCCATCCAGCTGGGACCCCAACCGTCAACGCCGTTCGCGCCCCAGTGCGTGGGAATCTGCGCAGGCAAGCTCGGCATCACCATAAGGTGCGCTACGATATTGGCGACGCACAGAGCGACCAGCGCGATCCACACGCGTGGCGATACCCCCGTGGCGTGAATGCCCTTGTTTTCGTTATTCATCCTTATCACCTTCAGTGTTTGTAAAGCCCATAAACCAACCGATCAAGTCCTGCATGACGGTGGTGTTTAAGCTGTAAACGATGTTTTGGCCATGACGTTCATCGGTCACCAACCCGGCGTTTTTGAGCGTCGCCAAATGATGGCTCAACGACGGCTTGCTGATGTCAAAATGCTCGGCAAGCTCCCCAGCCGTGCGGTCGCCCTCGCGTAGTAGCTCCAAAATGCGCCGCCGCGTAGGATCGGCCAGCGCTTTAAAACCCTCTCCCGGCATAGGACCTCCTCTCAGTATTTCGTTCGACGCGCACACTATACTCGATATTTAGATATTTGTCTAACTATCTAATCTTGTACTCAAAAAAAATAGCCGCCCCGCGTAATGCGAAGACGGCCACTTCTCACGCCATAAACGTGTTTCGGAGTTGGCTAACCCGCGGCAACGGGCGCCATCTGCTTCAATCTTATGCGAATCCCAATCCCATTTCAACAAACCCCAAGGGTTCAAATGGAATCGTGATAATACCTATAATGGCGATAGCTAAAACACGATTCGCTTCCCCATCGGAGGATATTTATGACCGAAACCGTTGCCGCAGCCGCCATCGAGACACGCGACACCAAGCTCGAGATCATCATGGGCCGCGAGGCACTCGATAAGCTCGCCGATGCTACGGTGCTGGTGCTCGGCTGCGGAGGCGTGGGCTCCAATTGCTGCGAGGCACTCGCCCGCGGCGGCATCGGTCATTTCGTCATTCTGGACAAGGACATCATCGCGCCCAGCAATATCAATCGCCAGGCCATCGCCTTCCACAGCACCGTCGGCAAGCGCAAGGTAGACGTGATGGAAGCCATGATTCGCGATATTAATCCCGCCGCCACCGTTATCAAGCGTACCGAATACCTGTTGAGCGATAACATCGACGAATTCTTTGCGAGCGTTTTTGAGCAGACGGACGGCAAGCTCGACTACGTCGTCGACGCCATCGACACCATCTCGGCCAAGCTCACTATTGCCAAATATGCTCAGGACCACGACATTCGTTTGGTTAGCTCCATGGGCGGGGCTAACAAGCTCCATCCCGAGTGCCTCCGCTTTGCCGACATCTTCGATACGGTACGTGACCCCATGAGCCGCATTATGCGCAAAGAATGTAAGAAGCGCGGAATCAAGAGCCTACATGTATTGTTTAGCTGCGAGGAATCGGTTAAGACACAGCCCCGCGACCCTTCCAACATCCACGAGCGTACCGAGCTCGGAACCGCCAGCTTTATGCCGCCCATTATGGGTCAGATGATTGCCGGCGAGGTTATCCGCCAGATCAGTGGGCGCGGCACCGAGCGCGTGCGCGCCGATGGCCAGCGCCTGGACTAGCGGAGTGCGCCGAGATGGAGCCCCGGTTATTTGATGCACACTGCCATCTTGATTTGATGGCTTACCCGAATGCTGTTGCCGACGAAACTGCGGCTATAGGGTTGGGGGTCTTTGATTGCGGGGTCGACCCACGCGACTTCGCGGCAGCAAAAAAGCGGGCCAGCCGTTACCCAAACATTATCGCGGGCGTCGGGCTCCATCCCTGGTGGCTCGCCGACGGCCGCTGCGGTCCTGCCGAAGTCAATCTGCTTTGCAAAGTTGCTGCCCAAGAGCGCTACATCGGCGAGGTGGGACTCGACTTTTCCGCGCGCTTTGCCGGAAGCGAACCGCTGCAAATACAGGCACTTGACCGGCTCTGCGATGCGCTCGTGCAGTGTCCTCTTGCCGGGCGCGTGATATCGATTCACGCCGTTCGTTCGGCAGGAGCCGTACTGGACGTCCTCGAATCGCATGGTCTACTCATCCCAAACCCCGACTCCCCCGCTATCATCTTCCACTGGTTTAGCGGTACTTCGGACGAACTCGTCCGCGCGCGTAATGCGAGCTGCTATTTTTCTGTCAACGAACGCATGCTCGCGTCTAAACGAGGATGCGAATACGCACGACAGATTCCACTCGATCGTTTACTGCTCGAGACCGATGCGCCGGCAGAGGCAAACACAGAAACAAGCGCGCAGTCGCTCATCAAATCGCTCACAAGGACCTCGATGCGCATCGCCTCGCTCAAAAATTGTGACGCAAAGCGCATCGAATCGGCAGTTTTAACAAATGCGCACTCTGTTTTTGGCCTTCGCTAACCCCTCTGGGCAAAAAGACGACAACGATACCATTATGACGGCAGACGTGCCGTCCAAGTCCTACGCAAGCTCCAGCAGCTCCGGCAGCTGGTCGATAATCTTGTCCGCGGCATCTTGGCTAAAGCCGAAGCGTTCCTCGCGCTTGGCAATGACCGTCAGGCCGGCTCGCTTGCCGGCAGTGATACCAGGTACCGAATCCTCAACGCAGCAGCAGCGATTCGCGGGCAGTCCCAGCAGGTCCAGCGCATGCAGGTAGATGTCGGGCTCGGGCTTGCTCTCCTTAAACTGCTCGCCGCTCACCACATACTCAAAGGCATCCGACAGCCCGCACGCATTGAGCACTTCCTCGATGCTATCCATGGGAGACGAGCTGGCAAGCGCCACGCGAACGCCGCGGCGCGGCAGCTCTCGAATCGTATCCACGGCGCCTGGGTTAATCAAAGCCTGATAGTCGCGCGGACGCTTATGCGCCCACTCGTCCCAACGGGCCAACGCTTCCTCGCCAGTGAAATGCCCCTTACCGGCGCGCTCAAACCAATCGACCAGCATATGCAGGAAGAACTGATGTGAGGTACCGATCTGCCCGTTCAACTCCTCTTGAGTCAGGTTAAGCCCAAGCTCCTTGGCAAACGCGGCAGTCTCGCTCAGGTAGTAATACTCGGTATCGACAATGACGCCGTCCATGTCAAAGATAACGGCGTCGAACGGAAATGCGGACACGGCACCCTCCCTAACAAAAGGGCGCCTGTAAGCAGGCGCCCGAACCATGCATTAATCGGCGATTCTAACCCAGCAGCTTATCCAGCGCCACCGCAATGCCGTCTTCGTTGTTATTGGCAGTCACCATCTGGGCCACGGCCTTAACCTCGTCAACCGCGTTGCCCATGGCAACACCGGTGCCGGCCCACTCAATCATGGACTTGTCGTTCTGGCCGTCGCCAAACGAGACGACCTCGCTGGCATCGATGCCGAGCTTGGGCAGGGCACCCTCGAGCGCGCGGGCCTTGTCGATACCGGGAGCCGTAAACTCAAAGTACCAGTCGGCCGTAAACATACCCGAAAGCGTCTGAGTAAAGGGCGCATACATCTCCTCGTGATGCGCTTGCAGATAGGCCGGGTCGCCAGCAGTGAGCAGCTTGTCCACGGGATAAGTTTCCACGACCTCATGCAGGCTCTCCACCTCGCGGATCTTAAGGTCGCAGGCATCGCGCTCGTATTTGACGATGTTTTTCTGCGAGCCATCCGGCAGCGTAATCATGCAGCGGTACGAATCCTCGACATGCAGATCGCGACCGAGCGAAATCATAGGGATCACGTCAAAATTACGCAGATGATCAATCAGACGGTGCAGTACGTCAGCCGGCATGGCCTGGTCAAAAAGGACCTCATCGGTCTGAGCGTCGACGACGTGAGCGCCATTAAAGGCCACCAGCAGACCGTCATGGTTTTGAAGGTCGAGCTCCTGCGCCAAGGCGTGCAGCCCCCATGCGGGACGGCCCGAAGCCAAAATGAGCTTAATGCCCGACTCCTGCGCCGCGAGCAGCTTCTCGCGCGTACGCGGGCTGATGACCTTTTGGTCGTTGGTGAGCGTACCGTCGATATCCATTGCGATGGCTTTGATTGCCATATAAGCCTCCCTGTCATTGAACAACCTTGCCTGAGTCATCATACAGAACACCTACTGCGGCTCTGTCTGCAACGGGGTAAAAGGTCATATTGTCCCGAACATGAACGGCGTGTGGTCGTGAAGCTTTATCGCTCAGGTCAAATACGTCTGCTAGCGACGCTCATCCGTCGGTGCGCCCTCGACGATCGCGATGCCCGCCGATGCACCTAACGCGCTGGCGCCGGCCTCGATGAATGCGCAAGCCTCTTCGTAATTATGGATACCGCCCGCCGCCTTGATTGCCACGGAATCGCCGAGCACCTCGTGCATCAGCCGCACGTCCTCGAGCTTAGCACCGCCAAAGCTTCTGCCGGTCGATGTCTTAAGGAATCCCGGCTTGGCCTCCAGCGCGATCTCGCATACACGGCGCTTGGCGGCGTCGTCGCCGTCCAGCTTGCACATCTCAACGATTACCTTGTCAGTGATGCCATGCGCGCGACAAAAATCAGCAACGGCAGTCATCTCGCGCTCGATGGCATCAAAATCGCGGTTCTCGATCGACCCCTGATTCAAAACGTAGTCAATCTCGGTAAAGCCACACGCAGCGTATTCCTCAAACCTCGCAAGCTTCTCCTCAAGCGTCATAGTGCCCTGGGGAAAGTCGATAGCGCCGGCAAGGATGATGTCAGAGCCCTCGAGCATGGCGCGGCCCGTCTCGTACTCCTGCAGGTTCGCAAATACGCAGCGAAAGTTGTACTTTAGCGCCTTCTCGACATACTGCTCAAACGTGTCCTCGGGGGCATCGATATAGTCGATGTATTTATTGATGGGTTTGGCAAGCGTCATGCTGAGCCTCCTTGTTCAGGGCTGACAACAGATTCGTGGTTTCACGCGAAAAACCACGTTCAATATACGCCCGACATGCAAGGACAGCGTCCGCATTCCGGCAAGTGGTATGAAATTAGCTGTAGACGTATATTTACGGACAGCGAATGGGACCGTACGCGGATGCCGACTGCAAGACATCCCCCCCTCAATACGCCCTCATGCCCACTCAAATAGCAAAGGGGCCCGCATCCCAACGGATACGGGCCCCTTTCAGTCATAAGCCAACTCGGCCGTAAAGACTACTTGCGGTGAGCGCGGTAGAACTCGATGAGTGCCTGGGTCGAAGCGTCCTGCTCGGCCTTGGCGGCGTCGTCGTGGAAGGCCGGGGTAATCTGCTTGGCAAGCTGCTTGCCCAGCTCGACGCCCCACTGGTCGTAGGAGTCGATGCCCCAGACCGTGCCCTCGACAAACGTGATGTGCTCGTACAGGGCGATGAGCTCGCCGAGTGCGAACGGGGTCAACGTATCGCCGAAGATCGAGGTCGTCGGACGGTTGCCCTCAAAGCAGCGGGCCGGGACGATCTGCTCGGGCGTGCCCTCGGCGCGCACCTCATCGGCCGTCTTACCAAAGGCGAGTGCCTTGGTCTGGGCCAGGAAGTTGCCCAGGAACAGCTCGTGAACATCCTGGCCGCTGTCGGTTGCGGGGTTGGCAGTGTTGGCGAAGGCGATGAAATCGGCCGGGACCACCACGGTGCCCTGGTGCAGCAGCTGGTAGAAGGCGTGCTGACCGTTGGTGCCGGGCTCGCCCCAGAAGATCTCACCGGTGTCGGAGGTCACGGCGCTGCCGTCCCAGCGGACGTGCTTGCCGTTGGACTCCATGGTGAGCTGCTGCAGATAGGCCGGGAAGCGGTGCAGGTACTGGCAGTACGGCAGCACGGCGTGGCTCTTGGAACCGAAGAAGTTGACGTACCAGACGTTGAGCAGGCCCATCAGCGCGACGGCGTTGTTCTCGAGCGGGGTATTGCAGAAGTACTCGTCGATGGCGTGGAAACCCTCGAGGAACTGCTGGAAGCGCTCGGGACCGAGCACGACGATCAGCGACAGGCCCACGGCGGAGTCGACGGAATAGCGGCCGCCGACCCAGTTCCAGAAACCAAAGGCGTTAGCGGGGTCGATGCCAAAGGCCTCGACCTTGTCGAGTGCGGTGGAAACGGCAACGAAGTGCTTGGCCACGGCCTCGGCGTTCTGCTCATCGGAGCCGTCGATGGCACCCTGAGCCTTGAGCTGCTCGAGCATCCAGGTCTTGACCTCGCGAGCGTTGGTGAGGGTCTCGAGCGTGGTGAAGGTCTTGGAGACGATAATCACGAGCGTGGTCTCGGGATCCAGGCCCTTGAGCTTCTCGGCTTGGTCGTTGGGGTCGATGTTGGAGATATAGCGGCAGTCGATACCGGCGTCGGCGTAGGGACGCAGGGCCTCGTAGGCCATGACCGGGCCCAGATCGGAGCCACCGATGCCGATGGACACCAGATGCTCGATCTTCTTGCCGGTAACGCCCTTCCACTCACCGGAGCGCACGCGCTCGGCAAAGGCGTACATGCGGTCGAGGACCTCGTGCACGTCGGCGACGACGTCCTGGCCGTCAACGATGAGCTGGCCCTTCTCGCTTGCCGGACGGCGCAGCGCGGTGTGCAGGACGGCGCGGTCCTCGGTGGTGTTGATGTGCTCGCCGGAGAACATGGCGTCGCGGCGCTCCTCGAGCTTCACCTCGCGGGCAAGATCGCACAGCAGCTTGACGGTCTCATCGGTCACCAGGTTCTTGGACAGGTCGAAGTGCAGGTCACCGGCGTCAAAGCTCAGCTTGTTCACGCGCTCTGCATCGGCAGCGAACCAGGCCTTGAGGTCGATACCTTCGGCCTCGAGCTTCTCCTGATGAGCCTCGAGCGCCTTCCAAGCGGCGGTCGACGTAGCGTCGATAGGTGCGGCAACAGTTGCCATAAAGTCCTCCTCAACATACGGGCGCAAACCTCCATGCGCCCGGATAATCAGATGCCCCTATTCTAGCGCAGGTCAAGACCGTAATCAGCCAGCGTTGCCAATCCGCCCCCAAACGGCGACCGACCAAAAAGGGACAGGTTTATTTTGGCAGGTCAAACGCTTTACCTACCAAAAATAGCCCATCTCTTTATGGCAGACATTAGGCCGCGGCGCACACGCTGCCGAGCAACTCACGCAGAGGAGACCCAATGCCCTCAAGCAGTTCGGGCGCGATGATGGCAAAAACGGGAACCTCACCGGCCCCCACGACGGCAGGCACTTTGCCCTCCGAGACAATACATCCATAAGGGACAAAACCGTCTTCGCCGGCATCGAGCTCCGCCATGCGACGCGCGAGTTCGCGCGCAAAGCCAGCAGTATCGGCATCGCCGATCGCCAGGACAAAGTCCACGCCTTCGTCGGTCGCCAGGGCCACAGCTTCGTCGATCAGCTCGTCTCCCCCGTCGCCCTCAACCGAGCCGCAACGAAAAAGCACGCGCTCGAGCAGAGCTCGGTCAAGCGAGCCGAGCGCCGCCGAGACAAGCTCATCGCGCGTATGTTTGTCGCCACCCAGCACCACCAGCGCCTTGGTGCCGCCGTAGTGAGCGACCAATCGCCCACACCAACGAGCCACGTCTCCATCCGCAACAAGGCGCGTCGGCATACCAAACCCATAGTTGACCATTATCCCCACAACCCTTCCGTGCTTTATGGTGGTATCGATCGTTAGGCTCATGCTACGAAGCGAGGTTTTCCGGGCTGTTTCGCGCTCTTTAGAGCTGCGTTAAAACCCGATGCAACCGCCCGACCATACCTGCCAAAAAGGGACAGGTTTGTTTTGGTCGGTCAAGCGTTTTACCTACCAAAATAAACCTGTCCCTTTTTGGCAGGTTTTGACGATGTCCGAACGAGCGGGTATTATCGAACATGCATTCGATAAGAACATGTGTTTGATGGGAGGACGCGTGGGGCACGGGCGTCACACCTATATCTGCATCGACCTCAAGACGTTTTACGCCAGCGTCGAGTGCGTCGACCGCGGGCTCGATCCGCTCACCACCCACCTGGTCGTTGCCGACGAATCACGCGGGCGTACGACCATCTGCCTCGCCATTACCCAGGCCATGAAAGACCTCGGGATACACAACCGCTGTCGCCTGTTTGAGATTCCCGACGGCATCGACTACATCAAGGCCGTACCGCGCATGCAGCACTACATGGAGGTGTCGGCGCAGATCTACGGTATCTACCTGGAATACGTCAGTCCGCAAGACGTTCACGTCTACTCAATTGACGAGTGTTTTATCGACGTAACACCCTATCTAGAGCTCTACCATACCAATGCCAAAAGCTTTGCCTGCATGCTGCGCGATGAGGTCCTCGCGCGCACCGGCATCACGGCGACAGTCGGCATCGGCCCCAACCTATTCCAGGCCAAGGTGGCGCTCGACATTACCGCTAAGCACGTACCCAGTCGCATCGGCATACTCGACGACGAGACCTTTCGCAAGGAGATCTGGCCCCATCGCCCCATCACCGATATCTGGGGCATCGGCCCCGGCGTGGCAGCCCGCCTCGAAAAGTACGGGGTATACGATCTGATGGGCGTCGCCGCGCTCGACGAAAACCTGCTTTACGACGAACTCGGCGTCAATGCCGAGTATCTCATCGACCACGCCTTTGGGCGCGAGCCGACAACTATCGCCGATATTCAGGCCTATCGCCCGCAGGCAACTTCAACCACCACAGGACAAGTGCTCTCGAAGGGTTATGCCTACGAGCAGGCCTACACCGTCTTGCGCGAGATGGTCGATGCCGCCGTACTGGACTTGGTCGATAAGCACGTGGTCTGCGACAGCATCTCGCTCTTTGTGGGCTACGCGAGCGAGCGCGCCGACATACGCCGCCTCGACGCCAGCGGCACAGCGCAATATGTAGACGGATGCGGGCATTTGCGTTCGAGCACGTCGAGCATCGAACCCGCCGCAACCGCAGGCCCCGAGCTCGCACCCCGTGCACCCAAGCCCGTCCAGCGCGATGACGAACGACGCCGTCTGGTGCGCGAGGCACAGGCAATCGACGGCATCTTTGTGGGAGAGCATGGCGGCAAACCGCGTGGCGGCTATGCCGCGCTCTTTGCGCACTCTAACGCTTCGCGCAAGCTGCCCGAGCGCACCAATTCGTTTAAGAAGATCATGGGCTATTTCGATGAGCTCTGGGCGCAGACCGTCGATCCCAAACGACCGGTCAAGCGCATCAATTTGGGCTTTGGCAACCTCATGCCCGAGGAATTTGCCACCATCGATCTGTTCAGCGATGTTAAGGCCGATGAACGCGAGCGTGACCTGGCCCGCGCCGTTCTGGCCGTGAAGGGCAAGTACGGCAAGAACGCCCTGGTCAAGGGATTAAGCTTTACCGCCGGCGCCACCGCACGCGAACGCAACGATCAGGTAGGAGGACACCGTGCCTAAGGCCCAACAACAGCCGATGCGGCCGCCGAAACCTTTTGAACGCCTGGCGGACCCCGAGGGAAGACGTCGCGCCGCCGACCCCAGGCTCACCGCCAACGGTGCCGTTCGCGCCAACCGCGCCGCGCAGTTTATGCCCTTTGCCGCCCTCACGGGATACTATGAGCTCGTGCGCAAACAAGAGATCTCTGTTGAGCCCAAATGCGAACTCACGGAAGAAAAAGCCCTCGAGCTTTCGGAAAAGCTCGAGGGCCTCAAACGTGGCGACTTGGTGCGCGTCACTTATTACGATACATACGGCTATCGTAGCCGCACCGGCATTCTCGACGAAGTGCTCCCCGCGTTCAAGCTGCTCAAACTCCGAGACATCGCCATCGGCTTCGACGATATCCAAGACATCGAGCTGCGCGGCCGAGCCTAGGCGCAAGCGTACGCCCGGCCCTACGGCTTCATGACGTAATAGCCCGCATCCCTCACGGCAGCCTCAAGCACCTCACGATCGATCGGGTTTTTAGAACGGATGCACGCCGTGTGGTCTGTATACGTCACTGTGGCCCAAATGCCATCGAGAGCGTTGAGGGCGTTCGTCACATTTTGCGCGCAGCCGCGGCAGCTCATACCGCCAATAAGCAGTTCATCGCTATAGGGGTAGTGAGACACATCGGTGTCCGCGACCGCGACCCTCTTGACCTTCTTTCTGCCCGCCCCATCGCCGCAACAGCATGTGCCATGCGTCGATGCGACAATACGCCGGAATCCAAAAAATAAGCCGGCGGCAATTACGGCAAGCACAATGATGTTTGCAGTTTTCTGCTATGTCAGCCACATAAAGCAGCTACGAGATGTTGCCCAAAAACGCCTTGGTGCGCTCGCTCTTGGGATGGTCGAAGACCTCGCTCGGCGTGCCCTCCTCCACGATAACGCCGCCGTCCATAAAGACGACGCGGTCGGCGACGTCGCGGGCAAAGCCCATCTCGTGCGTCACCACGATCATCGTCATGCCGTCACGCGCAAGATCGCGCATGACGCCAAGGACGTCGCGGACGAGCTCGGGGTCAAGCGCCGACGTAGCCTCGTCAAAGAGCATCACGTGCGGATTCATCGACAGGGCGCGGGCGATGGCCACGCGCTGCTGCTGACCGCCCGAAAGCTGGCTCGGCATAAAATCGATGCGCTCGGCCAGACCGACCTTGGTCAGCTCCTCGACGGCAATCTTCTCGGCCTCTTCCTTGCTGCGCTTGAGCACCTTTTGTTGCGCAAGCATGACGTTCTTTTTGACCGACAGGTGCGGGAACAGATTGAACTGCTGAAACACCATGCCCAAGTGCGTACGCACCTTATTGAGGTCGACGCCCTTGGCGCACACATCCACGCCCTCAACGACAATCGAGCCGCTCGTGGGCTCCTCAAGACGGTTAATGCAGCGAAGCATCGTCGACTTACCCGAGCCCGAGGGGCCCAGGACCACGACGACCTCACCCTTGTGCACATCCAGATCGATGTCGCGCAGGACCACGTTATCGCCAAAGGCCTTCTGGAGATTCTTGATGCTGACGACGACCTCGTTCGAGTTATTGGTTTCGCTCATAATAGAACCTCCTTACAGACCTGCAATATGATCGGCGGGTGTCGCGACAACCTGTCCGGCGCTCTTGGTGGGACGCTTCTTTTTGGTTTCGGTCGTCCCCAGAAGTCTCGCCTCAAGACCGCTCACCAAGCGCGCAAGCGGCAGGGTAATGACCAGATAGAACAGGGCGGCAACCACATACGGCGTGATGGAGCCCGTCGTCGCCACGATGGTGCGGGCATTCATGACGATCTCGACCACGCCCACGGCGGCGAGCAGCGACGTATCCTTGTAAAGCAGGATAAACTCGCTGGTCAGCGTAGGCAGGACATTGCGGAACGTCTGCGGAATCATAACGTAGAGCAACGTCTGGAAGGCATTCATGCCCAGCGAGCGGGCAGCCTCGTTTTGGCCCTTGGGAATCGACTGAATACCGGCACGGAAGATCTCGCACAGGTACGCAGACGAGTTCATGGCCATGACGATAACGCCCAAGACGTAGTCGTCCACCTTGACGCCGGCAAGTGGCAAGCCAAAGAACGCGATATAGATCTGCAGGAACGCCGGCGTACCGCGGATGATATTCACGTAGATGCCGGCAAGACAGCGCAGGATGCGCGACTTGGAGATGCGCATGAGCGACAAGACAAAGCCAAAGGGGATTGCCAGCGGAAACGCCACAAGCACGATCGAGAGCGACATAAGGAAGCCCTTAAATACGACCGGCAGGCTCTGGACCAAAATGACCGGGTTCAAGAACAGGCGCAGGAACATATTGGAATTCCAAGCCTCGACCCACGGCTGTTCCTTAAGATCGGCCTGGAAGTTATCGAAGGCCGTCACGCCCTTAATCTCGACGGAAGGAATCTTGGAAATCTTCTTGGTCGAACCGTCGGCGAGCGTATAGGTGCCGCTAAAGGCCTCGTCGCCGCCTTCGACGGGGAAGGTCACGCCGTACACCTCGACACGGAAAAAGCCGCCGGCAGGCGCCGTCTCGCCAAAGTCGATCTTGAGCGTCTGGCCATCAGCCGTGCACGTGGGCTTCATGGGTGTGCGATCCATGAGGTCCTCGCCCGAGAGCATCGTCAATCGCGTGTCATCGGTACCAAACGTCGTGCCGCCGACAAACGTCAGCGAAAGACCGCTCAGCTCCTCGTCGGCGTCGGCCTGAACTTCCCAGGTAATGCGTGTCTCGGTGCCGCCGACCACATCGCTGCCCGAACCGGTGTTGGGTCGGGCGGTAATCTTTGCGGTCTCAAGCGCTTGGGCAGTCGAGGGCGCAGATGCCCCCACGCACACCAGCGCGAGCGCCACGGCCATGACACAGGCTAGCTTTTGGAGCAAGGCGGGTAGTGAAGAACGCTGCTCCGCGGCCCCTTTGTTCAGTCGAGACAAGGTGGCTCCTATCGTAGAAGTTGCCGGCAAATAGAGACGGAAACACTCTCCGTCGAGAGAAGCGCAAAGGCCCTCTCCGCTAAACGGAAAGGGCCCACACGCAATCAAGTATCTGTTTACTTGATGTTGTACTTAGCCATGAGGGCGTCAACGGTACCGTCGTCGGTCAGGTCCTTGATGGCCTGGTTGATGTCGTCCTTGAGCTTGGTGTTGCCCTGGTTGATGGCGATGGCGTACTCCTCGCCGGTGCTGATCTGCTTAACCGTGTGGCAGGTGTTGAACTGCTCGGCGGTCAGCTGGCTGGCAACGGAGCGGTTGGTGACTACGGCATCGCCCTTGTCGGACTGCAGGGCGCTGAAGCACTCGGTAGCGTCCTTGTAGGGGACGATCTTGGCCTTGGGGAAGTTCTCCTGGGCAAAGGCCTCGGCGGTCGAGCCAGACTGGACGATGATGGTAGCGTCGGCGTTGTTGAGCTTCTCGCTGTAATTGTCGGCCGTGATGTCGGTGTTATCGACCTTGGTCACGATAGCCTGATCGTCCATGTAGTAGGAATCGGAGAAAGCGACTTCCTTCTCACGCTCGGGCGTGTCGGTGATAGCCGCAATGGAGACGTCATACTTGGTGCCCGAAGCGACGCCGGGGACGAGCGTGTCGAAGTCGTTGTTGACGTACTCGACATCCAGGCCCAGCTTGTCGCCGATAGCCTTGATGAGCTCAAGGTCAAAGCCCTGATAATCGCCGTTGTCATCCTTGTACTCAAACGGAGCGTACTCGGCAGAGGTGCCGACGGTCAGCGTACCGTCCTTGACGAGCGCGTACTCCTTGGAGCCGTCGACCTTCTCGACCTTAGCGTCGTCAGAGCTGCTGGAACCGGCATCAGAACCAGAGGTGGCGTTGGACGAGCCGCAGCCCGTCAGTGCGAGGGCAAGCGCCATGGCGCCTGTGGCGGCAAATGCGCCAAGCTTCTTCAGCTTCATAATCAGTCTCCTTCCAATGGCCCCATGTGATTCAGGGGCCTGCAAAAACCGAGGGCTATTATGCACCCGCGTGAGAGAATCTGCAATTAGAAAACTGATTGAAACAAACCTATAACGTGAATGGAACACTCCGCTTTGTGACAGTCATTACTGCTGTAACGACCTTAGTAGCGTAATTTCCGCTGCATAACCTGCAAGTTCGTTCGGCGTTTCCAAAATGAATGGCAGTGATCGCAGGCGGCTATTCGATACAATATTCTGCATAACCTGCATTCCACCGCCAAGTTCCTCGCTGCCGAGGTAACCCTTGCCGATGCACTCATGCCGGTCCTTATGGGCACCGCGGGGATTCTTGGAATCATTGATATGCACAGCGCGCAGGCGCTCGATACCCACCACACGATCGAACTCGTCGAGCACACCGTCAAGATCTTGGACGATATCATAGCCGGCGTCATTTACATGGCAGGTGTCCAGGCAAACGCCCAGCTTGGCCGACAGCTCGGGGCGCCTGTCAGCAACGCCCTCGATGATGATCGCCAGTTCCTCAAAGCTGCGGCCCACCTCGGTGCCCTTGCCGGCCATGGTCTCGAGCAGCACCGTCGTCTGCTGGCCCTCAAACATCACCTGGCACAGGGTGTCGACGATCATCTGAATGCCGGCGTCGGTGCCCTGTCCCACATGCGCACCGGGATGGAAATTGTAGTAGTTACCGGGCAGCGCTTCCAGACGCTGCAGATCCTCAGCCATGGCCTCCAGGGCAAACTCGCGCGCCCGCTCTTTGGCCGAGCAGGGGTTATAGGTATACGGAGCATGGGCCACGAGGGGACCAAAATCGTTTTGTTCCATAAGCTCGCGCAGGGCCGCCACGTCATCCATGTCAAGGTCTTTCGCCTTGCCGCCGCGCGGATTGCGCGTAAAGAATGCAAAGGTATTGGCGCCAATGGATAGCGCCGTCTCCCCCATCGCCCGATAGCCCTTCGTCGTGGATAGGTGACACCCAATCGTCAGCATCCCCAGCTCCCCCTCATCAGTTACGGTGAAATAGTTCCTGTTGATGCCTTATTCTGCCGCAAACAGGAACTATTCCACCGCAAGTTATAAAAGGGTCATGAGGAGCGCGTTTTGCCGAAGGCCTTAAGCACCGCCGTCACGGGGCCAGGCTGGAAACGTCGGCGCACATCGTCGAGACGCTCGGGAATATCGATGTGTTGCGGGCAGTGGCGTGCGCATTTGCCGCACTTGACGCAATTGCTCACCAGCTTGGGCTCGCTTGTGCGCACCGCGCTCGCCGTAAAATACTGCGATAGACCCGTAAACCAGCTGTGCGCATAGCTTGCGTTGTAGGCGGCAAAACATCCAGGAATATTGATGCCTTTAGGACACGGCATGCAGTAACCGCATCCCGTGCAGGGCACGCGATTCGATTTTTCAAACTCCTCCAGCACGCGTGCGATGGCATCGAGCTGAGTAGCTGTCATCGAATCCGGCAGGGCCCGATCGGCCAACGCCGCGTTCTCATCCACCTGCGCGGTATCGATCATACCCGAAAGCAGCATCGTCACCTGAGGATGATTCCACACCCACGAAAGCCCCCAAGCGGCAGGAGTGCACAAATGCGGGTCACGGGCGCTATCGAGCACAGCGCGGGCCCGCGGCGGCAACTTACCTGCCAGACGTCCGCCCAAAAGCGGTTCCATCACAAACACCGCGAGGCCTCGCTCGGCGGCGGCCATGAGCCCCGCCGTTCCCGCTTGGTAACGCTCGCCGGCATAGTTGTACTGGATCTGGCAAAAGTCCCACTCATAAGCATCGAGCATCGTGAGGAAGTCCGCCGCACTGCCGTGGTACGAAAAACCGATCCGGAGAATACGCCCCGCAGCCTTTTGGCGCATAATCCAATCCTCGATACCCAGTGCCACCACGCGTTCCCACTGGGCGGGCGAGGTGATGTTGTGCATGAGGTAGTAGTCGATATGGTCAGTCCGCAGGCGGCGCAGCTGCTCATCAAAGAAACGGTCGAAATCCTCCGCGCACTTGCACGAGGCGTGCGGCAGCTTGGTCGCGAGCAAAACCTGGTCGCGCAGTCCCAAGCGCTCAAGCGAGGCGCCCACGCACGCCTCGTTGCCGGGATAAAGGTACGCCGTATCCAGATAATTTATCCCTCGCTCCACCGCACGGGAAATGATGGCATCGGCTGTCTTCGCATCCGGGCGTCCCGGCGCACCAGGAAATCTCATGCAGCCCAGACCCAGAGCGGATATTCGGTTACCACTTTTGGGGTCAACGCGGTATTGCACGGCCCCTCCCTTCGCCATCAGCGCCCCGGCAAGGCGAAACACAATGGTCACGCGGCCGAAACATCGTGGAATCGCAATCGAGAACGTATCGTAACGCAGCAGAAATCGAGCTGTCACGACACCGCTTTAACATCAGCAAAAAGCCCGATGAAAGGAGGCGAGCGTGACCACACGCGAGGACGCCTACCCCTACCCCGGCGAGCAGTACATCCTCTCGGTTGACCGCTATCAGATTGAGGTCATGGACCATCTGGACGAGCTTCCCGCCACAGGCGCCGTCATCTTCTGCACCTTCCCCAAGGTGCGCGATGGCGTTGGTTATCCCGCGCGCGTTTTTGCCATCTGCCCCGCGGCATAAGTTCCCATGCATTTGTTCTTCTAAATTCAGCCTCCGGTGTACGCCACATGCCCCAGCGGCATACAATCCATCAGGCGCCCCGCACGCGGGCGCCTTTTTGTGAGGAGATGATTCACATGCAGATCAACAAGGTCGCCTTTATCGGCAAGGGCGGCGTCGGCCTGCTCTACGGCAGTATGATTGCCAAGGCCCTCGGCAATGACGCCGTCGAATACGTCATGGATGACGCGCGTTTCGAGCGCCACGTGGGCGATGCGCTCACCGTCAACGGAAAGCCCTGCACGCTCAAGTCCGTCCGCGCCAGCGAGACAACGCCCGCCGATCTGGTCATTCTCACGGTCAAGACGACGGGGCTCAGCCAAGCACTCAAGACTATGGAGCGCGTCGTGGGACCCAACACGCTCATCGCCTCGCTGTGCAACGGCATTACGAGCGAGCAAAAAATAGCCGAGCGCTTTGGCTGGAAGCACACCGTCCTGGGCATCTGCCAGGGCATGGACGCCGTATTCCTTAACGGCGCGCTCACCTTTACCAATGCGGGCGAGATTCGCTTTGGCGCGGCAGCAGGCACCGAGCCCGCAACCGTCACCGCCATCGATGAGCTCTACACGCGCTGCGGCATCGCCCATACCGTCGAGAGCGACATTGCGCACCGTATGTGGGCCAAACTCATGCTCAACGATGGCATCAACCAGACCTGCATGGCCTACGGCGGGACCTACGGGAGCGCCACGGAACCGGGCTCCGAGCAGCGTCGCTGCTTTGTTTCCGCCATGCGCGAGACACTTGCGGTCGCCAACGCCGAGGGCGTTGAGCTTACCGAGGCTGACCTGACGCAGATGGTGCACCTCATCGAGGGAATCGATCCCGCCGGCATGCCCTCGATGGCGCAGGACCGCATCGCACAACGTAAAACCGAAGTCGATGAGTTCGCGGGCACCATTTGCCGCCTGGCCGCCAAACACGATATCCAAGTGCCGCAAAACGATTGGCTCTACCAGAGGATTCGCGAAATAGAAAGCAGCTGGTAGCCTCGCCCGCACGGCGACGCGCGCAATGTAAGCAGACAGGCCTTCGCGAGGATCCCATCGCTCGCGAAGGCCTGTCGCATGTAGGCCGAGGCTAAAACTGAGGCTCGTTTTGCGACTCCGGGACCTCGTCCTCGTCATCGCGGCAAAGCACCACGCCGGCGCTTCCCAACAGCGCCGCTGCAATCAAGGCGCTCACAACCACAGGAGCGGCACCCGTAGTGGACTGCAAGCCGGCAACTAACGCCGCCGTCGGACCAAGACATCCGATCAAAAGGGCAACGACGGCAATAGCGACATCTCGAGCGTTCATGGGATCACTTCCTCCACGAGAAAGACCTTGTTTCTCATGACTTAGTGTGCCCCGCGCCCATATGCCCAACGTAGTGCCACGGTAAGGGCTCTGTTAACCCAAATGCATATAAAAACGGGCGCCCCTACATTGCCCGAAAGCTCAGTAAAGACGCCCGTCCATCATGTGCAATCGATGCCGACAGATTACCAACCGGTGTAGTAATCGGTAGTTCCGGCTGCGCAACCCGAATCGTAGACCTTGCACTCGCCCTTAGAGCCCGTAAAGGTCGAGCCCTGGGACTTATCGCTCGCAGCCACCACGTAGTAGCCGTCGGAATCACGCCAAAAGCCCTCGGAATCCAGCGTCCACTCACCCGTGCGGTGGTGATACAGCACGTTGCTGCTGTAATAGGTCTCGCGACGACCGTTGTAGTTATTGACGCCGCCCGAGCGCGTCAGGCCCGAGCCGTTCGCGTAATACGCAGCAGACGCGTAAGACGAGCCGGAGCCGGCGTTGTAATACGAAGCCTGAACGGCCTCGGCAGCTTCTGCCTCGACGGCCGCAGCCTCGAGCGCCTCGCGTTTAGCATCCTCGAGCGTGGAGCGAAGCTCGTCGAGCTCGGCCGACTTCGCGTCGACCTCCTCCATCGTCAAAAGACTGCCCGCACCGTCGATACAACCCTGCAGTACAGCGCGCTCGTCATCGGTGGCATAGTCACCGTACATGTTCATGATGATCTGCGCGCGGACCTCTAGGGAATCGCGCTTGGCCCCCATCGAGGCGTTCCACTCCTGCATGGAGCCAAAGCCGTCGCCACGATAGTCGACGGGCTGCATCAGGGTCGCCTCGGACGGCGTTGATCCGACCGCGTCGGACAGTGTTGCCGCGTGGGCATCGGTTACGCCGGCACCCACTAAAAGCGCCACGGCAAGCGTGGCAGAAAGGGCGGCGGCCTTCGGTTTTCGTGAATCGATCCTCATGTAGCTGGAAACCTCCGTAGTGAGTTTTTGCTGCGTTTAAGCTGCGTGTGATTCGATCGCGCTGCATAGTACCCCGAGCAAATCGCGACCTGCGGTTTTTCTCAAAAGGTGCACGTCATTTGCGTAAAACTCACATCCTCTCAACAGGAGTTTTCCACAACTCGCATGCATAAAGCATGCCAAAAACCCTGTAATAGCGCCCTTCCTATGCAAAAAAGGCGCCTGCGCAACCATTGTTCGCGCAGGCGCCTTGAGCAGGCATTTTATGCAGTTATACCTATCGAGTCGCAAGGGGCCCTTGCACAAGTCGCCTCACTCGTCCAGCGCGGCAAAGGCCTGCTTCAGATCCCAAATGATATCCTCGGCGTTCTCGGTACCAATGGAAAGACGGATTGTAGAGGGCGTAATGTTCTGCTCGGCAAGCTCCTCGGCAGAGAGCTGGGAGTGCGTGGTGGTAGCCGGGTGCACGACGAGCGACTTGACGTCGGCTACGTTGGCGAGCAGCGAGAACACCTGCAGGTGGTCGATGAACTTCCAAGCAGCCTCCTGGCCGCCCTTGATCTCGAAGGTGAAGATCGAGGCGCCGCCACGGGGGAAATACTTCTGGTACAGCTCATGGTCGGGGTGCTCGGGCAGGCTCGGGTGGTTCACCTTGGCAACATGGCCGTCACCGATCAGGAACTCAACGACCTTCTTGGTGTTCTCGACATGGCGGTCAACGCGCAGCGACAGGGTCTCGGTGCCCTGGAGCAGGACCCAGGCGTTAAACGGGCTAATGCAGGCGCCCTCGTCACGCAGCAAGATAGCACGGACATAGGTCGCAAAGGCAGCGGGGCCGGCGGCCTCGGTAAACGAGACGCCATGGTAGGAGGGATTGGGCTCGGCGATCTGCGCATACTTGCCGCTCGCCTTCCAGTCAAAGTTGCCGCCATCGATAATCACGCCGCCCAACGAGGTGCCGTGGCCGCCAATAAACTTAGTTGCAGAGTGAACGACGATATTGGCGCCGTGCTCCAGCGGCCGGAACAGATACGGGGTGCCGAAGGTGTTATCGACAACAACCGGAAGACCATGCTTCTTAGCGACCTCGGAGATAGCGTCGATGTTGGGGATATCGGAGTTGGGGTTACCGAGCGTCTCGAGGTAAATGACCGTGGTGTTGTCCCTGATGGCACCCTCAACCTCGTCCAGGTTGTGGGCATCGACAAACGTGGTCTCGACACCAAACTGGGAGAGCGTGTGCTCCAGCAGGTTGTAGGAACCACCGTAGATGGTCTTTTGGGCCACCAGATGGTCGCCGGCCTGAGCGAGGGCCTGCAGGGTATAGGTGATGGCGGCGGCGCCAGAGGCGACGGCAAGACCTGCAACGCCGCCCTCGAGCGCGGCAATGCGGTCCTCAAAGACGCCCTGGGTGGAGTTGGTCAGACGACCGTAGATATTACCGGCGTCGGCAAGGCCAAAGCGGTCAGCGGCGTGCTGGGAGTTGCGGAACACATAGCTCGTGGTCTGGTAGATAGGCACGGCGCGGGAATCGGATGCGGGGTCGGCGCTCTCCTGGCCAACGTGCAGCTGCAGGGTGTCGAAACCAAAGGCGTGCTCGGGGTTGTTGATAAACTGGCTCATGATGATCTCCTTGATCGAACAAAAGTAATAAGAGTAAGAGAAGTAAGCCGCTGTCTCCTGATCACGCCGACGGGCGCAAGCAGGAGCCCGGCATTCGTCTTAGTAAGCAGTTCATATGCGGTCCTCCTTTTGACATCCCGTTCTCGTGGTCGGCTTAATTACCTACCTCCTTTGTGTGTTTTGAATAGTACGAGCACTGTTTCACGCGGTCAATCACTTAAAAGCGCTAACCTGTTATCGGTTTTTTAGATAGCTATCGAAAGGACGGGTGCCGATGACCCTCCAGCAGCTTCGTTTTCTTATCGCCGTGGCAGAATCCGGCTCAATTAACGCCGCAGCTCAGCGCCTCTATACCGCGCAATCCAATATCTCCAACGCCGTCAAAAGCCTAGAGCAGGAGCTCCGTCTGGAAATCTTTACGCGCTCCAGCCGCGGCGTCACACTCACCAACGACGGCACCGAGCTTTTAGGCTATGCACGCCAGGTCGTAGAGCAGGCCGATATGCTCGAGGCCCGCTACGAGGACGGCGGCACACCCCAGGCACGCCTTGCCGTCTCGGCCCAGCACTACGCTTTTTCGGTCGAGGCCTTTGTCAACGTCGTCGAGCGCTGCCGCAACAGTAAGTTCGAGTTCATCATGCGCGAGACCACCACGTCACAGATCATCGACGACGTCCGCGCATTTCGCAGCGATATCGGCATTCTGTATCTGGATGACTTTAACGCCCGCGTCCTGCAGAAGGCCTTCGCCGATGCCCGCGCAAGCTTCCATCCCCTCTTCGATGCAACGGTCCACGTCTTCGTTAGCGAGCGCCATCCGCTCGCACGCCGCCCCCAGCTATCGCTTGCCGACCTTACGCCCTATACGCGCTACAGCTTTGAGCAGGGGACCTCGAACTCCTTCTATTACGCCGAGGAGCCGTTTAGCTATATCCCCTGCGACCGCAACATCCGCGTTTCCGACCGTGGCACGCTCACCAATCTGCTCATCACGTCGAACGGTTACACTTTGTCGACCGGTGCCCTCTCCAATGAAATGCAATGGGGCATGGCATCGATCCCGTTGGCAGACGCCCCAACGATGCGCGTGGGCTACATCATGCACGATGAGCGCAAGCCCTCTCCCCTGCTGCGGCAATACCTCGACGAACTCGAACGCATCATCCACGAAAACCAACCATTTGGGGACGGGATAGAAATGGCAGATTTAAAAGCCCCCTAGCTCTTGACAATTCAGGTCGCCCATCTTTCTTGGCGACAACGTCTCCACCATCCTTGTGGAGCGGCACGCCTCGCATAAAACAGGATGGACCGGGCGCTACAATAGACAGCCGCAAGAGAGGAACTCGACGAAAGGAAGTCTGTGAAGGTCATCATCTATACCGACGGCTCGGCTCGATCCAATCCGGGACGCGGTGGCTACGGCGCCGTGCTCAAATACACCAACCCCGCCGGCAAGACCTTCACCTCCGAGCTTTCGCGTGGCTACGCCAAGACCACCAACAACCGCATGGAGCTCATGGCGGTCATCGTGGCGCTCGAGGCGCTCAACCGTCCCTGCGAGGTCGAGGTCCACTCCGACTCGCAGTACGTCGTCAACGCCTTTAACAGGCACTGGATCGACGGCTGGAAAAAGCGCGGGTGGAAAACTGCCAACAAGCAGCCCGTTAAGAACCGCGATCTGTGGGAGCGCCTGCTTGCCGCAAAGAGCAAGCATAAGGTGGAGTTCATCTGGGTTAAGGGGCATGCCGGCCACGAGCTCAACGAGCGCTGCGACGAGCTCGCCACCACCGCGGCCGATGGAGTAAACCTCGATATCGACACCGGCTTTAACGAGAGCGACCTGTAATAGCGTTTTCGCGCAGCTTTATATCCCCACGCGCTACACTCATCCTGTAGACCAAAACAACGCAAGGGGGACGTATGCTGCGCATCGCGACCATCGGCACATCCATGATCACCGACGACTTTATCCAGGTCGTCAATGCCAACGACCAGGCTGTATTCGTAGGCACGCTCTCGCGCAACGCCGAGCGCGGCGCCGCCTTTACTGCCGAGCATGGCGGCGAGCGAAACTTTACTTCACTTGATGAGCTTGCAGCAGCCGCCGACGTCGACGCCGTCTATATCGGCAGCCCAAACGCACTTCACTACGAGCAGGCCCTTGCCTGCATCGCCAGCGGCAAGCACGTCATCGTCGAGAAGCCCTTCTGCGCCACCGAAGCACAGGCGCTGGAAGTCTTCCGCGCCGCCGAGGCGGCGGGCGTCGTAGCCCTCGAGGCCATGCGCCCGCTCCATGACCCCGCTTTCCACGCCATCGAGGACGCCCTGGGCGAGATCGCCCCCATCCGCCGCGCCTCACTGCGCTTTGGCAAGTATTCTTCACGCTACAACGAGGTTCTCGCGGGACGCGCCACCAATATCTTCGACTGCAATATGGCATCGGGTTCCCTCATGGATATTGGCGTCTACACCGTCGAGCCCATGGTCGAGATCTTCGGCATGCCCTCCGGCCTTACGAGCATGGCCACTCTGCTCGACCCCACCACGCAAGAGCTCACCCATGGCCCCATCGATGGCTGCGGTTCCATCCTCGCCAGCTACGGCGGTGGCCGTATCTCCGTCGAGCTCGCGCACTCCAAAATTACGAATGACCTACTGCCCTCGCAGATCGAAGGCGAGCGTGGCACTATCCAGATTGACCATCTGTCCACGCCCCGCAACGTCCGCATCGACTATCGCGGCGATGTCGTACGCGGCTCGGCGACCGAAGCGCCGCGCGAACAGAGCGACAACGGCCGCGTGCTCGACCTGCCCAAATCGAGCAACACCATGGAATACGAACTCGCAGACTTTATCACCGCCATCGGCGGCATCGATAACGTCAAGGAAGAGATTTGGGAGACCCCGGCGGGACGTCACGAGCTTGGCCACTATCGCGATGTCACGCTTGTCTCGCTGCGCATCATGGATGCCGTGCGCCAACAGACCGGCATTACCTTCCCCGCCGATTCTGTCAAGCAGGCCTAGCGATGGGTATTTTCGACAAGCTTTTCTCGGGCGTCGCCGGCGGCAGCCGCGAGCCCCAAAAGCCCTCTGGCGTCGAGCTCGAGCTGCGCCGCAGGCTTACTGTGCTCGCAAGCGACGAAGCCACTCAAGACACTCCCCTGCGCTATTTCCTGCGCTGGGAGGGGCAGGTCCAAGGCGTTGGTTTTCGCTTTACCAACACCAACCTCGCGCAGGCACGCGCACTCACCGGCTGGGTGCGTAACATGGAAGACGGCTCAGTCGAGATGGAGATACAGGGAGCTCCGGCAAACATCCTATCTCATCTCGAGGCGCTTCATGCCTCCTACGAGCGCATGGGAACGCGTTTTCGCCTCGTAGACGCCCAGGTCCGAGCCCCACTTGCCAATGAAGGCGGTTTCACTCCTCATTATTAGTATTGTGTGCTAAATACGGTATCATTTACCTACGACCGTTAATAGAAAAGAGGCGAGGCGCATGGCGGTGCAAAGAAGGAATACCAGGCAGCGAAAGCTAGTTCTTGATGCCGTGCGCCAAAGCTACAACCATCCCACCGCCGAAGAGATCTACAACGCTGTGCGCGCGCAGGATGACAAAATCAGCCGCGGTACGGTCTACCGCAACCTCAATCTCTTGGCCGATGCCGGGGAGATTCTCTCGATTAAAACGCCGGGCGGCAGCCGCTTCGATCGTGCCATCGAGCCGCATGCGCATATCATCTGCACCTCGTGTGGCCGCGTCATCGATGTGCCGCTCCCCTTCAATACCCAGCTCGACGCCAGGGCATCCGAACAAATCGGATGGAGCGTCAGCTCGCACTACACCATCTTCGAAGGCCTCTGCCCCAACTGTAGGTAGATTTTGGGACATGCCTTAAAAGCAACTTTTCACCGATTGCGGCAAAAGAAAGATTTCCAGGCATGTCCCAAATGTCTACTCAGCAAGTAGGCGACGCAGCTCTTCTTCGACCGTGCGCACGTAACGGACGCGGTCGTTGATACCGCGCATACTGGGATTGCAGCTCTCCATCAGATAGGGATGGCCCACCACGTTGAGCATGTCGCGGTCGTTTTCATTATCGCCAAACGCCATCATTTCGTTAGGTGAGATCCCCAGCGCACGACCATAATCGGCAAGCGCGGACCCCTTGCCCGAATCAAAGCCGATAAAGTCGGTCCATTCGGTTCCCGACGTCATCACATCGACCCGGTCGCCAAAGCGACGGACGAAATACTCCAGCGCCGCCGGCTGCTCTGTCCCGGGCGTTTGAAACGCGATCTTAATGACGTCCTCGTCGATGTCCTCGGGACGGTCGACCACCGCCACATCGCAATGGACCTCGTAGCGCAAATGGTCGACGAATGCATCGTTGCCGCTCATGGTGTAGAGGTGTCCCTCACACGAAAGGGTCACGTCGGCATGGGGATACGCAACCACGGCATTCGCGATATCCATAGCAAGGTTACGCTCCATGGAACGCTTGACAACGGCACGCCCCTCGCTCATCACGAGGGCACCGTTTTCGCATACATAGGCGAGCTCATCGGCCACCGGGGCAAACAGATAGCGCAAGCTCGCATATTGACGGCCGCTCGCCGGCATAAACACGATGCCACGACGATGCAGCTCATCGATGAGCTCAAAGGCCTCGGAACGCGGCTCGCACTCCCCCGGATGCAGCAACGTGCCGTCCAAATCGCATGCAATCAGCTTGATTCCCTCAAGACCCATATGCTTTCCCCCACAGCACCTCATCAACAGCAAGACGGACTTTGAACAGCTGCCTCTCAAAGTCCGTCTTGCTCATACGCACGTTAACCGCGCGCCTTTTTTACGATCGTAAAGTCGGGAGCCATGCTCACAACGGCATACGCCGCACTCGACGCAAAGCGCCGGTCCGTATCGAGTTCACGGGTAACCACCGAGAGCCGAACACCCTCGACGCCCCGGAGCATGCGGCCCAAAACAGGCTGCACCGGCGTATACATGCGCATGGTATGCTCGTCCGAATCGCCTCGGAAAAGCGGCGCGTGCATATTGCCGATCTCCCAGCACGCATGCGCGAGCGCAATCGGATCCATGCGGTCGACTTCGACCAAATAGACCTCGGCGCTGCGCAGGCGCACGACAACCGCCACGGGCACCATGCCCGAACGGTCGATGGCGAGCACGTCGCCGTCGGCAAGACGACTGCCGTCGGCAGCATCCAGCCGAACATCGACCGTGCGCCCCAGCTCCGTCACGCCCGCAAACGCGCATACATCAGCCTGGTCCCAATCGAGCAGCAGCTCGTCAACTTCAAAGATGCCACCCAGCTCCCGACGAAGCAGGAGTTCATAGGACGGATCGTTGAGATTTCCCAAGCATGTCGTCGAAACCAAGCGTTCAGGCATACTCTAATCCTCGACCTCGACGAGCTCGATATCAAAGTTGAGATCCTTGCCGGCCAGCTCGTGGTTAGCATCGAGCGTCACAGCCTCGGGCGTCACATCGATGACAACGGCAGGGACAGGCATGCCGCTCGGCGTGGACAGGAAGAGCTTCATGCCCTTCTCGATCTGCTCGATGTTGGGAACCTGCTCGGCCGGGAAGGTGATAACCATCTCGGGATTGTGCTCGCCGTAGGCATCGGCAGCAGGAATGTGCACGGTCTTCTTCTCCCCCACCTGCATGTCGACAACGGCGGCATCGAAGCCCTTGATCATCTGACCGGCACCGCAGGTGAACTCCAGCGGCTCGCCGCGATCGTAGGAGCTATCGAACTGCGTGCCGTCGTCGAGCGTGCCGCGATAATGAGTCTTGACCTTCTTGCCCTGGTTGGACATGGAAACCTCCGTGATAAGGGCGGCACACAACGCGGGCCGCCATGAACGTATGGCGCTAACTATACCCTAGTCATACAATTCGAAGACAGTTTGCAAAGAAACGCTGCAACCGGAGGAACCATGGCATATCCCGTATTTGACCTACACTGCGACACCGCCGACCGCATCGGCTGGGCCACGCTCGATCTCGACCTGCGCTTTACCGCCGGCACCGACGGTTATTTCCCCGGCGACGAGACGCATCCGCAAGATTTCGACCTCATCGAGGGCAACGCCTGCGCCATCTCGCTCGCAAAGATCGGCAACACGCCGTGGGCACAGTGCTTCGCCACGTTTATCCCCGACGAGATTCCCACCGCCCACGCCGCGCGCTTCCAGGCGCAGATCATGGCGCATATGAGCGGCCAGGCCATGCTCAACCACGACCGCATGGTCAAAGTGCGCAGCGCCGCAGACATTCGCCCTGCGATCAAGGACGGCAAGGTCGCCTGCATCCACACCATCGAAAACGCCACGTTCTTTGCCGAGGACCCCGCACTGATCGAGGTGCTCAAGAGCTTGGGCGTACTCATGTCGTCACTCAGCTGGAACGCGCAGGGGCCGCTCGCGAGCGGACACGATACCCACGCCGGCCTCACCGCCGCCGGCATCGAGGCACTTACGCAGATGGAGCACGCCGGCATGGTGCTTGACGTCTCCCATCTCAACGATGAGTGCTTTGACGAGGTCGCCGCCCGCGCCACGCGTCCCTTCGTCGCCAGCCACTCCAACTCCCGTGCGGTTTGCGGCGCCAAACGCAACCTTACCGACGACCAGTTCCGCACCATTCGCGACATGGGTGGCATCGTCGGCCTCAACTACTGCAGCGAGTTCCTTTCCAACGACGCAACCGACAAGACCGCCGCAGACGTCACCTTCGATCAGCTAGCGGCACATATCGAGCACTGGCTCGACCTGGGCGGCGAGGACGTCATCGCGCTCGGCGGCGACTGGGACGGCGCCACGGTGCCCGCTTTCCTCTCCGATGCCAGCAAGATGCCCGAGTTCCAGAACATGCTCTCCAAGCATTTTGGCAAGACCGTGATGCAAAAGCTCTGCAGCGACAACGCGCTTGCCTTCTTTGAGCGTTATTAATTTCACATCCCTTGAGCGGGCCGGCATGCCGAACGGTCGACATGCCGGCCCGTCCCCAATCTGAAGGGCCGCTTTTGACGCAGCAGTTTACGATTTCCGTATCCCGACCGGATGGGATGCCCATCCCCGTCGTCGTTACCAAAAAGCGCGTCAAGAACTTCAACCTACGCGTCACATCGAGCGGTGAGGTCCACGCAAGCGCACCGCTCGGTGCCACCCGCGAGCGTATCGAAGCATTTGTGAAGCGCAACAGCGCCTGGATTATCAGCCGACTTGCCCAGCGCGAGCAACGTCAGGCGACGGAGCGAGAGCCGCTCAGCCCCTCGTCCATCATTGCGCTTTGGGGCAAGCCCATCACGGTACAAGATGCGCTCGATCACAACTTTGCATCACCCGCACCGCGACCCAAACAGGCCACCTTCGCAAGTTTTATGGGTACCGACGAGCCAGACGAACACCCACAGGCCAAGCGGCACGCAATCCTCGACGGCCTAACGCCCGATGAGCTCCAAGCCCGCATCGACCAGCTCTATACATCCGAGGTCACCACGGCGCTGCGCGATATGGTGCGCACATACGAAATCGCAATGGGTGTCGCCGCTTCCCGCGTTTCCGTGCGCAGCATGAAAACGCGCTGGGGCTCGTGTACGCCCAAAACCGGTGCCATTCGCATCGCACGCGAGCTTGCCGCCTACCCCGTCGAGTGCCTTGACATGGTTGTCGCCCACGAGCTCGTCCACTTGCTCGAGCCAAGCCACAATCAGCGGTTTCACGCCCTGCTCGACACGTACTGCCCCAACAATAGAGCTCTGTCGCAGCGGCTCAAGCAGCCACCCATAGAGACGTATTAGAACCGGTTAGCGCACGCGCTCGATCTCGACACCACAGCTTGCCAGGGGAAGACCGACGGGCGCCCAAGGCTTATCGAGCTTAACACGAACGCCAAGCAGCAGGGGGTAACGACGTAGCAGCATCTGGGCCACGCCCTCGGCTGCGGCCTCGATGAGCTTAAACGTATGCTCGCGCAGATAGCCATCGACATCGTGGCACACCGAGCCGTAATCAATCGAGGCATCCAGGTTATCGTGCTCCCCTGCTGCACGCAGGTCGGCATAGAGCACCAAGGACACGATGAACTTCTGGCCTAGGGCGTTCTCCTCGGGATACACGCCGTGGTTGGCAAAGACCTCAAGACCTTCAACGGTGATGCGATCGGCATGGCGCAGATCGTCATAGCTCACGTGGGGCACCGCCGTTGCGGTGGATATTTCGCCCCTTCCACGGCGGGCGAGCTCGGCGCCTTCAGTCTTGGTTGCATTCTCGGGCAGTTTCTTGTTACTCATCGCGATCGTCTCCTTCGTTTAGAACCCCGACCGCGCAAACCAACTACACGCGAATCGACAGGTTCTTTTTATCATCGCTCCAGTTGCAGGCATTGCGCGCGGGGCATGCAAAGCAGGCGCGCGATGCTTTGTCGGCTGCATAGAGCAGACGCTCAAGCGGTTGGCTGTTCACGCGCAGCTTTCTATGGCCTAAAATGGCCGTCTTAATGGCCGCGGCATCGGCCGGATCAAATGCCACGTCATCGGGCATGCCGCCAAGAATCGCATCAGCGACGCGCTCGCTTGCAACATCATGGGATATACCCGATTCATACTGTTCATCTTTGCCGATATCGTGAAGAAGTGCCGTGGCGTAGATGACCTCGCGGTCAAATTCGAGCTGTTCCTCAAGATTCTTAATCCACATAATGCGCGCGACATCCAGCAGATGGTCAATACCGTGGCGGCAGAAGATACGCCCCGATTCCAACTGTGCAATGTTGCCCAGGTGCCGCCGGAACAGCCCATTGGCACAAATGTAATCAATGCGAGGCATGGCGCCAAAGGGAGTCAGGCCCGAAGCCATAAAACCGCGACGCGGCGTCCCCTCATCGGTCTTCGATGTAAAGTCGTTGACGACTCTCATGGTTAGCGGTCCAGCATCCTAAAGAATCGCTCCTCGAGCGCGGGATCGGTCTCAAAGACACCGCGACGAGCAAGCGTTACGGTCTTGGCACCGGGCTTTTGCACGCCGCGCATGGTCATGCACATATGCTCGGCTTCCATCAGCACGATCGCCCCTTGGGGAGCAAGATATTCCATGAGGGCATCGGCAACCTGCGCGCACAGCTGCTCCTGCAGCTGCAGACGACGGGCATAGACCTCAACCGTGCGAGCAAGCTTAGACAGACCCGCCACGCGACCGTTAGGGATATAGCCGATCGCAGCCTTGCCATAAAACGGCAGCAGATGGTGCTCGCACAGCGAGTAAAACGTAATATCGCGCTCGATAACCAAATCGTTCGAAGCGACGGCAAAGGTTTTGGACAGGTGCTCCTCGGCACTCCGGCCCATACCGCCGGCAATCTCGCCATACATACGGGCGACGCGTGCCGGGGTCTCCAGCAGGCCCTCACGAGTTGGGTCCTCGCCTATACCTTCAAGCAGCAGCTTAATAGCAGTCTCGACTTTTTCCTGATCGACCATCTGGGCCTCACTTTTTTCGATTTCGTGTTCGCGCTATGGTACCACGCTGGCACGCAACCTCTTCCAGCTACATAGTATGGGTCGAATAGACCGGATCGTCTCGCCAAAGCTCCACAGCGTCGCAAAGCGCAACGCCCTCGCGCGCAGCACGAGCGCGCGTGGCGTTCATGTCGATCACGCGCTGATTACTCGAACCCCTAAAGCGCAACGAGATATCGTACAGATCTTGAACGAACGGACCGTCCACCAACATGTCGAGGCAAGCAAGGATACGGTCCGTCACGTCGGTATGGTGACGGCCGCCCGGCATTAGTTCCTCGAGCACGTCACCGGTAAAGCACCAAATGGTCTTCCCAGACTCCACAGGGTAGGTCGCACGCACGCGTTCGATAAAATCAACGAGTCCCGCCTGGTTCTCGGGTTCCATAGGCTCCCCGCCCAGAATCGTCAGGCCATCAATAAAGGGATGATCAAGACTATCGATGATTTTGTCCTCGACGGCACGATCGAACGGCTCACCCGCGGCAAAGTCCCATGCGACGGAGTTAAAACAATTCTTGCACCCACGACGGCACCCACTCACAAACAGAGAAGTACGAACGCCTTCTCCATCAGCAATGTCGAAATACTTAATGTTCGCGTAGTTCATAGGTAACCTTCCTGGGGGTCTGGAGCATATCATCCCGTCCTCAAACATTCTCGGCCTTCGGCCTGCGAAACTGCGGGCGGGACAATATGCTCCAGACCCCTCGCGAGCGACACTCGGTGAACGAAGCGAACATCGAGTATGGGGTTCGAGGTCCAATAAAAACTGGGTTGCGGCTCAACCGCCATCGCAAGTAAATCGCAGCTGCAGCTCGAATTATTTCCGCTAAGAACTTCGAGGAGTGAGCAGACCGCATGCTGCATCTCAGCTACATCAACTTGGCTGCCCCGTAGCGAGGCCCCGAACCTTTGCTCGATATGAGTTCCGCACGAACAGGAGGCGCCAGTGGCGCCTCCGTCGTGAGCCAGGACTGTCCGAAATAGCGAGCAAAGGTCCGGGCCTCGCTACGGGGCAGCCTGGGATGGTTATTAGAGATGCAGCACGCGGTCGCGGATCTCCTCGGTTCGACCCTGGTTCCAGAACTGGGTACCGATGTAGCCGCACGTGCGACGGGCGACATTCATCTTCTCCTGGTCACGATTGCCGCAATTGGGGCACTCCCACACCAGTTTGCCATCGTCCTCGACAATGCGAATCTCGCCGTCATAGCCGCACACCTGGCAGTAATCGCTCTTGGTGTTGAGCTCGGCGTACATGATGTTGTCGTAGATATACTGCATTACGCGAATGACCGCCTTGAGGTTGTCCTGCATGTTGGGAACCTCAACGTAGGAGATAGCACCGCCCGGCGAAAGCTGCTGGAACATGCCCTCAAACTTAAGCTTGTCGAAGGCATCGATCTCCTCGGACACGTGGACGTGATAGCTGTTAGTAATGTAGCCCTTGTCCGTCACGCCCGGGATAATGCCGAAACGGCGCTGCAGGCATTTGGCGAACTTGTAGGTCGTCGACTCAAGCGGGGTGCCGTACAGCGAGAAGTCGATATCGCTTTCGGCCTTCCACTCGGCGCACTTGTCGTTCATGTGCTGCATGACGGCCATGGCAAACGGCGTGCCCTCCTTCTCGGTGTGGCTGTGGCCCGTCATGTACTTGACGCACTCATACAGACCGGCGTAACCCAGGCTAATGGTGGAATAACCGCCCACGAGCAGCTTGTCGATCGTCTCGCCCTTCTTAAGGCGCGCCAAGGCACCGTACTGCCAAAGAATCGGCGCAGCATCCGAAAGCGTGCCCATCAGGCGCTCATGACGGCACAGCAGGGCACGGTGGCACAGCTCAAGGCGCTCATCGAAGATCTTCCAGAACTTGTCCATGTCCTGATGCGAGCTCAGCGCAACATCGGGCAAGTTGATGGTCACAACACCCTGGTTAAAGCGACCATAGTACTTAGGCTTGGTCGGGTCATAGTTCAGAGCGTTGGCGACATTGTTAAAGCCGTTGCCCGAACGGTCGGGCGTCAGGAAACTGCGGCAACCCATGCAGGTATAGCAATCGCCGTTGCCGGCGGTCTCGCCCTTAGACAGCTTGAGCTCGCGCATCTTCTTCTCGGAGATGTAGTCGGGCACCATGCGCTTGGCGGTGCACTTGGCGGCGAGCTTGGTCAGATAGAAGTACGGCGAATCCTCGCTGATGTTATCGTCCTCGAGCACGTAGATGAGCTTGGGGAACGCCGGGGTGATCCACACGCCGGCTTCGTTCTTAACGCCCTCATAGCGTTGACGAAGCGTCTCCTCCACAATCATGGCAAGGTCGTGCTTCTCCTGGGGCGTACGGGCCTCATTGAGATACATAAAGACCGTCACGAACGGCGCCTGACCATTCGTGGTCATAAGGGTCACGACCTGATACTGAATCGTCTGGACGCCGCGACGAATCTCATCGCGCAGGCGTTCCTCAACGACCTCGCGAACCTTCTCGGCAGATGCCGAAACACCGAGCTCCTCAAGCTCGCGAGCGACCTCGCCGCGAATCTTTTGACGGCTCACCTCAACGAACGGGGCGAGATGGGTCAGCGAAATAGACTGACCGCCGTACTGGGAGGAAGCAACCTGGGCGATAATCTGCGTCGCAATGTTGCAGGCGGTCGAGAAGCTGTGCGGCTTCTCGATCAGCGTGCCCGAGATAACGGTGCCGTTCTGGAGCATGTCCTCCAGGTTCACCAGATCGCAGTTGTGCATGTGCTGGGCAAAGTAATCCGAATCGTGGAAATGGATCAGGCCCTCATTATGGGCATCCACGATCTCCTGGGGCAGCAGCACGCGTTGGGTCAGGTCCTTGGAAATCTCGCCGGCCATATAGTCGCGCTGAACGGAATTGACGGTCGGATTCTTATTGGAGTTCTCCTGCTTAACCTCTTCGTTATTGCACTCGATCAGCGACAGGATCTTGTCGTCGGTCGTGTTCTTTTGGCGCTTCAGGCTCTGAACATAACGATAGATGATGTAGCGGCGAGCGACCTCGTAGCAGTCGAGACGCATGATCTCGTCCTCGACCAGATCCTGGATCTCCTCGACCGATACGGTATGGCCGGCCTTCTCACATGCCTCGGCGACGTTTTGCGCCGCGTAGATCACCTGGCGGTCGGTAAGACGAGAGCCCTCCTCGACCTCCAAGTTGGCGGCGCGAATCGCATTGACGATCTTATCGATGTCAAAGGCAACCTCGGTGCCGCTGCGCTTGATGATCTTCATCCTCTTGCCTCTTTCGCGTCGTAATCCCATTGCGCTTCAGAGCCAAACGATGCCTGGCAGGGCTTGTCCCTGTCTTGCGGCGCCGTCGCGCAATCTGTGTTCTCGATAAACCATAGGTCCTCATGCGGACAATCCTCGCGGCCGATCAAGCGGCTCAAAGGCGTGTCCAAATGGGACGAACAAGGTCTTCGTTCTCTGTCCGCCATCTATCATACGACAAAGACGCCTCTATATCCTGTATTCTTTTTTTAGGTCAAACACAACATATAGTGTTTCAGCAGGTCAAAGCAATTGGTCATTTTACAGACACATTAATTATGAGGGTTTCTTGGCAAGTCGGTAAAACGTTACCAACGCGGCTACCTGCAAGGCAGTTATAAAACCCCCTAGTCAAGCCGCCGACAAATCCTACCAAAACCAAGCCGCTCACGCGAAAAGAATCCAAAAGATTATGCTTGACCAACATGTTGCGGTCGAATGCCGGCGGACGGAGCGACGGGGCTGCAAACGCTCGGAAGACTACAGCCCCGACACCCCGTCCGCCGGAATTCGATAGGCGAGGAGCTATTAGTTCTCTTCGCGAGCTATCATGCGGCCGAGAGCCGCTGTAAAGGGATCGAGCAGCACACCGGCGATAACCACAAAAGCCCACCCCTTTGTGACAAGGCCCGCCCAGCGCGCGAAGAACGTACGGCCTTCAATCGTTCCGAATCCTCCCTGGAAGGCAATCTCGCCAAAACCGATCACCATAAAAGATTGCACGGGGGTCAACCATGAAAACGCGGGCGACGTGCACGGTTATGATCAGAATAATCATCTCCCACGAGACCAAGAGGCCAATAACGACAAATTATGCTGGGCAGCAAATGCAACGTGAAAAAGCGACCGAGGTCGATAATTTGACGGTATATTATGTGTGTTTATAACAAAACAGTCCAGAAGCAAAGCCTCTGGACTGCGAACATTTGGTGGGCGTTACAAGATTTGAACTTGTGACCTCTTCCGTGTCAGGGAAGCGCTCTCCCCCTGAGCTAAACGCCCAAATGGAGCGGACAACGGGGCTCGAACCCGCGACCCCAACCTTGGCAAGGTTGTGCTCTACCAACTGAGCCATGTCCGCTTACAGGGATTAATCTTACGTGATACCCGCATCCTATGCAAGAACTTTTTTGAAAAGTTTTGCGACGCCCTCGCGAACCTCACGAAGACATCAGCCACCTCAAAAAGGCCGAGCTCCTCACCCTGATACACGTATGCCGAGCCCGGAAGCGCCAGCTCAAGCAAAAGGGCCGCCCGCGCGCGGCGCTCGCCGAGTTCACGGTCCTCGTCATAAGACGACCCGTCGCGTAAGAGCCAGTCGGGCGCAATCTGGTGGTAGCGCGTCGCCTTGATTTGCGGCAGGGCATAGCGCGTCGCCACGCGCGATAGATCTCGTGGACCTCGTTGCGGTCCCACAGCGGATGGGTGCCGTCGTCAACCATGTCATCGCCCTCGGCGAGATGCAACCGGTCGAGGTCATCGCGGTCGAGGTCCTTGGCGAGACCGTGCGCCACATCAATGCGAAAGCCATCAACGCCTCGATCGCTCCAAAACGTCAGGACGTCGCAAAAGAACGCATGAACCTCGGGGCATGACCAGACAAAGTCCGGCCGCTCGGGCGTAAACATATGCAGCTACCACTGACCGTCCGCAACACGCGTCCAGGCGGGGCCGCCAAAGTTGGCATTCCAATTGGTGGAAGGCAGCTCGCCATGTTCGCCGCGACCATCGCGGAAGATATAACGGGCGCGCTCGGGCGATCCAGGGCCGGCGGCAAGAGCGGCTTTGAACCAGGGGTGCTGGTTGGATGAATGATTGGGCACGATGTCGACGATGACCTTGATGCCGCGTGCGTGAGCCGCAGCGACCATGTCATCGAAGTCGTCAAGCGAGCCGAGACGTGGGTCGACATCGCAGTAGTCCGCCACATCATAGCCACCATCGACAAGAGGCGATGGGTAAAACGGGCTCAACCAGATGGCCTCGATGCCCAGCCGCTCAAGATAGTCCATCTGCTGGGTAATGCCCGCGATATCGCCCAGACCCGAACCAGTCGAATCCTTAAACGAGCGCGGGTAGATCTGATAGATCGCGGCATCGGACATCCATGGGCGCGAAGAGGACTTTTCTGTAGCCATGGAGCGCGCCTCCCTTGCAACGAGGTTTTGCGAGATGCCCGCGATGATACGCCCAAAGCTGTTATTCGCGGCAAACAACGCCACAGCCACGCCCCAAGACGCTCGCTCCCTCTCGGGTGCGAGCCTCCCGGGACGAATCGACCGATTAGTGAAAAGAACGGAAAACCCACTCCCCCGGCCACGACAGCGAGCGGGCTCCGGGTGCCCCAGGTTGCCGCGAAAGAGGAGGGAAGCGTACTTTATGTACGCGACCGACGATTGAGGGGCAAGATGGGGTGCCCGGGGCTCGCGCAGCGTCAACAAAAAACGCGGTTCGTTAGAACCGCGTAAGATAGTTGGAGCGGACAACGGGGCTCGAACCCGCGACCCCAACCTTGGCAAGGTTGTGCTCTACCAACTGAGCCATGTCCGCATATGTAAAACAAAACGGGCGCCGGAGCGCCCGGATGTTGCCTGGAGGCGAAGCCCGGATTCGAACCGGGGGTAAAGGCTTTGCAGGCCTCTGCCTTACCACTTGGCCACTTCGCCGAAAAAGGACCGTTAAGAACGGTCCGGAAATGCAATGGAGCGGACAACGGGGCTCGAACCCGCGACCCCAACCTTGGCAAGGTTGTGCTCTACCAACTGAGCCATGTCCGCTTGCGGGTTATTAATTTACGCGAGTTATCCAAAAGACGCAAGTACTTTTTTCAAAAAAGTTGCCCAAAGCAAGTTCACGCAGGAAAATCATGTCGACCCAAGGCGCTAAGCGCACGATTCCAATGCCGAACTAAACAGCTTCACCATCCGAACGCGTGTGCCGGCACCATCCGTGCGACGGGCAACCTCCACATTATCGACGAGCATGCGCATAAGCTTGATACCGCGTCCGCGTTCCTCGGATGCCATCGGTTCGCTCGCCCCATCGATAGAATAGCCAGCGCCTCGATCAAGCACCTCAAGCACAACACGGTCCCCATAGGCCTGAATCGTCAGGATGCAGCCAACACCGCCCGCATGGTCATATGCGTTACCCAATGCCTCCCCCAACGCTAATGCGACGTCATAGCGCTCATCACGCCTCAGGGGAAGTGATTCGAGAAGCTCGGCCACACGGTGCCGATAATACGGGAGATTCTCGATGCCTCGCTGCACCTTGACGCTCTTGCTCCATCGCGGCAACTCCCCCACCGGAATGGCGGGAATCGACTCCCGCACCGGACCCGCAACATGAAGGATGTCGACAAGTCGGGCAATCTCCAAAAAGCGAACGACCTCATCGGAGGCGTTAACAAGCGAAAGCAGCCCTTCTCGTCTCATAAGCTCTCTGGCACGCGTAAGCAAAAACGCCAAACCCGTCGAGTCGATAAAAGCCACGGTCTGGCAATTGATGACAACACGGCGCACGCCCCGGTCGATTAAATTATCCAACCGTCGGCGCAGCTCGGGCACCGAGGCGATATCGATATCGCCCGGTGGCGTCAAAACCGCTATGTCATTCCACTCATTCATGCGACCATGGTTCCCCAAAAGAGCTCGCTCGATGCACACTTTTCTGCAACCGTTAGGATTCTGTATGCCCAACGTCGCGACCTACGATCGACCCCGTAAAAACTCAAGGGACACCAATGCAATGTCATCGTCCAGCGCCGAGTCGGTAAAGCGGTCAAGCTCGCCCAAGACCTTACCGCAGATGCCCGATACGCCCTCACCCGAAACAGAGAGTAGAAGGTCGCGCAGGCGTTGCTCGCCAAAGAAAGCACCCGAGCGGTCGCGTGCTTCGATCGTTCCGTCGGTATACATAAACAGCATGTCACCAGGATCGAACGTAAACACGCCCGTCTCGTACACCATGCTCTCAAAGGCACCGATCACGCCCGATTGGCACCCAAGGAGCTCCACTTCTCCCCCGCAGGTCTCTCCTCCGCCATGCGGCGTCGACGACGGCCTAATGACCATAGTGGGAGGATGTCCCGCAGAGCAATAGGTAGCGCGGCCCGCTTTTAGATCAATCTTGGCGATAAACGCCGTCACAAACGTCTCGACCCTCGAAAAGCCCATGAGCATGCTATTGAGCGAGCGGGCCATGCGAGCGGGTCCCGCACCCTCCCAGGCATAAGCCGTCAACGCCGTCTTGACGAGCGCCGACATCGACGCCGCCTCAATTCCTTTGCCGGAGACATCGCCCAATATCATAACGGCGCAATCGTCGGGAAGACGGACAAGCGTATAGAAGTCACCACCGACCAACGCCGAATTCGTTGCCGACAGGTATACCGAATCGGTTGCGATGCCCGGAACGTCGCCTAACGAATTTCTCATGCCAATCTGAAGCGTCTGAGCGATATGACGCTCTTCACGCTTTTGAGACTCGCCCTCATAGATCAGCTCAAAGTCGTGTGCCAAATGCACCATGTAGTCGTATTCAAGGTCGTCGATTGGCTCCTGGCTGCCATCACGGAGCAGCAAAACGCGCCTCGTCGGTCCCTTGGCGATATCAGCGGGCACGATTGCATCGTTGCTTCGCGTACCATCCGCCTCCGAGCTGCAGCGCCCCGCCTCGATACCGGAATCGACATAAAGTCCCTGACACGGCAGGCCGTGGGCTCTCAACCATGCGCCCATAGTCGTGGATTCGTCCACGCGCGTAAGGCGCACGTGTTTGAGGTCGTCGGCGCTCGTCCCGCCCAGCACCGATGTCTCAAATCCATCGGAAATTGCCCCCAGGCGCGCCGCCGGCGTCGTGACAGAAAAGAAGAGTGACTCCGGATCGCCCGGCAATGCCACACGACTGCCGCCTTCAAAATCGATGACATAGGTTTCGAGGCCCGCATCATACTCCACGGGGCAGAAATGGCAACTGAGCACAGCGCAGATTTCGGTCGACACCGCACGCGAGGCGGCAATAGGATCATCGAGATAGGCAAACAACTCATCGCGCAGCACGTTGAGAGAACGGCCAAGCTCTGCCGTGCGACGTGAACGTAGACTCGATGCCATGCCGACTAGTTGGATGGAGAGATAATCGCAAATGACCTCGAGCACGTTGACATCATAGACAAGCGGCGCCTGCGGACGTTTCCAACCGACCTCCAACACACCGAGCACCTGAGTGCCATAAAACACGGGAAGACATATCTCGCTGCGGTATGGAGGCATATCTTGCACGCGTAGCAGGTGCTTAGAACGATTGTCCAGGTCCATGAACATACCCGAGGCAATCCTATCGCCCTCGAGGTCCTGCTGAATCGACAGGCGGCAGGCACGAGACTCACGGAGCACATACGTCGGGATACCCGCACCATACGGCATAAACTCTGGCAGGTAGCTGTCATACAGCTCCTTGGAAACACCGCGAAGCTTAAAACCGCCGCTCTCAGAAAAATAGATGGCAGCACCCGAGGCATCGAGGGTTCCTACAAGCTGGTTCAAAACGGTATCCAACAAACTAGGAAGCTCATCGGAGCCCACCGTGCTCATAATGACCGACAACGTGCCCGAGAGGCGCTTATTCGCCACTCTGAGCTCCGAAAGCGCACGCTTGAGCTGACGGTCATGCGAATACTGCTCTTCGATACTATGGAGCGCCACGAGAACACGCGGCGCACGGCGGCCAAAGATACGAGGCGGCGTAACCGAGCCGGCACAAACTAGGACGGGAATAAAGGAGCCGTCACTTAGCTTAAGCATCAACTCGCTCTCGGTACCATTGGTCTCAAAAGGAAGACGATGTTCTGTCGCGCGTTCAAATGCTGACGAGTACAAGAGATCTTTAACGTCCCCGTTGATCACATCGGAACGTTCCTCGCAGATCAAGTCGAGCAAGCGATTGTTTACATGCAAAATGGTTCCGTCGAGCTCGCAGATAATGACAGCATCGCTCGTAATATCGACTAATTGGGCAACGTCAACCCACTCATTGCGCTCAAGCGTTTCCATCGTGAACCTCACCGTCTATCGGTAACAAAAAAGCCTCCGAAGAGGCTTCTCAAATGCGATGGTGTCGGAGGCGGGACTTGAACCCGCATGACCAAAAAGCGGTCACTAGCACCTCAAGCTAGCGCGTCTGCCAATTCCGCCACTCCGACATGCTATATTGTTGATTCGCGGTTCGTTTTGTTGGACCCGCGCTTTCAACGAGGAAGATAATAACCTATGATTCGAGAACTGTGCAAGCACTTTTTTCAAAAAAGTTTACGAATTTGAAAATGCGCAGGTAGACTGACCTGTTCGGGCAGGAATGAGGTTGCCTTCCAACGCGTCCTCGGGCATGCGCCATTATTTTGATCTGCGCTTCGCGCTACAAAATAATGCCGCCCCCTGCGGAATGCGTTGGAAGGCAACCTCATTCCTGCCCTAGGGGCACATGCTTCATGCACAGTTCTCAAACATGTTCTGGGGGCTGATATAAATTTGGTGGCTCGGCTTTGCCGAGCCCTTATATAAGGAGGCCGGAGCTAAAGCTCCGGCCTCGCTATCTTTCCCATTAGATTAAGTGAGCGATCAGGGAACCGCATTCCACCTGCCGAGTTGCCGCAGAGCCTGCCCTGGTGTTGCTTTTCAGAACATTCCGCAGGACGGAGGAAGCCCCGCAGCGCGTAGCGCGCAGCGGGGCTTCCGACATGTCCGAGGACGTTCTGAAAAGCAACACCAGGGCAGGCCCGAACGATAACAACCGACTACAGGTCGATGTGCGATTCCTTGATCGGGAACGGCTCGGCGAAGTGGCAGGCGCAGCAGTGGCCCGGAGCAACTTCCCTAAACTCGGGAAGCTTCTCGGAGCAGATGCCCTGCGCGATCGGGCAGCGCGTGTGGAAACGGCAGCCAGTCGGCGGATCCAGCGGTGACGGCGGATCGCCGGCGAGGATGATGCGCTTACGGGACTTTTGGATATCCGGATCGGGAACCGGCACGGCAGACAGCAGCGACTGCGTATACGGGTGGTGAGGCTCGCTATAGAGCGTCTTCCAGTCAGAAACCTCGACCACCTTACCCAGATACATAACGGCAACGCGATCGGAGATGTGCTGAACGACGGACAGGTCGTGGGCGATAAACAGATACGCCGTACCAAACTTGTCCTGCAGTTCCTTAAGCAGGTTCAGAACCTGGGCCTGAATGGACACATCCAGAGCGGATACCGGCTCGTCACAGATAATCAGCTTGGGCTTCAGCGCAAAAGCGCGGGCAATGCCGACACGCTGACGCTGGCCACCCGAGAACTCATGAGGATAGCGGTTGATGTGCTCGGGGTTCAGTCCGACAACGTCGAGAAGCTCGCGGACGCGCTCAATGCGCTCCTCCTTGGTTCCCACGCCGTGAATGGTCATGGGTTCGGAGACGATCTCGCCGATGGTCATGCGAGGATTCAGCGAGGCATAAGGATCCTGGAAGATAAACTGCATCTCGCGACGCATATCCTTGATCTCATGCTTGCTCATTTCGGCAACATCTTTACCCTGGAAGAACACCTTACCGGCGGTCGGCTTGGTCAGGCGCATGATGGTGCGACCCGTAGTGGACTTACCGCAACCAGACTCACCAACCAGACCAAAAGTCTCACCAGGATAAATCTCAAAAGAGATGTCGTTTACAGCAGAGACGACGCGCTTGGAAAAACGCTTGGCGAACATGCCGGACTCTGCGGGGAACTCCTTAGAGAGGTGCTCGACCTTCAGTAGCGGAGTGCGCTCGTTATTGTCTGCCATTTACGCCTCGCCTCCCTTCTTGGAATCCTTACGCGTGCGGGACGTCTCAGGGGCGTTCTTGAGGAACTCGGGGTCACCGGAATAATGGCACGCAGAATAGTGGCCGGACTCGGTGACAAAACGCTCGGGGCGCTGCTTGCGGCACTTATCGGTCGCATAGGGGCATCGAGGCGAGAACACGCAACCCTCGGGCAGGTTCATGAGCGAAGGCGGGTTGCCGTGAATCGGCGTAAGCGGCTTCTTCTCATCGATGGCCTGCTCCGGGATGGAGCGAATCAGGCCCCAGGTATAGGGGTGACGGCTCTCGTAGAAGATTTCCTCAGCAGTACCGAACTCGACGGGACGGCCGGCGTACATAACCATGATCTTGTCGGCCATATCGGCGACAACACCCAGGTCATGGGTAATCATGATGATGGCGTTGCCGTTCTTCTCCTGCATTTCCTGCATAAGCTCAATAATCTGAGCCTGGATGGTAACGTCCAGGGCAGTCGTGGGCTCGTCGGCAATCAGAATATCGGGATCGCAGGCAAGGGCCATGGCAATCATGACGCGCTGACGCATACCACCAGAAAACTGGTGCGGATACTCATTGACGCGTTTCTCGGGCTCGGGAATACCAACGAGGTCCAAAAGCTCGGTGGCGCGCTTGAGCGCCTCCTGCTTGGAGTAGCCACGGTGCAGACGAAGGCCCTCACCCACCTGTTTGCCGATCTTATAGACCGGGTTCAAGGAGGTCATAGGATCCTGGAAGATCATCGCAATATCGTTGCCACGAATGTGCTGCATCTCTTCCTCGGTCATCTCGAGGATAGAACGACCGCGATAGCGAACGTCACCGCCCTCAATCTTTCCCGGAGGCATCGAGATAAGACCCATGATGGTCATGGCGGTCACGGACTTACCGGAGCCGGACTCACCGACGACACCCAGGGTCTCGCCACGATCGAGCGTGTAGGACACACCATCGACAGCGCGAACGACGCCATCCTCGGTGTGGAAATACATCTTAAGGTCATCAACCTCGAGCAGATGCTGGCCCTCGGGAACCGGCTGGTCCTTCAGGTCCACATAGTTCTTGTTCTTCTTCATCCTTATGCGTCCTTCATCTTGACGTCGAGGGCGTCGCGCAGACCGTCACCCAGCAGGGTGAAGGCGAGCACCGTCGAGAGAATTGCCAGACCGGGCATGATCATCATCCAGGGGGCAGTCAGAAGATACTGCTGGCCGTCCTGAATCATGGAGCCCCACGAAGGCGTAGGCGGAATAACGCCCATGCCGAGGAAGGACAGAGCGGACTCGGTCAGAATGGCGCCACCAATGTTCATAGTCGCGTAGACCACGATGGAGGCAACGGAGTTCGGGAAGATGTGACGCACGACGATACGAGCATCAGATGCACCCATCGCGCGCGCAGCGTCAACATAGTCGTTTTCCTTGACCGTCAAGATCGCGGATCGGAAGACGCGCGCAATCGAAGGCCAGCCAAGAATACCGATGGCGATAAAGACGTTCTGAAGACCACGGCCGATAACGGCGATCATGGCGACAACGAACAGCACGTACGGGAACGCAAGGAAGATGTCCGCACAGCGCATGATGATCGTATCCCAGATGCCGCCGTAGAAACCGGCCAGAGCGCCCATGACCAGACCAATCACCGTGGAGATCGCAGTGGCCATAATGCCGACGGACAGCGAAACGCGTGCACCGTAGATAACGCGGACGAGAATGTCACGGCCAAGGGAGTCGGTGCCAAACGGGTGCTCTGCACACGGAGCCAGCAGCGACGTCTCGGCCATGGTGGTCGAATCGGAAGCCGTCGGCGAACCGAGCCAGGGCTTAGCCCACAGATCTGCGGTCAAGGCAACCACAACGACGATAATGATCCAGCAGACACCGATAACGGCGAGCTTGTTCTTACGAAGACGCTTAAAAGCGTCGCCCCACAGCGTGCGAGACTTGGCGGGAGCAGATGCGGCCATGGTGGCGGTAGCCTGCTCCTGAGACTGAGAATCAGTTTCCTGCATGAGACGTACCTCCCTTAGGCATTATCCGACGGACCGCCAAGGCGGATGCGCGGGTCGAGGAATGCATAGCTAATGTCGACGAGCAGGTTGATCACCATGACGACGACGACGATGAGCGTAACGCCGCCCATAACGATGGGCCAGTCACGCATGCTAATGGCGCGATAGACCTCATAGCCGATACCGGGCCAGTTAAAAACCGTCTCGGTCAGGATGGCGCCCGAAAGCATGGCACCAAAGTCGACACCAATATAGGTAACGACGGGGATGAGTGCATTCTTAAGCGCATGCTTGATGATGATCGCGCGATTGGAGAGACCCTTGGCCTTTGCCGTACGGATGTAATCCTGGCTCATGACGTCAAGCAGCTGCGAGCGCATAATGCGGGCGGCATAAGCGGTCGAAACCGAAGCCAGCGTAATGGTCGGAAGCACATAGTGCATCCAATCCTGATACTGAGAACTGGAACCACCGGCACCCGAGATCGGCATGGAGAATGCACCGCCCGTGGCGTCCTTGAGAATGACGCCAAAGAACAGCTGCAGCAACATACCGAGCCAGAAGGCCGGGACGGCAACGAGGATCGACGTGGTGAGCGTTACCAAAATATCCCAGAAGGAATAACGCTTTACCGCCGAAATGATACCCGCACCGATACCCATGATTGCCTCGAGTACGATGGCGCACGCGGCAAGTTTGACCGTATACGGATACTTCTGGGCAAAGATTTCCGTAACCGGCAGCTTGCGCTGATAGGAATTACCCAGATCGCCATGAAGCAGGCCGTTCATGTAATACAAGTAACGGTCCACGAGCGACGTTTGAACGGGGTCACCGTTCTCGTCAAGGATCGCGTTGCCGTCCTCGTCCGATTGGACCAGGTGATAGCGGACGCGAAGCTGAAGCTCCACCTCGGGGGACAGAGCCTTGTCTCCACCGATCAGCTTGATCGGATCTCCCGGCACGATATTCTGGAGGGCGAACAGAATCAGCGTAACGCCCAAAAATACCGGGATGAACTGAAGCACACGTTTAACGATGTACTTACCCATACCACTCCCCTATCTAGGGATTAACTTAAATGGGATGCCGATCGCCAGACCGGCATCCCAAAATTACCGTCAGCCAGTTTACCCCAGGTTAGGGAGAACTGTATGTTTCCCATGAGGTCTACGTAAATACTTGACCCTCACGGAAGTTGCAAAACTCTTAGGCGAGCTCAGCGGTACCCAGATCGGCGTGCTTCTGCGGATCGACATAGAGGTACTTGATACGATCGGAGCCGGCGATGGTGTGCGTGTAGAACATCAGCGGGATGACCGGGCAGTCAGCAGCGACCATTGCGTCGGCCTCCTGCATCTTAGCGACGCGCTCTTCGTCGTCAATCGTGGTACGGGCCTCGTCGACCTTGGCGTCGAACTCGGGGTTGTTGTAACCAGAACGGTTGTCGCCACCGAGGGAGTCGGAGTGGAACAGCGGATACAGGAAGTTGTCCATGATCGGGTAGTCGGCAATCCAGCCCAAACGACCGAACTGATAGTTGAGGTTCTGGTATTGCTCGAGCAGGGCAGACCACTCGGGGGTATCGGAGACGGCGGTAATGCCAACCTTGGCAAGGTCACCGATAATGGACTCCATGATCTCCTTGTGGCCACCGTCCTGGTTGTAGGACAGAGTCACGTTAATGCCACGATCACCGTTGGCGTCAGCGGGAGCAACCTTGTCGAGGTACTCGTTAGCCTTGTCGACGTCGTAGGCGCAGAACTCCCATGCGCCCTCCTTGTAGCCATCGATGCCCGGAGGAACAATGCCGTCAGCGGGGGTGCGGGTACCCTTGAAGATGGTCTTGCAGATGGCCTCACGGTTGATGGCCAGGGAGATACCCTTACGCAGATCGGCGTTGTTGAACGGCTCGGCCGTGGTGTTGCAGGTCAGGTAGTAGGTGGAAGGCTCGGCACCGAGCAGCATGCGCTCGCCGTCGCCCATGGTGTAGCCGTCCTTGGACTCGCCGCGATCCTTCTTGGCGGCGTCGATCTGAGCAACGGGAACGTCGCAGATGTCAAGGTTACCGGCCTGGAACTCCTTGTAAGCGGTCTCCACGTCCTTGATGACCTGGAAGTGGATGCCATCGATTTTGGCCTTGTCGCCATAGTAATCGTCGAACTTCTTGAGGTTGATCTCCTGACCATCCTCCCACTTGCCGTCCATCATGAACGGGCCGTTACCGATCGGGGCAAGGTAGAAGCTCTTGACATCGGACTCGGCGCACTCGGGAACCGGGGACAGAGCCGGATGAGAGGCGACGAAGGGGAAGTCGGCGTAAGCGGAAGTCAGCTTGACGACGAGGGTCTCATCGTCAGGGCAGGTAACACCGCTGAGCTCAGTAGTGTTACCGGCAAGCAGATCGTCATAGCCCTCGACCATGGAAAGGTGATAGGAGACCTCGGAAGGACCATACTCTTTAGCGACAGCGGACTTGGTGCTGACCAGACGCTCCCAACCGAGCTTGAAGGACTTGGAGGTAACGTCATCACCGTTGTGGAACTTGGCCTTCTTGATCTTGAAGGTAAACTCGGTGGCGTCGTCGTTGGCCTCGAAGGACTCGCAAGCCAGCGGAACGATCTCGCCCTTCTCGGCGTCATAAGAGGTCAGAGCGTCAAAGAGCTGGTACTCGACCTGAGTGCCCTGGTCCTCCTGGACATTGTAGGGGTCGATGCAGACCGGGTTATTGATGTAGAAGTTCAGCGTCGAACCGGACTCAGAACCGGAAGCGTCGCCGCCCTTCTTGCCGCATGCGGCAAGAAAAGCCATGGAGCTCGCAGCAAGGGTACCGCCGACAAAGGCGCGACGACCCATAACGGGCTGGTGGAACATAGAATCAGCCATGCCATCCTCCTTATGAGATAGGACAAAGAAATGTTCAGTCGGACATATGTCGAGACAATCCGATCCGAACTATCGAAACGCCGCCCGTTGCTATGGCTGGTTATGCACAACAGGCCAACGTTTTCAATACAGTAGCGCATTTTATGCACGGTTTGGGGCTAATTCCGGTTAACGGTCGAGAATTTCTTTAGTTGGGCGCAGTATGTGGTGATATTCTGACTCTGTTACAAATATGTAAACAAAAAGGGTCCCGCACTTGCGGAACCCTTTTCAATTATTTTATGCGGCTCGTGCTTAGTAGCCCACGATGCCCTGCGGGAAGAAGAACATGCACAGCACGACGCACACGGCAAACACGACAGCCATGATGACGGTCAGGCGGTCAAGGTTCTGCTCCATAACGCCCGTGGCAGAGCTGGAGTTATACAGCGAGCTGGCAATCATATCCGAAACGCCGGTGCCCTTACCGGAATGCATCAGGACGAGAATCGTCAGCGCCACGGCAGAGACAGCCCAAACTACAAACAGCAGAATCTGAAACGGACCCATAGAGAAGCTCCTTAATAGAACAATTCAAACTCCAGTACTGTACCACAACCCCCAACACTCCCCACCTGCCATTTGGGGACGAGGTAGAAATGGCAGAAATACCAAAAAAAGGGGGGTTGCCCGAATATGGTCAACCCCCTTGCAAAGAAACGCTTGGCGTTTTCTCTTAGGCCTCGGTCGCGAGCACGCGGCCCGTCATCTCGGCGGAAGGCTCCAGACCAGCCATGGTGAGCATAGTCGGGGCGATATCGGAAAGTCGACCGTCCTCGATACCGGTGAGCTGTGCCTTCTCATCAACGATGATGAACGGCACGCGGTTGGTGGTGTGAGCCGTAAACGGATGCTTGGAACCGTCGGAAGCAACGTCAAACATGTGATCGGCGTTGCCGTGGTCGGCGGTAATCAGCGCAAAGCCGCCCTTAGCGAGAATCGCCGGGACAACCTTGGACAGGGCATCGTCAACAGCCTCGACGGCCTTAACGGCCGCGTCGAAGACACCGGTGTGACCAACCATGTCGCAGTTCGCGAAGTTCACGATGTAGAAATCAGCGCGGTCCTCGTTGATGGCAGCGACGAGCTTCTCGGTAACCTCGGGAGCGCTCATCTCGGGCTGCAAATCGTAGGTAGCAACCTTGGGGGAAGCGACGAGCACGCGCTCCTCGCCCTCCTTGGGCTCCTCGATGCCGCCGTTAAGGAAGAACGTCACGTGGGCGTACTTCTCGGTCTCGGCGGTGTGCAGCTGCTTCAGGCCATTGGCTGCGATTACGTCGGCCAGAACGTTCTCGGGGAACGTCTTGGGGAAGGCGACCTCGACGTCAAACGTCGGATCGTATTCGGTCATCGTCACAAAGTGCGAGAGCTTGATCTGCTCGCACTCAAAGCCGTCGAACTCCTTGTCCGTGAACACGCGGGTCATCTGACGAGCGCGGTCGGGACGGAAGTTGAAGAAGATGGCCGCGTCGCCCTCGTGGATACCCTCGTTGTGGGCAGCGAACGGCTCAACGAACTCATCGCCGCGCGGATCCTTCTCGTAGTAGGCCTTGATACCGGCAACGGGGTCGGTATCGGCATCGGACGCATTGACCATGACGTCGTAGGCGCGCTCGATGCGCTCCCAACGGTTGTCGCGGTCCATGGCCCAATAACGGCCCGAGACGGTAGCAACGCGAGCGTCGCAACCAGTCTCCTCGGAGATCTTGGCCAGGAAGGCGCAGAACTCGCTCATGTAGCCGGCACCGGACTGCGGATCGACGTCGCGGCCATCCATAAAGGCGTGAACACGAACGGTCTTAATGCCATACTGGGCAGCCATCTTGACCAGGGCCTCGACATGGTTCATGTGAGAATGAACACCGCCGGGGCTCATAAGGCCCATGAGGTGCAGGGTCTTGCCCTCGGCCATGACGTCATCCATAGCCTTGACGAAAACCTCGTTCTTGGCGATGGAGCCGTCCTTGATGGCGTTGTTGATGCGCGAAAGCTCCTGAAACACGATGCGGCCGGCACCGATGTTGAGGTGACCCACCTCGGAGTTGCCCATCTGGCCGTCGGGAAGGCCCACGTCCTCGCCCGAAGCACCGAGCGTGGTGTGAGGATACTTCTCGTACAGGCTATCGAGGAAGGGCGTCTTGGCGGCAGCGACGGCGTTCTCGCCGTCGGCCGGAGCCAAGCCGCAGCCATCCATGATGATTAGGAGTGCAGGAAGATGACGCTGTGCCATATGCCCTACTCGCCTGCCTTGACGACCATAGAGGCGAAGTCGGCAGCCTTGAGCGAAGCGCCGCCCACGAGGGCGCCGTCAACGTCGGGCTTGGCAACAAGCTCAGCGATGTTGGCGGGCTTGGCGGAGCCACCATAAAGAACGCGGATGCCGTTGGCGAGCTCCTCGCCGAACATCTCCTTGAGGGTCTCACGGATAGCGCCGCAGACCTCCTGAGCGTCCTCGGCGGTAGCGGTCTTGCCGGTGCCGATGGCCCAGATGGGCTCGTAGGCGACGACGACCTGCTTGGGGCAGGTGATCTCAAGACCCTCGAGACCAGCCTTGACCTGGTTCACGACATGCTCGACATAGGTGCCGGCCTCGCGAACCTCAAGGGACTCACCGCAGCAGAAGACGGGAACAAGACCGGCGGCAACGAGAGCCTTAGCCTTCTTGTTCTGGTCCTCATCGGTCTCGTGGAAGTAGTCACGACGCTCGGAGTGACCGATGATGCAGTAGGTGCAGCCAGCGGACTTGAGCATGTCGCAAGAGGACTCACCGGTGAAGGCACCCTTGGCCTCCCAGTACACGTTCTGTGCACCGAGGGCGATGGGGGCAGCCTGAATGCGGTCATGAACCGTAGTAATGTCGATGGTCGGAGGGCAGACGAGCACCTCGACGCCAGCCGGCACCTCGGGCAGAGCCTGGGCCAGCTCGTCGGCGAGCTTGGCAGCCTCGGCGACGTCGTTGTTCATCTTCCAGTTACCAGCGATAAGAAGGGTGCGATTAGGCATCGAGAAGCGCCTCCACTCCGGGCAGGGCCTTACCCTCGACGAGCTCCATGGAAGCGCCACCGCCGGTGGAGATCCAGCTCATCTTGTCGGCCAGGTTAAACTTGTTGACGGCTGCGACGGAATCGCCACCACCGATGATCGAGGTGCAATCAGCCTCGGCGACAGCCTCGGCGATAGCCTGGGTGCCGTGAGCGAAGTTGTCGAACTCAAAGACGCCCATGGGGCCATTCCAGAATACGGTCTTGGCGCCCTTGACGGCCTCGGCGTAGAGCTCCTCGGTCTTGGGGCCGATGTCCATGCCCTCACGGTCGTCGGGGATAGCGTCGGAAGCGACAACCTCGGGGACAGCGTCCTCGCCAAAGTGGTCGGCAACACGGTTGTCGATGGGGAGCAGGATCTTGACGCCCTTCTCCTCGGCCTTCTTGAGCATCTCGCCAGCGCGCTCGACCCAGTCCTCTTCCTTGAGGGACTGACCGACGGTCATGCCCTGAGCCAGGAAGAAGGTATAGGCCATGCCGCCACCGATAATCAGGGTGTCGGCGGAGTCGATAAGGTGATCGAGAACGCCGATCTTGGAGGAAACCTTGGAACCGCCGACGATGGCGACGAAGGGACGCTCGGGCTCAGCGAAGATACTGGTCAGCGTGTCGACCTCCTTCTCCAGAAGGAAGCCAGCGACTGCGGGCAGGTAAGCGGCGGGACCCACGACGGAACCCTGGGCGCGGTGAGCGGTACCGAAGGCGTCGAGGACGAAGACGTCGCCATAGGAAGCGAGGGTCTTGGCGATCTCGGGATCGTTCTTCTTCTCACGCTTGTCAAAACGGACGTTCTCGAGAACGAGGACCTTGCCCGGCTCGACGGCGGCGACGGCCTCGGCGGCCTTCTCGCCATAAGTGTCGGCGACAAAAGCAACATCGAGACCAGAGAGCTCGGCGAGCTTCTTGGCGACGGGCTCGAGGGAAAGCTCGGGCTGGAAGCCGGTGCCCTCGGGACGGCCAAGGTGGCTCATGAGGATAACGCGAGCATTGTGCTCAACGAGATAGTTGATGGTGGGCAGGGCAGCCTTGATACGGGTGGTGTCGCCAACGACGCCATCCTTGATAGGCACGTTGAAGTCAACGCGGACGAGAACGCGCTTGCCGTCGACATCAATGTCGCGGACGGTCTTCTTGGTAAAGGCCATGTTTGCTTCTACCTTTCGTACGTGTCTGCCTCCCATTACGGCAGACGATTTCTTATAAAAAGGGCGCGACCTTAGGGTGTAAGCCCTATAAGGCCGCGCCCTTTTTTAGACGCTCAACGAGCTATTCGCTAAAAGCCAAATTAAGCAACGAACTTCTCGAAGTACTTGATGGTGCGGACCATCTGAGAGGTGTAGGAGTTCTCGTTGTCGTACCAAGAGGTAACCTGAACGAGGGTCTGGCCGTTGCCGAGGTCAGAGCACATGGTCTGAGTGGCGTCGAAGATGGAGCCATGGGTCTCGCCGATGATATCGGTGGAGACGATGTCGTCCTCGTTGTAAGCGAAGGTCTCGGAGATGGTGGCAGCGTAGGCCTTCATAGCGGCGTTGACCTCGTCGGCGGTAACCTTCTTGTCAACGACAGCGTAGAGGTTGGTGAGGGAGCCGGTCGGCGTCGGGACGCGCTGGGCGGCACCGATGAGCTTACCGTTGAGCTCGGGGAGAACCAGGCCGATAGCCTTGGCAGCACCGGTGGTGTTGGGGACGATGTTGACGGCGCAGGCGCGGCTACGACGCTTGTTGCCCTTGCGCTGCGGGCCGTCGAGCGGCATCTGGTCGCCAGTCCAGGCGTGAATGGTGGTCATGATGCCGGACACGATGGGAGCGAAGTCGTTCAGACCCTTGGCCATCGGGGCGAGGCAGTTGGTGGTGCAGGAAGCAGCGGAGATGATGTTGTCCTCAGCGGTCAGCGTCTCATGGTTGACGTTGTACACGATGGTGGGCAGATCGCTGCCGGCCGGAGCGGAGATGACGACCTTCTTGGCACCAGCGTTGATGTGGGCCTGAGCCTTAGCCTTGCTGGTGTAGAAGCCAGTGCACTCGAGAACGACGTCGACGTCGAGGTCGCCCCAAGGCAGGTTGTTGGCGTCGGCCTCCTTGTAGATCTTGATCTCCTTGCCGTCAACGGTGATGGAATCCTCGCCAGCGACGACCTCGTGATCGCGAGCATAGTTGCCCTGCGTGGAGTCGTACTTCAGCAGGTAAGCGAGCATATCGGGAGAGGTGAGGTCGTTGATAGCGACGATCTCGGAGCCCTCATGACCGAACATCTGACGGAAGGCCAGACGACCGATACGACCGAAGCCGTTAATAGCAACCTTTACTGCCATTGTGTCTCCTTTCGTAAGGCCCCCGCAAGCTACAGCGCCCGCCGTTGAGGCCCACAAACTAACCACTCGCCTAATATACCTTTTTTTTGACTTGAATTTCACGAGAATGCTCGAAATTGAAAATCAAATTTGCTTTAAAACGTTTTAAAGCATAAAACAGCAGTTCAAGTACTATATAAACTGCCGCTTTAAACTACCTGTTCGCTTCAATGAGCTTTTCAAGACGCAAAACACGGTGATATAGGGCCGACTTTGACAAAGGAGGGTCGGCCATCTCCCCCAAATCTCGCAGTGAGAGATCGGGATAGCGCTCACGTAAGTCACAAAAGGCCGCCAAGGCATCCGGGAGCACATCGCGCATGCCGCGTCGCTCAAGCTCCTCGATAAGCGCGAGCTGATGTTGGGCAGCGCCGGCGCTTCTCGTCTGGTTGGCCAGCTCAGCATTCACGCGACGATTTACGTCGTTTTTCACCAACTTGACCGCACGGGCTTCCTCGATTTCGGCAACGCTGCGCTTGGCGCCAATCAATTTGAGCAAATGCTCAATCTCCTCGGCGCTCTTGATGTACACGGCATATGATCCTCGCCGGGCGTTGACGCGTGCATGAACCCCGACCTGCTCCAACAGGTCGCAAAGCCCCTTGGCGTATTGTTCGCCCTGCACCGCAATCTCCAGGTGAAAATCGCCACGCGGGTCTGCCACAAAGCCGCCGGCAATCAAAGCGCCTCGAATGTAGGCGAGCCTGCAGCAGGGCCGGGCGACGATATGGCGCGGCACACCGGCGACGAGCCCTCCCCTGCGGTCGAGAATGCCCAGCAGAACCAAAGCCTTATCGAGGTCGGGCTGGTCGGGCAAGGTGATGAGATAGTTTCGCACCTTATGCAAGACCGACTTGCGAACGGTAAACTCCGTTTTGAGCTTGAGGATGCGGTGCGTCAGCGTAATCATCGTGCGTGCGACGGCACCCGTCTCGGTCGCAACCGTCAAACGGTACCGACCAGAGCCCGCCAGCGAAAGCGTGCCACTCACACGTGTAAGAGCGGCAAGTGTCGACAGATCGCAATATTCACATTCGGGTTCGCAGCGCGCAAGCTCGTCACGCACCTCGGCGGTAAACGACATTCAAACCTATGCTTTCGTATTGGCACGCGACAAGTCGCGGTGAGAAATGCTCACGTGATACTGAGCACCTTCCAGGTATCGGGCCGTAGCCTCTGCAATGGCAACGCTGCGGTGCTGGCCGCCCGTACAGCCGATGGCAATGGAAAGCTGCGGCTTGCCCTCCGCGATATAACCCGGCATGACCGTATCGAGCAACTGCGTCCAAACCTTCCAGAACTCCTGCGTCTTGGGATGGTCCAGGACAAAGTCGGAGACCTTCTTATCGAGGCCGGTCAACGTGCGCATCTCGGGGTCGTAGAATGGATTAGGCAGGAAGCGAACATCGATCATGATGTCTGCCTCGACGGGCATACCATGCTTAAAGCCAAATGAGAAGACGTGGACGTCCATGAGCTGCTGGTCGGACAGCTCTGAAAAAGACGCACGCAGCTTATTGCGTAAAGCAGAGGTACGAAGGCGGCTCGTATCGATGATCATATCGGCTCGGTCGCGCACGCCCTGGAGTTGTAAACGCTCGCGCTGGATGGCGTCGGCCGTGGTCTCCCCCGGCTTCGCAATGGGATGGCGGCGGCGGTTTTCGCTGTAGCGGCGAATCAGCACCTCATCAGATGCATCGAGAAACACAATGTCACAGCTCATCTCGCGCTCTTCCAAGGCGGCAACGGCGTCAAGCAGCTCATCAAACAGGCCTTGGCTGCGAAGGTCACAGGTAACAGCAAGATGTCTACCCACACCCGTATTGATGCCAACAAGCTCTGCGAGCTGCGCAATCAGGCGCGGAGGCAGGTTGTCGATACAAAAATAGCCCATGTCCTCAAACACATGCATGGCTTGCGTTCGGCCCGATCCGGACATTCCGGTGATGATGACGATATCGGGGATGCGCTCCGTGCGCTCCGCCGCATCCATGGCATCTCCCTTTTGCATGTGCTGCCTCCTAAAATAAGCGCAGGACCCGGCCAGCGGATCCCGCGCGATCAATTGCCTTAGTTGAGTATACCGCCCCAAGCGGATACGAGGCCCGTCTTACGCCTCAAGCGCAGCCTTGAACCAACTCGTAATACTTGTGGGGTGCGTAATGGCAGTGCCAACGACAACGGCCCAGGCGCCGGCGTCAATCGCGGCGCGAGCCTCCTCGGGCGTATGCACACGACCCTCGCAAATAATGGGAAGACCGGGGAACTCCTCGGTTGCCTGGCGCAAAAGCGGCAGGTCGGGGCCGTCTGCCATGGTGCAATCGATGGCGGCGACGCCATGCGAAAGCGTAGTGGAAACCAAATCGAAGCCCATGTCGACCGCGCGGCGGATATCCTCGATCGTGGCGCAGTCCGCCATCAGAAGCACGCCCTCCTCGTGCAGCGGACGAAAGGTGTCCTCGAGCGACTTGCCATCGGGGCGCGGACGATCGGTGGCGTCAATCGCCACGATGTCAGCACCGGCAGCAACGCAGGCGCGGGCGTGACGCAGCGTCGGCGTGATGTAAACGCCCTCGTGTCCATCCTTCCACAGGCCGATAACAGGAACCTCACAACGACCCTTAATGGCAGCAATGTCGGCAAGGCCCTGGCAACGAATGGCGGCGGCGCCTCCGAGTTCGCAAGCGCGAGACATTTGAGCCATGGTCTCGGGCGTACGAAGCGGCTCGCCCATATACGCCTGAACGCTCACGATGAGCTTACCCTTCAGGGATTGAATTAATGGATCGACGGTCATAAGGCTATAACCTTTCTCAGAACAGCCTCCCGAGGCGCGTCGTCTCGGGAGGCTCCTACAGCAGATACGTTTACTTTAACGAGGCAAGAAGATGCTCGGCGGCACCGATAAGCGGTGCGTCGCCCTCCAGAGAACCGATGAGGATCGGCGTGTCCTGAAGCGGATCGAGCGCCTGGCTGGCATAGCCCTCGTGTACCGAATCCTTCCACGTCTGCGAACGCCAATCGGGTCCCTGGTGAATTACGCCACCCGAAAGCACGATGACCTCTGGATCCAGAACGTTGGCGAGCGAGCCCAAGCTAGCGCCCAATGCAAAGCCGGCATCGTGGATGACCTCGGTCGCCTTTGCGTCACCCGCGCGGCACAAGTCGTTCACGTCGCGGCCAACCGAGGGACGGCTGGGGTCAACGCGACCGAAGCGCTCGTCGTACATGCGCCCAATCGACGTACCCGACGCCACCGACTCCAGATGGCCGGAACGCCCGCAGGCGCAGGGAATGCCGGCGGCAGCCGAGCACTCGATGTGGCCCATATGGCCGGCAGCACCATGGAAGCCCTGCATCACGCGGCCGTTCTCAACATATGCGCCTCCGATACCCGTACCGATGCCCAGACACAAGACGGAGAACTTGCCCTTGCCGACGCCCCAATGGGCCTCACCCAGAGCATGAGCCTGCACGTCGCCTACAACGGCAACGGGAAGACCGAGGTCCTCGCGCAGACGCGGCCCCAACTGAACGCCGGACCAGCCGGGCATGATCTCGTTGGCATACGCGATGGCGCCCGTCTTGGGATCGACGACGCCAGCGGCACCGATACCGACGCCAAGGACCTCGACATCGGGATTCGCCTCGAGAGCGGCCTTGATGGACGCCTCGATACGCTGGAAGACGGCCTCACCGCCCTCTTGGGCCTCGGTGAGAACCTCAGCCTCAAATACGGGATGGGGCACGCCGCCATCAGCCGGATATTCCATAATGGCGGTCGCAATCTTGGTGCCACCGATATCAACGGAGCAGATGTACTTGTTCTCCATGTCGCTCTCCTTAGGAGATAAAAACAACTACAGGAAATAAAGGCGGTGTTATCGCCGCAGCTTGCTAAAGGCTTCCCGAGTGCCCGGGGTTGGGGTGAAAGCGGTCGGGCATTGACCTAATGGGTCACGCTCGATCGCTTGAGCCCCAAGATCGGGTGCCCGGGAAAGCTTTACAGGAGACCGTTGTCCTGGAGGACCTTCCTAATCGCCTCGACGTTCTCGCCGGTCATGGCCTTCACCGGGCGCGGCATGGTCGGGCTGTCGAAAATGCCCATGAGGTTCATAGCGGTCTTGAAGGCGCCAACGCCTCCGGCATAGCCCTGGACGCCCGAGGTGACGTCCCAGATGTGCGAAATCTCATTGAGGCGATCCTGCTCGGCTTTGACGGTAGCCCAGTCACCAGCCTGAGCGGCCTTCCACTGACGCACGTAGCCCTCGGGCTCAACGTTGGCGAGACCCGGGACAGAGCCGTCGGCGCCACCAAGGTAGGCACCGTCGACGACGACCTCATGGCCGGTGAGGATGCTCATCGGATGGCCGTTCTTCTCGTTCTCCTGAACGAGGTAGCGGAACGAGACGTCGTCACCCGAGGAATCCTTGACGCCAGCAAGGACGCCCTCGGCGCCGAGCTTTGCAAGGAGCTTCCAGGGGAGCTTGGTGTGAACGCACACGGGAATGTCATAGGCAAAGATGGGCAGTTCGAGCTCCTCGTGCAGGATGCGGAAATGCTCCTCGACCTCGGTCATGCCCTGCAGGGCATAGAACGGGCAGGTGGCGACGAGCGCATCGGCGCCCAGCTCCTGAGCAACCTTACCGTGCTCAATCATGCGCTCGGTCTCGGTATCGATGATGCCGACCAGAACAGGAACGCGGTGGTCGACGATTCGAACGGCCTCGGCGATGATCTGTCGACGACGCTCGTCGGTGGAGAAAACGACCTCACCCGAAGAGCCCAGGAAGAACAGGCCATCGACGCCGGCGTCGATCATGCGGTTGATGCTGCGCTCAAAGGAGGCAACGTCGAGCTGGTGATCTTCGGTATCGGGAACAACGACGGGAGGAATAACGCCGGTGAATTTCTGAGTTGCCACAAGAATCTCCTTAGTTGTCTGGCGGGTGGCCCTATGCCGCCCACTCTTGTTGGCAGTGTCCAGGCCGTCTAGGCCAAAGAACACAGGTAGAACGCTTGGTTAAAGAAGTCGACGACTTCGTTTTCGAACGCATTGATGCGTTCGTGAGCATATTTGGCATAGATAATATGCCTCCGGTCACACTCAAGACCGTTGAATACGGCAAACTGGCCCTTGGGATCGCTCACGGCATCCATGAGCGATGTACCCATGAGTACCGATCCGCGCACCCGAGACGACAGCGCTTCGAGGCCGCCGGGAAGCGGATTGGCAACCGCCGTGCAGGCAAGGCCCCGCTCGTCCAGAGCAGAAACCGCCAGCGCGACTCCACCGCCAAGGCCCTCGCCCCATGCAAAGATGCGGTCGGGGTCCATGCCGTCAAGATTGCGCGCGACCTTTGCCATTGCACAGCCCCAGCGGACGCGTTCAACAAAAACGGGCGAGGTAACCCCCTGCTTCAGCTCGCTGAGCCCAATCACATCGTCGTCCAGCGCAAGCACGGCATATCCCATGGCGGCAAACCTCGTCATGTGATGCCATCCACGTACGGGTCGGTCGATGTCATGAAACATCAGGCATAGCGGCACAAGCTCGGATGCCCGGGCACAACCTGAGGGCTCAATCAAACGGCCGTGTACGACTTCCCCGGCAAGTTCAAAGGAAACCTCGGAGTAACGCGCGCACGGATTGGCGAAATCAATCGCCGTGACAGTCAGTCCGCAAACCTCAAGGTCCGAAGCGGCTGCCTCCAACTCGGAAACATCCGCCAAGGCATCGCCGCGCCAATCACGGAAATCGGAGAGCCTTGACGAAACCGTCCCAGAGATCCCCGCAAGCTCGGGGTCAATCAGCTCATTGACATTGCTCTCGCACTTAGACATGAGCCTCCCCTTCCTTGCAGAAAAACGGAATGATCAGATCGTCAAAATCCTGAATCTCCTCGTGGCCAAAGCCCTCAAAGAACTCATGGCGCTTCTCACAGGTCAGGTTGTTGTAGACCGCAAACTGCGTCGCCGGTGGACAGACGATATCAGCCGTTCCCGTGCCAAACAGCACGGGGCATTTGACCATGGGGGCAAAGTTCTTGGAATCGAAATACGCCAGCTTGGCATAGGCTTCGTCAATACGAGTCGAGTCCTCGTCAAACCAGCGAGACCAATAGCGCAGGCCCTCGTAGGCAATGTCGTCGGCATCCAAATCCCAGACCAGGCGGAAATCCGACAGGAAAGGATAGAGGATGGCGGCACGATTGATAAGCTCGCTGTTAAGCGCGCAGGTCGCAATGCCCAAGCCACCGCCCTGCGACGCACCGTTCACAAAAACACGGGCAAGATCGATGCCCTCGAGCTCGCGAACAATGCGGCACAGAATGCGGATATCCTGATGCAAGCGTACGTAGTAGAGATTGGCCGGGTCGCCGTCGATACCGGCAACGATATGCCCGGCAACCGTTGTGCCTTCAAATCCACCAATATCCTCGGAGGGGCCACCCTGACCGGGGCAGTCGAGGGCGACAAGTGCCATGCCCATACCCGCAAACGACGCCTGCTCGAACCAGCTGCGGCTTGCGCCCGGATAGCCGTGGAACTGTAGCACCAGCGGCACGGACTCGTCCGAAACCGGCTTGAGATACTTGGCATGCAGGCGGGCGCCACACATGCCGGTATACCAGAGGTCAAAAAACTGGCAGGTCGCAGCATCGGCAATCGATGCCGCCTCGACCGAATAGTCGATCTCGACGGCGTCAGCCTCGGCCATGCGGTCGTTCCAAAAGAGATCGAAATCTGATGGACGAGCCATGGCGCCCCGATAACCACCAAATTGCTGTTGTAGCTCCTGAGCGCTTGGCATGGCTCGTGAACCCAACCTTTCGAAATCGCAACGAGGGTGCGCCCGGCAAGGGAGCCGGGCGCACAGGAGGGAAAGCGAACCTACTCGCCAAGCTTGGGGTGCAGCAGCGACGGCGCAGCACCGAGCAGCATCTTGGTGTAGGGGTCCTGCGGGTTCTGGAAGACCTGCTTGGCCTCGCCCTGCTCGACGATCTTGCCGCCGTTCATGACGATGATGTCGTCAGAGATGTAGCGGACCGTCTGGATGTCATGGCTAATGAACACCATAGCCAGGCCGAGCTCCTTCTTAAGATCGGTCAACAGGTTGAGGATCTGCGCGCGGACCGAAACGTCCAGAGCCGAGGTGGGCTCGTCGGCGATGATGGCGTCAGGGTTCAACGACAGGGCACGGGCAATTGCCACGCGCTGGCGCTGACCGCCCGAAAGCTGGCCGGGAAGAACCTCGGCGGCAGAGCTGGGCAGACCGGTGAGCTCCAGGAGTTCCTTAACGCGCTTCTCCTGCTCGGCCTCGGTACCCAGGTTGTGGACGCGCATGGGATCGAGCAGCTGCTCACGAACGACCATGCGAGGGTTGAGTGCCGTCGCGGGGTTCTGGAACACGACCGAGATGACGCGGCCCATGTGACGACGATCCTCGGCAGTACGCTTGGTGACGTCCTTGCCCTTAAAGTAGACCTTGCCACTCGTGGGGGCCTGCAGGCCGCACATGACATTAGCAGTGGTGGACTTGCCGCAACCGGACTCGCCGACGATGCCGATCGTCTGACCGGGCATGAGCTTAATGGTCACGCCTTGGACGGCATGAACCAGATTGGGGTGCAGGATCGAACCGGTACGGGTCCTAAAGGTGACGTGGACATCGTCAAGGAAGATAATCGGCTCGACGCCGTTGACCGCAGTCTCGCTCATCTACATCACCTCCGCATGAGGGGTCAAACCATTTGCCTTGAGCACCTCATCGGGGAGCTCGGAATAGAAGTGCTCGGTGCCGGGCACGCGCTTGAAGACCGGACGGGTGTCCAGGCCGATGTGCGGATGGCTTGAGCGGGGCGCGAAGCGATCGCCCTTGGGGAAATCGCGCGGGCTGGGGACGGCGCCGGGCACCTGGTGCAGGCGACCCGAACCGCTCTCGATGGACAGAACGGAACCCAGAAGACCGCGGGTGTACTCGTGAATCGGGTTGGTGAGCAGCTCCTTGGTGGGCGCCTGCTCGATAACCTGACCGGCGTACATAACCGTGATGTTATGGGCGACCTCGGCGACCAACGCCAGGTCATGCGAAACGAAGATCATGGCAAAGCCGAGCTTGGCCTGAAGATCGTTGAGCAGCTTAATGACCTGCTTTTGGACGGTAACGTCCAGAGCGGTCGTGGGCTCGTCGCAGATGACCAGCTTGGGGTCGCGGGTAAGGGCCATAGCGATCAGAACGCGCTGACGCTGTCCACCGGAAAGCTCGTGCGGATAGCTCTCGAGCGTGCGCTTGGGATCGAGGCCGACGAGCTCCAGGAGCTCCTCGGCGCTGCGGGTGCCGCCACGCTTGGTGAGCTGCTTCATCTGGGCGGAGATGAGCATAGAGGGGTTGAGCGAAGACAGGGCGTCCTGATAGACCATGGCGATATCGGTACCGCGCAGGCCGAACCACTCCTTCTTGCTCATCTTGAGCAGGTCACGACCCTCCCAGAGGACCTCGCCGGAAAGATGCTCGTCCTCATCGGTCAGGCCCATGATGGCCAGCGTGGTGATGGACTTACCGCAGCCGGACTCGCCTACCAGGCCCATGGTCTGGCCGGGACGGACGTCAAAGTTGACATGGTCGACCACGTTGATATCACCGTGATGCTCAAACTGGATGCAGAAATCGCGGACCGAAAGAATCGGCTCAACGGACTCATCGGGCACATGGCGGTCGTTACGCTTAAGCTCGACATCGCGCAGGGCGCCAAGACGGGCGGACAGGGACTGGGCCTGCTCCTTGTAGGCGCGAACGGGGTCGGAGACCAGCAGGTCGGCCTCGCGGCGCTTGGAGGAATCGGTCGGATCCAGGGCGGCGGAAGGAGCAGCGGCCATAGCGTCGGTAATGCCCTCGGAGAGGATGTTGAGCGCCAGGCAGGTGATCATGATGGCCAGACCCGGGAACAGCGCCTGCCACCAACGACCGGCGAGCACGCCACCGCGGGCGTCGGCGAGGATGTTGCCCCACGTAGCAGTGGGCTCCTGGATGCCAGCGCCGATAAAGGTCAGCGAAGCCTCGAAGATGATAGCGTCGGCGACCAGGGTGACGGTGAAGACCATGATCGGGGCAATGCAGTTACGAAGAACGTGCTTGATCAGAATCCACGGAGCCTTGGCGCCGGAGACGATGACCGCGCGGACATAGTCCTCACCGTACTCGGATACGATGTTGGCACGCACGATACGGGCGATCTGCGGGGTGTACATAAAGCCGATCGCAAAGATAATCGACGGCACGGAGTTGCCCAGGATGGAAACGAAGACGGCTGCGAGGGCGATACCCGGGACAGACATGATGATGTCCAGGATGCGCATAATCGTCTCGGAGACGGCCTTGCGCGAAACCGCAGCAAGAGCACCGACAACGGAGCCACAGACCAGAGCCATAGCGGTAGCACCAAAGCCGATGATCAGCGAGTAACGGCCACCGTAGAGCATACGCGAAAGGATGTCACGGCCCTTGTCGTCGGTTCCGAAGATAAACCCGTTGCCGGGAGCCTGGCGAGCCGTAAAGATCTCGACCGGGCTATAGGGGGCAAGCAGGGGGGCAAGAATCGCAGTCAGGGCGACCAGCACCAGCACGATGGCGGCAATCTTAGAAGACAGCGTCATCTTCTTCCAGCCACCGAGCTTGAGCCCCTTGGAGGCAGCCTTCTCGAGCTGCTCGGTTTGCTTCTCTCGAATCTTTACCATAATCTACACCGTCCTGATGCGCGGGTTGATGAGCAGGTAGAGCATGTCAACCACGATGTTGATGATGATGAAGGCAAGAGCAACGACGATGACGACGCCCTGAACCAGGTTCGCCTCGTTGCCCTGAACGCCCTGCAGGATCGCAGTACCCATGCCGGGGAGGTTGAAGATAACCTCGATGACGACGGCGCCGCCCATGAGATAGCCAATCTTAAGACCGAGGGTGGTGACCGGGGTGATCAGCGCGTTGCGAAGAACGTTGATGCCGACGACGACCTTCTCGGGAACGCCGGCGCCGCGAGCCATACGGACATAGTCCTTGTCGAGCTCCTCGACCATGGCGGTACGCACGATACGAGTCATCTGACCCGTCAGCGGAAATGCCAAGGCGATGGCGGGCATGATCATGCGTCCCAGATAGCCAGCCGGATTCGTGGTGAAGTGCGGCAGGGCGCCCGATGCCGGGAGTACCTTAAGGTAGGAAGAGAACAGCAGGATCAACAGAACGGCAAGCCAGAACGACGGGGTTGCCAAGCCGGCGATGGAAAAGACGCGGATCACTTGGTCCGGCCATTTATCGCGATACAGTGCCGCGATGACGCCGAGCAAAAACGATACGACCGCACCGATGGCAAGACCGATGAAGGTCAGCTGCATCGTGACGGGTAGGGCCGTGGAGATGCGCTTGGCAACGGAGTTGCGAGCAGCACCATAGGTGCCCATGTCGCCATGGATCAAATTGCCCATATAGCGCACGTAGCGCACGGGCCAGGGGTCGTCCAGACCATACTTCTCATGGTACTCGGCAACCGCCTCGGGCGAGGCACCGTCACCCAACGCCGTGTAGGCGGGGTCGGTCTTGGAGAACGACATAAGGAAGAACACCAGGACGGTGACGCCCAATGCCATGATCGGCAGCGCCACGAGACGCCTTCCAATCAAACGTAGAAAGTTGTTCACGTTCTCTCCCCTTTCTTTTGTCGGTAGGACCAACTGGTATATGAGTACGGACACTCATTACAAGACCCGAGCGACATCGTTGCCGCCCGGGTCTTTGTTTCAACTATGAGGATACGGTCCCAACGGCCGACATCCTGCATATAGACTCAAGCGAGTCTTACGCCTTGACGGTCGCGACACCCTTAAAGGACATGCTCGTCGTGCCGATGCCCTTGAAGCCATCGAGGGCCTCGCCGTTGGGCGCAGTGGACGGATCGTTCCAGGAAGCGGAGACGGTCTTAACGTGGACAACGGGGTACAGAACGGCGTTGTCGGCGATGATGTCGAAGCACTCGTTCCACTTCTTCTGCTGCTCGTCGCCCTCGGCGGCAAGAGCCTCGTCCATAAGGCCGTGGAGCTTCTGCCACTCAGCGGACTCCTTCCACGGGCAACGGGTCTGCATCCAGACGTTGTCGCCGTACCACCAGTTGAGCAGCAGGTCGGGGTCTGCGCCGAAGCAGGAAGGATCGCCAGGGGCAAGGAGGATATCGTAGGCCTCGCCGCCGTCGATGGCAGCATAGGTGGCCGGCGAAGTATCGGTCTGGATGGTCACATCGAAGCCGAGAGCGTCGAGGTCGTTCTTGACCTGGGCAGCCATACCCTTGATCTGCTCGTTATCGGTGGTGCGCAGGGTAATGGCGCCCGGGGTGATACCGGACTCCTCGATAAGCTTCTTGGCCTTCTTGGCGTCGGTCTTGTACACCGTGGAGGCCTCATGATAGTTGGTGAAGCTCTTGGGCAGGTAGCAGCTGGCAGCGGTAGCAAGGCCGGCGAAGGTGTTGCTGATCATCTTCTCGGTGTCGAGCGCATACATGACAGCCTGACGGACCTTGACGTCGTTCCAAGGCTCCTTGGCGACGTTGAACATGATGAAGCGGGTGCCGAAGCCCTGGACGTTGTCGATCTTGCAGCCGGCGCCCTCGAGCTGGTCGACGGCGTCAGCGGTAACGAGCTCCATGACGAGCGTGGAGCCTTCCTGCTGAGCGGTGACGCGAGCGGTGGGGTCGGTCAGGATACTGTACTGGATCTTCTTATCCTCGGCAGCATACTCACCGTTGTACTCGGGGTTGGGAACCAGGGTGATCTCGGTATCGGAGATAGAATCGTACATCCAGGGGCCGGAGCCGATCGGCTGCTTGGCGCGATCCTCCTCGCTCTGGGCGGCAGGAGTAACGCGAATGATGGCCAGACGATCCTTGAGCAGGGAGAAGTTGGGGACCTTGGTCTTGACCGTCACGGTGCTGGCATCCTTGGCCTCGATGGACTCGAAAGGCTGGAAGAACGGAGCGTAGGTGGCAGAAGCGGCGCAAGCGGTGTAGGAGGCGACGACGTCGTCAGCGGTAACCTCGGTGCCATCGGAGAATTTGGCGCCCTTGCGGATGGTAACCTCGAAGGTGGTGTCGTCCACGGACTTGGGATCATCGGTGGCGAGCTCGTTGAAAGTGCTGTAGTCGTGGTAATCGATGCCGTAGAGGCCCTCGATGACGTGCCAGTTAGCGCCCAGGCCCACGGCGGAGCCGGTGCTGGCGGGGTCGAAGCTGGACGGAGCGTAAGCGGAACCGGCGGTGATCACGCCGCCGCCACGGTTGGCGGAATCGGCGGGAGCGGAACCCTCGTCGCTAGAGCTACCACCGCAGCCAGTGAGACCAAAGCCGGCGACAGCTGCGACGCTGCCGGTGAGGCCAAGGAACGAACGCCTGGACATACCCTTATTGATGATGGCCATGTCTTCTCCTATCAATAGAGAATCTTACCCGGGAGCACCTAAACTTGCCCCCGCGCAACTTGCGGACGATATATACCTTACCTACCGACAAACCCAACTGAGGTGCCGCGCTCGGCGACCGATACATACATACGCTTGAACGGTATTTACTACCGTTCACCGAATTCGTTGACAAACGATACAGCAGACAGTATGTATCGGCGAGGTGAGATATCAGTCTTCGTCAACCCGCAGGATAGCAGGGTTTTCGCTTGGGTTAGTCAAACGTTTTAGCGTTAATAAAACCCGAAACCAGCAGGCAATCATGGCGAAATAAATGGTTGAAAATCGCGCAATCATGTATATCAGTTGTTTATGCTCGTGTTTAGCTATCGGAGTGGCCAGCCGCGGCCTCGGCGCGCTCGGCATTCCATGCAACGAGCGCCTCGTGGACCGCCTTGGCAACATCGGCAGGTATGCCGCGAACTTCCGCGATCTCTTGCTCACTCGCCGCGCGCAACCGCTTCATCGAGCCAAAATGGCGCATAATTGCACGTTTTCTAGTGGGTCCCACGCCTGGAACGTCATCGAGTACCGAAACCGTCATGGCTTTATCGCGCAATTCGCGATGGAACGTGATGGCAAAACGGTGCGATTCGTCGCGCACCTGCTTGATGAGATAGAGCGACGCAGACCCGGTCGGAAGTACGACAGGAGTCTCGTCCCAAGGCACGAAAACCTCCTCATCGGCCTTTGCCAAACCACAAACTGGTATATCGAGCCCAAGGGCCTCAAGTTGCTTAATTGCAGCCGTCAATTGCGGCTTGCCGCCGTCGACAACGAGCAAATCGGGGCGCGAGCCAAAACGTTCGTCGGTCATCCGCTCGGGAGCATAGCGACGCCCCAAAACCTCGGACATCGAAACGAAGTCGTTCGCCTCGTCCAATTCGGCCTGGATTTTAAAGCGGCGGTACTGGCTCTTGTCGGCGTGGCCGTTGGTAAACACCACCATCGAGGCGACCGTAAAGGTGCCATGAAGCGTAGAGATATCGAAGCACTCGATTCGCATTGGCGGCGCAGGTAGCGCCAAGGCGCTCTCAAGCTCCAGGAGTGCTCGATTGGTGCGATCGTCGGCGTATCCCGTGCGCATCATATAACGCATGAGGGCATGACGCGCATTTTTAGATGCCATATCGAGCAACCGGTGTTTTTCGCCGCGCTGAGGCCTATGGAGATGACAGGAACGCTCGCGCTTGTCCGAAAGCCATTCCCCTAGCGCCTCCGCATCCTCAAGCTCGACGGAAAGGTTCACCTCGGCTGGAATATCAGCCGTCTCGTCGTAATAGCGCTTGAGAAAGCCCGACTGAAGCTCCTCTTCATCGACATCCAGGCCCTTATCGAGAATGAACTCACAGGTTCGAACCGTTCGCCCCTCGCGCACAACAAACACGCAGGCGGCCGAAATGGTCTCTTCTCGATAGAAACCAATCACATCGAGATCGACACTCGACGGAAAAACGACCTGCTGTCGGTCGTCCAGGCCCCTAATAACTTCCAAGCGACGCTTGACGCGCGCCGCCCGCTCAAAATCGAGCGCTTCGGCGGCGTCCGTCATCTCGGATGTAAGCTCATCAACGACATCTTTACGATGGCCCGACAAAAATCGCTCGACGCGTTTAACGTTTTTAGCATAGTCGGCTGGAGAGATCGCACCGACGCATGCCCCCGGGCCGCGGCCAACATGGAAGTCAAAGCAGGGACGCCCGTTTTGAGCGCAAATCATATTGACGATATCTTCTTCGCCCTTGTGGGACTCGACGATACGGCGGCATCGACGCCATTCCGCACAAGAAGCCGAGCAGATCGGGATTACCTTGCGCAGCGTATCAATGGTCTCGCGCGCCGCGCGGCTGTCGGTGTAGGGACCAAAATAACGCGTTCCCGGCTTATGACGCTCACGAGTATATTTAATAGCTGGGAACAGATCGCTCTTGGTGATAGCGATAAAGGGATAGCTCTTATCGTCCTTAAGGTCGACATTAAAGTACGGATGGTATTGACCGATCAGGTTGCGCTCGAGCACCAGCGCCTCGTGCTCGTTCTCGACAACGATATAGTCAAAGCTCGCAACCAGCTGCATCATCAGTGGAATCTTTTGGCGCTCGTCCTGCAGCGTCACATATTGACGCATGCGCGAGCGCAGATTTTTAGCCTTGCCAACGTAAATGACATCGCCCTTGGCATCTTTCCAAAGGTAGCAGCCAGGCTGCATGGGCACACGCGAAACCTGTTCGGCAAGCGTTGGAATGTTGTCATGACCTGCCACGACTGCCTACCTGCGGCGAAGAAGCGCGGAGACCTCAGGCATCTTTAGAAGGACGGCAAGGCCAAAAGTCACGGCAAGTGAAACCATGCCCGCGATGCAAACATAGCCCAAGGTAATAAGAATCGATCCGCCAAGCGCTCCGACAAAACTCTCGAGCGCCCACAAAACGCCGGCACCCGCTGCGGCACCCAGGCCGCCGAGCAAAAGGCCATAGAAGCAGCCGTGCAGAATAGATTTAACCTGAAGACCCTGCAGACGACGACGCAGCCACCACAGCGAACAGCCGACCAGAATCACATAGTCGACAACATACGAAATCGCAATCGCAGGCATGCCATAGCCCAGCACCACACCAAACAGCAGAACCGAACCAGCCTGGCCGATGGCAGAGTATAGGCAATAGCGGCTATAGGGCTTCATGTCGAGCAGCGCCGAGAAGCTCTTCTGCATCAACACGACCACGCCGTAGAGTGGCAGGGAGAGCGCCAGATAAACCAGAAACTCGGACACAAGCGCCACACCCGACTCGTCGAACTTGCCGGCGCAATAAATCATGTTGAGCGGACGGGCAAACACAATGAGATATAGCGCGAAAGGAATCAGGAAGAAGAGCATCTGGGCCACGCCGCGCGAGATACCAACGCGCACGCTGTCATAATCCTTTTCCTGGGCATCGTGCGAAAGCTCGGTATAAAGCGCCGTCGAGAGCGAGGCGGCTATCAAGGCATAAGGCAGTGTGTACCAAAGGCGCGCATAGGCAATTACAGAAGGACCGGTCTCGGGCTGCACCACCAGCGCGGCTGCGTTGGTAATGGAAGTCGACACGAACATGCATACCGTAGCGAGCAACGTCGGGACGCCGAGCGCGAGCGTCTGTCGCAGTGCAGGATCCTTAAAGTCGATATGAATATGAGGCCGGACACCATGCTTACCGAGTGCGGGAATCTGGCACGCCATCTGGACAAAAACGCCAAGCGTCGTGCCGAGCGAAATCAAAACGACGCCCGCCTGCTCACCAAAGCAGGCAGATACGGGAGCGAAGCCCATAAAACTCGCAATGACAATCACATTGTTGAGTACCGGGGCGAACGTCGACCAAAAGTAGTCACGATGCGCGTTAAGAACGCCCGAGAACACCGAGCCCAAGCCGTAGAACAAAATCTGAATGGCAAAGAAACGGAACATGAATGCAGCGGTATCCATGCTTCCGCCATCGCCCGAAAGGAACGACTGCGTCCAGATAAAGCCCGGAGCAAACACGGTGCCCAACACCGAAATGCCGCCCAGCAGCAAAAGCAGGATGCCGAGCAGATTACCTACGTATTCGTTTGAGGCGTCGCGACCCTGCTCACGACGCACGCCCATGTACACCGGCAAAAAGGCGGTAACCAACATACCGCCCATCACGAGCTCATAGAGCATATTGGGCAGGTTGTTGGCGACCTGATAGGAAGACGAGAGCAGCGACATGCCGATGGCGGCAGCCATAGCCCAAGTACGGATAAACCCGGTGACGCGCGACACAATGGTCAGTGCAGTCATGAGGCCGGCAGAACGGCCAACCGTAGAGTAGTCCGACGAGCCCATATCATCTACGTCGTCCTGTGATTGGGGGCTGACTTCAGTGTGTTGTCGAGAATCAACCTCGATATCAGGCTCATCGATTATCGCGAAGGGGTCGTCGACCAAAACGGCATCATCGGCAGAAAAAGCTCCGTCAACAGGCGTGACATCGTTGTCAAACGAAGCGTCATCGTTAGCTACGGCATTATTACCAAACACCGTGTCAACTTCCCTGGCGGCAGCGGTTCGACCAGAAAACGACAAAGGATCCCAATCATCGTCCTCAACAGCAACGCCCTCGACCGGATCGGTCGAGCCGAGCGGTGACCACTCGTCATCCAAAAGCAACTGCTCGCCATCACCGTCGGTTGCAGGCCTCGCGGGACGATCGGCTGGGACACCCTGCAGTGCGCCCTTTCCCTGAGCCGCCATCAAAAACACCGCCGTCTCATCGGGACGCGGCGCACGAGACGCCCCGGCGTCAGGCATCCGTCCGGCACGGGATTGAGCCGCGGCCAAAAACACCGCCGTCTCATCGGGACGAGCCGAAGAGAGAATCGTACGGGGAGGCACCGTACCGGCACCGGCGGCACGCAAATACACAGCCGTCTCCCCTGGATCTGCAGCAACGGACCAAGCGTTTCGAATCTGGTCATCGACCGAAGAAGCCTCAGGCGCGGGCGTCTGAGAAGCCGAACCCTTTGCAAAGTGAGCTCCGCGCTTCGATTCTTCCTGCGGCATCGCTCAGTCCTCTCTCGTGATCGGGGCAACCGTCGCCCCGCAAAATGCAACTAAGTCGTCGGGGGCAAGCTCAAGTTGATAGCCACGCTTACCGCCTGAGATAAAAATGGTATCCCAAAGGACGCATGTCTCATCGATCAGCGTCCGAAAGCGTTTTTTCATGCCGACTGGACTGCAGCCGCCCCGGACATACCCCGTCGCGGCAAGCAAGTCCTTGACATGCATCATGGTCAGCGACTTTTCACCAGCGGCGCGCGCTGCGGCCTTTAGGTCAAGCTCGTCGGCAACGGGAAGACAGCACACAACGTGTTCGTTGGACGGTGTCACGCAAACCAAGGTCTTAAACCCCTGGCCAGGCTCCTCGCCAAGTTGTTCCAAAATTGCAACGCCTAAACCCACCGACTCATCGCCATCGTCTTCATACGTATGGAGAATATAGGAGATGCCGGCGTTTTCCAGCTCGCGCATCGCATTGGTTTTCGGCGTCTTTGCAGCCTTTGCCATGGCATGTCCCTTCCCTCGCATTCGAACGTAACGCCTAAGTATATGTCCAATTTAGCCGCATACGTCATCTCGACACACAGAAGCGCCACCGAATCGAAAGGAATCGGTGGCGCTTCTCGTCCGACGGCGTCTCTTTACTGGGCGTCGAGTTGTGCCTGGCGCTCGCGGTCGCGCTTGAGCAGCGGTGCCAAGAACTTGCCCGTGTAACTCTGCGAACATGCCGCGACCTGCTCCGGCGTACCCGAGACCACGACGGTTCCGCCGCCATTGCCGCCCTCGGGACCCATATCGATCAGGCGGTCGGCAACCTTGATGACATCAAGGTTGTGTTCAATCACCAGCACCGTGTTGCCCGCATCGACCAAGCGCTGCAGCACATCGAGCAGCTGGCGGACGTCCTCAAAATGAAGGCCGGTCGTCGGCTCGTCCAAAATATAGAACGTCTTGCCCGTCTGGCGTCGATGAAGCTCCTTGGCGAGTTTCACACGCTGCGCCTCGCCGCCCGAAAGCGTCGTGGCAGGCTGCCCCAAACTCACATAGCCCAAGCCAACGTCATACAAAGTCTGAAGCTTGCGCTTAATCTGCGGGATATTCCCAAAGAAGACCAGCGCCTCGGTGACGCTCATGTCGAGCACGTCCGAGATGGTCTTGCCACGGTAGGTGACCTCGAGTGTCTCGCGGTTGTAGCGTTTACCGCCGCAAACTTCGCAGGGAACGTAGATATCGGGAAGAAAGTGCATCTCGATCTTGATCTGTCCGTCGCCCTTGCACGCCTCACAGCGCCCGCCACTCACATTAAAGGAAAAACGACCCGGCGAGTAGCCGCGCGCCTTCGACTCCGGCGTACTCGCAAACAGCGCGCGAAGATCATCCCACAGGCCAATATAGGTAGCAGGGTTGGAACGCGGTGTGCGGCCAATCGGCGACTGGTCGATATCGATAACCTTATCGATACACTCGATGCCCTCGATTTTCTTATACGGACCCACAGGGCGCGTCGAACGGTGAATAGCATTCGTAAGGGCAGGCGCAATGGTGTCGGTAACCAGGGAGCTCTTGCCCGATCCCGACACGCCGGTAACAACCGTAAGCGTACCAAACTCGATCTTGGCAGTAACGTTTTTGAGGTTGTTAGCTCGAGCGCCCGTAATTTTAAGGCAGCCGCGACCGGGCTTGCGCCGTTCATCAGGCACCCGGATCATTCGTTTGCCGGTCAGATAAGCGCCCGTCATCGACTCAGGACACGCCATGATATCGGCAGGCGTTCCCGCCGCGACTACGTGTCCGCCGTTGACGCCGGCACCGGGCCCCATGTCGATCACGTAGTCGGCGGCACGGATCGTGTCCTCGTCGTGTTCGACGACGATGACGGTATTGCCGATATCGCGCAGGCGCTCAAGGGTCTTGATCAGGCGCTCGTTGTCACGCTGATGAAGGCCGATCGATGGCTCGTCCAAAATGTACAGGACACCCATGAGGCCGGCGCCGATCTGCGTTGCCAGGCGAATACGCTGCGCCTCGCCACCAGAAAGCGTCGCCGAGGCACGATCGAGCGTCAGATAGTCGAGTCCAACATCGACCAGAAAACGCAAGCGCTCCAGGATTTCCTTGACGATGCGCCCGCCGATAAACTGTTGGCGCTCGGTGAGCTCCAGGCCCTCAAAAAACTCGAGCGACTCACGGCACGACAGGCAACAAACCTCGTAAATGGACTTGCCGCCCACGGTGACGGCGAGCATCTCAGGGCGCAAACGAGCGCCGTGGCAGCTCGAGCACGGTTCCTCGCGAATGTACTTCTCCAAGCGCGCCTTGGTGTTCTCGTTCGTCGTCTCGGTATAGCGTTCGTACAGGATGTTGCGAACGCCCGAAAACTTGGTATCCCACTGGCTACGACGTCCGTCGAGCTTTTGGTAGTCAACCGAGATCTTCGTATCGCCCAGGCCATCCAAGAATGCACGACGCACGCGAGGGGGCAAGTCCTCCCACGGCGTATCGGCGCTTACCTTAAAGTGTTTACAGACCGCAGCAAAAATCTGCGGGTAGTAGTTCGAATTGCCAAACAGGCTACCAAAGACTCCGTCGGCAATGGACTTCGAGGGGTCCTCGATCAGCGCCTCGGCATCAACGGTTTTCTTAAAGCCCAGGCCGTCGCACTCAGGACATGCGCCATAGGGAGCGTTAAACGAAAAATCACGCGGCTGAAGATCGTCAATGGAGTGTCCATGCTCCGGGCACGCCAAGGCCAACGAATACTCCAGCAGCTCGCCCTCGGTCCCCTCGGGAGCATCACGATCGGGCAGCATGTACACATTTACATTGCCGTGAGCCAGCGCGGTCGCCTGCTCAACGGACTCGGCGATACGGCCCAGAGAGTTCTCACGGATCACGATGCGATCGACCACGACCTCGATATCGTGCTTGAACTTCTTGTCCAGATCGATTGGATCGTCGAGCGAGCGCACTTCACCGTCGACACGCACGCGGCTAAAGCCCTCGGCGCGAAGGTCCTCAAACAGTTTGGTGTACTCGCCTTTTCGCCCGCGCACCACCGGTGCCAGCACAAACGCGCGGCGACCCTCCCCCGCCGCCAAGACCTTGTCGGCAACCTGGTCGGTCGTCTGGCGCTCAATGACGCGGCCGCATTCGGGACAGTGCGGGGTGCCCACACGGGCGAACAGCAGGCGCAGATAGTCATAAATCTCGGTTACGGTGCCAACCGTCGAGCGAGGGTTTTTAGACGTCGTCTTTTGGTCGATCGACACCGCCGGCGAAAGGCCGTCGATTGAATCCAAGTCGGGTTTGTCCATCTGGCCCAAGAACTGGCGCGCATAGCTCGAAAGGCTCTCGACGTATCGACGCTGGCCCTCGGCATAGATAGTGTCAAATGCCAGCGAGCTCTTGCCCGAGCCAGAAAGACCGGTAATGACCACGAGTTGGTCACGCGGAATGGAAACATCGATATCACGGAGGTTGTGCTCACGAGCGCCGCGAATAACGATAGAAGAATCAGACATGGAAGCTCCTTGCCTCCTATTGCATCGAATCATACTGCCGATGAGTTTAGCGCACTCGACGCGCACAGATGTTCGTAATACAAGATTCGCAGACCTTTAGCTTTGTCCGACGCACGCATGCTGCGTGTCCGACCCACGCTTTCGAATGCCATCGATTACCCATCGCACATCACAAATGACTCCCGCTCGCAAACGAGGGTACAATGACGCTCATGTCACATCACGGGGCCCCGGCCCCAACATATACAAAGGAGTCATACATGGGTTGCGAGCACGCACAGGCCGCCGGCGGACAAACGTTGCCGTCGCAATTTGAGGAGAATACGCTGTCCGAGGTCAAACGCGTCATCGCCGTGCTTTCCGGCAAGGGCGGTGTCGGCAAGTCGTTTGTCACCGGTGCCATCGCCACCGAGCTTGCCCGTCACGGCCACAAGGTCGGCGTCCTCGATGCCGACATCACCGGTCCCTCTATCCCCAAGATGTTCGGTATGAGCGGACGCCACGTCCATGCCCTTGGCAACCTTATGCTGCCCGAAATCTCCGAGCACGGCGTCAAGGTCATGAGCTCCAACCTGCTGCTCCAAAACGAGACCGACCCCGTCCTTTGGCGCGGTCCGGTCATCGCAGGCGCCATTAGGCAGTTCTGGAGCGAGACCTCGTGGGGCCCCATCGACTACCTGCTGGTCGACATGCCTCCGGGAACAGGCGACGTCGCGCTCACCGTCTTCCAGTCGCTGCCCGTCGACGGCATCGTCATCGTCACGAGCCCGCAGGATCTGGTCTCGATGATCGTCGCCAAGGCGGTTAACATGGCCGAGAAGATGAACGTCCCCATTCTGGGCATTGTCGAGAACATGAGCTATATTGAGTGCCCCGACTGCGGCAAGAAGATCGAGGTCTTTGGCAAGAGCAAGCTTCCCGAGGTCGCAGAGCGCTATAACCTCGACATCTTGGGCCAGCTTCCCATTAATCCAGCACTCGCCGAGGCCTGCGATAAGGGCGAGATCGAGACCGCGCTGCCCGACGGCATGTTGCCCCAGGCCGTCTCTGCCGTCGAGGCCATTGCCCCGCACGAGACCGACGAGGCCTAAGTGAACACGAGCGCCTTCTATGACGTCCTGGTAATCGGCGGCGGGGCTTCAGGCCTCGCCGCCGCCATTACGGCCGCACGCGCTGGCAAAAGCGCCTGCATCGTTGAGCGCGATGTCGCCTGCGGCCTTAAGCTCCTTGCGACCGGCAACGGTCGCTGCAACCTCTCCAACGAATCGATTGAACCACAGCGGTATAACCACCCCGCATTCGTCGAATCCGTCATGGGCCCCCAGCCCGAACAAGAGCTTATGGGTTTCTTCTCCTCGCTGGGCATCATGACAACCTCCGAGGAAGGCCGGCTGTACCCGCGCTCCCTTCGCGCCGAATCGGTACGCGACGCGCTTCTCAACGTTTGCGACCGCCTGGGTATCACCTTAATCTGCGGAGCCAACGTTGCCTCGGCGCACAAAGCTTCCGAAGGCTGGGCACTCCAAATAAACCGTCCAGCGCGGGCACTCAAGGCAAAAAAGCACGACGACCGAAAATCGGAGCTCCGCTCGCTTCGGAAGGCACTCGCCGATATCCCTCACAAGAACGAGGCCCTGGAGGCGCGCGCCGTAATTATCGCCACGGGTGGCAACCCCACCGGTATCGCCGATACGTTTCGCCTCCCCCTCACTTCGCTGCGCCCCATCCTCTGCCCCGTATCGGCAACGGTCGTTGGCGATCGGGCGGCACTCAAGACGTTGGATGGCCTGCGCGTCCGCGCCCGCTTGACGCTCACCCGTAACCATAGGGAGCTCTGGCACGAAGACGGTGAAGTGCTGTTTCGAACCTTCGGCATCTCGGGCGTCGCTGTCTTTAACCTCTCCCGTCGTATCCAGCGCGGCGATACGATCCTGCTCGACGTTTTCCCCGACCTCTCTAAAGACGAGTTGCTCGATATGCTTAACAGGCGCGTTGAGCTGCTCGGCGGCTTTTCGCCCCGCGATCCCCGTTGGCTCGACGGCATGCTCGCCCCGCAACTCTCCCGCGTCGTCTGCACAGCGTTCGAGCAGTGCCATCCAGGCTCCGACGATGTCATCCACCTGGTCTCGATCCTCAAGCACTTTAAGTTGCTCGTCGTGGGAACAGCCGAGGAGCGCTCGGCGCAGGTCACGCGGGGTGGCGTATCTGTCGAGAGCATCTCAACACCCAGTCTACGCGCGTGCAGCGTTGTCGACGCCCCGCTTTACGTCTGCGGCGAAGCGCTCGACATCGACGCCGATTGCGGAGGCTTTAACCTTGCGTGGGCCTGGATCTCGGGCATTCGCGCTGCAAGCAGCCTGTAGCCGCACAGTCTATAATCAAAAACGCATTCGGGCCGTCTGGAATACCGGACGGCCTCTTTCTTGCCTCTAAGGAGACCTCGATGATCGAAATCACCCAAGTCAACGCGTCGCTCGATGAAGCCGGCGATGAAAATGCCTGCCTCATTGTTGGCAAGCGATTCGCCAAGCGCGTCCTGCGTTGCAAGGACTCCGAGATCAAGTCCATCGAGCTCCACCGCAAGTCAATCGACGCTCGCAAAAGACGAGACGTCCATTTTATCCTGAGCTTTCGTGTTGAGCTGACTAGTCCCCACCTCGAGCGAGAAGCGGTCGACAGCGTTGCCGAGCGTGACCGCTCGCGCGTACGCGCGATAGAAGACGATGAGCCTTCATTCCCCTCCCCCGTTTCCGGCGCACCCAAAGAGCGCCCCGTCGTCGTCGGTGCCGGATGCGCCGGCCTTTTCGCCGCACTCACCCTTGCCGAAGCAGGTCTTAAGCCCTTGCTCATCGAGCGCGGCGACCCGGCATTTCGCCGCTCGCATGCGATCGACCTCTTTCTAAAGGAGCGTATCCTCGACCCCGAGAGCAATATCCAGTTTGGCCTGGGCGGCGCGGGGACCTTCTCGGACGGCAAGCTCAATACAGGAACCAAAAATCCCGCCCATCGCCTCATCCTCGAAACCTTCGTCGAGGCGGGTGCGCCCCGCGATATTCTGTGGGATGCCAAGCCGCACATTGGCTCCGACATCCTTCCCACGGTTGTCACCGCTATATCCCAGCGCATCGAGCAGCTCGGAGGTGTCGTCCGTTATCGAACAAAACTCGTCGACATTCGCATCGACGCGTCTGGCGCCATCACCGGTATTGATGTCCAATCGTCCCAAGACGCCGCTTACGAGCCAATTGAGACAAAGCACCTCATCCTCGCCTGCGGGCATTCTGCTCGCGATATTTTTGAACTCCTTAAGGACCACGACGTGGCCCTCGCACAAAAGACCTTTGCCATGGGCGTTCGCATCGAGCATCCGCAGCGCGACATCGACCGAGCCCAATATGGAGCCTCGGCGGGACATCCTGCCCTCGGAGCAGCCCCCTACAAACTCGTCGCCCATCTTCCCAACGGCCGCAGCGTGTTCTCGTTTTGCATGTGCCCCGGCGGGCAGGTTGTCGCCGCCTCTTCCGAGCAGGGCCACCTGTGCGTCAACGGCGCCAGCCTCAATGCCCGCGACGGCCGTAACGCAAATGCCGCCCTGCTCGTTAACGTCACGCCTGAGGACCTTCCCGACGATGACCCGCTCGCCGGCATCGAGCTCCAGCGCGCCTGCGAGGCGGCCGCCTATCGCCTGGGCGGTTCCAACTGGAACGCACCGGCACAACTCGTCGGAGATTTCCTCGCAGGACGCGCCAGCAAGGCGCCCGGAAAGGTAAAGCCCACCTATCCGCTCGGTGTGACCTGGACGGCAATTGACAAAGCCCTGCCGCAGCATATCGTCGAGTCGCTCCGCCTGGGACTTCCCCTACTCGGAAAAAAGCTACGGGGCTACGACCGCCCCGATGCCGTTCTTACCGGCGTGGAGACTCGTTCGAGCTCACCGGTCACTGTCACCCGAGACCGAACGTGCCATGCCGTGTCGACCCCGGGCCTCTACCCTTGTGGTGAGGGAGCTGGATATGCCGGAGGCATCATGAGCGCGGCCACCGACGGTATCCGTTGTGCCGAAGCCCTGATCGCAGACCTCTAGCGAACGAATTCCAGTGCGCAAAAGACACAGGCCCCGAGCTCCACAGGGAACTCGGGGCCTGTTCGCTATTTCTTAAACCGTGCACCCTGGCGTTTTCTACCCGATGCGAACGTGGAACCCTTGCGGGCCTGCGAACGCAAGCGCTCGATCGTCTCGTCCTCAGACGCACCCTCGAGCATCGCCCGAATCTGAACGACAGCATCACGCAGGCGCGCCGCCTCCTCAAAGTCCATGGCGGCAGAAGCGTTACGCATATCCTCTTCCATGGTTTCGACGATCCGCACAAGCTCGTCATGCGGTAGTTCTTCCAACTGTTCCGCAAGTGTCTGCTCGGGCGCCACCGTTTCCGGCACACCGCCCTCGTCCGACTCATCGGGCGTATAGAATGCGCCATGGCCAAGAGAGTCGCCCTTCGAGCGTCCCTTGGAGCCCACAGTTTTTTCGGCCTCGGCAATAAAACTTGAGATGTCGTTGATGGCCTTGCGCACTGTCTTGGGCACAATGCCATGTTCTTCGTTATATGCCATCTGAATCTCGCGACGGCGCTGCGTCTCCTCGATGGCCGCTTTCATCGAATCGGTCACAACGTCTGCATACATGATGACTTCGCCATCGGCGTTACGGGCCGCACGGCCAATCGTCTGAATCAGCGAACGACGGTTGCGCAAGAAGCCTTCCTTATCGGCATCGAGAATTGCCACCAGTGAGACCTCGGGAAGATCCAAGCCCTCGCGAAGCAGGTTGATGCCAACGAGAACATCGATCTTGCCCTCGCGCAGCGTTCGCAGGATCTCGACACGGTCCATTGTCGCCGTATCAGAGTGCATGTAATTGACCTTAATGCCCGCATCAAGTAGATGGTCGGTCAGGTCCTCGGCCATGCGCTTGGTCAACGTGGTCACCAGCACGCGCTCCTTGCGGGCAACACGCTCGCGAATCTCATCCTCAAGATCGTCAATCTGACCGCGAACGGGACGCACGTCGATCTTGGGATCGAGCAGGCCGGTCGGACGAATAATCTGCTCCACGTCGTTTTGGCTCACCCGCAGCTCGTAGTCGCCCGGCGTTGCCGAAACATAGATGAACTGGGGGATTCTCGCCTCAAACTCATCGAAACGAAGCGGGCGATTGTCGAGCGCCGAGGGCAGGCGAAAACCATGCTCAACAAGCGTAACTTTGCGCGATCGGTCGCCTTCGTGCATGCCGCGAATCTGTGGCACCGTCACGTGGCTCTCGTCTATGATGCAGAGCATGTCCTTGGGGAAGTAGTCAATCAAGGTAAACGGCGGCTCACCCGGCTTACGCCCGTCCAGATGACGCGAGTAGTTCTCGATGCCGTTGCAAAAGCCCATCGTCTCGAGCATCTCGAGGTCATAATCGGTCCGTTGCTGTAGACGTTGCGCCTCGAGCAACTTGTCGGTCGCCTTGAGCTCCGCCACGCGCTTCTCGCACTCTTCACTGATTGACTTTAAGGCCGCCTTGACCTTAGGCTTCTCGGTCACATAGTGCGATGCCGGCCACACGGGAATAGCCTCATACTCACGAAGCATCTCACCGGTAACCTCATCGATTTCGGCGATAAGCTCGACCTCATCGCCAAAGAACTCAAATCGCAACGGATGCTCGGCATAGGGCGGATACACATCGACAACATCACCGCGCACGCGGAAGGTGCCACGCGCCAAGTCATAGTCGTTCCGGTCGTACTGAATGTCGATGAGCGCATGGATAAAGTCATCGCGCTCGAGCGGTACTTTCTTGTCGACATTCGGCGCCAGCCCCGCATAGTCCTCAGGAGAGCCGATGCCATAGATGCAGGACACCGAAGCAACGACAATCACATCGCGTCGAGAAAGCAACGAGGCGGTCGCCTGATGTCGAAGCATCTCGACTTCTTCGTTAATCGAAGCATCCTTCTCGATATACGTATCGCTTTGCGGCACATATGCCTCGGGCTGATAGTAGTCGTAGTACGAGACGAAGTAGACCACGGCGTTGTTGGGAAAGAATTCTTTGAGCTCGCTCGCAAGCTGGGCGGCGAGGGTTTTGTTGGGGGCCATGACCAGCGTTGGCTTACCGAGAGCTTCGATGGTCTTGGCCATGGTAAAGGTCTTGCCCGAGCCGGTCACGCCAAGCAAAACCTGATAGCGGTCCCCGTCCCTCACACCCTGCACAAGCGACTCAATGGCCTTAGGCTGTGAACCTGCAGGCTCATAGGGAGACACGACCTCAAACGGTACCTCAGAGCCCTCAACGCCAAAACGTTTGAGCTCTCCGCCAACACGCTCAACTTCAAAATCCGCCATGGACACTCCTAACTCATACATCTGCAGTATACGCAGGCGGCAGGCATAGTCCTATACGAACCGGTCGGGATAGAGGGTCTTATAGCGAACCCAGGCATTATTGACACGAATCAAATAGGCTTGCGTCTCGGGAAAGGCAATCGCGTTATGGAGCGATGTGTTTTGCTGCGCCCACCCATCGACATTGCCCATTCCGGCATTGTAAGCAGCAATAGCGCTATCCGTCGACCCATTGAAATACGTCAACAGGTATGAGAGGTACGCGCACCCAAATTCGATATTCGAAGCGGGGTCATTCAGGTCATCGGCTGAATACTCGTCCCCGTCGACAAGGCCCTTAGCGATCATATCCTGAGCGGTTTCGGGCATAAGTTGCATGAGACCTTGGGCGCCCTGATTTGATTCCGCCTCGGGATCCCAGTTTGATTCCGACTTGATGACGGCACACACCAGATACGGATCGAGATTATGCGAAATACTGGACTGCTTTACATACGCTTCATAGTCAATCGGATAGAACGGTTTAAAGAAAGCGGCGGGAGCACACGAGTAAACGAGCGAGATAAGGCCAAAGACGAAAACGACAACCAGCGGCACAAGGCGATACCACGTAAAGAAACGCGTCTTAGGCATCTGTCGTCTCCTTATCCATAGCATCCATAAGGCCATGGCGAGCAAGCCACGCGTCCAGTTGTTCAAAGAGCGAGCTGTCGCCCGCTGCGTTATCAATCACGGTCGTGGCGAGACTGCAAAGCGAAGACTCATCGGGTTGGCAAGCACAGCGAGCATCAAAATCGGATGGCTCCATACCACGGTGAATAGCGCGTTCGCGACGGACCGCTAAAGGAGCGCTAACAACCATAATTTCATCCGCAAGGCCAAAGGCATCCTCAAAGCCAGTCGGAGCAGATACTTCGACCGCCGCAAAGGGATAGCGGGGGGACGAAACCGTACAGCAAGCAGGATCGAGAATCCTCAGCGAAAGCTGCTCAATGAGAGCGGGGTGAACAATACTATTGAGCCTTGCAACCGTATCGGGAGAAACAAAAGCTCGAGAAGCGAGAACGTTACGTCGAACACCGCCATCCTCGTCCAAAATATCCCAGCCAAACTCTTCAGCAAGAGCATTGACGATATCCGACCCCGGTACGTACAGCGATTTGGCAAGAACATCTAAATCGATAAGCAGGGCTCCGCGAGATTCCAGAAAGCGGCAGGCAGTCGATTTACCCGAAGCAATATTGCCCAAAACGAAAACGGTAAACATCAAGCCCTCCCTAACGTCAATGCGAGTAATTATCGCGCAAATACAAAGCGACGGTTCAAAAAACAGCCAAACAGTAAGAGAGTCAAAGGAAGAGTCCGTTCACAAGGCACAGCTTGTATATAGCGCAAAAAAGGGGGAGGCCGCGAGGCCTCCCCCTTCTCAGTCCAAGCGCACGGCTCGGTGCCGTCCACCGGTCAGCGGCGCCCTGGCCTCCCACGGGCTGGCCCCGCAGTACTCTCGGCGCGATGGGGCTTAGCTTCCGGGTTCGGAACGGGACCGGGCGTGCCCCCCATGCTCTGGCCGCTGACCGGTGGGCGGCGCCCACCGTTACGGTGATCCGGTGTCTCATCCACGTGCCCTGGGGGCCGCATGGCGCATAGGAGAGGTCTGACTCGGGGGCATCCTCGTGCCCGGACCGCGCAAGCGCTGGGTCCCGCGGGCCGCGAGGTGCGGTTCCGGAAGAGCTCGGGCGATTAGTGCGGCTCGGCTGAGGCTGTCGCCAGCCTTGCACCTGCCGTCTATCGACCAGGTAGTCTACCTGGGCCCTTAC
>NZ_VUME01000007.1 GCF_009696325.1 Collinsella sp. WCA1-178-WT-3 (M1)
CCGTCGACCACGGCCGAGGCGGCGGCGACCTTCTGCTCGTATGTGTACCTGGTCTGCTTGCCGTCCATGGATAGCAGCACCTCGCTTCCGAACGACCGGTATACGTAGAGCCATTGTCTCACGGTGTTGCGCGGGACCGACAGCGCCTTCGCCGCCGACTCGAAGCCGTGCCCTCGCTCGAAGAGCCCGATCGCCGCCTTCCTGGCCTCGATGTCGTGTTTCACTCTCAAGTCGACACGCATAAAAAGCCTCCCATTTCTCGTGTCCAAGAAATGGGAGGCAGTTCAAACACGGGACGGCCGCCGCTTGCGTTTTATCAAATGGTGCAATGGGGTCAGGTTCACATGCACCAAGTTGGTGCAAAGCAACCTGTCCCCATGCAACAAGGGGTTGACTAGAGCTCGCAGGCGACCTTGTAGCCATCGCCGATGGCGTCGCGAATGTTGCCGCACTTGTTGGCATCGCCCAGCACGTGAGTGGTAACGCCGGCTGCCGCCAGGTCGTCGGCCAGCTTGGTATTGGGACGATAGCCCATAGCAAGCACCAGCGTATCGGCACCGGCGATGGTGTGGACCTCGCCGTCCTTCTCGTAGCTGATAGTGTCCTCGGTAATCTCGGTCACCTTGGCCTCGGTCAGCACGTGAACGCCCTTTGAGAGCATGCGCGTGATGAGCACCGCGCGACCGGCACCACCCTCGTTGGCGGCGAGCGTCTTGGTCATCTCGATGACGGTGACGTCGCGGTTGGCCGGCGACAGGTCGTTGACCAACGGGGCCAGGTAATCGGCCGTCTCGCAGCCAACGGTGCCGCCACCCACGATGACGATCTTCTTGCCCGGGAAAGCCTTGCCGCCCAACAGGTCGTCAGCCGTCATAACCTGCTTAAAGCCCTGCATGAAGGCCGGGGCGATAGGCTCGGCGCCATAGGCCAGGACGACCTCGTAGCCGGCGTAGTCACGCTGAATGTCCTCGGCAGTAAGCTCGGTGCCAAAGACGCACTTTACGCCGGCCTCGGCCAGGCGACGGTACTGATACTTGATCACGCGGGTGAGTTCCTGCTTTGCCGGCGGAACGGCTGCGATGCGCATCTCGCCGCCCGGCTCGTCCTGCTTATCCACGAGCACCACGTTATGACCGCGCTTGGCGGCAATGTAGGCTGCCTCCATGCCCGCGGGACCGGCGCCCACAACCAGTACGTTCTTGGCCTCGGCGGCGGGCTCGTAGCCAGCCTCGTCGCGCTCCACGTCCGGGTTGACGGTGCAGGAGATGCGCTTGCCAAACATAATGCCGTTCAGGCAACGCAGGCAACCGATGCAGGGACGGATCTCGTCGGCGTTGCCAGCGGCTGCCTTGTTGCAGAACTCGGCATCGCACAGATTGGCGCGGCCCATCATACAGATGTCGGCAGCGCCGTCCTCAATCAGCTCCTCGGCGATCCAGGCCTCGTTAATGCGTCCGACGGTGGCGACGGGAATGTTGACGTGCTTTTTGATCTCGCGCGAGCAGGCGGCGTGCGAGGCCTGCTGGGTACCGGCGGCGGGAATCGCGGAGCCACGCTTGATGGTGGTGCCGCCCGACACGTGAATCATGTCGACGCCGGCCTTTTCCAGGCGACGCGAGACGTAGATCATGTCGTTGAGGGTCAGGCCGCCATCGGTGTACTCATCGCCCGAGATGCGGACGTCGATGATAAAGTCCTTGCCGCAGCGCTCGCGAATCTCGGCGATGACCTCGAGCAAGAAGCGCATACGGGCGTCGAGCGAGCCGCCGTACTCGTCGGTACGCTTGTTGTAGAGCGGGGTCAAAAAGCCGCCGAGCATGCCGTGGGCGTGTGCCGCATGGACCTCGACGCCATCGACACCGGCCTTCTGCATACGTACGGCAGCGTCGCCAAACTGATGCGTGAGCTCGTGGATCTCATCGACCGTGATAGGACGCGGTGCCTCGCGGGCATAGGACGGGCCCACAAAGGACGGAGCGATCAGGCGCGGCGTGCCCGGAACGTTAAAGGCCATGTAGGCGGGGTGGAAGAGCTGCGGCATGATCTTGCAGCCATACTCGTGGACGGCCGCGGCGAGCTTTTCCCAGCCGGGGATAAACGTGTCGTCGTAGCAGCACATGTCACCCGGCAGATAGGTATAGGTAGGCTCAACCGTCACGACCTCGGTAATGATGAGGCCCACGCCGCCCTTGGCGCGGGCACGGTAATGATCGACCAAGTCGTCGGTCACATAGCCGTGATCGGCTAGGTTGGTAGATACCGGCGGCATAAAGACGCGGTTCTTGACCTCGGTCGTACCGACCTTGATCGGGCTAAAGAGCATCGGGTAGGCACAGGACTCCATACAGGCTTCCTTTCGTTTAATCCGCTCGGCGGCAGTTGCTAACACACCTATCGTATCAGCAACTGCCGTATCCGCAGTCATACATGCCCAAACGCCGGTCGGCTAATGAATACCGCGGCCCAAGTCTTCGGCGATTTTGTCCACGCCCTTAAGTGCGGCACACGTCTTTTTGTTGGAGCAATGCCCCGTGCAAACGCCACCCTGAGCACAGTCGGCGCAGGTGCCCTTGCGGTAGATGCGCACGCATACCGCGACAAACGCAATACCGATAACAGCCAGAACAACAATATCGATAGGTGCCATAGCAAGCCTCCTCTAGTTAACTATCACTTACTTTACCCCATTTTCCACCTGCCAAAAAGGGACAGGTTTATTTTGGTCGGTTTTATCTGCGGAAACGCCACATCTTACTTCTGGAGCAAAGCAATCTGTCCCCCATTACGCCAAAAAGCCCGAGTGTCGCTGGGACACCCGGGCTCGTGGAAAGGGGCCAATCCTTATTCGGACTTAAGCGGAAACTGCGGCGGAAGCAGTGTTGGTCTCGTCCTCGTCGGTCCATGCATGCGCAGGGATAGGGCGAAAGATCTGGAAGAGCATCGCAACCAGCAGAACGATGGCCACAATCGTCCAGATACCAAACTGTCCCAACACAAACAGGTTGTAGAACTGGTTGATGAACAGGCCGATCACCCAAGCGAAGACGCACTCGTAACCGATGGCAATCGCGGTCCACTTGCCGGACTCCATCTGGTTGCGGATAGTGCCCATGGCGGCAAAACACGGAGCGCACAGCAGGTTGAACGCGCCAAAGGCAACGCAAGCGCCCATGGTGGGGAACATACCGGCAAACGCAGTCCACAGGCTCGGGTCGGTCTCGGCGGCGTCAGCCACGGACAGCAGCGAGCCGGCGGTGGCGACGACGTTCTCCTTAGCCACAAGGCCCGAGACGGTCAGCGCAGTTGCCTGCCAGGTGCTAAAGCCGAGCGGAGCGAAGATCCAAGCGACCAGGTTACCGAGCATGGCAAGCACGGAGTAGTCCATGAACTCCTCGGGGATGCCGTCCATTGCAGGCAGGAAGCCAAAGGAACCGTTGTAGCTTCCAAAGTTGGAGAGGAACCAAACAACGACGGTGGATGCGAAGATAACCGTGCCGGCCTTCTTGATAAAGGCCCAGCAGCGCTCCCACACGTGCAGTGCCCAAGAGCGGATCGCCGGGAAGTGGTAGGCAGGAAGCTCCATAACGAACGGCGTCGGGCGACCGGCGAAGAGCTTGGTCTTCTTGAGCATAAGGCCCGAGGCGATGACGGCGAAGACGCCCAGGAAGTAGAAGAGCGGGCTGATCCACGCGGCGGTGGTGGAAGAATCGCCGATGATGGAACCCATGAGCAGGGCGATGATCGGCAGCTTGGCGCCACAGGGAATAAACGTGGTGGTCATGACCGTCATGCGGCGGTCCTTCTCGTTCTCGATGGTCTTGGTGGCCATGACGCCGGGGACGCCACAGCCCGAGGACACGAGCATGGGGATAAAGGACTTACCGGACAGGCCAAAGCGGCGGAACACGCGGTCCATGATAAAGGCAACGCGGGCCATATAGCCGCAATCCTCCAGGAAGGACAGCATGACGAACAGCAGGAACATCTGCGGCACAAAGCCAAAGATGGCGCCCAAACCGCCGACGATGCCGTCGCAGACCAGCGAATCGACCAGGCCGCCGTCCTCGGTGCCACCCGCCACAAGGGCATCGTGCACCACGGTGGTGATACCCGGGACATAGGGGCCGTACTGCGCCGGGTCAACCGAGTCGGCATCGTCGCCCGCAGCCTCGACGGCTGCATCGTAGGCGTCGCGGCCCTGACCGAGCACATACCAACCGTCGGTGCCAAAGAGCTGGTCGTTGGTGAAGTCGGTCACCGTGCCACCTAAGGTGGAAACGGCGATGTAGTACACGCAGAACATGATGACCACAAAGATCGGCAGGCCCAGGATACGGTTGGTAACCACACGGTCGATCTTCTCGGAGGTGCTCATCTTGGCCGGAGCCTTGGTGAGGCACTCGTCGATGATGTGCGCGATGACGCCATAGCGCTCACCGGTGATGATGGACTCGGCGTCGTCATCACAGTCCTGCTCGCACTGGGCGACCAGCTCTTCCACGCGAGCGGCCTTCTCCTTGGTGAGGTTGATGAGCTTGCAGGCGTCCGCATCACGCTCGAACAGCTTAACCGCGTAGTAGCGACGCTTGTTGGCGGGAACGCTCGCCGGCAGGTTGTTTTCGATGTGGTCCAGAACGTCCTCGATGGAGGAATCGAACTTGTGCTCCGGCACCTGGCCCTTGGAAGCAGCGGACTTCTTAACCTGCTCGAACAGTTCCTTAATACCCTTGTTCTTAAGGGCCGAAATCATCATGACCGGGCAGCCGAGCTTCTTGGAGAGCTTGTCCGTGTCGATCTTGTCGCCGTTCTTCTCGACCAAGTCGGCCATGTTAAGGGCAACGACCACGGGTAGGCCGGTCTCGATAACCTGAAGCGCCAGGTACAGGTTGCGCTCGAGGTTGGTGGCGTCGACCACCTGGACGACCACATCGGGCTCGCCGCTCATGAGGTAATCGCGCGAGCATTGCTCCTCGGGGCTGTAGGGGGAAAGCGAGTAGATGCCGGGGAGGTCCGTGATGGTAACGTTCTTGTCGCTCAGGAGCTTGGCCTCCTTTTTCTCAACCGTGACGCCGGGCCAGTTGCCAACGTAGCCGTTGGCGCCGGTGATCAGGTTGAAAAGCGTGGTCTTGCCGCAGTTGGGGTTACCCGCCAGCGCGACATGGATCTGAGAATCCGCCATTCAATCCTTCTTCCTTGTTTGCCCGCGCTGCTTTCTCCGCGCAGGATGGATAATGTGCTTCAAAGTTACTGCATTAAGTTAGAAATATCTAACTTAATCTGCAGAAATATACGTCGTGGGCCCTTACTGGACCTCGACGACGGCCGCCTCCTCCTTGCGGATGGAAAGCTCGTAGCCGCGCACGTTGATCTCGACCGGATCACCGAGCGGTGCAACCTTCACGACCTTAAACGAAGTGCCCTTGATGAGCCCCAGGTCCATAAGGTGGCGGCGAAGCGCGCCCTCACCGTGAAGCTTGACGATGGTAGAGCTCTCGCCCACCTTAACGTCACCCAACGTCTTCATCCTCTTGTCCCCCTTTCGGTTTTTATGAAATGCTGCGGATTAACCGACGGTCATGATGTGCATGGCAACCTTGGAATCGATGCCAAAGCGTGCGCCCAGCACCGTGACGATGATATTGGCGCCACTCGAGCTCACCACGTGGATCTCGCTGCCCTCGATAAAGCCGAGGTCCTTGAGACGGTGCTTTATGTCCTCATCGCCCTTTACACGAGAAACGTGCACGGTTTCGCCCGCTTTTACCATCGAAAGCGGCATGGCCGGCATCTGCGGTCCGCAAGACATGAGTGAGCTCCTAACATCGGTTCGTCCTCAACATCGACGCGATAAAAGTTAACCGCGTCTATGTTCGAACTAGTAAACTAACACGCGGTTAACTTTTTGGAAAGAATCTCTATTCAGTTTTCGAAAAAGTTTCCCATATTAAACAAAGGCACCGCAAAGACGGTCTCTTTGCGGTGCCTTGTCATACCAATGTATGCAACAGAGGGGACTCTCCCTTTTTCACATTGTTACGCTTAGAGCGAGAGGTTTCTGATCGACGTGACGCACGAGGCCTCATCCGCGCCCGAAACACGAAAGACAACGCTCTCGCCGCACTCACCATAGAGGGCCATGAGTCCCATGATATCGCGGCCATCCGTGTGGCGATCGCCGATGCTGACCGACACGTCACTACGATGCTTGGCGATAATGTCATAGAGAAGCGCAACCGGGCGGGCATGTAGTCCCAACGGATCTTTAATCGTCTTTGTAAACTCGACCATGTCCCCTCCCGCAGCATCGCACATTTGGCCGGCCAGACCCAGCCACGTGGTAGTTATTGTAGCGTTAGATGCTTGTCGAGAGCGGGACGGAAACCACATCCCACTTCGAGTGTCAACGATGGGACACAGTTTCCGCCAGAAGGCTCAACCGGAAACTGTGCCCCATTATTTTGCCGAATTCTGGGCCGCGCTTTCCCAGAGGACCCCCTTTGGGAAAGCGCGGCCCATTCTGGACGCAGATTCCGGGACGCACTTTCCGCGACGTCCGGTCACCCTATGCCCTCGCAACGCCCGCGCATAAAAAACGAGGGAAGGCACGCGTCCTTCCCTCGTTAGAGACAATATGCAGCCGCTCGCCTACATCAAGCGCAGGCTGACGTCCTTGAGCTGGGCGCCGGAAACGGCACTCGGGGCGCCCGACATAAGGTCGGAGCCGCTAGCCGTCTTGGGGAACGCCATGACGTCGCGGATGGAGTCGGAACCGGTGAGCAGCATGCACACGCGGTCCAGACCCAGGGCAAAACCGCCCATCGGGGGCGCACCAAACTTGAGGGCCTCCATGAGGAAGCCAAACTGCGACTCGGCGCGCTCCTCGGTAAAGCCCAGGAGCTTGAGCATGGACATCTGCATCTCGGCGTTATGGATGCGCATGCCACCGCCGCCGGCCTCAAAACCGTCCATGACAAAGTCGTAGGTGCAGGAACCGGCAGCCAACGGGTCGGCCTCGATCTTGGCGATGTCGGTCTCGGTCGGCAGAGTGAACGGCTGGTGCTCGGCTGCATAGGCCTTGCGGTCCTCATCCCAGTGGAACAGCGGGAAGTTGACAACCCACAGGAAGTCGTGACCCTCGCGTTTGATCTCGAGTGCGTTGGCCATGTGAGAGCGCATGCCGCCCAGGATCTCGTCAGAGAGCAGGCGCGGGCCGGCGGCGAACATCACGAGGTCGCCAGGCTCGACGTTCATGCGCTCGCGCAGAGCCGCCATCTCCTCGTCCGAGAAGAACTTGACGATGGGGCTGTTGATGGAGCCGTCCTCGCGGAAAGCGATCCAGGCCAGACCCTTGGCGCCAAACGTGGAGGCCACGCCGGCGAGCTTATCGATCTTGGCACGTGCCCAGGCACCGGCGCCCTTGGCGTTGATGGCCTTGACGACAGAGCCCTCCTCGTTTGCGGCAGTCGCAAAGACCTTGAACTTGGAGTTGGCAAAGATGTCGGTCAGATCGACCAGATGCATGCCATAGCGGGTATCGGGCTTGTCGGAGCCATAGGTGTCCATGGCCTCCCAGTAGTCCATGCGACGCAGCGGCGTGGGCATCTCGACACCCATGCGACCGAAAGCATCGGCCAGGACCTCTTCGAGTGCGCTCATGACGTCGTTCTGGTCCACGAAGGACATCTCGATATCGACCTGGGTGAACTCGGGCTGACGGTCGGCACGCAAGTCCTCGTCGCGGAAGCACTTGGCAACCTGGTAGTAGCGCTCGACGCCACCGACCATGAGCAGCTGCTTTAGGAGCTGCGGGGACTGCGGCAGGGCGTAGAAGTTGCCCGGCTGGATACGGCTGGGAACGATGAAGTCTCGAGCGCCCTCGGGCGTGGACTTGAACAGGGAGGGCGTCTCGACCTCCATGAACTCACGGTTGTGCAGCGCCTCGCGAATGGCAAAGGTGAAGTCGGAGCGCAGCTTGAGGTTGGCCATCATCTCGGGACGACGGAGGTCCAGATAGCGATAGCGAAGGCGGGTGTCCTCGCTGGTCTCGATGCCGTCCTCGATCTGGAACGGCGGGGTAACGGACGTGTTGAGCACCTCGGCGTGGTCGGTCAGGACCTCGACCTCTCCGGTCGCGAGCTTGGCGTTGGTGGTTTCCTCGCCACGGGCGCGCACGACGCCGTGAATCTTGATGGGCCACTCGGGACGCATGGTCTCGGCGATCTTAAAGGCATCGCCGTCGGAGTGCTCGGGGTCGAAGGTGAGCTGCGTGATGCCCTCGCGGTCGCGAAGGTCGCAGAAGATAAGGCCGCCGTGGTCGCGGCGACGGCTCACCCAACCGGTGAGGGTGACCTCTTCGCCCACGTTCTCGCGGCGAAGCTCGCCGCAGGTATGGGTGTGCATGGAATGCTCGTCGATGGGACGGGTCTGGCTCATACCAGTGATCCTCCTTTATGGATCTGTGCCGCCCCGTGTCGTTCCGGGCGGCGTCGTACAGATTTGCCCAGCCTGCGTAAACCGCGCAGCCGGACATGGCGTTCTATCTTATCGCACCCGCGTCGATGTACCGCGAAAAAGTGGCTCCCGCTCAAAGACTTGACGGAGACGAAACAATTGGCGCACCGCACTGCCCGCCCGCGCTTGTCACGTGCGACAATGTGCCTACAATACAACCGCACTCGGAAAGGCCCACCATGACTGCACGCCTCATCGTTATGGATATCGATTCCACGCTCATCAACCAGGAGGTCATCGACCTGTTGGGCGAGGAGGCAGGCGTGGGCGGGCAAGTTGCGCGGATCACCGAGCGCGCCATGCGCGGCGAGCTCGACTTTAAGCAGGCGCTCGAGGAGCGCGTGGGGCTGCTTGCCGGCCTGGACGAGAGCGTTTTCGAGCGCACCTTTGAGCGCGTGACGTTTACCCCCGGCGCACTGGAGCTTGTGCGCTCGGCGCACAGCAAGGGCTGGAAGGTCGGCGTGGTAAGCGGCGGCTTCCACGAGGTCGCCGACAAGATCGTAGCTGCCGCGGGCATCGATTTTTGCCTGGCCAACCGCCTGGAGGTCGTAGACGGCAAGCTCACGGGCAAGCTGGCGGCAGACATTGTGACCAAGGAATCCAAGCTCATCCAGCTACTGGATTGGGCGGTTGAGTGCGGTGTCGATATGGCCCATACCGTGGCGATCGGCGACGGCGCCAACGACATCCCCATGATTCAGGCCGCGGGCACGGGCATCGCATTTTGCGCCAAGCCCAAGACGCACGAAGCCGCTCCGTTTGCCATCGACGAGCGCAACCTGATGCTCGCCATGGACATCATCCTGCGTGACTAGCCGATCCATCTAGCAACAGAATCAAATCCCCTATATCTAGTTTCCGAACAATTTTGTCTTAGTGTTCGGAAACATACCCTTTGAGTGCTAGACTTTGCGCCGTCGAAGGGAAGATATATGGATAAGCGAGATCTTGAGCAGTTACTGAGCGATGTTGCCGACGGAGCAGTCACCCCGGCAGTCGCCCTTACGCGCATCCAAACGGCGCCAACCGCCGATCTGGGTTTTGCGCAGCTCGATCTTTCGCGCGGGGTGCGCCAGGGGGCCGGTGAGGTTGTCTACGGCGCCGGTAAAACCGCCGAGCAGATTGCCGCCATTATCAAAGCGCTGCGCGATGCCGGTCAGGAGCGCACCCTGGTTACGCGCCTGGATGCCGAAAAAGCAGCCCGCACCTCGGAGCTTCTCGACAACGGGATCGACCTGGGATATGTCCCGAACGCCCAGCTCGCCCTCGTGGGCGGTAAGCCCTCCCCTACCGGTAACGGACGCATCGTTGTCGCCTGCGCCGGCACGAGCGACTTGCCCGTGGCCGAAGAAGCCGCGTTGACGGCCGAGTTCTACGGCAACGAGGTCGACCGCCTCTACGACGTAGGTGTCGCCGGCCTGCACCGTCTGCTCGCGCATGCCGAGGAACTTGCCCAGGCACAAGTGGTCATCGCCATCGCCGGCATGGAGGGCGCGCTGGCGAGCGTTATCGGCGGTCTGGTAAGCTGTCCGGTCATCGCCGTTCCCACCAGCGTGGGCTACGGCGCGAGCTTTGGTGGCGTAGCCGCACTGCTCGCCATGCTCAACTCCTGCGCCAGCGGCGTTTCGGTCGTCAATATCGACAATGGCTTTGGTGCCGCCTACCAGGCAAGTCTTATCAATCATCTGAGCGCCGGAACACCCTGCGCCCGTTAAGGAGCATTCCATGTCCAACCATCAGCATACGCTTATCATCGACGGCACCTCGGGCATCAGCGGCGATATGACCGTCGCGGCCCTGCTCGACCTGGGCGCCAGCGAGGAGCACCTGCGCGAACAGCTCGCCACGCTGCCGGTCGACGGCTTTACGATCGCCGTCACGCGTGCAAACAAGCATGGTATCGACGCCTGCGACTTTGACGTTCATTTGGCAGAGGAGCTCGAGAACCACGACCACGATATGGCCTGGCTCTTTGGCAACGAAGCAGCTGCCGAGCACACGCACGAGCATGAGCACCATCATGACCATGGCGGGCATGAACACGAACACTGCCACGAGCATACGCACGAGCATGACCATGAGGCCCACGGCCATGACCACGAGGACCATCACCACGCCCACCACCATCACCACCGTTCTTTGGCGGACGTCACCGCCATCATCGACGGCTCACAGCTAAGCGATGGCGCCAAGCGTCGCGCGCTCGCCATCTTTACCGCACTCGCTGCTGCCGAGGCCAAAGCTCACGGCAAAACGCCCGACACCGTCATGTTCCACGAGGTGGGCGCTGTCGACTCCATCGTCGACGTCTGCTCTGTCGCCATCTGCCTCGACGACCTGGGCATTGAGGATGTTGTGGTCGAGTCGCTCTCCGAGGGCCACGGAACCATCCGCTGCGCCCACGGCCTCATGCCCATTCCCGTCCCCGCTGTCGTCAACCTGTGCCAGGCAGGCAATATCGCCCTCACGCCTGCACCGGTCGCCGGCGAGCTCGTGACGCCAACGGGCGCCGCCATCGTCACCGCGCTGCGCACGTCCGACCAACTGCCCTCACGCTACCACATCGAAGCCGTCGGCTACGGCGCCGGCAAACGCCCCTACGAGGGTTGCTCCGGCACGCTCCGCTGTCTGCTCGTTCACGCGGACGCATAGCCATGGATGCCCGCAAGGCAAAAAGCCGCGCTGCCATCGTTGCGGCGTTCTCCGAGCTCCTGCGCGAAGAGGACTACGGCAAGATTACCGTCGGCGACATCATCGCTCGCGCCCATGTGGGTCGGGCAACGTTCTACGGCCTCTTTAAGAGCAAAGATGACCTGCTCGCTGAGTTCGTGTGCGATATCTGCACCCATGCTCTCGACGATGACGGCACACCCCTCAATGACCCGCTCGTACAGGTCGAACATATCCTCAACAACCTCTGGGATCGTCGTCAGGGCGTACGCGCCCTCGTAGCCGGCGCCGGCTCGCGCGTCTTCGCCGACTGTCTCCGCAAGACCATCATGTCGCGCGCAGCCGAAACCGTCCCTGTCGACCCCGCAGGCCCCGCCAGCACCATGGATCGCAACTTCCTCCTCCACCACATAGCCTCAAGCTTCGTAGCCACCGTCCAATGGTGGGCCTGGCACAACTTCCAAGCAGATAAGGCCGACGTAGCCAAAGACTACCTCTCAGCCATAAAACCCCTCTTCACCTAAGTAAGAGGCTCATCCCAGAGCGTTGCCCCAACCCAAGGCGCCACGCATCCCAACGTGTCACTCGCACTTCAACGCCCCCCAACAGCAACAAGCCCCTCCCATCCAAATTCAGAAATATGTTGGGTTGCTTGTACGAACGCAACAAAGACCCTGCAGCTGGCCGCATGGGGTAACTTCCCAGCGCATTCCGCAGGACGAAAGAACCCCCGCCGCACGAAGTGTGAACTGCCTCCCATTTCTTGGACATGAGAAATGGGAGGCTTTTTATGCGTGTCGACTTGAGGGTGAAGCACGACATCGTGGCCAGGAAGGCGGCGATCGGGCTCTTCGAGCGAGGCCACGGCTCCGAGTCGGCGGCGAAGGCGCTGTCAGTCCCGCGCGACACCGTGAGACAATGGCTCTACGTATACCGGTCGTTCGGAAGCGAGGTGCTGCTATCCATGGACGGCAAGCAGGCCAGGTACACATACGAGCAGAAGGTCGCCGCAGCCTCCGCCGTGGTCGACGGCGGCATGACGAAGGCCGAGGCGATGGCGGCGTTCGGCATAATGTCGATGTCGCCGCTCAAGAGATGGTGCGCGCTCTACCGCCGGGGCGGCGCGGAGGCCCTGCGCCCGAGGCCCAAGGGCCGGCCGAGCGGTTCCAAGGCGAGGCCGCGGACCCGCGAGGAGGAGCTCGAGGAGCGCTGCCGAAGGCTCGAGACCGAGGTGGCCTACCTAAAAAAATTGCGTGCCCTGGTCGAGAGGGACGGGCTCTGACCAGGGCGAAGGTCGAGGCCGTGAGGGTCCTGCGCGAAGAGGGGCACGGGCTGGGGCGCCTGCTGGAATGCGCCGGCATGGCCCGGTCCAGCTACTACTACGCGCTGTCGCACCCGAAGGCCCCCACCAGGCCCGAGCTCTGGGAGGCCGCCGCCGAGATATTCTCGCGCACCGCCAACGGGTGCGGCCACAGGCAGATCGCCATGTGCCTGCGCGCCGAACGGGGCGTGCGCATAGCCGACAAGACGGCGCTCAAGATGATGCACGAGATGGGCATCAGCTGCGGGATCCGCCGCGAGACCGATTACCACAGGTACAACTCCTACAGGGGCAAGGTCGGAAAGACCTTCGAAAACGTCATCGGCAGGGACTTCGAAGCCGACGGGCCCTGGCAGAAGATGGGCACCGACGTCACCGAGTTCAAGCAGCCCTGGGGCAAGGCCTACTTCGCGCCGGTCTACGACTTCGGCAGCAAGGAGATCGTCGCCTGGTCCACGTCGCTGCACCCCAACATGGCTCAGCAGCACGAGCTGCTCGACCAGCTCGTGTCCAAGAAGCCCAAGGGCTCCAGGCCGGTCCTGCACTCGGACATGGGCTGGCAGTACCAGCAGGCCGGTTGGTGCAGGCGGTTGGAGGAGGCCGGCGTGGTGCAGAGCATGTCCCGGAAGGGCAACTGCATCGACAACGGCGCGACGGAGCAGGTGTTCGGCCACATCAAGGACGAGTTCTTCCGCGGAAGGACGTGGCCGGACTTCGAGTCCTTCAAGGCGGACCTCGACGACTTCGTGGTCCATTGGAACACGAGGAGGCGCCAGGTTAAACTGAAGGGACTGACCCCGGAGGAGTTCCGGAGACAGTCCCTTGCGGCGTAGTTCTTATTTAAGCCGTCCAAGTTTTGGGGTGCAGTTCAGTGTGCAGCGGGGGTTCTTTCATGTCCGAGGACGCGCTGGGAAGTTACCCCATGCGGCCAGCGGACAACTATGTGGCCTTGGACTAGAACATGCCCAAGAAACCGTGCACAAACAGCGCGGCCAGAGCGGCACCGATAAACGGAGCGATGCCAGGAACGAGCAGGCCGTACTTCCAGTTGTTGTCAGCCTTGTTCTTGATCGGCAGCACCTGATAGGCCATGCGAGGACCAAGGTCGCGTGCCTGGTTCATGGCGAAGCCGGTGATGCCACCCATGCCCATGCCAACAGCCCAAACGATCAGGCCGACGCAGATAGCGAGCATCAGAACGTTCTCGCCGGCGCGGCTAGCGACAGCAAGGATGGCGCTGATGAACACAAAGGTGCAGATAGCCTCACAGAAGAAGTTGCGAGCATAGTTCGTGCCCTCGGTGGTGGGGTTGGTCGAGAAGATGTTGCGCTGGGCAATGGGGTCGACGACGCCCTCGGAAGCCTTGAACTCATCGGCATACATAAACCAAGCGATTACGGCGCCCACAAAGCCGCCGAGCATATCGGCAATCATGAAGGGGATGCAGCTGCTCCACGGCACCAGACCGACGATGCACTGGGCAAGCACCATAGCCGGGTTCATGCACACGGCGCCGCCAAAGACAAACAGGCAGACCGAGATGCCAAAAGACCAGGTGGTGATGGCAAACATGTGGCCGGAGCCCTGATACTTGGTGCCCTTAAGCACGGTATCGCAGTGTACGCCCACGCCAAAGATGATCATGAGGGCCGTTGCACCGAATTCGCAGAGGAGTTTGGTAAGCATAAAACCTTATCTTTCTTGTCGGTTACAAACGATTCGTTTAGGCCGCGCGCTAGTGCTGAGCGACGACAACGCCCAGGCCATCGGGAATGACGGCTACCTTGGCATCGGCACCCTTCATTTCAAAGGCGAGCTTGAGCGCCTCCTCGAGGGTGTTGACCGGCGTCATATGCATATCCTTGAGCATCTGGTGATCGCACAGGTCGGTGACCATGATCACAGGGTGATGCGCCAGGATGCGGGCAAAGATCTGGCTCGTCCACTGGTCGGGCAGGGTCTCCTCCTTAGGACGGTCGATGCAGGCGCGCTCAAACTCTGCCGGATCGTTGTCAGCGATGTTGTGATAGAAGCCCTCGCCACCGTGACCGTCGGCGCAACCGGCGACATCGATGATCACGCCGCCCTCGGGAAGTGTGGCCTCGGCAGCGCACATGCCCTTCACGGCCTGATAGACGTTCTGATCGAGCGGATAGCCACCGTTGGTGGTGATGGCAATCTCGCACTCGACGGGCTCAACGCCGGCAAGGCTCTTCACGAACTCGCAGCCGGCCTCGTGCGCCTTGTGAATGTCGCCGGCAAAGGAGCCGATGACCTCGTGCTTGCCGTTGAGCACCACGTTGAGCACAAAGGCAAGGTGAGCCATCTCGGCAGCGGCAAACATGTCCTCGCTCACGTGGTTGTGGCACAGGTTGCCGGCGCGCGAATGGGAATCGTTCACAAACTGGCCGTTGTGGTTGTACATGATGGTCTTATAGCTGGCGATGCCGGGCAGCACGGACTTGCGGCTGCCAGAAAAACCGGCAAAGAAGTGCGGCTCAATGAAGCCCTCGGCAAGCAGTAGATCGCAATCGGCGGCAATCTTGTTGATGATGCACTCGCCACCAGAAGGCAGAGTGCCGATCTTTTCCATCATGCTGTCGTCGGTCGCGACGTGCATGACAATTTCCTCGTTGGCAACGATCTCCTCGCCATACTTGTTGACGAGTTCCTCGTGTGTCGATGGACGATGCATACCCGTAGCAACCAGAATGCGAACGCGCGCCTCAGGCGCAGCGGAGTGGATGTGATGCAGCAGAATAGGCATCGTCACACGCGAGGGAACGGGGCGCGTATGGTCGGAGCTAATGATGACAATATCCTTCTTGCCAGCGCAAAGCTCCTCGAGCGAAGGCGATCCATAAGGGTTGGCAAGCGACTCCTCTACCAGCTCTTCCTGCGATTTTGCAGTCTTAAACTCGTTTTGATGACCTTCCATCACACCCGCGAAGTTCTTATCCTCGAGCTCCAGATGCAATGTCTTGTGGTCAAACGGCAGTTCACATTCAAACAATGACGAGCGCCCTCTTCCTTTCAACTGACACACTAGATAAACCGTTGGAAGGATACGCCGCTCACCGAAAAACACCACCGTCCACCGAGTCGTTAACAAAACGTTCATATTTGACCCACAACAAAACGGCCGCGATCCCAAGAGGGACCGCGGCCTCCTGTCAAAGAAGCTATAGGCAGGGTGGATTACGCAGCGCCGAGGCAAACATCAATCCTGTGGCATGCGCGTGTAAGCTATCTTGCATAAATAGGTCAATATACTGCATAGAATGACGCATTGGGTTTCGAACCGCAACATGGTAGCCCCCTCCGGAGCGTGCATTTTTGCGAGTATTCAGCATCGCAAGATAAGATTTTGGTGTCAAAAGTCTTTCAAAAGGTAGATCGTCCTCATGACTCGTCCCATCTGGATAACATGCGGCGAGAAACCAGCCATATATGAGCATCGCCAAGGCCCAATTGTCTTGCAAAATCATCAACAAAGGCAGCGAGGGCCGGCTATGGCCTTATGCATCGATCTTTGGCTGCTGAAAACTCCGTTTTTTGCACGTCGCCCCAGGCACCACCCTCACCCAGCGGCCTTCCGCCGAAGCTGGACATCGCAGGGCCCGCCATATGTTTACTTTTAGGCACACTCCGCAGGACGCAAGAAGCCCTCGCCGCACTCCACGCTAAGCGCGAAGCGCGCCATTCTTCTCCTCAGCTTTAATTCCAGAGGACCGAGGACGAAGGGGCCCGACGGGTTTCCCTCTGAATGCATTCCGCAGCACGAAGCCCCCTTATCCGCAGCTCCGAAGGAGCAGGATAAGGGGGCTTCAAGTGCGAGGACGCATTCAGAGGGAAACCCGTCGGGCCCCGGTGAGAGCCACAGGGCTATCGATTACCCCGTGTTCTGCAGACCTGCCGAGACGCCGGTCACAGTCGAAAGAATCAGGCTCATGTACTCGGCCTTCTTCTCCTCGGCCATCTCGTCCTGGTTCATACGCACCTCGCGAAGGGCGCGGACCTGGGCGATGGACAGGGCGTCGACGTAGGGGTTACGCACGCGAACGGCACAGCCGAGCACGCGACGACGCTGCAGCGGCCACTCGTCACCAACGATGGCAAGGACCCACTTACGGGTGAGCTGCATCTCGGTAAAGACCTTCTTGGACAGATCATCGCGGTCGCCCAGATGCAGATACATCTTGGCAATGCGCTGATCGGTCTTAGCAATCGACATCTCAATGTTGTCGATAAAGGTGCGGAAGAACGGCCACTCCTGGTAGGCAGCCTTGAGCTGGTCAAGATCGCCCAGCTGCTCGCAGGCGGTGCCCAGGCCGTACCAAGCGGCCAGGTTAATGCGTGCCTGGCTCCAGCTGAAAATCCACGGAATGGTACGCAGGTCGTCGAGCGACTTGGCACCCAAGCCGCGCTTGGCGGGACGCGAGCCAATCGGCAGCAGACCGACCTCGGTCAGCGGCGTCACAGTCGAGAACCACGGTGCAAAGTCCTCGGTGTTCAGCAGGTCCAGATAGCGCTCGTGGCTTGCGGCGTTGAGTTTCTCGGCCATATCCCAGAACTTCTGCGTGGTCTCGGTGTTGGTCTTCTCGACGCTCGGGGCCGACTGCAAAAGCGTTGCGGCGGCAACGGACTCAACATGACGCTGAGCCAGCGTGCGGTTGCCGTAACGGGCAAAGATAACCTCACCCTGCTCGGTGAGCTTAAAGAAACAGTTGACCGAACCCTTGGGCTGCGCCAGTACGGCCTTGTTGGCCGGGCCGCCACCACGGCCCACGGCGCCGCCGCGACCGTGCATGAGCACCAGGTCGATATCGTTCTTCTCGGCCCACTTGGCGATGCGCTCCTGCGCGGAGTGCAGCGCAAGCATGGCCGTGGTAGGACCGGCATCCTTGGAGGAGTCGGAGTAGCCCAGCATAACCTCCATGCGGCGGTTGGTCTGGGCAAGACGCTTCTGCACCACGGGCAGCGTAAGCATCTGGTCGAGCACGTCAACACAGCCCTCGAGGTCCTCGAGCTGCTCGAACAGCGGGATCACGTCGAGCTCGGGAACGTCCTCCTCGTGTGCGAAGGACAGGTGGGCCAGCTCAAAGACGTCGGCCACATGCTGGGCACTCTTGGTAAACGAGATGATGTAGCGGTGTGCCATCTTCTTGCCGTAGCGCTTTTGGATGGAGCCGATAGCGCGGAAGGTGTCGATGACCTCGCGCGTCATGGGCTGCAGGTCGCCATGGATACCGTTTTCGTGGATATCCTTGAGGGCGCGGGCATGCACCACGGAGTGCTGACGGAACTCCATCTCGACCATATGGAAGCCGAAGGACTCGACCTGCCAGATGATGGTCTGCACCGGGCCGTAGGCGGCACGGACGGCACCGCAGGCAGCCAGCGAACGCTGGACGACGCGCAGGTCATCTAGGAACTCGTCGGCGCTGTGATACATGGTGTCGGTGATACGACGTACGGTGGCGTTCAGACGGTCGGCCATGACGAGCATGACGGCGCGATGCGGCTCGTGCTCGGAGATAAGCTCGGCGCGGGCCGTGTAATGGGCACTCATCTCGACCTGATGGTTCCACAGGTTGATGAGCTCGGCAGACGGCTTGCTGTAGGTGGCCTCGAGCGTGAGGTTGCGGCCGATGCGGCGGCACTTGTCCTCGAGCTTGAGCACCATGTGGGTGAAGTACTTGGCGGCGACCTCACGGCTCACCTTGGCGGTGACGTTGGGGTTACCGTCGCGGTCGGAACCGATCCAGCTGCCGGGATGGAAGAACGCCGGGCACAGCGGCGGCACGGTACCGGCCTTGTCACCCAGCACCCAGTCGTCAAAGCGACGATAGATGACGGGGATGACGTCGAACAGCGTGTTATCGAAGATGTCGATGATGGTATCGGCTTCCTCGACCGGCGTGGGCTTCTTGAGCGCGATGGGGCTCGTACGCACCAGGGCGTCGATCTCCTGCAGCATATGGCGCTCGTTCTCCACCAGGTCGGAGCCGCCCAGACGCGGACGCTCCTCCAGCAGGTTAGAGATACGGCGAATCTTGCCCTCGACGGCCTTGCGACGGGCCTCGGTGGGATGCGCGGTAAAGACGGGATGGAACTCAAGCTTGCCGAGCAGCTCGTTGGCGCCCTCGACACCCATCTCATCCACCAGCTGGTGATAGGCGACGGTGAGTTCGTTGGCGGGATCGACCTCGGTATCGGTCGATGCGCCGGCCTCACGCTCGCGCAGCTGCTTCACACGGTAGTTCTCCTCCGACAGGTTTGCCAGATGGAAGAAGCTCGTAAAGGCGCGGACGATAACCTGCTGCTTATCGAGCGGCAGGCTGTCGATCAAATCGACGACCTCGCGAAACGCCACAGCAGTGGGCTCGTCGGCGGTGGGCACGCCCTGCTCGTCGACGGCCTCGTCGGCGGCACGGCTACCGGGGTTGCCGGCATTGGCCACGATCTCGGCCGACAGAATCTTGTCGAACAGGTCCGCGATCTCGGGATCATACTCGCTAAGCACACGGCGCTCCAGGCGCAGGAACAGCGCAAGGTTGTCGCGCAGCTCCTCGGGAATCTCAATCTCGGCGAGACGCTCCCTGGACTCGGCATTCGAGCCGATTCGGTTAACGAGGCGGTTGACCACGGCAGCGACGCGCGCCGCGGCTTCGGGTACAGACTGGTTGCTTAGGTTCTCAGCCACGTTTCCTCCCATTCCTCCTTCTATGCACGTAACATGCGGTATTCATTATAGGCACTTGAGAAATACTTTCGACACTGATTGCGCTTTACCACACAAAAGTATTTTCTGCATTGCAAGGCTTTTTGCCCCAAATGGTCGTATTTCTCGGTGGGCGGCATATGCAAACGGGGACATTCCGCATAAAAGCGAAACACCCCCGTAACAATCGTTCGCCGCGAGCGGGACGCGTTAGCGGACCCGCAGCTCAAAATGATGCCCTACAGGCGCTCGCGAACCGCCTCGACAACGTTGGACAAATCGACCAGCACCTCGTCATGGCTCTGCATGTCGCGCACCTTGACCTTGCCGGCGGCAAGCTCGTCGCCGCCCAAGACCAAAATGAGCTTGGCGCCCACCTTGTCGGCCTGCTTAAACTGAGCCTTGAGCGAACGACCCTGATAGTCTGCCTCGGTCACGATGCCTGCGGCGCGAAGCTTCTGCGTAATGGCAAAAACGTTCTGACGCAGTTCCTTGCCGGCGTTGGCAACGTAGACACACGGAGCCTCATCGGCACCCAGGTCGCTGCCAAAGGCCTGCAGGGCCAGCAGGGCGCGCTCAAAACCGACGGCGAAGCCGACACCGGCCGTGGGCTTGCCGCCCTCGAGCTCGACCAGGCCGTCGTAGCGGCCGCCGCCACCGATGGAGCCGACGCCGGCGCCGGGGGCCTCGACCTCAAAGACGGTACGGGTGTAGTAGTCCAGGCCGCGCACCAGGGTGGGGTCCTCGACATACTCGATGCCGGCGGCATCCAGATAGCGCTTGACCTGCTCGTAGTGCTCGCGGCACTCGTCGCACAGGTTGTCGCCCATCAGCGGGGCCTCGGCCATGATCTCGCGGCAATGGTCGTTCTTGCAGTCGAAGGCGCGCAGCGGGTTGAGCTCGGCGCGCTCGCGGCACTCATCGCACATCTCGTCGGCGTGATCGAGAATGAACTGCTTGACCTGCTCGCGATAGGCCGGACGGCACTGGGCATCACCCATCGAGTTAATGAGCAGACGGAGCTTGGAAAGGTCGAAGCCCAGACGCTTGTAGAACTCCATGAGCATAATGATGCACTCGGCGTCCGCAGCCGGATCGGGAGCACCGAGCCACTCGATGCCCACCTGATGGAACTGACGCAGGCGGCCCTTCTGGGGGCGCTCGCCGCGGAACATGGCCTCGGCATAGTAGGCCTTAAACGGCGTGGAGCCCTGGGGCACCAGGTTGTTCTCCACGACGGCGCGCACCACGCCGGCAGTGCCCTCGGGACGAAGCGCCAAGCGCTGTTTGGGCTTGAGCTTGGCATCGGTGCCCTCGGTAAAGACACGCTCCAGGTTGGCGCCGCTAAACACGCGGAACATCTCCTTGCGCACGACATCGGTCGACTGGCCGATGCCGTGGACAAACACGTCCACCTGCTCGATCGCGGGCGTCTCGATGGGCTTAAAGCCAAACGGCTCGAACACGCCGGCAGCAATCCGCTGCATCTTTTGCCAGGCGCGCATCTCGGCGCCGATAAGGTCGCGGGTTCCCTCCGCCTTCTGTGCCTGCATGGGCAAACACCTTTCTTTTAGTATCGCGTCATAGGTAGTGGTCATTATACGGCACAAAAACAAAACGCGGCGACGCGTCTGACCGAACGAGGGTATGGGGGCTCGTTCGGCCAGACGTGCCGCCGCTGCAGCCGATCCGCTTTCCTCCGCCCCCTTCGAATCACACGATCTGTTGGGGACAGAGGAAAACGGATCATTTTGTATACCCGTGGCCGCCTTGGAAACCGAATGATGGTACGAGCATCCATTCGGCTTCCAAGGCGGCCACGGACAGAACACGGGGCGAACAGAAAAGAGCGACGGACGTCTATTCCCCCGCCACGCTCGCACGCAGCTTAGCGGCGATGGGCTCGGATGCCAGCAGGAATACGAGCATGACCACAGAACACACCAGGCACACGATCCAGGTGCTCGCAAAGGAGCCCGTGGCATCGAACAGCACGCCCGAGACAATGGCACCCACGGTGCCGCCGACCATCTCGAGCGAGGTAATGGTGCCCGTGACCTTGCCCAGATCGGCCATGCCAAACTGCTTGGACGCGGCGATAGTGGGCGTGATGGTGCCCATGCACGTTCCGACACCAAAGCTCACGGCAGCCACAATGGGACCAAGATCGGTCGCGGGGAAGCACAGGGCGACGCAGGCGATAATGCACGCAACGGATCCCAACACGTTGCCAAAACGTAGGCCAAAGCGATCGTAAATGACGCCGAGCGAAATCTTGGCGATAACGACGGTGACCATATAGGCCGAAAGCACAGTGCCCGCCCACACGGGGTCGTGACCGCCCGTGACGATCTTGGCGCCGTTGACGGTAACGCTCGTCATGTTGGTGACCTGGTTGGGCAAGATGGCACCGTTAACGAGGCCCATAAAGAGAAAGGCGACGACAAGCAGCCAAAACGCTGGGCTCTTCTTGATGCGAGACCAACCGACGTTAACCTCGGGAGCCGTGTGCTCGTCCTTGTCGCCAGCTGTCGAGACGGACGGATCGCCCGGGTTCTCGCCGAGCGGCTTAAGGCCTATCTCAGAAGGCTTGGTGCGGAAGGAATAGGCCGTGATGGGCAGCGCCGCCACCATGCAGATAGCCGCGAGCACCAGGAAGGCGGAACGCCAGCCAACGCTCACGATAAGCGAGCTCACGGTGGGAGACAGAACAGCGCCTCCAAAGCCCGAGCCCGAAAGTGCTATGGAGATCGCAAGACCTCGCTTGGCCGTAAACCAGTTGGCGGTCACAAGGCTAATGAGCAGGCGGGTCGAGGCGACGGCAAAGCAGCCCGAGACGGCAAAGAGCACGTAGACCTGCCACAGCTCACCGACAAAGCTCATCCCGGCAAGAACGGCAGAGGTGGCGATAACGGTAAGGGAACCCAAGATGCGACCGCTCACTTTGTCGGCAACATGGCCAATGACAAGCGAGCCGACAACGCTCACCACGGTTGAGATGGCGTTGGAGATGTTGTACTGAGCAAGGGAAATGCCCAAGTCGCTCACGATAAGCGGCTGAAACAGGCTCATGCAGTTAACGAAAATCGTGTAACACGTGGCCATGATGACAAAGCCGGAGGCCACGACGAGCCAACCGGGGAAGAATTTATGCTGCTGGGACATGGATTACTCCTTGTGGTCGGCGATATAGCCCAGGGCGACCGCCGCATAAGCCGCGGCGCCGAGCGGCAACTCAGCATCGCTAAAGCGTGCCTTGGGATGGTGCTGGGCAAAGTGCTCGTCCGTATCGGTCACAGCCGCACCGAGCGTAAAGTACGCGCTCGGTATCTCGCTCGAGATAAGCGCAAAGTCCTCGCTCGCCATGGCATGGAACAGAGGCAGGAAGGCGACCTTGGGCAACGTCGCACCCACATAGCCAAGCGAAGCCTGGGTCATATCGTCATCGAGCACGAGCGGGGGAACATCCGAGAGCGTCTCGATAGTCGCCGGCGTACGATAAGTCGTGGCAACGCCTTTGACGACCTCCGCGATGCGGGTCTTGAGGTGCTCCATGAGCTCAACGTCAAAGCCGCGCAATGTTCCCTCGAGCACGCAGGTGTCGGGAATCACATTGGCCGCTTGGCCACCGGCAAACTTACCCACGGTGAGCGCGACCTCCTTGGCCGCCGGCACCTCGCGAGCGATAAGCTCCTGGAGCGCCAGGTGCACATGCACGCCTGCCGTGATGGGGTCGATGCAGATCTCGGGGCTCGAACCGTGGCCGCCCTTGCCCTGCAGCGTAATGCGGAAACCGTACACGCCCGAAAGCGCCGGGCTGCCGTAGAGCACCAGGCCAAGCGGCGACTGGCTGTTGACATGCATGGCAAAAGCCGCCTGAGGACGCGGGTTCTCGAGCAAGCCGTCGGCGATGGCAGCACGTGCCCCCTCAAAGGTCTCCTCGCCCGGCTGGAACAACAGCTTGACGGTGGCATTGGCGTCGACAAGCGCGGCCTCGCGAGCCTTGAGCAGGCGCGCCGCACCAAGCAGCGCCGTCGCGTGCATATCGTGACCGCAAGCATGCATGCAGCCATTGGTAGATGCAAAGGGCTCGCCGGATTCCTCGACAACGGGCAGGGCATCCATGTCGCCGCGCAGCATAACGACCGTACCGGCCTGTTCGTCCGTGCAGACGCCATTGCCCTGGGCCGCGGCGGCACCGGCACCGACAAGGCCCACAACGCAGGAACCATCGACGAGCGTGGAAAATGGGATGTCCATCTCGTTCAGGCGCGCTTGGATATACGCAGAGGTCTGTGGGAGGTCGTTACCGAGTTCGGGCATCCGATGCAGATCGTGACGCCATGCGGCAAGCTCATCGGCAAAAGCCTGAGCCTCTTTGACCAGACCGTCGCCAATGGCGGCTTGCGCCGCCGCTGAGGTCTGAAGCGCTGGTTGTGGTTGGAAATCGGACAGAGCTGGTGCCATAGATGCCCTCCAGTAAAGTTTTAGCAGCAAGCACTTTCATACTCTAAAGTGCAGGGCATAACTTTAAAGGCGACGCATAAAAAACGCCGCCCCAGAGGGACGGCGCAACAGATTGTTTACAAACGCGCTCGCGGCTTTTTACGCAAAAAGCCAAAGTGCGTCTCGCTCAAGATAATCGACAGGAAGATGAGCGCAAAGCCGGCAAGCAAACGCGAGGTGAGCACCTCCCCCATCAGCAGCACCGAGAACAGCACGCCCGATGGCGACTCCATCGAAAGCAGTAGTGAGCCCGTCGAGGCCGGGACATGCGCCAAGCCCACGTTTTGGATGAGCAAACCCACGCATGTGCAGCCTACCGAGAGGAATGCCATCACGCCAATGAAGCTCGGCGTCCACACGGATAAAGGCGCCTGGGTCTCGAACGGCAGCGAAGAGATCAGGCACAGCACACCGTTGCCCGCAAACATCCAAAACGTAATGACGTTGATGTCCATCTTGCGACCGTACTTAGCGGCCACCGCCATCTGGATGGCAAAGAAGACCGCGCCGCCCAGCGTAATAACATCGCCGGCATTGAACTCGACGCTATCAAGCGCCACCAAGCCAATGCCCGCCAGACACAGCAACGCGGCGCCCAAGTTGTAACGGGTAAGTTTTTCGCCGCTTAGGACATAGCTCGCAAACGGAACCAAGATACAGTACGTGCCCGTCAAAAACGCGCTTTTGCCTGCCGTGGTCTGCGCCAGGCCAATCGTCTGCAAACCGTAGGCACCCCACATGAGCGCGCCCATGCCAAGTCCAACAATCAGATTTCGAGCGTTGAAATGGGCAACAATGCGCTTGTGGAAGACGGCAAGCATGACCAGCGACGCCGGAAGAAAGCGAATGTAGAGCAGCTCGAACACCGGAATGGTATCGAGCGCGTCCTTCATGGTGGTAAAGGAATAGCCCCAGATGACCGCTATCGAAAGCAGCAAGACCTTCCAGAACAGCGGCGAGCGCGCACCGGCACCGCGAGAGGCACCGCCGGCACCCAGGTCTTCGCGGGCTACAGGGCTATCGGGCATATTTTCGATTTCAATAACGGCATGATGGGCCATAGGGCATCCTCGCGCTCGGTCTGGGCGTGGTGTCCGCACGCGCGCGACCGCATGCCGCCTCATGGTCAAATAAAAACGGGACGCGCCGGACCCCCGGCACGCCCCGCAACTGTAGCAACAATCAAGCAGCCCACGCAATTCAGCCCACTAAAGTATCGAACAGAAAAGCCTCGATGCTCCGGCAATGTCAGTGTTCACATTGTTGCGCTAGATTAGTTTTGTACTCTCCAGCTTTTCGATAATCCAGTCGTTGGCTTTGATGACCGGACGACGGAAGACCACACCCAGGGCCAGCGACGGAATCAGATAGCTCGCCAGAATACCCAGCTCAACCCAGTACTCCATATGGTAGGCGCCAGCCATGGCGGCATGCATGGCATTGATGCCATGGGTAAACGGCAGGAACGGGTAGATCGCCTGGAACACAGGACCGGTCATCTCGATGGGGAACGTACCGCCCGAACCGCCGACCTGCATGACCAACAGCACGACGGCGAGGGCCTTACCGATATCTCCAAACGATACCGTAAGCGTGTAGACGATATTGGAGAACACGAGGCTCGCGACCCAGCCGGCAAGCACAAACTGCAGGGGGTTGTCGCACTGAATGCCAAAGAACAGAATATCGCCCGCGCACACGAGCGTTGCCTGCAGCAAGGCCAGACCGCCAAAGAACAGATAACGGCCCAGGTAGATCTCGTGCAGGCGCACGGGGATGAGCTCGTTGATAAGCTCATCGTCAACCGAGACCTTCATCATGGCTGCCAGCACAATCGAACCCACCCACAGCGACAGAATCGTATAGAACGGCGCCATGGCCGAACCGTAGTTGCGAATCGGGTAGACCGGCTTGCGGTCGAGCGCGACGGGACCGGAAAGCGACGCGGCGAGGCCCTCGGGGTCGTTGCCGATCATCGTCTTGATCGTGGCTAGATCATCAGACATAAGGGCACCGTCGAGCTCGTCCTTAAACGCGCCGATCTTGTCCGACGCCTCGCCCAGCTGATCGGAAGCCATGTTGACCAGCTTTGCAGCCTTGGAGAGGCCCTTTGACAGCGAACCGGATGCGTCGGTCAGGCCGTCTACGGCGCTGTCCAGATCGCCCGAGATGCCATCGAGCGAATCCAAAACGCCTGAAATAGTCTTCTTGAGTTCTTTGGCCTTGACCGAAAACGTAGAGTCATAGTCAATCTTGGCGCCCGAGATGCCAGCCTTGGCATCCGCTATTGCCTGGTCGACCGCATCACGCGACTTGTTAACCTCTACCATACTGTTCGTGAGCGACGTCGCGATATTCGACAGCTCATTGGCATTGTTGCGGTACTCCTTCTCGGTTTTGTCAAGCTCAGCAGCCGCGTCCTCAAGCCCTGCCTTGAGCTTATCGTTACTCACCTGGCCAGCAAGACTACGGAGCTCATTCGCCGTGTCAGCAATCTTGTTGGCACGCGCATAGAGCGAGTCGGCAGCACCCTTAAGCTGAGACACGGTAGGGTCGACATGTCGGTTCACAGCATCGAATGCATTTGCGAGCTCGGTGGATACTTTATCGAACGAACCCGCGCTCCCATCAATAGCGGCATCGATCGCATCGCTGGCGGACTTGAGCGCTTGCTCGGAATCGGCAATACCGCTCTCGGCATGCTGCATGAGCTGCTTCACCGACTCCTCGGTCGATCCGGACTGCTTGAGCATACCGCTCGCCGACGTCAGCGAATCGGACGTGGAGCTCAAAATGCCCGCAAGCGACGTTGCGCTGGCCTGAACGCCCTGCAGGTCCTGGACCGAATCGCCCAGCGTCGAGGACAGGTTGGCGATAAAGTTGCTCACCTGGTCGGTGCTCATGTAATCGAGCAGGCTGGACACCGTCTTAAGGCCGATGCTCGTGATGGTCTTGGTAAAAGTTTCGTTAACCTGGCTTTGAACGGCGCTCGAACCCTTCTCGGTCACGATCTGCGCGATGGCGTTGGCCTTCTGGTTCTCGTAAAACTCGATATCGGCGTGCTTCACCTCAGTCGAGAAAAGCGTCATCATGTCGGCGCTAAACGTCTTAGGGATAACGACGGCAGCGTAGTACGCGCCCGACTTAACGCCCTCGATCGCCTTATCGCGGTCGTTGAGGACAACCCAGTCGAAGTTCTCGTTGCCGCGCAGGGTGGCGGTTACGTTTTCGCCCACGTTGACCTCGACGGGAATCAGATCGCTCTCGTAGCCCTCGTCGGTGTTGACCACGGCAATCTTAAGATTGCCGGTGTTGCCGTACGGATCCCAGCTGCCGGCGATGTTAAACCACGCGTACAGACACGGCACGATAATGAGGCCCATCACGACAATCAAGCCGATCACGGAGCGAGACACGTTTTGGACATCGCGCTTAAACAGATGCAGGATGTTCTTCATTTATGCCTCACCTCCTTTGGAGTGCTTGCCAAGCGGGGTGGTGTCCCCGTCGTTTCCGTTTACGTTGTCAACGCCGTCGGCATCTTGAGCCTTACGATGCGCACCGATATGCGGCAGACGGCTCGTGGGCTGTTCGCTGTCCTTGGTGCCCCGCTCGCTGGCGTTGAGACCAAACATGCGACGGGCGGCGGGGATGGCAGCCGTGTGCTCGCGCATCTCGCGGCGCAGGTCCTCGTCCGAAAGCGCCGAGATACGCATCTGGGTATTGAGGCTCGCGCGGATATATTCGATATTGATAAGCCAGCCGCAGATGGCAATAACCGAGATGATCCAAATGACAAGCAGGATGATCTTGCCGTTATTGTCGATATCGAGCACCGTCGACAGGACAAAGAGCAGGACCTGCACGCCTACCACGGCGGCAAAACCGCCCTTGATGTAGTACGGGTAGCGATGCTCAAAGGCGACCGCATGATCGAGCAGTTCGCGACGGTACGAATCGGAATCGAGCATGACACGCATGGCCGTGCGCAGCGAGTAGCGCTGGCGCGGCAGGTCGTTGGACTCGCAAATCATCATACCGGTCGTGGAAAGCTGTTTATCAAAGAGCAGGTTAAGGTTGAGCAGCAGCGGACGCAGCTGCAGGCCGATAAAGAGCGCCACGATCAAGAACACGCCCAGAATGCACAGGTTAAACAGGTAGTTGAACGAATACATGCCGCCGACGGTCTCGCGCAGCAGATTGATGCCGTAGGTAAAGGGCAGCAGCGGGTGCAGCCACTGGAAGAAGCCGGGCATCATCTCGATGGGGTACATGCCCGACGAGCCGGGGATCTGCACAATGACGAGGATGACGCCAATGGCTTTGCCGATATGCTTAAAGGTAGTGGACAGCGCATAGATGATGTTGACGTAGGTGAACGAGATAGCGATGCCGCCCAGCACAAAGAGCAGCGGATTGACGCACTGAACGCCAATGACCAGATCGCCCACCGTAACGATGATGGCCTGGAACGCGCCCAGGATCACCAGGAGCAACCAGCGACCAAAGTAGCCCTGACGCGCGGTAAAGCTGCCGATGCCCTCGCGGTCGACCTCGAGCTTGTAGATGGCGATGAGCACATAGCCGCCCACCCACAGTGCCAGATTGGTGTAGAAAGGAGCAATGCCCGAGCCGAAGCTCTTGACCGGATAAATTGACTTTGAGGTCAGCTCGACCGGAGATGCCATAAAATCTGCGACGTCATTGACATCGACGCCCATCAGATCAGCCAGCTCGCCCATGGACTCGGAGGTCTGCAGGGCCGCGATGTCGTTGGCAGCGGTTGCGAGCCTGTCCTGGACCTTGGCAAGAGAGTCGTCGGTCTGGGACAGTGTGGTCTTGGCCTGACCGAGCGTAGCGTTGAGTTGCGAAAGTGTACCGCGCGCGCTCGCAATCGTGGGAGTAAGACCAGATACGATTCCCGTCAGATCACCCGAGACGGAAGCAAAGGAATCGAGTGCACTCGAAGCCTTCGGCAGCGCGTCCTGCCCCAGGTCCGTCTGAGCCTGATTCATGTTGGTCGTACCGGTTTTGATCGCTTTATCGATAGCATCGCTGGCGACCGAAACAGCCGAAGCGTCTTCTTCAATAGCGCTTGACTGATCGGAGAGATTATTCTTGACGGCCGAAAGGCTCTCATTTTGCCCTCGAAGCATAGCAATCGCAGACGCGATCAGCGCATTAACTTCTTCCGAGCCCGTCGGCGCGCTGTCGGCCAGCCCCTGCAGATGGTCGATAAGAATATTGTTATGGTCGATCGTCGCCTGAAGCGAATCGAGCGAGTTGTTGATTCGAGTGGTTGTGGACTTCAAGGCACCCGTCATCTTTCCGACTGCGGTGTACGCGGAAGCCGACGTCTTGCTCAACGCGGCGCTGCCCTCCGAGAGCGCCTTAGAGAGCGAGGTGATGGAATTACCCGCCGTGGCGCGAGCCTCGCCCAGCATGTCGTTGCCCTGAGAGATCGCCTGCGTCAGCGACGGCGCCTGACCCTGTAGACCGGCAAGTACTGCATCTGCCGAGGCAATGGAACCACTCGTCTTATCGATGGCGGCATTCATGTCGCCAATCGAACCACGCACCTCGCCCAAGGTACCGGATGCTTCGGACACCGAACTTGCCAGCGAATCCTGGGTCTGGGTTGCCTTGTCCTTTAAATCGACTCCGGCATCCTTGGCGATACCGGCAACGGTCTCGCCCGCCGTGGAGACAAATTCCGAGTTGATCTGCTCCTCGATGGTGCTTGCGCCGGTGTCGGTAACCTTCGGCGCAATAGCGCTCTTCTTCTCATTGACGTAGTACGTAAGCTTGGGCTGATGGTAGTTGCCGTCGAGCATCGAAACCAGGTTATCCGAGAAGTTCTTGGGGATCACGATGGCCGCATAGTACTTACCGCTCTCGACGCCCTCTTTGGCATCGGCCGCCGAATCGACGAAGGTCCAGCCCAGCCGATCGTTCTCCTTGAGCTGATCGACGACCTTATCGCCCGCGTTGAGCTCGCCCACCAAGTCGTTTTGGGTGCCCTGATCGTTGTTGGCGATGGCAATCTTGATACCCTGGGTGTTTCCGTACGGATCCCAGTTTGCCACGATGTTGTACCAGGCATACAGCGAGGGAATAACGCACACGCCGAGGGTAACCACCAGGGCGACGGGGTTCACGAGCAGTCGCTTAATGTCACGCTTAAATATCGCAAAGGAGACCTTTGCATCGGATAGTTTGCTGCCGAGACTCACGCTTGGACCATCCATCCTGTCGTTGAATCGAATCGTACTATCGATAACCATTGTACGAAGGCGTTTTAACGTCTCGATGCACAATGGTATTGAGTTTTGCGGGTAGCAATATACTACGAAGATGAGTTAACGTACAGTTGTACAGTATCTTAAATTTCAGCAGGTCACAAAACCACAACCCGCACAAATTAGCAATCCGATTAGTCGTTAGGAACGTTCTTAAACTAGTCATTGGGGACGCTCTTAAACGACCAGTCAAACAAGAACGTCCCCAACGACTAGTCATTTAAGAACGTCCCCAATGACTACTTAGGACCATGAAAGCGTCGTAGGTTGAGCATAAGTCAGCGAAAACGCCCCTAAGCGAGCAAGGTGACGTGAAAGAGGAGGGAAGCGTACTTCGGTACGCGACCGACGATTGAACGTCAGATTGCCGCTTAGGGGCGTTTGCAGCGTCGACCGGTCCGCCGTTCGGCAGAACGGCGGAACTGAGGGCAGCGTCGAGCCGTTACGCGGTTTGGTAAAACCGCGTAACTACCTAATTACATAAGCTCGCAGACAGCCGCCGCGAAGGCAACGGGGTCCTCGGGCAAAATACCCTCGACGAGCAGGGCCTGGTCATAGAGCAGGCCGGAGTACTGCTTGATCTTGTCGGCGTCGCCCGCCTTCTGGGCAGCGACGAGCTTGGCAAAGACCGGGTGCTTGGCGTTGAGCTCGAGCACACGCTGGCTCTTGGGCATACCGTCGGGCGCACCCTCGGGACCCTTCTGAAGCACCTTCTCCATCTCGAGCGAAAGCGGACCCTCGGTGGTGATGCACGCGGGAGCATCGGTCAGGCGCGCAGAGACGGCGACCTTCTCGACCTTGTCACCGAGTGCCTCCTTCATGGCGCTAAAGAGGTCCTCGTTCTCCTTAGTGGCGTCCTCGGCCTCCTTCTTCTCGTCCTCGGTCGCCAGGTCAAGATCGCCGGTAGCGACATTCTTGAGCTCCAGGTGACGATCCTCGACCTCGGGCTCGGCACCGTCGGCAACGGCCTTCTCGGCAGCCTCGCGGGCAGCGTCGTCCTCGTAGATCTTGGGCATATCGACGGCAACGTACTCGCGCATAGCCTGGAACGTGAACTCATCTACATCCTGCGTCAGCAGCAGCACGTCATAGCCTCGGTCGAGCACACCCTTTACCACGGGCATCTTGGCCAAGCGCTCACGCGAGTCGCCGGCGGCGTAGTAGATGGCCTTCTGATCTTCGGGCATGCCCTTGGCATACTCGGCCAGGGTAATCATCTTCTGCTCCTTGGCAGACCAGAACAGCAGCAGGTCGGCGAGCTCATCGGCCTTCATGCCATAGCTCGAATAGATGCCGTACTTAAGGCCACGGCCAAAGTTCTCAAAGAACTTCTCGTAGGCCTCGCGGTCGTTGTCACGCATATCCTCAAGGTCGGCGGTAATCTTCTTTTCCACACGCTTGGCGATGGCCTTGAGCTGACGGTTCTGCTGCAGCGTCTCGCGCGAGATGTTGAGCGACACGTCGGCGGAATCCACGACGCCGCGGACAAAGTTATAGTAGTCGGGAAGCAGGTCGTCGCACTTCTCCATGATCAGGACGTTGGAGCTGTAGAGCGCCAGGCCCTTCTCGTAGTCCTTGCTGTACAAATCGAACGGCGCGCGGCCCGGCACAAACAGCAGGGCGTCGTACTCGAGCGTACCCTCGGCGTGGAAGCTGATGGTGCGCGCAGGATCGTCAAAGTCGTGGAACGTAGACTTGTAGAACTCGTCATAGTCCTTCTGCTCAACATCGGAGCTGCGCTTCTTCCAGATCGGCGTCATGGAGTTAACGGTCTCGAGCTCCTGGTAGTCCTCGTACTCGGGCTTGTAATCCTCCGGCGCGTCCTCGGGCTTGGGTTTCTGGCGGCTCTTGGAGACCATCATTTGGATCGGGTAGCGCACATAGTTGCTGTACTGCTGAATCAGGCTCTTGAGGCCCCACTCGGTCAGGAAGCGATCGTAGGTCTCGGCCTCGCCATCGGCGTCGAGCTTCTCGTTCTCGCGCAGCGTCAGGATGACATCGGTGCCGTGCTCGGCGCGCTCGCCGTCCTCGATGGTATAGCCCTCAAGACCGTCGGATTCCCACACATGGGCGACATCCTCGCCATAAGCGCGGCTGACCACCTTCACGTGGCTGGCGACCATGAAGGCCGAGTAGAAGCCCACGCCAAACTGACCGATGATGTCGACATCCGAGCCCTGCTGCTCGGCGTTCTCGGTCTTAAACTCCTCGGAGCCGGAATGGGCGATGGTGCCCAGGTTGCGCTCGAGCTCCTCGGCGGTCATGCCAATGCCGTTATCCGAGATGGTAATGGTGCGGGCGTCTTTATCAAAGGAGACGCGAATAGCCAGGTCGCCCTGGTCGAGCTTGACGCTCGGATCCTGCAGGCTCTTAAAGTTGAGCTTGTCGACGGCGTCGCTCGCGTTAGAGATAAGCTCGCGCAGGAAGATTTCCTTGTTGGTGTAGATGGAGTTAATCATGAGGTCGAGCAACTTTTTGCTCTCGGTCTTAAATTGACGCATGTGCAGTCCTTTCGCGCTACCCCCGTCCGCAAAAACAGCCCGGTTACCCGAGCCGTATCGCAGACCTGCTATGTTCAGACTTAGATTTTATAACCCATTAGCGCGCATATATACATGCGGAATCGAAAAACTGTATGTCCGAGCACTCCGATGCGCCAATTGCCGAGGAGTGTCCCCAACTGCCGGCAGGAAAGGAACGTCCCTATCTGCCATCTACGCGCTTGGCCATCCAGGCATGGGGCTGGCCCTCGTCTTCGTAGTCAACCGGGGCAATTTGTGTGTAGCCAGCCTTTTCATAGAGCGGCAACACGTATTCCTGCGCGTGCAGCTTAATAAGTCTAGCTCCGGCATCGCGTGCGCATGTATCGCTGGCCTCGACGATCGCGCTTGCCAACCCGCGACGACGCATAGCCGGCAGCACGGCGACGCGCCCCATAATGTAGGTCTCCCCCGCGGCGACGCCTTCGTCCAAGTCGCACGCCGGTGGCACCGGAGCCTCCGCATCTGCCGCGCGCTCCAGCTCCTCGGGAAACACGCGCGAGCAGCCGGTGAGTTGGCCATCCACATACAGCGTCACATGGATGCAGCCCGGGTCCTCGTCAATCTGGTCAAACTCGTTTTCATAGCCTTGTTCGTCCATAAAAACGGCGCGTCGCACCAGCGCCGCGTCCTCAAAGCAACCTGTCTTAAGTTGGATATCCAAAGCGGCCCCTTCATTCAGTAAGAACGTTAGGGACAGATTTTAGCGAAAATGAGCCCCGCGCACGCCAAACTTCGCACGCGCTTTTGCCAGGCAATCGTAGTGGCCCACGTTATGGGCGTCACTCGCGATAAAGCTGTACAGATTTTGATCGAACAGGCGCTGCGCCGGCTTTTTCTCGCGACCAAAGCGCCCACCCGCAATAAAGTCGGCAGAAGCCTGCAGCTTACAGCCCATGTCGACCAGACGCTTAGCAATGGTTACGTCCTTTTGAATGGCACGGTAGCGCTCAGGGTGGGCAATAATCACCTGGCAACCGCGACACTGCAAGTCGTAGATCGTGTTCTCGTATTCCTCAAAGTCATACGAATCAGCACGCGTCGAGAGCTCAAGCAAAAACTCGTTTGAGTCATCGAAATGCAGGCGATCGGCCCATTCGATGCCCAAATCCATGAGCTTGGCATGATTGACCTCAAAGCCCATCTGCAAATGCATATCGCCCGCATGCGCGCAAAGCAGTCGATAGGCCTCCCACATTTTTTCGAAGTCAAAATACGGGTCCCGGCAGTGTGGTGTACACACCATGTGCGTAACGCCGACGGCGCGGGCCGCCTCGAGCATCGCCAAGCTTTGCTCGAGGTTCGCCGCGCCGTCATCGACTCCGGGCAGGATATGACAATGGATGTCTCGCATATCGCCCTCTTATCTGCGTCGTTGCTCATTTCTTAAAGCGTTGCGCCTTCGCAGGGATGCCCGTTGCAGCCGCGCCGCCAACAGTGGGATCGACCCCCGCCGCAGCGTTGTTCTGCCCCTTATCCCCGCCATAATACGAGTAATAGTAGTCGTGGCTCAAAGTCTCGCAGTAGTTCATGACCGTACCGATCACGTTGACCTCGGCCTTGTTGAGCTGATCGAAAGCAGCGAGAATCTCATTGCGCTTGGCAAAGTCCTGGCGGACGACATAGATGGTGCCGTCGGTGATCGCGGCGACTTCGGCAGCGTCGACAAACGTGCCCACGGGCGGCGTATCAAAGATGACGTACCGGTACTTTTCCTCCAGCGCGGCGACAAGCTTGGCAAAGCGGCGCGAGGCAACGATGTCTGCCGGATTGGGAATGCGCGGCTCGGCGTCGAGGAAAAAGAGGTTGGGCTGACCGGTGTCGACAACGGCCTCATCGATCGACATCTGATCGGAAAGCACGGCGTACAGGCCGCCGGCATGACGGACGCCCAGCATATTGGCAAGTGTGTGGTGGCGCATGTCGCACTCAACGAGGAGAACGCTCTTGCCGCTGGTTGCGATGGCCTTGGCCAGGTTGATCGCGATGATGGACTTGCCCTCGTTGGGAATGGAGGAGGTCACCGTAATGGACTTGATGGGCGTATCGACACTCGCAAAGCGAATGTTGGCGAGCAGCGTCTTGGCTGCGTTGTTAAAGGCGAGGGTATCGCCGGACTTCTTTTTACGGGCCATGGATTACTTACCGCCCTTCACAACGGGGAAACGGCCGATAACGGGCACGCCGAGCAGCTCGACGGCGTCATCGACAGAACGGACACGCGTGTTGAGCATGTCGAGCAGCACAACAATCGCGACAGCGACAAACAGGCCGGCCAGGGCGGCAACTGCAATGTAGAGCTTGCGGTTGGGGCCGCTGGGCTGGGTGGGGACCTTTGCCTTGTCGATGACGTTGACGGCCTGGGCGGCGTCGACGTCCTGGGCGACGGTGGAAACCGAGTTGGCCATGGCGTTAGCGACAGCGGCAGCGCCATCGGGGCTGGCACCGGTCACAGACAGCGAGATAACGCGGGTCGTGGTCTCGCTCGTAACACTCACCTTATAGTCGGCCAGGCTGGAAAGGCCCAGCTCCTTGGCGGCACCGCTCTTGACGCTGTCGCTATCGAGCAGCGTGGCGATGTCGTTGGAGAGCATCTGGCTTGCAGACAGATCGTTGTAGTAGCTCGTCTGGCCGCCATCGGTCTTGGCGAGAATGTACATGCTCGTCGTGGCGGTGTAGGTGTTGTCCATCATGATGAAGGAGACGACGCCCATGGCGATCGCGCAGACCACCGGAAGGGCAATGACCAGCTTGAGGTGCTTTTTAAGCAGCTGGAACAGTTCAAGAAGGGTCATGCGGTTCGCCTTTCATTTCCCTAGTTCGTATCGACAAAACTGCTCGTATAATATCGCATATTTCTACCATACCCGAGCTCTATACATAAGATACAGCGTCCGCGTGTAAGTTGCGCAACAATTCACGCGGCAGCGGAGGCGCGGGCGTACTGTCTAATCCTCGGTTTTTGCTATGCCGCTACGCGAACGGTCCCTCTTGTTGCACGGGAAACGTTACCGTAATGGTGGTTCCCACGCCCGGCTCACTCGACAGGTCAATCGCGGCGTGATGGTACAGAGCGGCGTGTTTGACGATCGCCAAACCCAGGCCGGTTCCGCCACGCGCCTTAGAACGACTCTTGTCCACGCGATAAAAACGCTCGAACACTTTACCCTGCTCCTCGGGCGAAATACCGATACCCGTATCGGCAACAGACAGGTACGGATGACCCTCGTCATTGGTCCCGCAGCGCAGCGTGACCGTACCGCCAGGTCGGTTGTAGCGAATGGCGTTGCTTGCAAGGTTGTAGATCAGCTCGTCAATCAGGCGCGGCACGCCTTCGATCACCATGGGCTTCGTCTCGTGCCCAATGGTCACATTCGACTGCCGGGCAACTTGCTCAAGACGCTGTTCCACCGTCAAAATGGCGCGAGAGAGCTCGATGGGTTCTGTGGACCCAATGGGCACCGCCTCGCCCTCGGATGCTCGCTCCGCCTCGTCCAAGTTGGAAAGCGTAAGAATGTCGTTGACGAGCGCTGCCAGGCGGCCCGCCTCGCGATAGATGCGGCCACCAAAGTTGCGCAAGTCGTCCTCGCCCTCAACCATGCCGTTTGCAATAAGTTCGGCATAGCCCGAAATCGCGGTAAGCGGGGTCTTGAGCTCATGGGTGATATTGGCCGTGAACTCGCGGCGCATTCGGTCGTTGTCCGCTAGCACCGCCATTTGGCGCTTGAGTTCCTGGCGCTGCGACTCGATACGCTCAAGCATGGGGACCATCTCGGCATAGGCGTGCTCATAGCTACGGCGTGGGTGGTCCAAATCCACCTCTTGCAACGGCGCGATGATTGCACGGGACTCGCGGCGCGCCATAAAAAACGAGAGTATTGCACCCGCTGCTGCGATAAGCAGCATCGGCGCCACCATCGACAGCAAAATCGCCGCAACGCCAGGCTGGGCTTGCGCCAAGCGGACAACCTGGCCGTTATCAAGGGCGACGGCGCGATACAGCATAATCTCGTCGAGCGTAGAGCTTGCGCGCTCCGCGGAACCCAAACCACTCTCAAAGGCCTCGATGACCTCGGGGCGATCGCCATGGTTGGGCAGTGAGGAAGGCGACGCCTCGTTGTCGTAGGCAACCGATCCATCCTTGTTAATCAGCGTAATGCGCAAGTCCTCGCGATCGAGGCTACGCAAGAACGGGATGGGCTCCTGCTGTTCGTCGAGGGCGGCAGCAATGAGCTCGGTTTCCTGCGCCAGATTGGCACTCGTGGCATCCGCCAAGGTGTTTTGCACAAAGAACGCACCCAGCACCGTAAACGCCACGATAACCGCCATGGCGCAAACAAAGATCGTCACAAAAACGCGGTGCGACAGCGTATGTTTTCCCTGGGGGGCGAAGACCACGGGTTACTCCTCCGATGCGGTGGCCGCGGTGTCGTCACCTTCGGCACCGTCACCGGCAGAAGGCTCGGCCAAGCGGTAGCCCACGCCGCGCACGGTCTCGATGGCGCTGGCATGCTCGCCCAGTTTTTGGCGAAGCGTCTGAACGTGCACGTCAACGGTGCGCGAACCGCCGTCGAAGTCCCAACCCCACACGCTCTGCAGCAACGACTCGCGGGTAAAGACCACGCCGGGCTTGCGCATGAGGTACTCGAGCAGGTCGAACTCGCGCAGGGTGAGCTTAAGCGGCTCGCCGGCAACGGTCACCTCGCGATGGCTGGGCGAAAGCACGATATCGCCCACGCTGAGCACATCGCTCGCCTGCTTGACCATGCCGCCGCGACGCAGCAGTGCGCGGCAGCGGCTCGCAAGCTCCATGAGCGAAAACGGCTTAGTCAGATAATCGTCGGCACCGCCATCGAGCGCCATCACCTTGTCGAGCTCGGTATCCTTGGCGGTAAGCATCATGATGGGCACCGTCTCCGTCAGGCGATCGGCACGAAGGCGACGCATAATCGCCAAGCCATCGGTATCGGGCAGCATGATATCGAGCAGCACGGCATCGGGCACCCGTCGCGCCACGGCAGCCTTAAACTCACCGTCGCACGAAAAGCCTTCGGCCTCGATCCCCTGCTTGCGCAGTGCATAGACCGTCAAATCCCTGATGTTGTCATCGTCCTCGACGTAATAGATCATGTTGAACCCCTTTGCGGCCGGCATGACCGCATCTTAATCCTAAAGGTACCTTTACTAGATGGTATCAGCCAAAACGCCCCGTCAAGTAATCTGCCGTACGCGGGTCGGTAGGATTTTTGAAAAGCTGAGCGGTGGGCGCGTGCTCCACCAACTCACCTAGCAAGAAAAACGCGACGGAATCGGATATGCGCGCCGCCTGCTGCATATTGTGTGTAACGACCACGAGCGTGCAGGTCTCTTTGAGCTCGCAGGCCAGCTGCTCCACCACGAGCGTCGACACGGGATCGAGCGCCGAGGTCGGCTCGTCCATCAACAGAATATCGGGCCGCACGGCAAGCGCACGGGCGATGCACAAACGTTGCTGCTGTCCGCCCGAAAGCCCCAGACCAGACTCCTTGAGTTTGTCCTTGACTTCGTCCCACAGGGCAGCGCGGCGCAGGGAATCCTCGACCAGCTCATCCAGCACAGCGCGATCGCGCACACCCATGCCGCGGGGGCCATAGGCGACGTTGTCGTAGATGCTCATGGGAAACGGGTTGGGGCGCTGGAACACCATGCCCACGCGCTGACGAAGGCGGCAGATGTCGTAATCGCCCAGGATATCTTGACCATCGAGCGCAATCTTGCCCTCGATGCGGCAGTCCTTGATGCCGTCGTTCATGCGGTTAAAGCAACGCAGCAACGTCGACTTGCCGCAGCCCGAAGGACCGATAAACGAGGTAATCTGCTTGTCGCGGATCTTGATGGACACATCCTTAAGCGCGTGGTGATCTCCATAGAACAGGTCGAGGCCCTCGACATCGATGCGCGTCGGCGAGGCGGCAAGGTCCTCTGCCGTGGGGCGAGTCGCATCCCCAACTTCGCGCTCATGCGCGGCCTCGGCCTGCGCTTCCATTAGCTCCTCGAGCTCCGTGGGCCCCACAGCCGCAGCAGCCGTCATACCGCATACCTCCACATCGATATCAAATCAGCAGTATCGATAGTAAAAATCGCAGCTCATATATGCGTGAGCGTATTGTCAAGTATTTGTAAGGACCTCCTCGATACGCGACGGGCAATCATATCGACCGTGCACACCCAAGCGTCCGCTCAGACACGAAGATAAACCGCACGCGCCAAACCCCAAGCGGCACAGCCGGTAAACGATATACTCTAGAGCCAAAGGAGACCATCCCGTCGAAAGCGAAGTCAGTGAAGTATCTTACCCCTCTTTTAAAGCGTTCCGCGCAGCTGACCGTTGGCCTTGCCTGCGCCGTCTCCCTTGTCGCCGGTATTCCGTCCGTCGCCGGCGCCCAAGTGCTCACGACCGATAACATCTGCGGCAAAGCCGCCGATGCACGCGGCATTGCAGCCGAAGACCTGCCCGATATCGATGCCTCCAATGCGTTTGTCATGGGTAAAAACGGCACCGTCTACTATGCCCGTAGCGCCGACGAGCAAGTCAAAATCGCCTCGATCACCAAGGTCATGACTGCAATCCTCGCGGTCGAGAACTGCAAAATGGACGAGAAAATCACCGTGAGCAACGCGGCGGCAACCGTAGGCAACTCGACCGCGGGACTCCTCGAAGGCGACGAGCTCACCGTCGAGCAAGCGCTGCGCGGCCTGATGATCCCCTCGGGCAACGACGCCGCCATCGCGCTTGCCGAACACGTGGGCAAAAAACTTGACCCCAAGACCAAAGATGCCGTCGCTACGTTTGTAAAAGCCATGAACGAGCGGGCCAAGAAGCTCGGCTGCACGGGAACGCTCTTCGAGAACCCGCACGGGCTGGATTTTGACGAATGGGCCGGCGATATGCATTCAACCGCACACGATGTGGCATTGATGATGCAAGAGGCCATGAAGGACGACACGATTCGCGAAGTCATGGCGAGCAAAGATCCCTGGATCGAAGTGACGGGCGCCGACGGCTCCGATCATTCGCATTCCATGGATACGCACAATGTTTTATTGGACCAAGACGGCAATATCGGCGGTAAGACCGGCACCACCGACGATGCCGGATACTGCTTTGCAAGCGCCTACAATCGCGATGGCGACGAGATCTATACCGTTGTCTTGAACTCCAGCACCACCGACCAGCGTTTTGCCGATACGGCCACACTTGCTAGTTGGTATTACGACCACAAGGTAACGGTCGAAATCGCCAATACGCAAAAGAAGACCGCCAACGGAAATCCGCTGATGGCACGTGTCAGTCAAACCGACTGGACAGACAAAACCATCGACGCCACGCTTGCCGACCCCACCGCGCAGGCAACGGTGTTCTCACTCGCCGGCGAAGTGACCGAAAAGGTTAGCTACGATGGCCTTTCGGGCACGGTGCATGTTGGCGATAAGGTGGGCAGCGTTACGCTTAAGCAGGACGGCACCAAGATTGCCGTCATGGACCTGGTTGCCGACGAGGAAGGAACGGGGCCCAATCCCATCGAGTGGCTGCTCGTGAAGCTCGACCGCCTGGGCCGCCGCATCGACAACCGCCCGCTCACAGCCGAGAGCGAGACCGTAGCCAAGGCTCCTGAGGTGTAGGGCCAAAGCGATATCACATCGAACCAAATGAGGCGTCCAACGGGGCGCCTCATTTTTTGAGGTTTCGAATCCCCAGCTAACGTTCTCCATACCAAGAAGGGCCCCTTACGGAGCCCTTCTTCAAATTCGTACTGGCGGAGAGCTGGGGATGTCCGGGCATGCTACGCATGCCCTCCGGCTTCAAAGCCTAGCGGCTTTTCGCCCACGGGCGACAAACGCTTTCGCGTTTGCTTAACGCCCGTGCCCTCTCGGGTTCGAATCCCCAGCTAACGTTCTCCATACCAAAAAGGGCCCCTTACGGAGCCCTTTTTCAAATTCGTACTGGCGGAGAGCTGGGGATTCGAACCCCAGATGCCCTTTTGGGGCATACTCGCTTAGCAGGCGAGCACCTTCGGCCTCTCGGTCAGCTCTCCGTAACAGCCGTTCCATAGTAACCAAACAGTCGAGGATGGGCAAGGGGGATTTTCAAATTGCCCAGCAGCCTTTCCTCCTTGCAAGCTTCGCCTACCCCAACGAGCGGCTGAGGGAGCCGAGCTCATCGTTTCCCATCGTGCGCCACATTTGGAAGATGCAGACGCGTGCCAGGAAAAAGAACCCGTTATCGACCAGCTGCACAGCAGCGTCTGCCAGCTGGTTGGAAACGGCGGGCACCGGCGGCAGTTCGAGCCCGGCCTTACTGATGGTCTCAACCGCTTCCTCGAACGTCGGTGGCTCATTGACACCCATCTCGTTCATAAGGCCCTGCATTTCCTCCAGTGCGTTGCTACCCGACTCCTCGCCGCGCGGTACCAAGCGGTAGCACGCCAACGCCAGCTCAAGCTGATCGCAGTTCCAGTAGGCAAACGCTAGGCGATAGAACAGGTAGCCGATTGAGGAACGGTCACTGGCAATGCGCAGGCCGTGGCGCGCCACCTCAATGATCTCGTCATAGCGCTCCAGACGCGCCAGCACGTTGATGAGTGCAAAGTGTGATTGCATGGATGAGCGCGCCAGATCGTAAAGATGACGCACCTCGGGCAATGCCCGCTCAAAATCCTCCTGATCGGCGTAAAAGCTGCAAATCTCATGCTGGGCAAAGTACAGCGCATCGGGAGCGCGCAAAATACGAAGGGAGCGGTCTTCCTCCATTACCGGCAGCACCATACGCACCAGTTGGTTGTCGCAAAACAGCGTCTGGACCGGTCCTGTCGCCAAAAGCTCGGCAACGGCGCACTTGGCCTCCAGCTCCTCAACAAGACGGGAAAAGCCCTCAAACGCACCCGCGCGGTCGACTTTTGCCCGCTCGCGCAACTCAGCGACGCGCGCCACATACGGGTCATCGCCCTCCTCCATAACCTCAAGCTCATCAGCCGTATCGGCAAGCAGCAGGTCGCGCAACGTCGGCGGCAGCGAACGGTGGTCGTCACGCGGGCGAGCATGAACCTCAGCGGGCTCAATCGCATCCGGCGCGTCCGACTCATATGCCTCAAGCTTGCGCTTGCACGGCATATCATCCATATCCATGCTTTCAAAATTCTTAGCGGCGGGAACGCAATTGGCCAGATAGGCCGCACGCCCAAAGGAATATGTTGCAATGATGCGCTCGCCCTGCTCGCCATCGGGAGCCGCAATCTGAACGTAGCAGCGCGTAATGCTGGCACCGGCAGCAAAACAAGCCGCTGCCAGCGTGAGCGCCACGCGCGCGTCGTGCTCCGCGGCCCATGCTGCGCGCTTAGGCTCATCCACCTCGCGCCAGGCATCATCTTGAGCATCGTATTCGCGCTGCGGCATAGCATCGACAACCGTGCGGCCAAATCGAACCAGCATGATGCCCTCGGCGACGTTCGCTCGATAGGTGTAGTCGAGCCGCGTGACCACGTTGAGTGCTTCTACGATACGTGCAAAGCGGGTGCGAACGTCCCACTCGCCACCCGGCTGGCACGCAACCGTCCCCGGTTTGGCCCACGGGTTGTCATTCGACAGCGTTTCGAGCAGGCGAGGAACGTCGTTTGTCGTCTTGCTGATATGCCATAGATCAAAGAGTGAGCAGCCCTCAAAGCTTGGCGACGAGGCAACGGGGCCCAACCCTGCCCCAATACGCTCAAGGATGCCGGAGAGGCGGTTAAGACGACACTCGATAGCAAGCAGCATGTCAATCTCGTCTTGGTCCAGCAGGCTACGATCAAAATTGAGATAGAACAGCTTTGAGCGGTCGATACGCGCTAGGCCCATCTCGGACTTGGCAGCGATGGTGCGCAGTCGGGGCAAATCGACCTCGCTCATAAGGGCGCCGGCATAACGCTCGATACCGCTCGGATTATCGGCATGGTCAACGCGGTAGAGCAGCGTCTCGATAGCATCGGGGAGCGGTGCCGTGTTAAAGCCCAAAAACACCTCGACCGGCTCGGGCAACTTTACGAGTTTGATCTTGTTGGCGGTGTTTTTTATACCCTCATCGAGCTCGTCGGCAGGTACCGTGTTCGCAAGGGCGTTTTTGGGGTCGGCAAATATCACGTAGCGCAAGAACATCGAGGCCATAAACTCGCCATAAGGGAGAGCACGGCTCGAATTCCATGTCTCGTGGTCGGACTGCTCACGCATGGGCCCTTTGGGAGAGCCGACCGTTCGCGCGCAAGCGCGCATTGCGCCGTTGGCTCCCCGCACCAAAATCTCGCCAACACTGGAATCGGACTCGTCAAGGACCAATTTCATGTCGGGGTTCTTGGGCAATGGCACTTTCTGAACAGGGCCGTCAACCTTATAGACCTCACCTGACACGCTCACGTAGCCCAAAAGCGATATGTGGCTTTTGCCTACGAATTCGACGACGTAGCAAGACTCTTTAGGATCCTCGCCAAAAACTTTCCAGACAACACCATACGAGCGCCCCGCGGGTTGCTCTGGCATCGATGGAAAACGCTTTTTGGGGTCGAGAAACCTGAGCTTGTATGTCGGACGCTCTGCCACGAAATATCACCCTGATCGGTCGTCTAGCGAAGGAGTGGTCGCGGATAGGCCGCGACATCTACTCGGAATCTTACACGAGTCGATAAGAAATAGTCTCCCGCGGGCGGAGGCGCACGATTCCAGTCGAGTGTCTGGCGTCGAATGGCGGCGTAAAAGAAAAGCCCCCGTTGCCGGGAGCTTTAAAGTCAATTGGTGCGGCGTATAGGATTCCGCGCATCCGCTTCGCGGATCCGCACCGGCTTCGCCCGCCTGCCGGCGCGCTCGCCCGCTCGCTAAAAACGCTCCGCGTTTTCTTTACGCTCGCGCCTCGACCGAGGTTCGAATCCATGCATGGCTTCCAAAAAAGAAAAGCCCCCGTTGCCGGGAGCTTTAAAGTCAATTGGTGCGGCGTATAGGATTCGAACCTATGACGTTCTGATTCGTAGTCAGACCCTCTATCCAGCTGAGGTAACGCCGCAACGCACGGATTATTATGCACGCGAGGCCCCGACGGGTCAAGCGACAATTTGAAAAAATTTTACGATGTGATGATTATGCTGCTCGCGCCTCGACCGAGGTTCGAATCCCTGCATGGCTTCCAAAAAAGAAAAGCCCCCGTTGCCGGAGGCTTCAAGTTCGATTGGTGCGGCGTATAGGATTCCGCGCATCCGCTTCGCGGATCCGCACCGGCTTCGCCCGCCTGCCGGCGCGCTCGCCCGCTCGCTAAAAACGCTCCGCGTTTTCTTTACGCTCGCGCCTCGACCGAGGTTCGAATCCATGCATGGCTTCCAAAAAAGAAAAGCCCCCGTTGCCGGAGGCTTCAAGTTCGATTGGTGCGGCGTATAGGATTCGAACCTATGACGTTCTGATTCGTAGTCAGACCCTCTATCCAGCTGAGGTAACGCCGCAGCGCAAGACATATGAAACCATTTTAGTTAATTGGAGTCAAGCACAATCTTGATTTTTTTCTAGACCATTTTCCTCATGCAGCTCCGCATGTATCACCGTTTCCCATACGATCGATCGGCTTTTCAACCACATCGAACCCAACACCGAGATCCCTCAATAGCGAGCGCACCCGCTGGGCGCAATCATACTCGGCAAACGAGATACTCAGCATGCGTGCCACCTGGTTAGAAGTCCCGACTCCATAGAACCGTTCGAGTGTTGCAAGCCCTTCGTGCGTCACAAAGGTCTCGACTACATGTGGCGACTCCTCAAAGCACCATTGGGTCAACGGGCCCTCGCTCGTTTGCCTCACCACCAAGCCACCCATACCCGATGGCTCACACGTAACTAGCAGGTGCTCCCCACCTTCATCGCTCTCAAACAAAACTACCCGCTCATCAAACAGGTCCATCACATCCCCCTTCTCTCGCTCGTATCTAGTAAAAGCATAGCAGGTAGACGACCGTATACAGAACATTTGTTCGTGTATTTTCTATTGAGCTGTCCGCGCGACATGGTAAGGCTCCGCGCACAAAAAAGGCGCCCCGGATAGGGGCGCCCCCGCAAATCGCTTATGCAGCAAACCTACGCGACCGGCTCGATCTTCTCGAGGCCGCCCATGTAAGGACGCAGAACCTCGGGGATCGTAATGGTGCCGTCGGCGTTCTGGTAGTTCTCCAGAATGGCGGCCATGGTGCGGCCAGCCGGTAGACCGGAACCGTTAAGGGTGTGCAGGTAGCGCGAGCCCTTGAAGTTCTCGGGATCGCGATACTTGATGTTGGCGCGGCGAGCCTGGAAGTCGCCGCAGTTGGAGCAGGAGCTAATCTCCTTGTAAGCGTTGTAGCTCGGCAGCCAGACCTCGATGTCGTAGGTCTGACGGGCAGAGAAGCCCAGGTCGCCGGTGCACAGGCTAATCACGCGATACGGAAGACCCAGCTGCTGAAGCAGGAACTCGGCCTCGGCGGTCATGCTCTCGAGCTCCTCGTCGGACTCCTCCGGCTTGGCAAACTTGACCATCTCGACCTTGTCGAACTCGTGCTGGCGGATGATGCCGCGGGTGTCGCGACCAGCAGAGCCGGCCTCCTCGCGGAAGCAGGGGGTGAAGGCGGTGTAGCGGCGCGGCAGGGTGTCGGCATCGAGAACCTCGCCGGCGTGCAGGTTGGTAAGCACGACCTCGGCGGTGGGGATCAGGAAGTTATCGCCCGAGACATGATAGGCGTCGTCCTCGAACTTGGGCAGCTGGCCCGTGCCAAACATGGTCTGACGCTTGACGACGATGGGCGGCCACCACTCCTTAAAACCACGGCTGGTGTGCGTATCGAGGAAGAAGTTGATGAGGGCGCGCTCCAGACGGGCGCCGGCGCCACCGAGAACGGTGAAGCGGCTACCGGAGAGCTTGTTGCCGCGCTCGAAGTCGAAGATGTCGAGGTCGGTGCCCAGATCCCAGTGCGGTTTAAAGTCGAAGTCGAACTCACGCGGGGTGCCCCAACGACGGCGCTCGATGTTCTCGTCCTCGTCCTTGCCGTACGGGGTGGCCTCGCAGGGAATGTTGGGCAGGTGAGCCATAAAGTCGTACTGCTCCTGCTCGAGAACGGTGCGGCGCTCGGCCAGACCGTCGATCTTCTCGTTGACGGCGCGCACGGCCTCCTTGGCGGCCTCGGCCTCGTCCTTCTTGCCCTCCTTCATCAGGGCGCCGATCTTCTTTGACTCGGCATTACGCGTGGCCTGGAGCTCCTCGACCTCGGTGATGACGGCACGACGCTCATCGTCGAGCTCAAAGAACTTCTCGCGATCCCAAGACGTCTGGCGGTTAGCCATGGCGGTATCGATGGCATCGGGGTTCTCGCGAACAAACTTGATATCAAGCATTAGATCCTCCGGCGATATACATTCCATTTAGGTTGCAACCTTGTACATGTATGGGCAAGTATATACTTATGAGCGTTTACGACCCAACTCAACTACGCAAGAAGGCACCCAATGGACGCAGTTTTTTCCTTTTTGTTTGGCACCCGCACCGGTTTTGCCATCCTTTTCGCCGGCGGCATCCTGCTGTTTGCGATTCTTGCCTTTGTAATGGAGAAGCGCACCCATAAGCTCTACGTCGACCGCGGGCCCAAATCCGAAGAAGATCAAGACAGCTTCTGGGACTAACCTGCCATTTAGGGACAGGTTTATTTTGGTCGGTTTTATCTGGGCAAACGCAAGCGCCCCGCAACCGGTATCAACCCGGTTGCGGGGCGCTTTTCGCTATAGAGATAAAACCGCAGGAAAAACCTGCCAAAATAAACCTGTCCCTAAATGGCAGGTTTACTGAAGGGTGGCGTCGATGGCCTTGACCAGGGCGCTGCGCATGCCGGCGTCCTCGAGCGCGACGACGCCCTTGATGGTTGCGCCGCCGGGCGAGCACACGGCATCCTTCATCGCCGCAGGATGCTGCCCAGTTGCAAGCTGCAGTTTCGCCGTACCCAGAACCATCTGGCTCACAATGCGATAGGCGTCAGCGCGCGGAATGCCGTGCTTGACGGCCGCGTCGCCCAGGGCCTCAATCGCCATGGCAACAAATGCCGGGGCGCAACCGCCCACGGTACCGCCCACAAACAGCAAGCTCGTATCGAGCTCAACGACAGTGCCAAGCTTTCCGAGCAGGTCGAGGACCACGGCACGCTGCTCGCCGTTGAGCGTAGAGGACTTCTCGCAGGCGATGACGCCCTCGCCCACCGAAACCGGTGTATTGGGGACCGTCGAGATGTGCGCGACACCCGGCAGAACCTGCTCCCACTTGACACTGTCCCAAGTCCAGGCGACCGAAAGGACGACCTTATCGGCAAGAGTATCCTTGAGCGGAGCGAAGACCTTCTCGATCATGTACGGCTTGACCGCAGCAACCACGATATCGGATACAGCGACAACCTCCGCCGCATCACGACAGGCAAGTATCCCACGCGCCTCACAGCGCTCAACCAGGGCATCGTAGCGGCCCGCGCAGGCACACATGTCGCTCGCAGCCACACCGGCGGCAATCCAGCCATCGGCCATAGCGCTCGCCATATTGCCAAAACCGACAAATCCAATCTTCATATCTCATAGTCCTCTCAGACAGATTCTTCAAATCGAGAGCTATTGTCCCACGGCATTGTTTCGTGTTGCCGACCTATTTGTGATACGGCTCACCACGGCTAATCTTGCAGGCGCGGTAGACCTGCTCCAGCAGCACCACGCGCGCCAAGTTATGCGGCAAGGTAATGCGTCCAAAGCTGAGCATTTCGTCAGCTCGTGAGCGAACATCGTCGCTCACGCCGTCCGATCCGCCAATCACAAAGGCGATGTCGCTGTTGCCTCGCAACATAAGATCATCGAGCCGCGCCGAGAGTTCCTCACTCGAGCGCTCTTTGCCCTCAATGGCCAGCAGGATCACATGCGCTCGGGGCGGCAGGGCTGCAAGAATCGCCGCTCCCTCCTTGTCGCGCGCGGCATCCACGCCGCCCGCCTTGGCCGGGTCGATATCGGCCACCTCGCGCATATCCACCTTGGCATAGGCGCCCAGGCGCTTGGTGTACTCGGCGCAGGCATCCTTCCAAAAACGCTCTTTGAGCTTACCGACGCATACAACGGTGCACTTCACGCGCGCCTACTCCTTCGAATCGTTTTGAACTTTGCCGGCGGTCAGCATCTGCTCGAACATAGAGGCCGACTGCGAAAAGTCGCTCGGCAGCACGACCGTCGATGTTTTACCCGTGCGAGCGAACTCCGTCATCATCTCGGACCATTGCGTAAACATGAACAGCTGGTTGGCCTCATCGTTGCCGACGCCCGTCTCCTGGATAATCTCGAGCGAATCCTTGATACCCAGCGCGATGGCCTTGCGCTGGTTGGCGATGCCTTCGCCCGCCTTTTCCATTGCCTCGGCCTCGGCGGTCGCCTCGGTAACGCGCTTGATGCGGTCGGCCTCAGCGAGCTCCTGCGCAGCAGCGCGCTTGCGCTGGGCGGCGTTGATGTCATTCATAGAGTTCTCGACCTCGGTCGGCAGCGCAATCTTGGTGATGAGCGTCGAAACGAGGGTAAAGCCGTAGGCGGCCATCTGCTCGGATACGGTGGCGTTGACGTCCTTGGCAATGTCATCCTTCTTGGCAAAGACCTCATCAAGGGTATAGACAGGGATGGAAGAGCGCAGGGCATCGGTAATGAAGTCGCGCATCTGGTCGACGGGCTCCTGCAGCATGTAGTAGCTCTTGTAGATGCCCGAATCTGCCGGGCCGGCTCCCATGTCATAGCTCACGTGGTACTGAGCAGAGACCTCAAGGCCGATAGTCACGTTGTCCTGGGTCTTAACGTCGATCCCAAAACCGTTTTTCATGGTGCGCAGACTCACCGTGGCGGCCTTGCGGTCGATCACGGGCACCTTCATGTGGAAACCCGCGTTGACGATGCGGTTAAACTTGCCCAGGCGCTCGATGATCACAGCATGCTGCTGTTCAACGACATAGCAGGCGTTGGGAAGCAGTAGCAACAAAATGATGATGGGAAGTAGAAGGCTCGTAAGGGCAGCGATAATACCGGATAACAGCATGGTCTCTCCTCCGATGGGCACACGTTGGCACTAGGATACCCGCACAAAGCAGCCATGTGACACCATCAGGAGGCCCATAACAAAAAAGCTCCCATTGCTGGGAGCTCTTTCAATCAATGGTGCGGGCGAAAGGACGTCCGCGTATCCGCTGCGCGGATCCGCACCGGCTTCGCCCGCCTGCCGGCGGACTCGCCAGCTCGCTAAAAACGCTCCGCGTTTTCTTGACGCTCGCTCCTTCGCAGGTTCAAGTCCCTGCGATGGGCCCATAACAAAAAAGCTCCCATTGCTGGGAGCTCTTTCAATCAATGGTGCGGGCGAAAGGACTTGAACCTTCATGGGGTTGCCCCCATACGGACCTGAACCGTACGCGTCTGCCAATTCCGCCACGCCCGCGTGCAGGAATTAGAATAACGGAGCACCACCGTGAACGCAAGAACTATTTTTGAAAAAGTTTGCAGGCATTGTCCCACGCAGCTTGCGCAATTGCCTCTGCTTTCTCTCCAGTACGATCGACACGGTCGTTGACCAGCGCGTTTGCCGTGATGGAAATCATTGCCGGCTCACACTCAAGACCGCGAATGGGCTCCGGAGCCATATACGGGCAATCCGTCTCGAACAAAATACGGTCGAGCGGGGTCGCCGCGAATGCCTCGCGCACATCATTGTTGCGCTTAAAGGTGGCCGCGCCGCCATAGGCGATATAGCAGCCCAAACCCACAAAGCGCTCCATCGTGGCGCGATCCTCGCCAAAGCAGTGCAGCACGCAACCGGCCTGAGGCACACCCACCTCGCGCAACACGTTGTACGCATCCACATGCGAGGAGCGCTCCTCGTCCGTGTCCTCATGACGCAGATGCAGCTCTACCGGCACATTGCGGCGTACGGCAACCTCGAGTTGGCGCGCCATACAGTCGATCTGCACGCTGTGGGGCGCCGGCGCGATGCCGTCGTCGTAATCCATGTGGTAGTCCAGACCGATCTCGCCGATACCGACGCATAAGGGATCATCAAGCGCAGCAACGACCTGTGCATGAATGTCATCGGTATAGTCCGGCGCGCCATAGGGGTGCACACCGGCGAGATACTTTATCTGCGGAATATCCCGCATCGGCAAAATCTCGCGCACCAGCCAGTCGCTATAGTCCGTCACGCTGCGTTTGTCGGCAATGGGATCAAAGATCGTCACCAACAGGTCGACGCCTGCAGCCTTGGCGCGCACAAGCGTCTCGGGTACTTCCTTGCCCCAAAACGAGAGCAAGTGCGCGTGCGTATCGGCAAGCGGCGCCAAGGGCACGGGGCAAGCAACCGTTTTCTTTTTCTTGGTAAACGTCACGCGCTCGTCATTAGGCATCATGGATTAGCTCCTGAGCCAGACGGACAAAATCGGCAACGCCAAGCGTCTCGGCGCGTGTGGTGGGCGCGATGCCGCAAGCCTCAAAGGCGGCATCGAGCACGTCCTTGGCAAAGCCGTTGGCGCTCATGGAATTGCGGATGGTCTTGCGACGCTGAGCAAACGCAGCGTCAATCACGCGGGCCACAAACTCGCGATCAAGCCCCTCGGGCGCTACGCCGTCGACACGGTCGATGCGCACGACGGCCGAATCCACATGCGGCGCCGGCATAAAGCAGCGCGGCGGCACCTCAAAGCGACCCGTCACCTGCGCATACAGGCCGAGCTTTGCCGTATAGCCGCCGTAGGTCTTGTTGCCCGGCGTTGCGGCAATGCGATCGGCAACCTCCTTTTGAACCATGACGACGGCGCGCTTGAGCGCGGGCATCGTCTGGAAGAACTGCAGAATGATCGTTGCTGCCACGTTATAGGGCAAGTTCGCGACAAATACCGTCGGCTCACCGCCCGCGGCCTGCTCAATCTGCTCCGGACACACCTTGAGCGCGTCGCCCATGATAAAGCGGAAGTTGGCATAGTCGGTGGCATGGGCATCGAGCACCGGCTCGAGCTCGGAATCGGCCTCAATCGACGTGACGCACGCCGCCTCCTGAAGCAGCGCAAGCGTGAGCGTTCCAACGCCCGGACCGACCTCGAGCACGCGCTCATCGCCCGCAAGTTCGGAAAGCTCGCAAATACGCTCGATCACATGGTTGTCGATCAGGAAGTTCTGGCCCAGGCGATGCTTGGTCGCAAGGCCAAACTCCTCCAGCAGCTCCCTTGTTGCCGTGGGGTTTGCCAAAGGCGAAGTTGTCATAGTTGCCTCCTTAGCATGGTGGCGGCGTCTTGAAACAAAAGGGCATGGACCGTTGCGGCCATGCCCTTACACCTAAACAGCAGATTGCCGATATGGCGCGCGGCGTCTTAACCCAGACGCGGGAACAGCGGCTCACCCTTCTCGACGGGCTGACCACCGGCAAGCAGACCCCAAGCGCAAATGCCCTTGAGGTCGTCGCTCGCGGCCTCGTCCTCGCACGACAGGCGGCGCAGGGCCTCGGTAGAAGTCTGGGGCATGAGCGGCATCAGCAGGTGAGCGGCAATGCGGATGGCCTCGAGGAGGTTGTAGATCACAAACGCCAGCTCGTCGGCCTTGGCCTCGTCCTTGGCAAGTGCCCAGGGCTCGGAGTCCTCGATGTAGTGGTTGGCGGCGTGGATGAGCTCCATAACCTCGTCTTTGGCTCCACCGTAATCGAGTACGTCCATCTTGGCCATGTAGCGCTCGGCCAGGCCATCGGCGATCTTTGCCAGCGGGTTATCGAACGCATCGAACGATGCGGGCTTGGCGGGCGCGCAACCGTCAAAGTACTTGCCGCTCATGTTGAGCGAACGCGAGATGAGGTTGCCCCAGCTGTTAGCGAGATCGGCGTTGTAGACCTGCTCCATGCGATCGAAGCTGATAGCGCCGTCGGTGCCGGGGACCACGTCGGTCATAAAGTAGTAGCGATAACCCTCGACGCCCAGCATGTCGATAACATCCTGCGGGGCAATGGCGTTGCCACGGCTCTTGGACATCTTCTCGGCCTTGCCAGTCTCGGCATTGCGCACGGTCAGGAAGCCGTGGGCAAAGACGTGCTCGGGCAGAGCCTCGCCAATGGCCATGAGCATAGCGGGCCAAATGACGCAGTGGAAGCGAATGATGTCCTTGCCCACAATGTGGAACTGCGCAGGCCAGCGATAGGCCAGCTCGGCACGGGCCTCGTCGGTGTCGACACCGTAGCCGACAGCCGTCATGTAGTTGAGCAGCGCGTCGAACCACACATAGGTCACATGGCCCTCATCGAACGGAACCTGGATGCCCCAGTCAAAGCTCGTACGGCTCACGGAAAGGTCGTTGAGGCCGCCCTCGACAAAGCTACGCACCTCGTTCATGCGGAATGCAGGCTCGACGAAATCGGGATGCTCGTCATAGAGCTTGAGCAGCTTGTCCTGGAAAGCGGAAAGCTTGAAGAAGTAGGACTCCTCCTGCACGCGCTCGAGCGGACGGTGACAGTCGGGGCACAGGTGCTGGCCGACGCTGCCGTATTCCTCGTCACCCTTCTGGACCTGCGTGTCGGTAAAGTAAGTCTCGTCGGGCACACAGTACCAACCGTCGTAGCTGCCCTTATACAGGTAGCCAGACTCCTTCATGCGCTCCCACAGATACTGCACCGCATGATGCTGGCGCGGCTCGGTGGTGCGGATAAAGTCGTCGTTGGAGATCTCGAGTTTGCTCCAAAGCTCCTTAAAGTGCGGAGCCTGGCTGTCGGTCCACTCCTGCGGCGTCATGCCATGCTTGGCTGCGGCCTCGGCGACCTTCTCGCCGTGCTCGTCCATGCCGGTCAGGAACTTGACGTTATAGCCGGCGGAGCGGCGATAGCGAGCCTGGACGTCGGCGATGATGGTGGAATAAGCCGTGCCCAGATGCGGATCGGCATTGACGTAGTAGATGGGCGTCGTGATAAAGAACGAAGGCTTGCTTTGATCCATGGGGTTTGTCCTCCAGAAAAACGTTGCATACAGGGGATGATTCTAACGCAAGGGCTGGATATCCTCCATCTATTGCATATTGAGCACCATGGCATAGACATCGCGCTTGCGGCGTGAATACTTCTGAGACAGGCGCTTGGCCACCGCAGAGGCGGGCTCCCCCTCCTCGAGCGCGACACGGATATCCGCGCGCAGGGCCTCATCGGGATCCGCTGCCGCTGCGCCAACCGGCACGATGCCGGCCTCCTCGTCTTCACTCGGTGGCGCAATGACCAGCGCAATCTCGCCCTTTACTTCGCCGCGAGCACGCAGCCCCTCGGCAAGCTGGGCGGCGGGCCCGCGCAAGACCTCCTCGTGCAGCTTGGTGAGTTCGCGGCAGACGGCAACCTCACGCTGGGGAAAGACCTCCGCCACGGCCTCGAGCGTCGCCACGATGCGATGTGGAGACTCGTAGAAGATGAGTGCGCCGGGCACCACGGCAAGGCGCTGCAAACGGCGCACGCGGTCGCCGTGCTTTCGGCCCAAAAAGCCCTCGAAGAAAAAATGCTCGCAGGGAATACCGGACGAAACGAGCGCCGTGACGCAAGCAGAGGGCCCGGGAATAACTTCGACGGGCACATCGGCCTCACGCGCCGCCTCGATCAGCGCTTGGCCGGGATCGGACACGCTCGGCATGCCGGCATCCGAGGCAAAAGCGAGGGTCTCCCCCGCCAGCAGGCGGTCAACCAGGCCGGCGGCGCGGCTGGCGATCACATTCTCGTCACAACGGACAAGCGGCTTGGAAATGCCCAGGTGCATCAGTAGCTTTGAGGTCACGCGCGTGTCCTCGCAGCAGATCGCATCGGCGGCGGCAAACGCCTCGCCAACGCGCGGAGACAGGTCGCCCAGGTTGCCGATGGGTGTTCCGACCACATAGAGTTTGCCCGTACGGGCGCTGTTTTGCGTCATATCAACCTATTCAATCATGCCGCGCTCGAGCGTACCGAGCGCCGCGCGGGCGTCCCATGCTGCGATACGTTTCTCGGTCTTCCACGTTTGGAAGAACCAACCGGCAGCCGGCGCAAACGAAGCCAGCTGATTGGCGATAAACACGCGCTCGTAGGCATTGCGGCCCTCGGGCGTAACCGACGAGTTGGCAAAGATCGCCGCGCCCGACCATTCGCCCACCAGCACGGGGAACCCTGTCGAAATCGCTTCTTTAAGCTCGCGCTTGTTGCGGGAAATCGCCGTCGTCAGCCCGCGGGGGCTCGTGATGTCGAGCGCATGCTCGTCGCGGTAATGGTACAGGTGAAGGTCCATGTAGACGTTCTTGTACTTGGTGCCGCGCATAAAATGCTTCCACTCGCTGGGATGTCCCGACGACGAGAAGACGACGATCTTATCCTCGGGCATATACGAACGGACGAGCTCGTAGGCATCGCGATAGAAATTGCGCAGGTAGTGGGCCGGAATGCCATCCGTCATGGTGAAGAGGCTCTTGCGGACACTCATCTGCGGCGTATCCAGCAGCTCAATGCCCAGAAGGCTTTCGGCTTCGCCGTAGCGATCGGCCAAACGCTCCAGCACGTCGAGCGCAACGTGACGACCGTTGGTGGACGAATGCCACTCGGCAACAGCCTCCGGCGTGGTGGGCGAATCGTTGGAATCGCCCTGGCCACCGGGCACAGTCGCTAGATCGAGCAGCACGCGAATGTCATACTTGGCAGCCCACTCAATTGCACGGTCAATGTAGTCGATAACCGAAATGTAGGACGCATCGGACTCCTGCGAGCCAAAGGCATACCAGGGCACCGGCAAACGCACGGCATTGAGACCAATCTGCGCCATACGGCGAAAATCATCTTCGCTTACGAATGTCTCATAATGGCGACGCATGCGCTCGTTATAGGCAGCAGTGCCCATGGCTTCTTGCAGTTCCGCCGCATTGGACGCACCTGTCGCCGCGTACAGCGACGGGGTCACCCAAGGCTCGGGAATAAACCAGCCAGAGAGATTAACGCCGAGTATCCTCTCCATCACGGCCCCCTTCGAATCGTGCAGGGCGAACCCGCATCGTATTGCATAGGAAAAGTATCGTTTTGAGTATACCCGCGCGCACGGACAGCCGATCGAACGGTCTGCAAAGTGGCGCAAAAGTAGGAGTAATGTCTGGGCGGGCACACCCCAGATGGTACGCCAAGATGTGCACGCGCGCCGAAGGCAGGCGCCGGAAGGCGCATCCCGTTTTTTGCGAAGTATTGGGATGCGTTTTCCGCGGGGCTACATAAAAGAAAAGGACCTCTTTGCAGAGGTCCTAGTCAATTCAAGGTGGCGGGGAAGGGAATCGCGTCCGCGCGCTGCGCGGACGGACCGCTGCGGCGCTTGCGCGCCTTGCGAGCTACGCTGGCAAACGCTATCGCGTTTCCTCAGCTCCGCGCCCTCGCGGGGTTCGATTCCGTGCGGGGGCTACATAAAAGAAAAGGACCCCTTTGCAGAGGTCCTAGTCAATTCAAGGTGGCGGGGAAGGGAATCGAACCCCTGACACGAGGATTTTCAGTCCTCTGCTCTACCAACTGAGCTACCCAGCCATTTGAGGTGTGCCTTGTTTCAAGGCTTGATTAGTATAACCAAGGACGCGCTCCGGTCAACCGAGAATTTGAAAAAAGTTTTTGGACACCACCTCGGTTCTGTAAAGCAGCACGTCAGAGACATCAACCGGCCGCAAGAAGTTTTTCGCTCAGGGCCTTCAAGCCTGCACTCGTTGCAAGACAGTGGGCGATACAAAGATTGAAGGGCGTTCCAGCACCGCCCAAGCACCGGGACAGAAGCACATGCGCCAGGGGCGGACATTTTCGTAGCGTGCAAGGATATTGCCGCTGCAATCAATAAAGGCAATGTCGATGGGATAAGCCATAAAACAGGTGTGAACCGAAGAGCAGGACGGAAACGCCATGACGAGCGGCAGTCCGTCAGCCGTAATCGGCACGCGGCCCAGCATGCCGCGCAAGCGTGCGCCAAACGATTCTGCCACCATAAACTCTGCCGGCGACCAACCGAGCCTATTGAGCGCACGCGCGTAGGCGATATAAGACAAGACGGCGCTCACATGACCACCCCCGGTCGCCACGGATCGACCGTAACCGCGCGCTCGTGCGAAAGCTTCGCCGGCGTCCCCAGAGAAACGCCGGCAATGCTGAGCAATCTAGGCCACGGCTCATAGTACATGACGCAGGCATAGGTCCTAAACGTCCCGGACAGAGAGAGCAAGCCGCCGTCAGACGACGCCGAGCTCTGCTCGCTCGAGACCTCGACCTGCAGATTATAGCCCTGCATAGCCGCCTGAATCTCGGACTGGACACGCACCGAGGCATCGACAGAGCTCTTGTCGCCCTCCCCTTCCGGCGCCACAGCGTGCGCCAGCACGATATCGGGCACCACGCGATCGAAGCGCGCAACGGCGCCGGCAAAGACCATGACGTTGTACACAATGAGCGCAAGCGCCAGCAAAACGGGAGCGACCACTGCCATCTCGACCGTCGCCTGGGCGCGCTCCTCGCGCAGACGCATGCGGATACTCATTACGACCCACCGCCCAGAGCGCCAACCAGCGTGGCGACATCGACGGTGAGCGGGATGGAGCCGCCGCCGGGCAGAGGAATCTCCGCAAGTGTGAACACCGTACCGCTAATGGTGCGTTCGACTTGATATTCCAACGCCTCGCAAAGCGCCTTGGGATCGGTCACGCCCAACGGCATACTTCGCAGATTATCCTGGGCCTTAGAAAGGTTGGCGATATCGGAGCCCGGACTTTTGATAACGTTGGCAGAATCAGTCAGAACGGGCTTTCGTAGGCGCAGATCGCATGGCTCGAGCCCGAGCGCCGCCACGGACGCCGACACAGTGTCACCGAACCATGACGCAATGGAACCCAGTGCTCCGCCGTCACCCCCAAGACCGTCAATCAGCTCACCCATGAGCTCATCTGCCGCGCCTTGGATGTCTCCGTATCCCACAAGCAGGCGTCCCCAAACATCCATGACGCCATCGAGTACGCCGGCAACGCCGCCCGAGCGCTCTTCCAGTGTCGAGAAAAACCGCGAGAGCACGTTGTTTTGCGCCGTCGCGTTGTCGGGAGCCAAGACCGCGGCAGAGATTGCACCGCGACTGCCGAGCGTAACCGGCTTATTGAATGAAGAGTTGAGCTTACCGGGACTGGTCATATCGCCCGAGACCGCAAAGGCGACCACGCCGTTGCGACCGGGCGGGGCGATACGCGGCCGCTCGCCCGAAAGCGCCTTGATGGCCTGGTCAAACGCATTACCCGCGCGATCGGCCTCGTCCTCGGTCTGACGCATGAGCTCGAGCTCTTTGTTGCGACATTCGACGTAATCTTCCAGGGCGTCTTTGAACTTGTCAAAGTGGTATTCGAAGCCGTTTTCGATAGAAGTCGAAGGCGCTGCAACGGCACCGAGCGACGAAACGCCAAAATGGCATCTGTTGCATCTGTCCTGCCCGTCATAATCAGCAACCGAGGCTAACCCGCCTGGCGACCCCTTCTTATAGTTGGGGCAACTCGTTCCGTAATGCAGATACGTCTTGTCATCGATGGTACTAATTGGCCACGCCGCATCGGTATAGAGTTCCGTCGCTCGCACCTCTTCAGAGTTGCGCGGCAACAGCGGGATATGGGAAGTGACTTCATCTCCGTCCTCGGTTACATATGCACGATTGACCTCTGTACTCGCATAGGTGTAAAACGCCTTGCGCGCCGCCGACTCCGCCTTCGTCTCGACGCTTGAGCCCTGAGGTGCCTCGTTTGCAAGGCGCGAGCGGTAATAGGCCTTCGCGCGATCGAGCGCCACTTGCGGCTCCCATGTGACACTCGAGGCATAGTGCGGATTCTCAATATCCGAAAGCTTCGCCAAGCTCCTCGCGCGTTCCCACATGCACGAACAGCTTCCGACTGCGCCTCTGTCCGATCCGCCGCAGTCGGCAAGCCAGGCGCGTTCCTTGGCCTTTGACGTTTTCTCGGACGCTTTCTTCAGTTCCTTGGCAGCATAGTCAAGGTCTTTTGAGGTGCTCTCGATAGCATCGGTCGAGATTTCTGACCCCTCGAGCGCAACAAAATCCGACTCCGATGTCCTGGGCACGGCGAGCGCTGTGCCGGTATAGGTCACGTTATCGGTATCCTGCGCCGAAACAGCCTGCGTAGCTCGCGCGGCAACCAGATATGGCAGAGCCGTTTCGACTTTTTGCAAACCCTCCGACGCACTTTTGGCAAACCTATTGCGCGTTTTAATAATCTCAATCCCGGTATCGACCATATCGCTTGCGGCTATTTTCCCACCCGGCACCAGCATGGCAACCAAGCCGGTGCCGATTGTGGCAAACCCCGCCAAGCCCAAGCTCAAAATGCTCGCATCCACCACCGTGGCCGCTGTATGGTAGGACGATATCACGTTGGCACCCGCCAGAGCACCGCTATCGGCCGCCACCTGGGTATCCCCGGCACGCGACATACTCCATATCGCCGCCGTCGACGAAAACAGCAGCGTAAGCACCACAAGTATGACGACCGCCGAAGAAAGCGTAGTGTAGGCACCGTCCTCGATAAACAAGTCGATACCGGAGCGGCCCATGAAGCCGCCCCGCTTGCGGCGGGCATTCGACCGGCAACGGCACACGAGCCCTCGCATCATTCGCAGCAGGCGACGCCTACTCCCACGCGGCAATCCACGAATCATAGTCTCCCTCCAGCCATCCGGGACGCGATCGATACGAAACGTCGACTTTCAACTCAACATTTCCTTCTCCCCCCACATTGCCCATGGCCTGCGCGAACGCGCCGATCACGGGTAGCGGCTTTACATCACCCGCGATAGATACAGACGAAACGTCCCCTGCGCCCGCCCGGCCAAGCTCGATATCCCACGACAGCGGTCCGCCGGCGTGAAAGATCGAGACATCGGGCACCGCGGCGAGACGGCGGCGGGCAAACTCCTTGAGGTCGTCGTCCTCCGCCGTCGTCGTGGTCATGAGCCGCGCCGTCTCGGCGGCGGCAGACTCCATGACCGCACGCGTATAGAGCAGGCACACCGGCTGCAGCGCAAGCAGGATGAGCGTCAAAAACGTCGGCAGCAAAAAGGCGGCCTCGACCGTGGACTGCGCCCAATCCTCGCGCGCGATATCAATAGAGCGCGATGTCTTTGGCGCCTGCGGCGGCGTCGATAACCGATGTCGAGGCGACGCCATGGGACGCCGCCCGTGCAGCCAACGCCGCCAAGCGTCCGTCGGTGCCGGCGCGCCAAAGCCCCGCAATCGCCAGTACGATGGAAAGCAGCGCCATGGTGACGATGGCGTACTCAACGGTCGATTGGGCAGACTCCTCGCGCAAAACGTCAAGCATTTCACGATCCCTCCTTTGACCCCGATGCTTGCGGAACCAAGCGCACCGCGCGTAAGCGGCACGAGGCGTCGCCGGCATCCGCGGCAACCGTCACCATGTCGACCCAGCCGCGCCCATCGCGCACGATGGCGCCCCATACGTTGCCCTTGATGTCGAGGTAACCGCTTAGAGCGAGCTGGGCTGTGGGCACCTCGCGATAGACACGCAACAGGTCCGCGGCAGCCTCGGTCATCGGCCGCTCCTCGGCCCATGTCAGTCGGACTGCGACTGCGTTGTCCGCAGATGGACCTGCCGCAACATCCGACCGTTCGTCGAGCGCCCGCAGAAAAGTTTGTGCCGTGACGGCGGCATCCCTGTCGGCCGTGTCCCGCGCTTTGTCATCGGGAGGCGCCACCGCGCCCGAGCTCCCATCCGCGACGGCCCCAGAACGCTGCTGTCGCACGGCATTCAGCCCCCAGAGCGTCGCCGCTATCGCCACAATCAGGCAAGCGAGCACCAGCAGCACGCCAACAGAATGCCCGCCTTCTACAGGCTGTTGATGCCGTCTTTGATCGCGTTCCATAGCTTTTCGACGTTGCCCTTAAATGCAACGATGGCAATGATCGCGATTACCACGAGCACGCCGACCAAGATGGCGTACTCGGTGGTACCCTGCGCGCTTTCCTCCTGCACCAGCGCCTTGGCACGTTGACAGGAACGCATTGCACGGTAAAGCGTCCAACTCCAAACCCTACCCATAACGTCAGCCATTTTGTTCATGTATTCCTCCCTACATCATCCCGCCTGCTCCCAGCAGCGGGCCCAATATGGATAACAGCAGTGCCGGCAAGATGAGCGTGCCGGTGGGAATCAGCAGCTTGACGGGCGCTCGTTCAATCTCGCGCTCGACCGCGGCACGATGGGCGGCGCGGATCTCGCGACTTTGGGCAGCAAGGGTCTCGGCAAGCGGGGCACCCAGGGCGAGCGCTTGACCCACCGTAATGGCAAAGGTCTCGAGCGCCCGCACGTCCAGGTCCTGCGCGGCCGCCAACAACTCGTCCTCGCGCGCTCCCACGCCCACCTGCCACGCCATGCATGCCCGTTCAAGCCGAACAGTCAGCGCCGATCGACGATTGGCGCAAAAGATCTCGAGCGCCGCATCGAACGAAAGGCCGGCGGAAAGCCCCAGGCGCACCACATCAATCATCTCGGACACCTCACCGAGCGAAACCTGCGCTGAGTTGTCCCCGCCAAATGCGCCCCTCACCCGCGCAATAGCGGCATCGATCACCGAATGGGACGCAGCAACGACCAGCACCGCCTCGCCCCTGAAAATCTCCATGGCCTGGCGCACATCCGAGCGCTCCAGGCCCGTCGCGACAAATACGCCGAAGGCGCACAGGCAAGCCGCGGCGGCAACCAGGGCGCTCACAGCTCCACCCGCATAATGCGCCGGATAACCACCAGGGCGACGCCGTTAAGGGCAAGCCCCAGAACCACGGCGCCGGCGCCTACCGGCGTTGCGAGACCGTAGCGAAAATCTGCCGAAAGCAGGGCCAGCACCGCGCACATACCCGCCGGCATCGCCGCGACCATATGCGCCGACATGCGCGCCTGCGACGTTTTGACATCCAGGCGGCGCTTGAGCTCAATACGCTCCCCCACCATGCTCGACGCCTCGGACAGCAGATCGGCAAGCGGGGCACCGGTCCGCTGCGACACCTTGAGCGCCAACGTGACAAGCGAAAGCCCGGGGGCGTCGATGCGGACAAGCAGGTCGTCGAGCGCATCGGCAGCCGAAATGCCACAGTCGATCGCCGCCGCCACCCGCAGAAACTCGGTATGCACCGGCTCTTGCGCGTGAGCGCCCACAAACCGCATGCCCTGGGCCAGCGAATGTCCCGAGGCAAGCGACATGGAAAGTGCCGTAAAGGCCTCGGGCATGGCTTCCTCTACATCGCGCTGCTCGCGTCGGTGGTCAAAGATGTCGCGTGCGGCGCCCGCGGCAAAGGGCGCAACCGCCCCCAAAACAAAGCCGATGGGCGATAGCGACACCACGGCAAGTGCAAGGCAGCAGACGCCACTCGATAGCAACAGGAACGCTAAGCGTGAAGCATCATCCTCAACGACAAGACCGATGCGGCGCACGGGAACCAACGATACCCAGGAGCGGGCGATCTTTTTTAGAAGATCATTTTTCACCAGCTCGTGTGGCAGCTTCTCGGCCACCGATTCAAACATATGGCGCACCAGCTCCGCCGGCGGCACCCTCGGCACATGAGGCTCCACTCCGCATACCGTCGCGACCGAAAACCCGGCAAGGCCCCCTACGACGAGGGGCACAACGACCTCCATTCGTCCACCTCCTCCTGTGTAAGCGTTCCCGAGCGCAAGCCCTCTGCGATAAACGGCGGCTCGCGGTTGAGGGTCCAGGTGCGCTCGGCGGCATCGAAGGTCACGTAGCGCTCGAGTTCCACGCCACCCGACGCGCCGCGTCGCACCCCCGAATAGGAGGACACAAAACGCCGGCCGTCCGCATGGCGCTCGGACATCACGATGCCGTCAAGCGCCATAGCGATTTGTTCCTCGATAAGCTCGCTCGGCAGATCGATGCCATAGCGCGCAAGCAGCGTCAAACGCACCACGGTCTCTTGCTCGGTGCCCGCATGAAGCGTGGTGAGCGACCCATCGTGCCCGGTGTTCATGGCCTGCAGCATGTCGCAACATTCCGCACCGCGTACCTCACCCACCACAATACGGTCGGGACGCATACGCAGGGCGTTGGTCACCAGGTCGCGGATTGTCACCGCACCCTCACCCTCAATTGAAGCCTCGCGCGCCTCCAGGCGAACCACATGCGGGTGATGCGCGAACTTGAGCTCGGCGGAATCCTCGATCGTCACGATGCGCTCGCCGGTAGATATCTCGCACGATAGCGCGTTGAGCAGCGTAGTCTTGCCCGACCCCGTACCGCCCGCAACCGCCAAATCTTGGCGCAGCGACACCGCACACGAAAGCAGTTGCGCATACCAAAGCGGCAGCGACCCCAGGCCCACAAGCTCGTCCAACGAACAGATGCGATCCGAGAACTTGCGGATAGTGAGGATCGGCCCATCGATCGCCACGGGAGGAATCACCGCGTTGACGCGATAACCTGTCTTGAGGCGGGCGTTGACGATGGGACTGCGCTCGTCGATACGCCTGCCCAGCGGCGAGATGATGCGGTCGATGAGCACGCGAATCTGCTCGTCATCCTCAAACGCATGCTCGATGGGGTATAAGACCCCGCCGCGCTCAAAGAAAGCCGAGCGGCAACCGTTGATCATAATCTCGGTGACGGTGTCGTCCTCGATGAGCGGCTGCAGCGGGCCCAAGCCCACCACGTCATCCAAGATCTCGTTGATGATGGTCTCACGCTCGGGCGTCGCCAGGTCGGTCGGTTCTTCCACGTTGAGTGCCGCCTCCACCGCAGGACGCAATTCCGAGCGGGCAAGAACCGGATCGACGTAGGCACTGATGCGTGCCACCTCGTCGTAGCCCACGCGATCCATCACGGCCCGCTTGGTGCGGCGCTTGACCGCACGGCGCCATCCCACATCGACAGGCGCCGTCGCCGCCGCCGCACCGGCTGCTTTGATTCTCGTTTGCAGGCTCATCGGCAATCACCCTCACGCGACCAGGGAAGGCGGATGCGCGGGCGTTCGGCACGCGTCGCGCGGTCGATGACCGTGTCGCTCCAAGGCCCTACGGCGCAGCCCAGCTCCACGAGCATCTCGCGCGTGGCTTCGCGCACACTGGTCGCGAAGGCACTGGCCTGACCCACGGCCTCGTCGGCACGACCAAACGCCATGAGTGCAGCCAAATCCTGCCCGCCATCGGCAATTCGAATTTTGGAACTGAGCGAGCACGCGATCTCAAAACGAATGGCGACATCCTCGTCCGCCCCACGCGCGCCAAATCGGTTGAATACGGCGCTCATGCGCGTGCGCGGCACGCCCACACGGCTCGCCAGCTCAATGACGCGCGCTGCAGACGTCGCGGAAGAAACTGACGCATCACCCACGACAAGGCAACGGTCGCACGCCGCCACCGCAGCCGCCACGGCATCGCCCCAAAAGACCGAGGTATCGATAAGGACCACGTCGGACTCACGACGCAAGATGTCGAGCAGCAGCTCTACCGGACGCGCCATGAGCTCGGCGCGCTCGGGCGCTGCGACAGGCCCCCAAAGCGTAACGCCTGGGGCAACGCGCATCGATGCAGCGACCACGTCTGGCTCCGCAAGTGCGCCCGCGACCGACGGCTCGATAAGTGTCGCCATGTCATGTGGGGCATCGGCGCCCAGCAAGTCGTAGAGATTTCCAAACATTAGGTCCAGATCGAGTACGGCAGCTCGCAGACCCAGCAACGAAGCGGCATGCGCCATCGTGGCGACAATCGTCGATTTGCCACAGCCGCCCGATCCCGAGACGGCGCAGATGACCGGAGCTCGATGCGACGTCGACGCAGTGTCTGCCAGCGGTGCAGGGGCTGACGACGTGGGCGGCAACGTCCCCGTCTCGCCAGCCGCACCCAAGCGCTGCGTCCACGCCGGCACGGCAGGCTGCTCAAACGGTAGGGGCGGAACTGGGGATTCCGCTGTCACGTCGACGTGCGGGCCATCACCCGCGACAAGCCCCTCGACCTCATCGAGTCCATCGGCCAGGCTCACGCCGTGCACGTATCCCATATCTACGGCCAGGAGGTCTTCGCCATACGGTATCGACGCTCCGGCGTCATCACATGCAAGGGGGCCCGGGGGGCGCCGAACATGCTCGGCTTCCGCTTTCCCATAGTCATCAACACGCGGGCCTCTTGTAGCGCGAGGCGCCCCGGGTTCCCTATCAACAAAAACATCGGGCTCAAGCGACACGCCCCAATCGGAATCAACCGCTCCCTCGCCCACATGTCCGCTGCCGCATATGCTGTGCGCAGCGATGACCTCGGTCGCCCCCGCGCGAAACAGCCCCTCGATATCCGACGGATCGAGCGCCTCTATCAACACGACGACGCGGCTCACGCGTCCTTCGGCAGTCAGGCGCGCGACGGTCTCTCGCACATCTTTAGTATCAAACAGGGATGCCGCGATAATGGCAGCGCCACGGCGCGAAGGAAACGCCCGAGCCATAGACACCAACCCGTCTAGGTCGCCCACGCGAAGCACCTGCGCGCCCGCATCGCGGCCCTCGACTTCCTGCTGCAGCAGTCCGTAATCGCCACACGCGCAGCACGCAAGCCAGATCGCCTTCATCACTCGTCGCCTCCGCTCTTTTTGCCGCGTGCCGTGGCGGGAATCGTCAAGCTGACCGTTCCCTTGCCCGAGGCTCCCAGCAATTCCTTGACGTCTTTGGGGTCGGCCGCCAGCGTCACCCACTCGACCTTGCCTTCGCGCGTGGCACCGGCCTCGTCGCTGGTATCGATCACATACGCGCCGCACAGCCGGTCGGTCACGCCGTCTTTTTGCACGTACACATCCACATAGCTGCCCACGCCTGCGGCTCCGCCCACCGAATGCTCGGCATCGACCGCCACCGAAACGGCAACCTTGCCCTTGGGCACCTCGAGCGTATGGCTCTCGGCTTTGGTGTAGACATCGCAGACCACGGCATTTTTGGGAATACGCGAGGTCGTCACGTCGCCACGCACCTGGCGCAGCTCGGTCGCCGCATCGCGCGGCAGCAGGCTCGCGAGCCACTCTTGGGTTACGACATTGGTCTCGTCGAGGGTCTCACCCACATCGATATCACGTGCGGCAACGCAAACTTCGACGCGATCGCCGCCGTATTTGGCCAAGGTTTTGGCCTGGGCCTGCTCAGCCCGCGAACGAACCGATGATCCGTAAACCATGCAGAGTGCCGCGGCGAGCACGCCCGCTGCCAGACTGATGGCGATGCGCTTGCTCTTGTTCACGGCAGCTCCTCTCAAGACAGCACTGGGCGGATGGGATGCCCGTACCACTATTGTCCGAGCGGCCAAGCAACAAAACAGCGCGATCACCATCTTGGTTTTAAGTGTCAAACCAATTACCAGCCAAGAGCTGACCAACCCGTCAAGCCCGCGGCAAGGTTTTGGTCAGCGCGTCGGCAAAACGCTCATTTAAGGGCGCATCGGCAGTAAAAAAGCCGCCTCCCGCATAGTTGGAAGACGGCTGTCATAGATAAATTCAATTACAGATGGACATCGGGATCGAGCATTTGGGCACTCACACGCATGGATGACGCCAAGTTTTGGAACGTTTCCAGGCGCAGGCCATCGATCTGCCCGGCATCGGCGGCATCGCGAACGGCGCAGCCCGGTTCGTGGGTATGCGTGCAGTCGCCAAACCGACACGCACGCGACACCTCGACGATCTCGGGGAAGGCACGCGCCAGGCCCCGCTCGTGACCAACGAGCGGCAAACTGCGCAGGCCCGGAGCGTCGGCAATGACGCCGGCGTCGCCCGGCAGCGCCACCATCACGCGCGCGACCGTGGTATGGCGGCCTTGGTCGTCGCGCTCGCGCACACCACCGGTAGCCAGCGCATCGTGGCCCAGCAGCGCATTGAGCAGCGTCGACTTTCCGGCCCCCGACTCACCCAGGATCATGGCGCACGTTCCCGCCGGCACACAGGCGCGCACCTCATCCAAACCACGGCCTTCGGCAGAGGACGTCACGATCACGCGCACGTCCGGGCCCACCAGACGGCGCACGCGATCCAGATCGCGCTCGAGTTCCGCGGCCTCGCAGCGGTCGGCCTTGGTAAGCACCACCACCGGCTCGGCATCGCAGTCGAGCGCCAACACCAGCGAGCGCGCCACGCGGTCGAGCAGCACCTCGCCGGCGCCAAGTGCCTGCACGATCAGCACGCTATCCACGTTGGAACAAAGCACCTGACGCTCGCCGCGGGCGCGGCCACGCCAACGCTCAAAACTCGTGCGTCGCGGCAGGACGCATTCGATTACGCCCATGTCGTGCCCGGGTGTACGACGCACCGCCACACGGTCGCCCACAGCCGGCAGCAGTACCTCGTCCTCGCCGCGCGACTTGGCAAACCCCACGGCATGCTCGGCACGAAAGGTATCGTCGGCCGTCGCCACCAGCGGAAACCCGCGGTCCAGGCGCACCACGGCACCGAGCTGCATCTGCTCGGGCTCCTCGGCCTGAGCGCAAAAGTCGTCAAATGCAGCCTGCTGAGCCGCATCGACCGGCAGGTCATCGAACGCCGGAACATCCTGCAGTGCGTCAAGCCCCGGTACGCTTGCCAGCAACTCCTCAGCAGATGCGGGAGCCTCGGTCGCGAGCTTCCGACGACGATCACGCTTGGCCCGCGCCCCCGTCGTCTTTTTCTTCGCCTTAGCCCTAGCCTTGCCCACAAGCGCCTCCCAGCACCACAAATCACAACTGAGCAGGTATTTTAAATCAAAAAGAGCTGGCCGGGCAAAGCCCTAACTCAAAAAGAGCCGGTCGAGCAAACGCTCGACCGGCTCACAAACTTTCCCTCAGCCCTTTATCATCCGCGCGGGAGAAAAGCCAGCAAGGATGCCGCAGGGCCCGCCCGCCGGGAGGGGTTTCCTAAGGGCACATCCCGCAGCCGCAAAGCGGCGAGGACGTGCCCGTGGAAACCCCGCAGGCGGTCGGGCCCGGACAGGAACGTTACTCTTTTTCGACCGCGCGCATGATCGCCTTGTAGATCTCCATCAGCGGAATGATCAGGAAGGCAAGGCCCAGCGCGGCGATAACGCCCTTGAGCTCAAGCGTCACGGGGCCAAAGAACATCTCGGCAAGCGTCGGCTGCACGGTTACGATCACCGTCAGCACCAGCGCCAGCGCGGCAGAGGCCCACAGCCACTTGTTCTGCTTCTTCATCTTAAACAGCGACGTGCGGCGGCTGCGCATGTTAAAGCAGTGGAAGATCTCGACCATGTTGAGCGTGATGAAGGCCATCATCACGCCTTCCTCGTCGGCGACGCCGGCGATCATATCGGCGATGTGGATGTAGCCCATGTCAAAGTACACGCCCACAAAGAAGCTCGCCAGCACCAACGCGGCAATGATCAAGCCCTGGACCACGCAGTCCAGGCCCATATTGCCGGCAAAGACGCCGTCCTTGGCGTTGCGCGGCTTGCGCTTCATGATGTCGCCCTCGGCATCCTCCATGCCCAGCGCGAGCGCGGGGAAGCAGTCGGTGACCAGGTTCACCCACAGCAACTGCACCGGCTGGAAGATGGTAAAGCCGATGAGCGTGGCGATAAACACCGAGAACACCTCGGCAAGGTTGGCCGAAAGCAGGAACTGGATGACCTTGCGGATGTTGTCGTAGATGCGGCGACCCTCTTCGCAGGCACCGATGATGGTGGCGAAGTTGTCGTCGGCAAGCACCATGTCGGCGACGTTCTTGGTAACGTCGGTACCGGTGATGCCCATGCCAACGCCGATGTCGGCACGCTTGATGGACGGGGCGTCGTTGACGCCGTCGCCCGTCATGGCCACGATCTGGTCGCGCGACTTCCAAGCCTCGACGATACGGGTCTTGTGCTCGGGCTGGACGCGGGCGTACACGCCGTAGTCCTCGATGTGCGCGTCGAGTTCCTCGTCGCTCATGCGATCGAGGTCGGCACCGGTGATGGCATGGCTGCGATCGGTGACGATGCCCAGCTGCTTGGCGATGGCCACGGCGGTGTCGATGTGGTCGCCCGTGATCATGACGGTGCGGATACCGGCATCGTGGGCCTCGCGGATGGCGTCGGCGACCTCGGGGCGGACCGGGTCAATCATGCCGGACAGGCCGCAGAAGACCAGGTCGTGCTCGAGCGCGGCGGGGCTGCAGTCGCTCGGGACCTCGGTGTAGGTGCGGCTTGCCAGCGCCAGCACGCGCAGGGCCTCGTCGGCCATGGCCTTGTTGGCGGCCACGAGCTCGGCACGACGCTCCTCGGTCAGGGGGACGACCTTATCGCCCTCGTAGATGTGGGTGCACAGGCCGATCACCACGTCGGGCGCGCCCTTGGTGTATTGCTCGTACTCGCCGTCCAGGGTCTCAACGACCACGGACATCATCTTGCGGCCCGAGTCAAACGGGGCCTCGCCCACGCGCGGGTGCTCGGCAGTCAGACCAGTGAGGCCCGCCTTTCCGGCATCGTTGACGAGCGCGCACTCGGTCGGCTCGCCCACGGCCTCGCCCAGTTCCTCGTCCCACTGGGCATCGGAGCACAGCGCCATACCTGCCAGGAACTTCTCCTTAGGCGCAGCGAGCTCGTGCTTGACGACGGTCATCTTGTTTTGGGTAAGGGTACCGGTCTTGTCGGAGCAGATGGTCTGCGTGCAGCCGAGAGTCTCGACGGCAGAGAGCTTGCGGATAATTGCCTGGCGCTTGGCCATCTTGGTCACGCCAAGCGACAGCACGATGGTCACGACGGCGACCAGGCCCTCGGGGATGGCAGCGACGGCGAGTGAGACGGCGACCATAAAGGTGTCGAGCAGGGCAGTCGGGTCGGTAAGGACGTTGCCCACGCCGTGGCGGACGATGTCGACGCCAAAGATCACGACGCAGATGACGATCACCATAATGGTGAGGATACGGCTGAGCTCGGCGAGCTTCACCTGCAGCGGCGTGAGCTCTTCCTTGGCCTCGGCCAGGGCACCGGCGATCTTGCCCATCTCGGTATCCATGCCGGTGCCGACCACGACGGCGCGGCCACGGCCGTACACAACGGTGGAGCCCATGTAGCACATGTTCTTGCGGTCGCCGAGCGGCACGTCATCGGTGCCCGCGGCAAGCTCGATCACGTTGGCGTGCTTCTCGACCGGCACCGACTCGCCGGTGAGCGCGGCCTCTTCGATTTTCATCGTGGCGCTCTCGAGCACGCGGCAGTCGGCCGGGACGGAGTCGCCCGCCTCGAGCATGATCACGTCGCCGGGTACGAGCTCGGCGCTCGGCAGGTGCACGAGTTTGCCGTCGCGTAGAACCTTGGACTGCGCCGCGCTCATCTCCTGAAGGGCCTCGAGGGCCTCCTCGCTCTTGGCTTCCTGGACCACGCCCAGCACCGAGTTGACGATAACGACGAACATGATGATGGCGACATCGGCAAAGTCCGCCTCGCCCTTAACCATGCCCGTGAGCGCGCTGATAACGGCGGCAACGATCAACATGATGACCATGGGGTCGGCCATCTGCTCAAAGAAACGCTTCCACAGCGGCGTCTTCTCGGCTTCCTCGAGCTTGTTAGGGCCTGTCTTGGCGAGGCGCGACGACGCCTCGTCGTTGCTCAGGCCGAGGTTCTCATCGACACCTTGGTCGCTGAGCACCTCCGCCGCGGCGGACAGGTATTCCTTTTGCATATAGAGTCCCCTCCTGGGATTCGGGCCACTCAGCAGATTGATGCCCGATCATAATTCCCAGGAGAAGGGCAAGGGCTCATCAAGGCTGCCGTGCTGAGCGGCAGTTGATAGTGGAGCTATGGTACCCCAAAGCGACGCGTCTAGCCAAAACAATCCATTTGGAAATATGGTCCGTATGCAACGATGCGGACCGTGTGATGCTCAATACTGATAAAACGTTTTTTCTTAGGCGCGTCGCCAAACTAACATATCGCCCAGATAGCAGCGGTTAGAGCGGTTGGTAAAATTTTTTCATATACCGTTTTTCCCGTAAAAAATGAACTTCTAATTCGGCATACGGTCGATTTTTTGGGGTATTCGGTCGGCATTTCGTTATAATCAACTCAGTTTTATTTCTTATGGTTTATCTATCAGCGCAAGACGATGTCAGATGGAGGTCTGAATGTACAAGCGCACTAAGATTGTATGCACCATGGGTCCCGCCTGCGATAGCGACGAGACCATCCGCGAGATGATCAAGGCGGGCATGAACGTCGCCCGTTTTAACTTCTCGCACGGCTCCTACGACGAGCACCACGGTCGCATCGAGCGCGTCCGTCGTATTTCCAAGGAGCTCGGTATGCCCGTCGGCATCCTGCTCGACACCAAGGGCCCCGAGGTCCGCACCGGCCTTCTGGTCGACGGCAAGAAGGTTGCCGTCAAGACCGGCGACAAGATCGTCGTTACCGCTCAGCCCACGTCCGAGGATTTCCACGGCACCGCTGAGCACATCTCCCTCGACTACCTGGCTCTGCCCTCCGAGGTCGAGAAGGGCTCCCTCATCCTGATCGATGACGGCCTGGTTGCTCTCGAGGTCGAGTCCGTCGACGGCCAGGACATGACCTGCGTCGTCAAGAACGACGGCCTAATCGGCGAGCGCAAGGGCGTCAACATGCCCAACGTCAACATCTCGCTGCCCGCCATCACCGAGCGCGATCGTCAGGACATCCTCTTTGGCCTGACCGAGAACATCGACTACATCGCCGCTTCCTTCATCCGTGACGGCGAGTCTGTCCGCGGCATCCGCGAGCTTTGCCGCGAGAACGGCGGCGAGCACGTGACGATCTTCCCGAAGATCGAGTGCGCCCTGGGCGTCGAGAACTTCGATGAGATCCTCGAGGCTTCCGACGGCATCATGGTCGCCCGTGGCGACCTGGGCATCGAGATCAAGCCCGAGCTCGTTCCGCACATCCAGAAGGAGATCATCGCCAAGTGCAACGCGGCCTACAAGCCCGTTATCACCGCTACGCAGATGCTCGACTCCATGCAGCAGAACCCGCGCCCGACGCGCGCCGAGGTTGCCGACGTTGCTAACGCCATTTACGACGGTACCGACGCCGTCATGCTGTCCGGCGAGTCCGCTGCCGGTAAGTACCCGGTCGAGGCCGTCAAGATGCAGGCCAGCATCGCTCTCGAGACCGAGAAGTACCTCCCGGCTCACGCTCCGCTCGAGGTTCCGGCCGATGCTCACGGCACCCGCGTCGTCAACAACGTTGTGGGTATGTCCGCTGTGAACATGGCCACCACCGTTGGCGCCAAGTGCATCACCGTGCCGACGACCACCGGCCGTACCGCTCGCCTGATCTCGCACTTCCGTCCCAACATGCCGATCTGCGCGTTCTCCCGCCACGAGTGGGCCGTCCAGCAGATGATCATGTACTGGGGCGTTATCCCGCACAAGGCCGAGATTACCCAGGGCACCGTCAACGGCACGATCGTCAAGGCGATCGAGACCGCTAAGGAGCTCGGCTACGTCGAGACCGGCGATTTGACCGTCGCTACCGCCGGCGATCCCCGTATGAGCGTCCAGCTTGAGGACAAGGTCTCCTCGACCAACGTCGCCTACGTCGCTCAGGTGCGCTAAATCGCACTTGCAAGCACATTTGCATTAAAAAGGGCCCGGAAGGCTTCGCCTTCCGGGCCCTTTTTAAGACGTACTTCATATGCCGCTTCATCGATTTGTGTTCAGTCGCGAACCTTTCCGATGCCGAGCGCACCACCGAAGATGCCCTGCGACGGAAGCTGTTGGTCGATTGGGATGAACTGTTCACCGCGAAGTCAGCCGGCTAGCAGCTAGCGACCAGAGGGACTGCGGGGACGTCAGAAGCGGCAACGCGGGCGGCAAAACCCGCCTCGGTTAGCTCGACGACCTCGGTAAACGTTGCGTCAAAGAACTCTTCGGTCAGCAGACGGTACGGCGGATGATCCGGATCGCCGGGGTTTTCGCGCACAATCTCGTGCATAACGCCAATGGTCTTGAGCACATACTCTTGTGGAATCGAATACTGACCAAACTGGGCCGCCGCGGTATAGAGGCGATCGGTCGCACGCGGGATAGAAACGATGCCGAGCGTCTTGCCAAACCAGTCAAAGTCTCCCTGCTTCTTAATGCGGAACTCCTCGCACGGCTTGCCGCCGCGCGCCTCGAGATATTGATTCACGCGCGTGTTCCACACGGTATCGGCCACCAGATGCGACCAAACGCCCAGCGTCAAATCGAGCAGCGACTGCGCAACGTCATCGGGCGCGAGCGAAAACTCGGCGGCGCCGGGGCCGTCAACCGGCTCGGCGTCTTTGTAGCGCTGCGGATAGTGCACCCGATTGAGCCTTTCACGCTCTTCGACAATCGAGGTCGCTGCAGCCGGCGCACCCGTCGGCGCACCTTTAAGCAACGGCGCCACATAGGTGTCCCAAAACTCATGCTCGCGTGGCTTAGGAATGGGCTCGGGCTTGGCAAAGTGCGTGATGCGATACGGGATGGGGTCGGCAATACCGGGAACCATGTAGCCCACAAAAATGTCCGGAACCACGCTGCCAAACAAAAAGGCATTGCGGTCGCGCACGTTATCAGCAAGCGCACCGGCACGCGCCAGAAGTCGTTCCGTCTGAGCGATATGAATATTCCAACTTGGCATAGCTACCCCCGTAAAAACCCGGATAACTATACCATTCGCAGCAAGTCACGCGCGCGGCCGCAACCCCACTATGCGGCAACTATTCTGCTGCACCGTTTTCGGTTCCATATGATGGCACGGGAGCCCCGACCACGTGGTGATATCGATCGATATAAATCGCACGGGCCCCAAGACGTCGTACTAAATCCTGATGATGCGTGCTCATCAAGACCGTCTTACCGGCAGCAACATAAGCCAGTAGAAAGTTGACCACGATGTCGCAAGAGTCCTCGTCAAGTCCGTTGGTAGGCTCGTCGAGCACCAGAATATCGGGGTTCATCGACACGACGGCAGCCAGCGCCACACGCTTCTTTTGCCCGCCCGAAAGCTGATAGGGCGAGGCATCGACCAGATCGGCAACCTGAAACAGCTCCATGGCATCACGGACGCGGCGCCCAAGCTCGTCCGCCGAAAGCCCCATTTGAGCCGGGCCAAACGCGACCTCCTCGCCGACCGTGGCGCAAAAGAGCTGTGAATCGGCGTTTTGGAACACGAAGCCCACGCGCTGATGGAACCGCTGGGCCATCGCGGAATCCTTGAGATATGCCGCATCGACCACATGTCCATCAAACAGGTACGTACCCGCATCCGCAAGCTCAAGGCCGTTGATAAGCCGCATGATCGTCGTCTTGCCGCAGCCGTTGGGTCCAAGCAGCGCAACCAGCTCACCGCGATTAACCTGCAGCGACACGCTATCGACCACCGTATGGCCCGCATAGGAAAACACCACGTTACGAAACTCGATGAGCGGCGTGGCCTTGGCGCCGGCAGCACCGCTCGCACCCATCGCACCATTTGTATCGTTTGCCAAAACGTCGCCCTTCCCTATTCACATCGACGGCTTGACCGCCCGCGCTACAGCACCGCGCACAACACGGCGAGCAGCACCACAACGGCCGCATAGACCGCGTCGCGCCAGCCAAATCCGTTCCGCGCAGGCGCCGGATATGCGCCGGCAAAACCGCGGCAAAGCATAGCCTCGTCCATCGCGCGGCTGCATTCCATCGCCTTGATAAAGGTCATGCCCATGATACCCGCGATCGAATCGGTACGCGAAAATCCTGCAGGCGCACGGCCAACGCTGCGCAGCAAGACTGATTCGCACAGGTCGTGCGCCGTGCGTCCCAGCACCTCGATGTGTTTGAGCGCCATATCAAACGTAAAGATAACCTCGTCGGGCAGGTGCAGCATCTTAAGCGCCGCCGACATGCGACTCCAGGTAAGCGTCCACGAAACGCCCAGCACCAGCGTCACGTTAATGAATGTCTTGAGCGCAATCTTGAGCATGGCGCCCGTGGCAGAAGCACCCAGCAGCAGGGCCGGCAGCGCCAAAACCACGGCAAACCCCGCGGCAGCCAACGCCGGCACAAAGGTCGCGCGCAGCCCGCGTACGGGGCGCGCCGCAACGAGCGCCAACGCGATCGCTGTCATCAGCATCAAGTACAGCGGGCTCTGCGTCAGGCATACGCACAGGACGCAGACGAACATCCCCACCAAACGCACTGGCGCCGAAACGGAAGAAAGGGCGCGGTCGATAATCGACCCGCCCTTATGCACGCCGCCACCTAGGCGAACCCGCTCAAGCAGGCTCGCCAGGTGCAGGACATTTTTTTGCATCACACGATGCCGAGCCCCCGCGGGCTCATAACACTGCTCGGCCGCAAGCCAGCTAGGCAGCTCGACCGTCGCCATGGGCTCCGCTTTCCTTAACCGTCAGCGAGATCAGGCGAAAGGCGATGGTGAGCACCGCCACGCCAATCACGCCCGAGAGGATATACATGGCAGCCTGGCCGGCAAAGCCAAGGCCCTGCTCTTCGGAATAGGCCTGCAGATAATCGCCCGTGGGCAGGGCATCGGCAAAGGTCGGGGTATCGAGACCGACCGAAGTCTGCAGACTGTCGTCACCAGCCTCCTGAACGGCGGTCGCGGCGCCCTCAGCGTCCCACTCGCCCCAGGCGTCACCCGTGGCAAGCAAGCCGAGCGGCGTGGCCACGACAAGCACGGCGACCAGGATGAGCGTGGGGACCAGCGAGGTCTTCTTGGCAGCAGCACCCTCGGCAGCAAGCTGGCCATCGGCGGCCTCGGGCCCGACGATAACGCTCGGCGCCGTCTTCTTAATGAAACCGTAGATGGCGGCCGTCGCCACGCCCTCGACCACGCCGGCAACCAGCATATGCGGGATCATCATGGCAGGGATAGCAATAGAGAGCGGGAAGGGGCAGTACAGCGGAGCGCCCGAAGCGTTGGTAAAGAGCATCGGCTGAATACCAAACTCGATCGCCGTGCACAGGGCTGCCAGGCACAGGCCGACCCAGCCACTCACCGCAGCGGAGACCGCGGTGCCCCAGCTCCTATCGTGCAAACGGCTGTTGAGCGCACGGAACACGATAGCAGCGGCAAACGGCAGCACGAAGGCCATGTTAAAGCAGTTGGCGCCAAAGGACAGGATGCCGCCGTCGCCAAACAGCAGCGCCTGCAGCGCCAGCGCGACCGAAACCGCGATGGCCGCGGCCTCCGGGCCCAGCAGCAGCGCGATGAGCGCGCCGCCGACGGCGTGACCCGTGGTACCGCCGGGCAGCGGCACGTTGAACATCATGAGCAAGAAAGAGAATGCGGCGCAGATGCCCAGGAACGCCATGTGCTCGCGGTCGAGCGTGACGCGCACCTTTTTGATGCAGTGAACCCAAACGGGCACCATCGCCACTGCCATGACGGCATCGGTCTGCGGGGACAGATAATTATCTGGAATGTGCATGTACGCCTCCCGGTTATCGGCGCACGGAATTGCAACGCCGCTTAAATCACCTTGCCAGTGTTACGTATTGTCAGATTCGTAACACGCCACGGGCTATCATAGCAAAACGGCGCGCTGCCGACAAAGCAGCACGCCGTTATGTAATGCGCGTGTCATATATGCAGGCTCAGCAGTGCCTTATACCGAGGATAGCAGTCACGTAAGGCTCGGCAGCAGCCACCGCTGCCCCATACCCCAGTGCAGGGCCTAGCCGCGGACCTCGCCGTTTACGCCCTTGCACACCTTGGTGACGATCTTCTGGTGCGCTTTTTCGACCTCTTCGCTGGTAAGCGTGTGGTCGTCGGAGCGATACGTAAGCGCAAAGGCCATGGACTTCTTGCCCACGCCCACGCGGACCGGATCGCGGTAGACATCGAACAGACGCACGCCCTCGAGCAGCTTGCCACCGGCGCTGGTAATGCGGCGCTCAAGGTCCTCGCAAGTCACGGAGTTGTCGACCACGATAGCCAGGTCGTGCTCAACAGCCGGGTACTGCGAGAACTCGCGGTAGTTCTCCTGGTTGCGGGCGCCCTTGATCAGCTTGTCCAGGTCGAGCTCAAAGGCAACGACGACCTCGTCGATGCCCATGGCCTCGCGCGCCTCGGGGTGGATCTCGCCGACCCAGCCCAGCACGGTGCCGCCAGACAGAACCTCGGCGGCACGGCCCGGCTGCAAGAAGGCATAGTTCTCGCCCTCGACGGGACGGAAGCGAACCTTCTCGATGCGCAGCTGGGCGAGCAGCTCCTCGACGATGCCCTTGCCAAAGAAGAAACGCAGCTTGCGGTACTTCATGTTCCAAGACTGCTCGCTCCACTGGCCCGAGAGCACGCCCGCCACGGACTTAGTCTCCTTGGGCAGGCTGGCGTTCTCGCGGCCGTGGAACAGGCTGCCGACCTCGTACAGGTGCACGTTGGGCGTGCCATGGGCCTCGTTATACGCCACAGACTGCAGCAGACCCGGCAGCAGCGAGCGGCGCATCTCGGTCTGCTCGGCCACCAGCGGGTTCATAAGTACCACGGGGCAGCCGCGGCCCTCGGTGGACATGCCGATCTTCTCCAGGTCGCCCGGGGCGGCAAAGCCAAAGGTCGTGGTCTCGTTGAGGCCGCAGGCGCGCAGGATCTCGCCGACCTTGCGGGTAAGCTTCTGCTCGCGGGTCAGGCCGCCGATGTGGTTCTTGGCAGCCGGGATGGTCGCCGTCACGCGGCCCATGCCCCACAGGCGCAGGACCTCCTCGATCAGGTCGATTTCGCGCGGCAGGTCGGGGCGGAAGCTCGGCGGGGTAACCATAAAGTCCTCGCCGTCGCGCTCGACGGTGCAGCCCAGGCGGGTGAGCGAGCGCTCGATAAAATCGGGCTCGATGTCGGCGCCGCAGATGGCGTGCACGCGGGCCAGGCGCAGCTTTATGCTGTCGATGGTCTTGGGCGCGGGGAACACATCTACGTAGCCGGGAGCGACCTCGCCGCCGGCGATCTCCTCGATGAGCGCGCAGGCAACATTGGCCACATCCACGCAGCCGGTCTCATCGACCTGGCGCTCAAAGCGGATGGAGGCGTCGGAGATCAGCGACAGGTCGCGGCTGGTGTGCGAGGTGCGGCCGGCGTCGAAGCAGGCGCTCTCGACCATCACGTCGACGGTGTCGTCCTCGATCTCGGAATCCATGCCGCCCATAACGCCGGCCAGCGCCACGGGGCGCTCGCCGTCGGTGATAAGGCCCATGCCGGCATCGAGCGTGCGCTCCTCGCCGTCGAGCGTCGTGAACTTCTCGTCCTGCTGGGCGGCGCGAACCACCACGCGGCGCCTGCCATCGCGCTCGGCAAAGGTGTCCAGGTCAAAAGCGTGCAGCGGCTGACCGGTGAGCATCATCACGTAGTTGGTGATGTCGACGATGTTGTTGTGCGGACGCACGCCCAGGGCGTTAAGGCGCTTGACCATCCAGTCAGGCGAGGGGCCGACCTTCACGTTGCGCACGATGCGAGCGACATAGCGGTCGCACAGGCCCTCGTCGGCGATCTCGACCGAAAGCTCGTCGTCGGTCGCGCGGCCGGTCTCCGCCTTGATGGCGGGCAGCTCAACGTGGAAATCGCGATCGAAAATGGCACCGGTCTCACGGGCCATGCCAATCATGGACAGGCAGTCGGGGCGGTTGGGCGTAATCTCGCAGTCGAGTACGATGTCGCTCGAGCCCACATACTCGGCAAACGGCATGCCGCAGGGCGTATCCTCGGGCAGGATCATGATGCCGGAGTGGTCGCCACCCAGGCCGAGCTCGCGCGCGGAGCAGTTCATGCCCATGGACACGACGCCGCGAAGCTTGCTCTTCTTGATCTTGACGTCACCGGGAAGCACGGCGCCGATCATTGCCGTGACGATGTGGTCGCCGGCCTCAAAGTTCTGCGCGCCGCAAACGATCTGCAGCGGGGCGGAATTGCCGTCGGCGTCGAGGTTCTTGTCACCCACGTCGACCGAGCACACATACATGTGGTCGCTATCGGGGTGCGGGGTCTTGGTGAGCACCTTGGCAGTCACCACGTGGTCGAAGGACTCGCCCACGGTGTCGATCGCCTCGACCTCGGTGCCGGTACGGATATATTCGTCCGAAAGGGTCTTGGGATCCTCCGGAATATCGATCATGGTCTTGAGCCAGTCGTAAGAAACACGCATCTAACTGGTCTCCTTTCATCTGTAACGTCTGCAATAAACAGACGGAAAACTCCAGCTACGGAGACGGGTTTCCGAGGTGCCGCAGGTTGCCCCGAAAGAGGAGCGCCGCGTACTTGGGTACGCAAGCGACGGTTTGAGGGGCAAGGTGCGGTGGCTCGGGAAGCCGCCGGGACAGGTCAACTTAAAACTGATTCAGGAAACGCATATCGCCTGTCATGAGCGTTCTGAGGTCGGGCAGGTCGTAGCGCAGGGCAGCGACGCGCTCGGCGCCAATGCCAAAGGCGAAGCCGGTGTACTTCTCGGGGTCGATGCCGCAGTTGATCAGGACGTTGGGGTCGACCATGCCGCAGCCCAAGATCTCGATCCAGCCGCTGTGCTTGCAGAAGTTGCAGCCCTTGCCGCCGCAGACGTGGCAGCTCACGTCCACCTCGCAGGAAGGCTCGGTGAAGGGGAAGAAATGCGGGCGGTAACGCGTCTTGCGGTCCTCGCCAAACATGCACTTAACAAAGTAGTCGAGCGTGCCCTTAAGATCGCCAAAGGTGATGCCTTCGTCGACGACCAGGCCCTCGATCTGGTTGAACTGCGGCAGGTGACAGGCGTCGGCCGTGTCGGGACGGTAGACGGTGCCCGGGCAGATCATGTAGATGGGCGGCTTCTGCGACTCCATGGTGTGAATCTGCACGCCCGAGGTCTGGGTGCGCAGCAGCACGTCGGACTCGCCGTGGGCATGCGCCTCGGGGTGCGCGACGCTGCCGGGGTTGTTGTCGACCACATAGAAGGTGTCGCGGGCCGAGCGGCTCGGGTGATCCATGGGGGCGTTGAGCGCGGTGAAGTTGTAGTAGGAGGTGTCGACCATGGGACCGGACTCGACGGTGTAGCCGATACCGCTAAAGATATCCTCGGCCTCCTCGATGATCTGCTTGATCAGGTGCTGGTGGCCGATCTGCGGACGAATGCCCGGCAGCGTGATGTCGACGGCCTCGTGCTCGAGTGCGTGCTTGAGGGCGGCGGCCTTCATCTCGGTGGTGCGCTCGTCGAGCATGCCCTCGATCAGCTGGCGCATCTCGTTGGCGCGCTTGCCCATCACGGGGCGATCCTCGGGGGCGAGCTTGCCCATCATGCGCATCAGGCCGGTGATGCGGCCCTTGCGGCCGAGCAGCTCAACGCGCGCAGCCTCGAGCTTGGCGGCGTCGTCGGCGCCTGCGACGAGCTCCTTGGCCTCTTCCTCGAGTTTGACCAGATCATCAATCAGACTCATGTCTTCCCTTTCGTCTCTTGCGTTCCCCGCTCGCCAGGACGACTGCCGCCGTCTGGCGTTGCAAAAACGCGGCCCGGTTCGGTAACAAAAAACCGTCCTCGGGCATGTGCATTGCCCAAGGACGGTTGAATTCCGCGGTACCACCTTGTTTGACCCGGCGGATGTCTGGCCCGCCGTGCCCACTCTGTGCCCCTTATCGCGAGGCTCACGGCTTCCCTACTGAGGCTTCGCCGCCGCTGGCCGCGCGCCCGTTGAGGTTGCTGCTCGGGAGTGAACGCTTGGCCCTTGCCACCGCAGGAAGGCTTGCAGCCCATGACCTTCCCTCTCTTGCCGGCGACGCGGCGGGCAAAACCCTCTCCGTCAACGCATTGGGCTATAGGATAACACATTCTGCGAGCATATCGCCGCGTTCCGTTTTGTTCGCACTGGGTACAAGGCAGGTAGCTGTGCAAACTGGCCGCACGCCCACCCGTGGCGTCCGGTCTGCGAGATCAAGGATATAGGTATGGGAAAGAAACTCGATAAGAAGGCCAAGGCCGCCGTGGCCAAGGCCTCTAAGAACGCCAAGGCAGACAAGGGCATCAAGAAGCTCCGCAAGCTCGAAGGCAAACTATGGACCCGCGAGTACCTGCTCAAGATTGCCGAGTTCGATGGCGCGACGATTGCCCCCGCCAACGGCGCTGCGGCCCGCGCCGATGCTATGGGCACCCTTGCCGGCGAACATCACAAGCTCCTGACCAGCAAAAAGTCCGTCGAGCTTGTAGGCTCGCTGGCACACGAGACCGTCGCCGGCGGCAAGATCGACGACCCGCAGCTGCTCGACGAGATCCGTGTGCTCGGCCGCGACCAGCGCGAGGCCAGCGTTATCCCTACTGAGGAGGCCGAGGCCTGGACCAGGCTCACCTGCGAGGCCGACGCCGTGTGGCACAAGGCCAAGACGGCCAACGACTGGGCAAGCTTTGAGCCCTACGTGGATAGAATCGTCGCCCAGCTCAAGCATCAGGCCGAGCTCATGGACCCCAAGCGCGACCCATACGATGTTTGGCTCGACCAGTACGAACGCGGCCTTTCCGCCAAGAGCTTCGATGCGTTTTGTGACGAGGTCAAGGCCACCGTCGTGCCGCTCGTGCACGCCATCGGCGAGCGCGGGCAGCAGCCTACTGCCGACTTTTTGCATGCCCGCGTGCCCGAGGCCGCCCAGCGCGCCATGAGCTTCGACCTGATGAAGCTCGTCGGCCTTAACCTGGACGACACCACGCTCGCCTTTACCGAGCACCCGTTTAGCGAGGGCTTTGCCGTGGGTGACGCGCGCATCGCCACGCACATCTACGAGGACGACTGCATCTCCAACGTCTATAGCATCATCCACGAGGCGGGGCACGCCATGTACGAGCTGGGCGTGAACCCCGCTTACGAGCGCACGTGTCTGGAGGGCGGCACCTCCATGGGCATTCACGAGAGCCAGAGCCGATTTTTCGAGAACACCGTAGGCCGCAGTCGCGCTTTTATGGGCCCGCTGCTCGAAGTGCTGCGCCGTCACGCGCCCGAGGTCTACGGCAACGTGGACGAGGACACGCTCTACCACGCCGTGAACATCGCTCAGCCGTCGCTGATCCGTACCGAGGCCGACGAGCTCACCTACCCGCTGCATATTATGGTGCGCTACGAGATTGAGCGCATGCTGTTTGCCGGCGAGGCTACGGCCAAGGACATCCCCGCGCTTTGGAATCGCTTTATGGACGAGTACCTGGGTATTCCTGTTCCCGACGACACGCGCGGCTGCCTGCAGGATACGCACTGGAGCGGCGGCTCGTTTGGCTACTTCCCCACGTATGCGCTGGGCAGCGCCTACGATGCCATGTTTGTGCCGGCCATGTGCCGCGACGGTGTCGACCTTAACGGCGCCTGTGCGAGCGGCGACCTGGCACCCGTCCGCGCTTGGCTGGGCGAGCACATTTGGCAGTGGGGCCGCGCCAAGGACGCGCCGGAGCTCATCAAGGGCGCGTGCGGTATGGCATTCGATGCCCGCTACTACTGCAGCTACCTGCAGGACAAGTTCACCACGCTGTACCAGCTGTAAGGATTGACCAGCACGCCATCGCCAACGCCAACCATGTTGACGTCGATGTCTTGGCAACGTCAGCGAAAACGGCCCCAAGCGAGCAAGGTGACGTGAAATGAAAGGGCGCTGACCTTCTGGTCGCGCCCTTGAAATTGAACGCCAGATTGCCGCTTGGGGCCGTTTGTAGCGTCGAGCGGTTACGCGGTTTGGTAAAACCGCGTAACTACAGAGCCTCCAGCGCGGCGGCGATGCGCTTCATGGCGGCGTCGGCGGCGTCTTGGTCGGGGGCCTCGGCCAAAACGCGAATCACCGACTCGGTTCCGCTCTTGCGCACCAGCACGCGGCCCTCGCCTGCCAGCGACGCCTCGGCCTCGGCAATGGCGGCCTGCACGCCCATGTTGCCCAGCGCAGCATCCTTGTCCGCCACGCGTACGGCAACCTGCGCCTGCGGCAGCAGCTTACACGGCACCGCGAGCTGCGAAAGCGTCTCGCGTTCGGCACGAATCACTTCCATCACACGCAGCGAGGTCATAATGCCGTCGCCCGTACGCTCGATATCGCCAAAGATCGTATGGCCCGTCTGCTCGCCACCCAGGCTGTAGCCGCCCTCGCGCATCTTGGCATACACGTGGCGGTCGCCCACGCCGCTGGTCACGGCACTCAGGCCGGCAAGCTCCAGCGACTTAATCAGGCCAAAGTTGCTGGCGATCGTCGGCACCACGGTACCGCCCGAGAGGCGCCCGTGCTTGTTAAGATACACGCCGCACACGTACAAAATCTGGTCGCCGTCGACCACGCGGCCGCGCTCGTCCACGGCCAGGCAGCGATCGGCATCGCCGTCGTAGGCAAAGCCCACGTCCAAGCCTTGCTCCACCACATGGCGCTGCAGGCGCTCCATATGCGTAGAGCCGCAGTCGACGTTAATGTTAAAACCGTCGGGCGCGGCGTTAATCACGCGCACATCGGCGCCGAGCGCATCGAACACCGGCTTGGCGACAGAGGACGCCGAGCCGTTGGCGCAGTCAATGCCAATCTTGACGCCCTGCAGCGAAAAGTTCGCGCTTGCAATGAGCGAGGCAATGTAGCGGTTGCGACCCTGCATGTAGTCAACCGTGGCGCCAATGTGGTTGCCCGTGGCCAGCGGCACCTCGCTCTTGCCATCGATGTAGTCCTCGATGAGCTCCAGCACGTCCTCGTCCATCTTAAAGCCGTCGCTGTTGACCAGCTTAATGCCGTTATCGCAAAACGGGTTGTGGCTCGCACTGATCATGATGCCGCAATCGAAGCAGCCCTCCACGGTCTGGTGCGCCACGCCCGGCGTGGGGATCACGTGCAGCATATAGGCGTCTGCGCCGCTCGCGACTAGGCCGCTCACCAGCGCCGCCTCGAACATATAGCTCGAACGACGCGTGTCCTTACCCACGATCACGCGCGCCTTGGCCCCGCGCCTGGCGCCGTAATACCAGCCCACAAAGCGGCCGATCTTGTACGCGTGCTCCACGGTCAGCCCAACGTTGGCCTCGCCGCGAAATCCGTCGGTGCCAAAGTACTTCATAAGAGGTCCTTTCCGTAGACAAAGGCGCGCCGCCAAAGCAACGCGCCGCCAGCCCATTATCCTTTAATAGCAACCGCGGGGGCTACACCGTTAAAAACATCATTACGATAATCATGGCAAAGCCGATAAGGTCGGTCGGCAAAAATACCGTGCCCAGCATAACGGCGCTGGTAACGGTTGCCGAGACCGGCTCCACGGTCCCGATGAGGCTCGCGCGCACCGAGCCGATGTCCTTGACGCCCTGCATATAGAGCATGTACGCCAAAAACGAGCCCACGACCACAAACACCGCGAGCGCCTCGACGGCAGCAGTATCGAGGGCCGGCATATGAGCCCACGGCTGCACAAAGACGCTCGAAACGACACCCGCCGTAAGCATAGCCGAGCCCGTAACAATAGGGCTGCCGTATTCGGACAGAATCTTGGCGGGAATCACCGCCATACAGGCGGCGCTGACCGCACACATAAGGCCCGCAACCAGGCCAAGCGGCGATATGCTCAGACTGGTAGGGTCGCCGCCGGTAGCGATTAAAAAGGTGCCGCCCAGGGCCAGCCCAATGCCAACGGCCTCACGCACGCGAGGCATGCGATGGTCGATCACGCAGGTGTAGCTCATAATGATGACCAGCTGCAGGCACTGAAGGACCGTCGCGGTTCCGGCGTTGGTCAGGCGCACGGCCGAAAGATAGCAAAACTGGTTGAACAGCAGGCCAAAAGCGGTAAAGAGCAGCAGCTGCTTGCGATCAGCGGGCGTCGTCCAAAGCTTGACCAGGCGTGCGCGGTCGCGCGTGACAACCACAGCCATAAAGAGCAGGCCGGCGAGAATCTGCCGTATGCTCATAAGCCACAGCGTATCGACATGGTAGGTATCGAACAAAAAACTCGCGCTGGTGCCCGAGAAGCCCCAAAACGAGCCGCCCACGAGCGTAGCCAACATGCCCACGATCATCTTGCGCGTCTGGGCGTCGTTGAGGCGGTCGCGCCATGCACGGCGGGTGCTGCGGCTGAGCTCATCGGTGCCCTCGGGCACATCAATGTTCGATATATCGGTCATCGGCACCGAAGCCCCTGCGCCTTCGACCTGCTCGACACGCTCTTTGCTCATCCCGCTCCCCCGAAACAGCCTGGAAACAATTCGGCTTACCTTACCACGGCGAAGGCACCAGCTGGGGGCTTGTCCGCTTATCGGTAGGACAATTCCGCAGACGTCTCTTCCATGGTTCGGCATCGTAACGGCTTTGCATTATGCGACAGCCAAATCACGGCAGCGAGCTCTTTTAAAATGGGCGCGACAAAGCCCTTTGATTCCACAACGTTAGCGATTTTAAAAAATATTCTTGCCACCGAGTTCAAGCTCCGTTATATTATCCCTTGCGCACTTGCGCACCCTTGATCGGGCGTTTAGCTCAGGGGGAGAGCGCTTCCCTGACACGGAAGAGGTCAGAAGTTCAAATCTTCTAACGCCCACCAAATGTTCGCAGCTCAGAGGCTATGTCTCTGGGCTGTTTTGTTTTATGTGCTAAGCCAAAAGGGCGCCGTGGCACCCAAAACCGCTTCGGCAGCTCCAATAACCATCCCAATCGAGGCTGATACCGCCTCTACATAACCGGCAATCATCCCGGCAGACCCCAAGTTGCTTCGGTATCGCCGGCAATTACCCCTGCCACACCCATAGTCGCCCAGACAACCCCGGCGACCGCCCCAATCAGCCCCAAAATCACCCAAACAGCCTTGGCGACCGCCCCGATCTGGCCTTCGCAAGCCTCGCGGCCACATCCGGACAGCCTTCCCATAATCAGGTCTAATACTTTTCCCGAGAAGTGAACGACCTTATTTGGACCCCCGAAGCATCCACACTTTTTACAGCCAAAACCGCAGGATTCCAATGATAAAACCGCAGGAAATAAGCCACCAAAAGTGTCGATGTTTCGGGGGTCCGTTTTGACTCGTTCACTTCTCGGGAAAAGTATTAGACCTGACAATGAGACCCTTGGTCCCATGCCCAGCAACCGCCCCTACCAATGTTGACGCGCCTCGATTACGGCCTGCCAAAGCTTAAACCGCTTCGCTTCGACGCGCTTGAGGGCAAAGTATCGCTGCTCCTCGCTCATGGGCTTGTTAAAAATGGGTCGCTTGTTCCGGTGCAGCTTCCGTCGGATGCGTTCGCACAGCCGGATGAGCTTGTCGTAGTCATTTGCCTGCTCAGTCGTCACGGTGAAGTGTGCCACGCCGCTCAACAGCTCCAACTCGTTGCGGCGCTCGGCATCCTTGTAAATCTTCTCGCGTCCGTCATGAATGGCATCGCTGTCGTAATCGACCATCGCGGTCAGCACCTCTGGCAGCAGCCCGGCCTTTACTTTATCCATGCCCACCTCGACTTTAGCCGTAAGCGTTATGTCGGGTGTGCGTTCCAACACGCGAAGCTTGTGATCACGTCCGTCATTGTATCCATCGCGAATGAAGACCTTCTTGTTAAGTTCGGCCTTGCCCAATGCATACCCGCCGTAGCGCGCAGGCAGCGACATAAACATGCAGAGCCCCGACTCCCTCGGAGAGCGCGACCCCTCGATCACATATGCAAGCAGCGCCTTTGCCTTCGCGATGCCCCTCACCTTGGGTGACTTCTCGATATACGCCGCGATGAGCTCCTTAGTCGTGAGCCTGCTATCGCGCATGCCCGCATCCCTGCCTGTTACCCCACCGGGAGCAAGGTTATCCAGCCGGTAATCCGATGTCATCGCATAGCCGGCATAGACGGCCGCTGCCACATCGCCATCGTGCACAGCCTGCAAAAACGCCAGCTCGGGAGAGCACACGTACGCATCAAGGTCGCCCATCCAGTGGCCCAGCGAGATAAACGAACCCGCCGGGAGCTCGTTGGTGCACAGATGCGTCTTAACATGCTTGCTCTGCCGACGGCCGGCGCGCGACGGCACCAGCAAATCCAGCGTTTCGATCCCCAGGTCATAGCGATCGATAACCTCCTGCGCTTCTTGGTCCAAGAGCGCACAGGCACCTGCAATCGACACGACCTCTGGCTCCGAATCCCCAAAGCGAGGGTTCGGCATGTGCGCCAACAGCGCCAATGCGGCGTTATGTGAAACGATAAAGTACCTCATGGCGCGAAGATAGCACGCACGCCGGCGGCGGCTGGCGGTTCTGCTAAGTTTCCGACAAACGACCGGCGGTTTTTTCGCCGAGGTGCGCCAAAGTGTTCATTCGACGATGCCCAAACCGCAATCCGTCAAGTTTTTGGCAAGGTTGCCGCCCAACTGGCCAAAAGCCGACCATCTACTTGCCAGTTTATCCAGGGCGTAACCAACCAGTCCGCACCGCGGCTTCTCGGCAAAACGCCACAACGTCCACACCCTGCGGTATCCTTGAGCCACTTACACCTGTAGCACCAAGGAGCCACCATGCGCACCGAGCTCGATGTTCCCTTTTCGCGCAAAGAAGAAGCCAAGGCGCTGGGCGCCAAATGGGACCGGACCAAGAAGATCTGGTATGTACCCAGCGGCGTCAACCCCGAACCCTTTGCCGAGTGGCTGCCCGGTGTTGACCGATCCGACCCCTCTGCGCCGTATATATATCTAGTACTGGGCAAGCGCGAGTGCTGGAAGTGTCACAAAGAGACCTCGGTCGCGGCCTTCGGCATTCCCTATCGAGCCGATGACGGCGAGGGCATCGCCATCGCGCACGCACCCAACAAGGCCGGGCACATTGCCATCGACACGACCAATGCCAACGCGCTCGCCATTGTTCCCGCTCTTGGCTGCGTCCCGGGCGAGATCCGCGACTATCTTTCTAAGCGCTGTGGCTACAAGCCCGTAGGCGCGCGAGCCTCCAAAGCCCCGTCACTCGGCAACACGTGCACCAGTTGCGACGCGCTGCAAGGCAGCCGCTATCTGTTCGAAGAACCCACGTCCCCGTTTGCCCTCACTGCCATCAACAAGCTGCCGGCACTGGAGTTTGTGCGCGTCGAAGTTGCCGGCGTCTTTGGCGTTCCGGCCACGCATACCAATTTTGACCAGGCACTCTTTACCTGGGCACGCGACCATCACGCCAAGTTCCACAAGCAACTCGGTGAGGGAATTTATTTGTAGAGACGGAGAGGCCTTCACAGCCAGCTCCTCCGCATCACCTATCCCCCGTCGCAAACGTCATACACGATATCGAGGCCGCAAACAGGGCATTTCTCCGGATACACCGGCATATGAACGCCCGTCCGTTTTCTCACTTCGTCGCTGAGTCTGTCGCGCGCATCGATGAACCGAATATCGAGACACGATATTTGCGAGCCGCAACAAGGACAGGCGACAGCAAACGACCCGCAATTAACCTCTACGCCCGGAAACATATTGTTGTCGATAAGGGCACACGGCAGTTTTCCGTACTTCCCCATCGCAATATCGCCTCGCCAGCTCACACGCGCTCCTCTCTCGCTATACAAATCAGGAAGAGCATGCACCGGCGGGCGTGCACGAGATTGCATCGCCACGCGATCCGATCAAACAACACGATCGTCAAAGACCGCCAAAGCCAAATACGCTAATACGGCAGAAGCCCCGCCTTTTCACGCTTCTTTTCCGAGCGATCAAACTCAATGCGATGGGCCTCAAGAAACACCGCATTGGGTCGCCACTGACGCTCATTCGGCTGCCTTAGCGTCGCACCTGCAAAGAAAGCGTAGTCGGTCTTATCCAGCAGGTACGATCCGCACAGCCGATATTCGCCGCAAACAGGCTCAAACGAAATCAGATGAGCATCGAATAGGGCATGAAAGTCGCGCCGAAGCAGAATGCCGTTGCTGGCAACCTGCGATTTGGGTCCCGAGTAATTCTCGATATGTGCAGCCTCCAGTGCCTCGTTAACCCCACAACCCGACACCGCGCAGCGACCATCATAGGCGGCAATGAGCTGCTTGCGGAACCATTGCTGCCCCAATCGCTCGCGTCTCAACGCATAGCGAGCTTTTTCGTCATCGGTCGCACTCTGCCCGGCAAACTCAATGTCGGCTGACATGTGCTTCAGATAGCTCATGTCAGACGCAAAACGAGGATCAGGCCCGCCTTTATGAACGGGACCATGCAGAACAAACCAGCCGTTTTCGGGCTCAAACCGTTCAACAAACGCAAGGCCGAGCACCTTATAGCCCACCTCGGTTGCAAATATGACTCCAACTGGAACGCCATATTCCATGCAGTTGAGCATTTTACGGTTGTAATTCTGGTCTCGAGAACCAACGACGCCTGGCGCTTGAACCGAATACTTAATGACCCACGTACCGTCATCCAAATAGAGCGGAGGAACATCGGTGTAGAAGCTCTTTTTTAGAGTTATGGACCGAAAGCGCAAAGATCTTATTGGGATCTTGCTTCACCCGATCCTGGCCCGGCCAGAAGATCCCTGAATCCCGCGTTACGGGAAAGAAGTCCGCGCCAATTCTCAAACGATACTGATACTGAGGGCTATCTTCCTTGGTGCGGTGCGGAAGGCTGGTCCAAACGCCGCCGCGCTGCTCCTCACCCAGAAACCACTCCCATGCCTCAACGTATTCGGAAGGCACGAGACTGCAGGCACGGTCATAGCTTGGTCCATCCATCAACGGAACAGCAAGGTCAATGTCGTTCATCGCCAGCACCTACAACCATACGAACGCGAGTCATGCCCCTCAATAATATGGCCGAGAGTCAATTATTACGAGATCTCATTCCGCGATCGGCACATCGTTGATGCTCTCGGTTTGCCGCTGGCGCGCTCATACCCCGCTATCCCACTCCCCTGTATACTGATGTAGCACGTGTTTCATCCGGGCTTATTGGGCCGGATTGTTCATGGGAGGGTCTTATGGCTGCTTCGAATCCGCCTAAGGGAAGCGTTTCTTCTTCGTCCATCAAGCCGGTGACGCGCAAGGCCGTGCGCTGCCAGCGCGAGGTCGCTTGGCTTGTCACGCAGGCGGCGGGCAGGCTCGTGGCGACCACTCAGGACGTCAATGCGCCTACGCCGAGCTTTGTGTTAGCGGCGGCGCTGGATTTTGTGCGCCAATTGGAGCTTGCCGCACAGGATGCCAGCGGCCACCTCGACTACCAGAATGTTATGGCGCCCGACCTGCAAACGTTCTGCCACATGGCCAAGTTGCCCGCCGCGCCCAATGCGCTTTCGGACGCAGGCTACATGTTTACGCTTTCGGGCGCGGACCTTATCCGCGATATCTACGCATACTGCAGCGAGCTCACCGAGCGCCACGTCTTTGACGCGGCAGAAATCAAACCGGGATATGCCATCAAGCTGGTTCTTAGGCTGTTCCTGATGGACGGACACGCGGACGCGCAGGCATAGGACGTCTTTCGGCACCATTCATCAAGCCGGCGCTGGCCGCCTTATCTTGGTTGCCGCCACGTGAGTGAGGATTTTTGGACGGTCCGAAAATCCGCGCTCGTGTGTCCGAATATCCACGCTCGCGCGGCGGTCACGCGGGGCCTTTGTCCAATCCGCCGGCATCGTCTCCAGTTCGCCGCAGAGCCGCGGCCCCATATGGGTATACTCACGAGGATTCGACTCGATTCGCCCCCGCTGGAGCGTCAAAGGAGACTGCATATGCCCACCACCTCAACCGACCCGCGCGCCGCTGCCGCCGCGCTGCTGGTGCCCGGCACCACCTGTCACGGCTTTGCCGTCGAGCGCTGCGAGACCGTGCCCGAGCTCGACTCGGACGCCTACGTGCTGCGCCACACCGCCTCGGGCGCTCGCCTGCTGTACCTGGCGTGCGACGACGAAAACAAGGCTTTTGCCATTGGCTTTAAGACGCCGCCGGCCGATTCCACCGGCGTGTTCCATATCCTCGAGCACTCGGTGCTGTGCGGATCGGCCAAATTTCCCGTCAAGGAGCCGTTCGTCGACCTGATCAAGAGCTCCATGCAGACGTTCCTCAACGCCATGACCTACCCCGACAAAACCATCTACCCCGTCGCCACCACCAACGAGCAGGATCTGTACAACCTGATGGACGTGTACCTGGACGCGGTGTTCAACCCGGCCATCTACACCAAGCCCACCATTTTTGAGCAGGAGGGCTGGCACTACGAGCTGGACCTGCCGGAGGGCGCCGAGGGCGAGGGTAACGGCAGTTCCGCAAGCCTGCGCGAGGGCACGCTACGCTATAACGGCGTGGTTTTCAATGAGATGAAGGGCGCGCTGTCCGACCCCATGAGCGTGCTGGACGACGCCGTCAACGCCGCGCTCTATCCCGACACCGCCTATGCGCACGAGAGCGGCGGCGACCCGCGCGCGATTCCCGTGCTCACCTACGAGCAGTTCCTGGACACGCACGCGCGCCACTACAATCCTTCTAACTCCTACATCACGCTCTACGGTGACCTGGACGTGGACCGCGCGCTGGCGTTTTTGGACGAGCGCTATCTGTCGCAGCCGAGTGCCGCGAGCCGCCGCATGGACGCAGCCGTTGCAGCCGGCGAGGACCCGTCCACGCTGGCGCCCAATCCGCTGGTCGTGCAGGCGCCCGTGACCTGCGAGTACAAGCGTGTCGAGATGGCAACCACACCCGAGAACGCCCTGGTGGGCCTGGGTCTTGTGCTGGGCAGCGCGCTCGACCGCAAGCGCACGATCGCGGCGGACATCCTGTTCGAGGCACTGCTGGGTTCCAACGAGGCACCGGTTAAGAAGGCCATTCTGGCCGCCGGCCTGGGCGGCAACGTGGTGAGCTACACCGCGGCCGAGAGCCTGCAGCCCTACGAGATCATCATGCTGCAAAACGCGCAGCCCGGCGTGGCGCGCGAGCTGCGCCGCGTGTTCCAGGACGCCTGCCGCGACCTGTGCGAGCACGGCGTTCCGCGCGAGCGCCTAGAGGCCATCATCAGCAGCAACGAATACGACCTGCGCCAGCGCGACTACGGTATCGCCGACGGCGTGGCCATTGCGTGCGACGCGCTGAGCACCTGGCTCTACGATGACGACGCCGCGACGCTGGCGCTCAAGTACGGCCCGGTGTACGAGGAGCTGCGCGGCGAGCTGGACGGCAGCTATTTTGAGGACCTGCTGCGCGAGCTCGTGCTGGAAAACGACCACATGGCGCTGGTCGAGCTGGTGCCGGTGGATGCCGCCGAGGGTGCGGAGAGTGCCGAGGCCGCCGAGCTGGCAGCCAAGCGCGATGCCATGACCGATGCCGAGCTGGCCGATGTGGTCGAGCGCACGGCTGCGCTGCGCGCCGCGCAGGAGGCGGATGACGCGCCCGAGGCCAAGGCCACGCTGCCACGCCTGCGCGTGTCCGACATTGGCGAGGCGCGCCCCGAGCCGCCGCTGGTCGTGGACACGACCGCGCCCATCCCCTGCCTGCGCCACGGCATCCCCACCAACCGCTTGGCCTACGCCATGCAGTATTTCGACCTGAGCCGCGTCGCGTTTGAAGACCTGCCCTATGTGACCCTGCTCTGTCGCCTGCTCAAACAGTTACCCACGAGCGAACACTCGGCCGAGGAGCTCGACAACCTTATCGCCGGCAAGCTGGGCTTTTTGAGCTTTACGACCGAGGTCATGACCCAGCCCGACGTGGACGGCGTGCGCCCCTACCTGCTGGTGAGCGCCGGCGCCCTGTCCGAAAAGATCGATGCGCTGGCGAGCCTGCCGCGCGAGGTGTGGTCGAGCACGCTGTTGCTCGATGCCGACGCCGACCGCGTGCGCGACGTGCTCACGCAGATTCGCATTGGGCTTGAGCAGGGCTTTATCAACAACGGTCACTCGGCGGCGCTTGGCCGCGCGATGAGCTACAGCTCGCCTTCGGCCGTGGTGCGCGAGCAGCTTTCGGGCGTGGACTTCTACCTGTTCCTGCGCGATCTGCTCGACCACTTTGACGAGCGCCTGGACGACCTGCGCGCCAAGCTTGCCGAGCTGGCAGGCCGCATCTTTGTGGCCGACGGCTGCCTGGCGAGCTTTACCGGCAGCGATGAGGACTTTGACGCGTACTGGACCGCCGCGGGCGACCTGGGGTTGGGCGCGGGCGACGGTGCTGTTGCCGGCCGCGACACGCTCGTGGTGCCGACGCCGTGCGACCGCCACGAGGCTTTTGTCATCCCCAGCGACATCTGCTTTGCGGCAAGCGCATGCGACCCGCGTCGCTTGGGGCTCGACGTGACGGGCGCCTGGGCGGTTGCCGCCAACGCGCTCTCCTACGACTACCTGTGGAACGAGATCCGCGTGAAGGGCGGGGCGTACGGCTGCGGATTCCGCGCGGCAGGCGAGCGTCAGGCCGCGTTCTACACCTACCGCGACCCGGCAATCGACCCCTCGATTGAGCGCGTGGCGCGCGCAGGCGAATGGCTCGGCGGTTTTGAGCCCGACGAGGCAGCCTTTGAGGGCTTTATCGTGAGCTGCGTGAGCGGCATGGATGCGCCGGTGAAGCCGTACGCGCTCACCAAACGCCGCAACACGACCTACTTGGCCGGACTCGATCCGCATGCACGCGAGGAGCGCCGCGCCCAGATGCTCGCCGCCACGCCCGGTGAGCTGCGCTCGCTCGGCGCCGACGTGACGCGCATCGCAGCCGTCTCGCCCACCTGCGTCTTTGGCGGCCGAGACGTCATCGCCAAGAGCAACGCCGGCTTCAACGTCATCGACCTGCTGGACTAACGCACAGCAAAGGTAGATTTTTGGGACATGCCTGAAAATCTACCTTTTCTTTTGCCGCTGCTTGGGCGGGGCAGCTCAGCCCGTCACACCAGTTTGTCTAAATCTGTAACATCTAGGCGGCAATATTGGCTCCAGATGTTACAAATCGAGACGTTTTCGGATGACGCCGGCCCTTTGTCTAAATCTGTAACATCTAGGCCCGATTTTGCCGAGTTACTGTTACAGATCGAGACACACCGCCGCGAACACCCACTCTTCGTCAAAACCCACGAAGGTGTCCATGAACTGCTCCCCCTTGCGATGGTTTGCGTGGTGGTTTCGACATTTGACCAGATAAAACCTACCAAAATAAACCTGTCCCTTTTTGGTAGGTTTGAGAGAGGGGCCGGGATGGATAAGGCCGAGTTGCGGCGGGCGGTAATTGCCCGGCGCGACGCTCTAGATTTGGATATGCGGGCGGCAAAGTCTGCTGCTGTATGCGCGCGGCTCGTTGAGTTGCTGGGCGGCTCGGGTCCCGCGGCCCCGCGCACCGTTGCCGTCTATGCCGCCATGGGCTCCGAGGCAGATCCTGCCGCGTTTGCCGCAGCGGCCGCAAAACACGGCTGGCGCGTGGCCTATCCGTGCATGTTCTCGGCAGCTGACACCGTGGCTTGTGGCCAGCGCATGTGCATGCGGGCAGTTGCTGACGGCGATGCGTCCGAGGCCCCGTTTATCGCCCACCCTACGCGGGCCTTCGCAGCCACGGACGTCGACAGCAGCCGTTTTCCTATCGTGCCTGCCGAGGCGCTCGATATGATCGTCGTGCCACTCGTAGCCTTCGACCACAACGGCGCGCGCCTGGGCTACGGCGGCGGCTGCTACGACCGCTACCTGCCCGCGATCTCGCCCGCATGCCAAATCATCGGCATCGCCTTTGACGAGCAGCGTGTCGACCACGTTCCCACCGACACCCACGACCTGCCGCTACCCCACATCATCAGCGCCTAACCGCCGTTGTATCGCACCCGCAAGATGGGCATCCGAAAATCCACGCTCGTCACGCCGCAGCCGCAGCCACAACCGCAACCGCGGCCGTAGCCTAGTGCTCCTCGCCGGCGCGGGCCAGGTCGTAGGGCGTGGTCTGGTAGACGTAGTAGTTGAGCCAGTTGGTGTAGAACAGCTGAGCCTGGCTGCGCCAGACGTTGCGCGGCTCGGCGGTGGGGTCGTCACCTGGGAAGTAATGCGCCGGCACCTGGGGGTTGAGCCCGCGCTTCACGTCGCGCTCGTACTCCAGGCGCAGCGTGTCGGTATCGTACTCGGGATGGCCAAAGACAAAGAAGCGGCGACTGTCGGTCGACTTGACGATGTACAGGCCCACCTCGTCTGATACGGCCACGACCTCAAGCTGCGGCTCGGCATCCACGTCCTCGCGACGCACATCGGTATTGCGTGAATGCACGGCATAGAAGCGGTCGTCAAAGCCGCGGACCAGCGGGCTTTGCGGCTTCACCAGATAATGCTCAAACACGCCGCTCGCCTTGGCCGGCAGGTCGCACTTCTGGATACCGTAATGATGGTAGAGCCCTGCCTGTGCACCCCAGCAAATATGCAGCGTAGAGTGCACGTGCGTGGTGGACCAATCCATGATCTGGCAGAGCTCGGGCCAGTAGTCGACCTCCTCGAACGGCATCTGCTCCACCGGCGCGCCCGTGATGATCAGGCCGTCGTAGTGGATATCGCGGATGTCGTCGAACGTACGGTAGAACGTCTCCAGGTGGCCGGCACTCACGTGCGTGGCCTCGTGCGTCTTGGTGCGTAGCAGGTCCACCTCTACCTGCAGCGGCGTGTTGGAGAGCTTGCGCATGATCTGCGTCTCGGTGGCGATCTTGGTTGGCATGAGGTTGAGGATGAGCACGCGCAGCGGACGGATGTCCTGGTGCAGCGCGCGGTACTCGGTCATGACAAAGATGTTCTCGCTCTCGAGCTGCGCGGCGGCAGGGAGGGCGTCGGGGATGCGAATGGGCATGGATGCTCCTTACGAGTCAGTTGCAGCTATGGTACAACGAGCGGCCCCATCCGCGCGAGTGCATCGCCCCGAGACACCGTCAGCGGCCCAAATCACTCCAAAAGTAGAGATTAAGGCATGTCCCAAAAATCTACGGCGCTTTAGCCTAGCAAAGTGGCAGCAGGACGCTACAATGGTTCGATGCGAAATACTCGGCCGAAAGGATATGAATATGTACCAGACGCGTAAGATCGGTGTGGTCGGCCAGGGCCACGTAGGAGCACATGTCGCCAACAGCCTGCTCATGCAGGGCATTGCCGATGAGCTGTACCTCTGCGATATCAACGAGGCAAAGGTGACGTCCGAGGTCCAAGACCTGCGCGACTCCCTTTCGTTTGTTCCGTACAACACCAAGATCGTCAACTGCTACGACCACTACGAGGAGCTGGCCTGCTGCGACGTCATCGTCAACGCCGCCGGCAAGGTCGCACTGGCCGCCGGCAACCGCGACGGCGAGCTGTTCTTTACCACCGACGCCGCCCGCACCTTTGCCAAGCGCATCGTCGATGCCGGCTTCGACGGCATCTTCGTGAGCATCTCCAACCCCTGCGACGTCGTGTGCACCGAGCTGTGGCATCTGACCGGCTACGATCCCAAGAAGATCATCGGCTCGGGCTGTGGCCTGGACTCTGCCCGCCTGCGCACCGAGATCTCCAAGAAGGTCGGGGTGAGCCCCAAGTCCATCGACGCCTACATGATCGGCGAGCATGGCTTTAGCCAGCTGGCCGCCTTTAAGGCCGCAACCATCGCCGGCAAGAGCCTCAACGAGCTTCAGGCCGAGAACCCCGACAAGTACGCCTTCGACCACATGGAGGTCGAGGAGCTCGCACGCAAGGGCGGTTATGTGACCTACGCCGGCAAGCAGTGCACCGAGTACGCCGTTGCCAACTCCGCCGCGCGCGTCTGCGCCGCCGTGCTGCACAACGAGCACGCCGTGCTTTCGGCCTCTACGCTTATGACCGGCCAGTATGGCGAGGAGGGCATCTTTACCTCCCTGCCGTGCGTGATCGGCGCCGAGGGCGTCGAGGAGGTCTACACGCTCGACCTTTCCGAGCACGAGCTCGAGGGCTTCCACAAGAGCTGTCAGCATATTCGCGACAACATCGCCCAGCTCGACTGGTGGGACGCCGAGGCCTACGACGCCAAGTAGTCCGCCGGTTGATGCGACAACTCACTCATACGGACACAATGTAAAGCGGGCCACGCCGGAAACCCACCGGCGCGGCCCGCTTTTTGACTCACGCGACATGCCTGCAGATTTAGGTCTAATACTTTTCCCGAAAAGTGAACGAGCAAAAACGAGCCCCCGAAGCATCGGCAATTTGTGGGGACCATTTCCTGCAGTTTCATTAAGATTTTCCTGCTGTTTTGGCGTCAAAAAATGTTGATGCTTCGGGGGTCCAAAATAGGTCGTTCACTTCTCAGGAAAAGTATTTGACTTCGTTTTCGACAAACAGAAAGGGGCGCCGTGACGCAAACGGGGCCCGCGCTTGGCGAAGGCCCCGTCATGAAAAATCGCGTTCCCCGTTACCTAGTACTGCTCGACGCCCATGTAGCGGCGAACCTCGGGACTGTGGTCAAATACCTTGCCGCGGGCGGCGCGCAGCTCACAGCTCATCGCATAGAAGAAGATCGGCTCCAGGTACGAACGCACGCTGGCAGGCACCTCGCCCACGCCGTACTCAAGCGCATCGAGCACCATGACTGTATCGGTGTGCGTGTTGAGGAATGCCAGTGCGCGCTCCTCCATGGGGCGGCACTCGCCAGCGCCAAGCTGCACAAAGTAGAGCACGCCGGGCTCGGTAGCCTCGAAGGGACCGTGGAAATACTCGCCGGAGTGGATGTAGCAGCAGTGCTGCCACTGCATCTCCATGAGCGAGCAGATGGCCATGGCGTAGGTCTGGCTAAAGTTGGGGCCGGAGCCCAGGATATAGAAGAACTTGTGCTGCTGGCAGAGCTCGGCAAAGCGATCGCCCAGCTCGGCGTTGACCTTCTCGCGGGCAGCGGGCAGCAGCGCGTCCATCTGCTTAAGGCCGGCGTACATGTCGGCGAGCGCCTCGTAGCCCTCCTGCTGGTCGAGCAGCTCGGCGGCGATCAGAGCGCCGATGCCCTGCGGAACTTCGGCCTGCGACTCGCCCTTGCCCCACGGGTAAACCCAGGTGGTCCACTTGCCGTTATCGATCTTGGAGCCCGCGTAGTCAGTCATAGTCACGACCTCGGCACCGGCGGCCAGCGCCATCTCGCAGCCGTCGACGACCTCCTGCGTGTTACCGCTGTGGCTACAGGCGATGACGAGCGACTTCGGCCCTAGGCTCTTGGGGGCCATAAGGCAAAACTCGCGCGCCGTGTAGACCGTCGAAGTAAACGTAGTTGCCTCGCGCTTGAGCAGCTCATTGGCCGGCATAAGGTCAATCATCGAACCGCCGCAGGCGATCCAAAAGACATTCTCGATCTTACCCTTGCGCTCGATAATTTCCTGAACCAGATCGTGTGCGTTCACGGTGACATTCCTCCCTGTGTGGCGGCTTTGAGCGGCGACAGCTCGTACCTGCGGTCGTTCTATGTTGTCCTATTTATAGCACGCAAGCTGTTGCAGGTGAATTCATTTCACCAAACTTGTTCTGTATTGTTCTATCTATGGAAGTTAGATGTCGAACACGTAGCGCGAGCCCACGATCTTTTGGCGCCCGAGCAGCAAGGGCCGCTCGTCCGCATCGGCAAAGTACGCCTCCATATAAAAGAGCGGCTCGCCGACCGGCACCTCCAACAGCGGGGCCGTCTGAGCATCAGCGAGCGCGATCTCCACGGTACAGGGATCGGACTTGAGCGGTGCGCGGCCCGAATGCACGGCAACGATCGCAAAAATCGAATTGTCGGCGAGGTCCTCGTCGGCAAGCTGCTGCAGATAGGGATGGTCGGCCAGCACAAAGGCGTTGTTCTCGAGCATGACGGGCACGCCATCGGCCGTGCGCACGCGCTCGACCACGATGAGCTCGCAGCCGGGTTCCACGCCAAAAAACGCCGCGTCCTCGCGCGTCGCCGCAACCACCGTGCGCGACACCAGGCGCGCTCCGGCCGCCATGTCGTTGGCAGCGCAGGCCTCGGTAAAACTCTGGACGTCGCCTTTCTGGACAATCTTGCGCTTGAGCTTGGGCGCACACACAAACGTGCCCCTCCCCTGCTGACGGTTGAGATATCCCGCGCGCGACAACTCCTCAATGGCGCGACGCACGGTAATGCGCCCCACGCCGTAGGACTTCGCGAGCTCCATCTCGGAAGGAATGCGCGAGCCGGCAGCGTACACGCCGCGCGCAATCTCGCCCTTTAGGTCGTCCATAACCTGCTGGTACAGCGGCACGGCGGACACGTCAGTACGGTCGGTCTTGCTATCGGCTACCATCGTTACGCTCCATCCCGTGCATGCTCGGATTCAAACTCTTCAATCGCCGCCATAAACTGCTCGCCAAAGGCGTCGGCTTTTTTCTCGCCAATGCCGTTGACCCGGATAAGCTCGTCGCGCGTCTGAGGGCGCAGGCGGCACAGACCGCGCAGCGCCTTATCGGAGAAGACCATGTACGGCGCCATCTCCAGCTCGGTCGAAATCTCCTTGCGGAGTGCCCGCAAGCGCTCGAACAGCTCGACATCGTCGCCCACGCGCGGGCGCTGATCCAGCTCGGCCTCCTCGCGCAGCAGATCCACCGCACGGAGGGCGCGGACCGAGGCCTTGCGCTTGGATGCACGACGCTTAACGGTAAAGGCAAACGCCTCGTCCTCGACCTCGCCGGCACGCGGGCCCAGTCCCACGACCGGGTACTGTCCCTGTGAGGTTGCCAAATAACCGCGGCCGCACAGCTGCCCGATGATGTCCTTGATGCGCCCGACCGATTCGCTCGACAGCTCACCGTAGCCGCGGTCCTCGTCCAGATGCATCTGGCGAATGCGCTCGGTGTTGCCGCCGTGGAGCACGTCGGCGATCAGCGACTTGCCAAAACGCATGGGACGCGTAGCCACATAGCGCACGGCGGCGCGGGCCATATCGGTGACGTCCTCGACCTCGAACTGCGTGAGGCAGTTGCTGCAGTTGCCGCAGCCCTCGGCGTCGTCCGTGGCGGCACCGCTAGCACCGGCCGCAGCGGCATGCTCGGCCGCAGCCTCGTCGCCAAAGTAGCGCAGCATGTATTCGCGCAGGCAGCCGGTGGTATTGCAGTAGCCCTCCATCTGGCTGAGCAGGCGGTATCGATTCTGGAGCGCCCACGCGCGTTGCTCGTCATCGAGCGCCTCGTCGGCAACATCGCCGCGATCGATCAAAAAGCGACGCATACGAAAATCATTGCCGTTCCACAGCAAATGGCAGCTGGCTGGGTCGCCATCGCGGCCGGCGCGGCCCGCCTCCTGGTAGTACGCCTCGATGCTCTCGGGCACGTTGTTGTGAATCACGTAGCGCACGTTGGGCTTGTCGATACCCATGCCAAAGGCGTTGGTGGCAACCATTACCTGGATATCGTCGTCGATAAAGGCGCGCTGGCTTTGCCGGCGGGCGTCGTTGCCCATGCCGGCATGGTAGCGGCCAACGCGAATGCCGCTGGAGCCTAGCGCCTCGGCAAGCTCGCTTGCCAGCGCATCGACGGTCTTGCGAGTCGAGCAATACACGATGCCGCTTTCGCTCGAATGTGCGATCACATAGTCGCGCACCCACGCGGCCTTGGCCTTGTCGCTCATCTCCTCGCAGCCAAAGTAGAGGTTCTTGCGATCGAAGCCCGTCACCACCGTCGCGGGGTTTTGCAGGCCGAGCATCTGCTGAATGTCCGCGCGCACGCGCTCGGTCGCCGTAGCGGTAAAGGCCGCCACGATGGGGCGCTGCGGCAGGGAATCGATGAACTCGCGAATCTGCAGGTAGGCGGGACGGAAATCCTGGCCCCACTGGCTTACGCAGTGGGCCTCGTCAATGGCCACGAGCGGCACGCCAATGCCGGCGGCGGCCTCCCGCGCAAAAGCTAAAAAGCGCGGCTCGAGCAGACGCTCGGGTGCCACGTACATAAGCTGGTAGCGGCCCTCGCGCGCCCGCTTGAGCACGGTGTTTTGCTGGGCCGGAGTAAGACTGGAGTTGAGATAGCTGGGTCGCGCACCCGCCGCGAGCAATGCACGGGTCTGATCCTCCATAAGCGACAGCAGCGGACTCACCACAAAGGTGATACCGGGCAGCATGAGCGCGGGCACCTGGTAGCAAATGGACTTGCCGGCGCCCGTGGGCATAACGCCCAACGCATCGCGGCCGGCAAGGATCGCATCGACCATGCGGTCCTGCCCCGGGCGAAACGAGGTGTAGCCAAAATAGGCGCCGAGCGTATCGAGCGCCATCTGCTGCATGCTATCGGTCATGGTTTCCTAACGTCCAAGTCATCTGCCGCCGATTATACGCCGCCACGCGGACCGATGCCGCACGGCTGCCGGCCACGGGCAATGTAATCCGATGGGAACGAGCGTGGATAATCTCCCACTTTGAGCCTGTCACCAAGCAAAAAACGGGAGATTATCCACGCTCATTCTTTGGTGAAGGGCAGCTAATTTGGGACGTGTCTCTATAGTTTTGTCAACCGCGTGCTTCGTGCCATTTCGGCATGACGCATCCGGGCGCCTGGCGCCCCCGCTCGGTTTCCTCTTCGGTTGATCCCGCCGCCCGCTAGGCCGCGTA
>NZ_VUME01000008.1 GCF_009696325.1 Collinsella sp. WCA1-178-WT-3 (M1)
CGAGGGACGGGCCCGTCAAGCCGTGACCGGAATCGGTGAAAATACGTTAGCGCAACCGGTGAAACCGCCTTTGCGCGAACGGTGCGCCTGTTTAGCGAAACTGGTGAAAAATAGATTGACGCTAACATCGGACGCCCACCCGGGGCTCGTCCGGGCGCTCGGCGAGGTCTTCCAGGGCGCCGCGTGGCAGCGCTGCGCGGTCCACCTCATGCGCGACTGCATGCGCGAGGCCGGCTCCTGGCAGCTCAGGCGCCGCGTGGGCAGGATCGTGTCGCAGGTGTTCCGCGGGCGCGACGCCGCCACCGTGACGGCCATGTACCACGCGGCGTGCGACATGCTGGCGGGGTGCTGCCCCAGGGCGGCGGCGGTGCTGGAGGAGGCCGAGCCCGACGCGCTGGCCTACCTCGACTTCCCGCCGACCCACTGGAGGCGCCTGCGCACCAACAACGTGCAGGAGAGGACCAACCGGGAGATAAAGCGCAGGTCGCGCGTCGTGCAGGTGTTCCCCTCCACGGGCTCGCTGGTGCGGCTCGCGGGCGCGGTCATGTGCGAGCAGGACGAGATATGGCAGGAGTCCAGGTACTTCTCGGAGGCGAGGATGAACGAGCTCTACGACGACGGTCGCACCCGGGGGACCGACGGTCACGTCGATTGGGCGCGGCTTGAGGCGGAGGCCAGGAAGATGCTCGAGTCCGGCCTCGAGCTTGCGGACAGGGTCGAGGCGGCATAGGATATCAACCGTATTCCAGATTGCAGGACGCCGGGCCGACTCGCTTCGGATCGGGCACTACACCAACTTTCTCGACACTACCGTTTCGAATAGCACTAGTGCCTTATCCCTCCCCTGAGTTGCGGTGAAATAGGGACTGAATAGGCCTATTAACAGCTTAAACACTCCCTATTTCACTTCAACTCAGGGGATTGCATTACTGGTAGCGCAGGCACTCTACGGGGTCGAGTTTTGCTGCCCGGCGGGCGGGATAGAAGCCGAAGATGACGCCGATGCCGACGGAGACCGCAAAGGCCAGCAGCACCGTGGCGATCGAAAAGCTCGGCGTAATGGTACCGCTGGCACCGAGCTCGCCAAGCACGCCGGAACCCGCGGCGAACATCGCTAGACCCCAGGCAATCAGGTAGCCAATCAAAACACCCAGCAGGCCACCGGTGACGCACAGCGCCGAGGACTCGGCCAGAAACTGCGCGGTGATATCGCGACGGCTGGCACCCAAGGCTCGACGAATCCCGATCTCGCGGATACGCTCGGTCACATTGGTGAGCATCATATTCATGATGCCGATGCCGCCAACGAGCAGTGAAATGCTGGCAACGGCGCCCATGATGAGTGAGAACGCGCCCATAAAGGAATTGAGGGCGTCGATGGCGCCTTTCATGGAGGTTGCCGATACACTGTCGTACTCATCATCCTCCGCGATACCCTTCATTGCGCGCACCTTGGATTCAATCGTCTTGCACAGCTTATCCACGTCTGTACCCTCGGTGGCGAGCGCCGTTACGCTGGGAAACGACGGGTTCTCGTCGCCAAAGAGGCCCGAGATGGTCTCGCGCGGCATGTATAGCGTGAGTGAGCCCATGGAGTCGCTGCCGCCGTCGATAACGCCGACAATCTGTACCTCGCCGTTGGAGACCTTAATGGTCTTGCCCACCGCGTCCTGCTCGTTGCCGTACAGCTGATCGGCGCCGCCACGGCTGATGAGCGCCACGCGTGCGCCAGATTGGGACTCGGCCTGGGTGTAGGTGCGCCCCGCGACGAGCTTGCTGGCGCCCACCGCGTCGAGCATGTCGCTATCGACGCCCTGCGCCATGACGGTATAGCTTTTGTCAACGGCCTTGTACTCGGTATAGGCGCTGTCCACGATGCCGATCTGCTCGATCTGCGGAACCATCTTGCGAAGCTTCTCGACGTCCGACTCAGTGAGTTCTTGCGACGAATAGATTTGCACCATGCGTGCCGCATTGAGGCCCAGGCTGTTGACCAGGCTGTTTTGGATACCGCCGATAAGCGAAGTCATGGCAATGACGGAGGCGATGCCAATGACGATGCCCAGGATGGTGAGTAGGCTGCGTCCCTTATTGGCCTCGAGGGAGTGAAGGGCTTCTTGGATAAGATCGCGCGTGCTCATGCCTTCACTTCTTTCGTCGGATTGGCGTGTGCAGAAATCATGGGCAGGTTGTCAATAGCGCCACGCAGGGTCTGCGGCGCGTGCGCAATGTACGCGCCGTCGTGGATCCTGCCGTCGCGAATGGTTACGGCACGGTCGGCCTCGGCGGCAATGCCGGGATCATGCGTGATGAGCACGATGGTCTTGCCGCGTTCCTGGAGTTTGTGGAAGGTCTCCATCACGAGTGCTCCGGTGGCGGAGTCCAGGTTTCCCGTCGGCTCGTCGGCTAGGATGATGGGTGGATCGTTGACGAGGGCACGCGCGATGGCAACCCTCTGCATCTGTCCGCCCGAGAGCTCTGAGATGCGGTGGTCCCAGTGGTCGACCGGCAGCGTGACGGCTTGCAGCGCATGGACGGCGCGCATCTCACGATGAGCCCGCGGCACGTTGGTGTACGACAGCGGCAGCATGACGTTTTCGATGACCGAAAGGCGCGGAAGCAGGTTAAAGCTCTGAAAGACAAAGCCGATGCTCAGGGCGCGGACTTCGGTGAGCTCGTCATCGTCGAGCTCCGCCACGTTGAGGCCCTGCAGGTAATAATCGCCTGCCGTCGGCTTGTCCAGGCAGCCCAGGATGTTCATGAGCGTCGACTTGCCCGATCCCGAAGGGCCGGTAATGGCCACGAACTCGCCGGGATTCACTGCCAGGCTCACGTTATGCAGGATATGGGCGCAGCCGGCCTCGCTCTCAAAAATGCGATGCACGTTGCGGATGTCGATGACGGGACGCATTACATGCCCTCGTCGGCAGATGTGCTGCCAGAGTCGCCGCCGTCGGCCGTCATGCCCGCGCCGGTGTCCACGATGAGGGTGTCGCCGTCGCGCAGTTTGGTGACCGGTACGTCCGCGTTGATCTCGTTGCCCTGGTCATCGCGCTTGACCTGCGTTTTGCCGACCACGGCATCGTTATCGTTTTGCGTCACGACGGTTACCTTTACGCGTCGGGTCTGTTCGCCTTCGCCGTCGGTTGCCACGTTGACGTAATAGTGCTCGCCATCCTCGGTCATGAGAGCCATGGTCGGTACCATCACCACGTAGTCGAGCTGTTCGGTCACCACCGAGACCTCGGCGGTCATGCCCGGCTTGAGACGCGCGTCGGGCGCTTCGATCAAAATGTCGACGTTAAAGGTCACACTGCCGCCGCCGTTGGCGTCGGAATTTGCCACCGAAGCGATTGTCGTGACCGTTCCCTGGCTCACGATATCGGGAAAGGCAGGATAGGTAACGTTGGCGCTCTGGCCCACGGCGATCTTGGCGATATCCTTTTCACCCACCTGAACGGTGACCTTCATCTTGGAGAGGTCGGCGATCTGCATGCACTGCTTGCCGCCGCTCGTATCGCCTTCGCCCATAATCATGCCGCCCGTCACCGTGGCGCCGACCTTGGCGTTGAGCTCGACGATGCTGCCCGAGCTGGGCGCGGTCACGGTGCGCTCGGCGGCTTTGGCGTTGGCCTGGTCCAGGGTCGCCTGGGCCGAGGCTAGGTTGCGTTGGGCGCTCGATACGGCACTCGTGTCGGCGGTGCCGCTGGCGCCACTCGCGCCTGCCGCTTCTGCGTCAGTCGCAGAGGCGGCTTGGGCGGCTGCTACCGCTTTCTGTGCGTTGGCGAGGTCTTCCTGTGCCGCCGCCACCGCGCGCTGCGCCTCGGCAACGTTGCGATCGAGCTCGTCGTTTTTAATCGTCATGAGCACGTCGCCCTCGTTGACGGACTGGCCAGCTTGCACGTTGATCGATGCCACTGTGCCGTCGACAGAAGGGGAGACCACCGAAGCCGAGATGGGCTTGAGCTGGCCTTTGGCCTCGACGGTGGTCGTAAACGTGCCCTCGGTGACCATGTCGGTCAACGGCCCGTTGGTACCTGCGGGTCGTGCGTTGATGACGAAGGTCATGACAACGGCGATGAGCACAACGGCGGCCACGACGCCGGCCGCAATGCCGCGTCGGATGAGCTTTTTGCGCCGACGCTCGGCACGCTTCGCCTTGAGCTTGGCGTAGGCCTCTTCGTCAGAAATCTCGGTTGTATCGCTTGTGCTGCCGTTTTGCTGTGTTGCGTGCACGGTTGTTATGAGGGGAAGCGTTTCGGTGGCACCCTCGGGCGCTCGCTCGGTATCATTCGGTCCCGGGGTGATGGTGGGGACATTCGACATGGCGTCTCCTTTATAGAAAGTTCCTCGATAAGTATATGCGCCCGTCGCGAGAGGCGGGCGCATTATGGAGGTATCTTTCGGAACTGTTAGATTGGAGCGTCAGTTCCCCTTTGTGCGAAGGCGTGATTCCTTATGAGTGCACGACCACGCATAGGCCTACGTTGATGCAATCGTGGAGTGCCTTGGCATCGGCCAGGCGCAAGTTGATGCAACCGTGGCTGCCGCACCATTTGTACGAATTTGGGTCGTCAAAGCTCTGATCGTTTTGCCATGTTGCATCATGGAAACCAACCATGTTGCCTTCAAACGGCATCCAATACGACACGGGGCTTTCGTATTTTGGTTTTCCGGTCTTTGGGTCTTTGGCTCCGATGAGCTTGCTTGCGCCGTCATTGCTATTGATCTGCCAAACGCCCTCGGGGGTGGCATCCTCTCCCGGTTTGCCCGAGATAAAGTTGGCTTCCCACACGATATTACCGTTCTCGTCATAGTAGCGCGCGTGCTGCTCGGACAGGTCGACGTCGATATACGCCTTCCAGTCGGGCTCTCCCTTTGCGGTATAGGTGTCGGCCTTCTGGGAGTACTTAATCTCGATTTCGCCGGTCTGCTTGTTGTTAATGGCGTCCTCGACCTGCTTGGCAAGCGCGTCGCTATCGACGGACCAGCCAAAGTCACCGCCCTCGACGGCACATTCTTTGCCGTCGGCACGCGTCCACCAGCGGGTGGTGCCCACGGTATTAAAGCTATTGGCGAGCTCGGCTGCCCAGCTACCGATCTGCGACGTATCGAGTGTGGGGTTGGCCGGATCGGCAAAGCTGATCCACTGCAACACGGAGCTGCCGTCGACCTTGCCGGCATCCTCGCCGTTGAGCTTGAGGGTCACGTTGACGCCCAAGAAGTTGTTGGCGGCATCGCATGCGGCCTGAATCTGATCATTGGTCAGAGTTTCATTGAGCGGCTCATAGGCATCGTTGCCGAGCTTGGAAAGATCTACAGTCTCGGCCAGCGAGGCAAGCTCGAGCTCGGCATACTTAATGACATGCTCGCGGTTGAGTTTTTCGTTGGAGCGCGCCTTCTCGACGGTAAACTTGCCGGCTTGCTCGTCATAGGAGCTATTGGCCTCGAACGTGCCCGAACGGCCCTCGTTAAACTCGTCAATGGCGGCGCCCAGATCCTCCTCAAACTTCTTTTGGTCAAAGGTGTCAGAGAGCATGGACAGGTCGACGTCTTGTTCAAGATTGACTTCGTTGGAGGTAGCGGTTGTTTTGGTCTTGCCGCTTAAGGATTCCACAAGGCGGACCGGCCATATAAAGGCTTCGTTGCGGCTGATGATTTCTTTTGCGGCAGCTTCGCCGTCGACGATGGGTTCATCGGACTCAGGCTGATAGGTCCAGTTAAAGTCGTCGCCTGTCACCGTGAGCTTATAGTGCTTCCATGCCGAGTTGACCTTAGTGGCAGCAGACGAAGCGTTGGAGAACGAGACGTCGACGCCGGCAATAGTAGTGTTGGGGTAGGCTACCTGCGAAAATGCTACGATGCCTATAATATAGACAATGACAATAAGACCCAGGACGACAAAGAGCGTCGTCTTTTTGCCCGACTTATTGTTTTCGGCGGGTTTGCGCGCGGGGCCGCGATCGCCTCGAGCGTGCGTGGGGGGTTGCTTGGGCGCATTGCCGTTTGCCTGGTGCTGCTGACGTTGCTGACGCTGCTGGTTCGGGCGTTGGGAAGCGTTTGCCGCACCACGCTGCTGATCGCGGCTCGGCCCGATAGGACGCGGCGGCTGAACGCCGCCGGTGTGCCTGCTCGGCTGCTGCGGATCGGGAATCAGTTGAGTTCGATCGTTGTGCGACATCGTATGCATATCCTTCGAGTTTCGCCTTGCGGCTCATCGTGTTTTTACTGGGCTTGCATTATAGCGATTACCCAGTTGTTTGTGGTATTGAAACGGTGGCATTGGCAAGAGGTTGGACATTTGTCCCACCTCTTGTTTTGGTCGGGTCTTTATCCACACACGCCGCATTTAGCGCAAGCCGAAAGTGCTGCGGGAGCTTGTGCGATGCCGCCCTTGGCCGTCTCTCGTAGCGTGGCCGGCAACGCGTGGCCCACCGAGAGCATGACGTGTGCCATCTGGTCGAAGGGCACAAGGCTTTTGATACCTGCAAGGGCGAGCTGCGCCGAGCTAAATGCGGCCGCCACGCCGATCGCGTTGCGGTTTTGGCATGGCACTTCGACAAGGCCGCCCACGGGATCGCATACAAGACCAAGCAGATTGCTCAGTGCGATAGAGCTAGCGTCGAGTGCCTGCTCGGGCGTGCCGCCCAGCATCTGGACGAGCGCTGCAGCGGCCATGGCGGCGGCGCTGCCCACCTCAGCCTGACATCCGCCTTCGGCACCGGCGACGCAGGCACTTGTGGTGAGGTTGAGACCAATCGCGGCAGAGCAGTAGAGTGCGTCCATGACCTGTTCGTCATCGAGCTGTAGATGGTCGGCGAGCGCCAACACGCAGCCGGGCACGACGCCCGCAGAGCCGGCCGTGGGGGCGGCGACGATGACGCCCATGGTGGCAGAGCGCTCAAGCACAGCCATGGCGCGGGCTACGGCTTCGGTTTGGACGGCGCCCATCAGGTTTGTGCTCAGATCGTTGCGGCATGTGGCGTCGACGAGTTTAGCCTCGCCGCCGATAAGCCCGCCGAGCGAGCGCTGCGGTGCGGCGATGGGCGCCGTTGTCTCCTCGCGCATGACCTCGAGTACGCGGCGCATGGCGGCGACGGCGTGCTGCTCGCCGGTCAGGCGGGCTTCGCGTACGGCCATGACGGCGCCGATGTTGAGGCCCAGTTCGGCGCAGGCGTCGAGGAGCTGTTCGCCATCGTCGAAGATTTCCTTGGCGGAAACGCCGGGGGAGAGCGATGAGGCCGAGCCGGGAAGCTCAATGAAGGTGGCGTAATCGACATGGTCGAGCATGCGTAGCATGGGAACGACGATGTCATCGGGGGTGCCGTCGGTCTCAAAGACGGAATAAGCTTGGCCGCCTACCTCGGTGCGGTAGGTGCGGCAGAAGGCAATGTTTACGTGTGCGTAGGCGAGCTGGTTCGTGAGCGCGGCGAGAACGCCGGGGACGTCCTGGTGCGCCACAAACAGGGTGGAATACATGCCCGAGATATCGACGCCGACGCCGTTGATGCGGCTGATGCGCATCTTGCCGCCGCCAAGGCTCTCGCCGCGGACCTGCGCCGTGGCGCCCGTGTCATCGACCATGTCGATGTCGACGGTGTTGGGGTGGATGGAGGCGTCGTCGCCCTTAATGTCAAAGTGATAGCTGAGGCCCCGCTCGCGCGCGAGGTCAAAGGCCTGCTTGATGTTCTCGTCGTCGGTGTCGAGGCCCAAGATGCCCGCGACGAGTGCGCGGTCGGTGCCATGGCCGCGGTAGGTGTGGGCAAAGGAGTTCCACAGGCCAAAGGTGACCTTGGTGATGCGGCCTTCCAGCAGGCTGGCGGCAACTTGGGCACAACGCAGGGCGCCGGCGGTGTGCGATGAGCTGGGGCCGACCATGATGGGGCCCAAGATCTCGAATGCCGAGGTCGTAGCTAGTGTTTGCGGCTTGCCTGCCATATGCGCTCCTGTTCTATCCCGTCGTCCCGAGGGGCGGGGCATACGCTGTCCCGCCGTTCCGAGGGCTTTAGTATTTGGTCGCCTGCTCGGACAGTCCTGCTCACACGGAGGCCACATTAAGTGGCCTCCGGCTCGTGCGGAACTCGCGATCGACCAAATACTAAAGTCCTCGGAACTTAGGATACATGGTTGGAGTTGCTCTGCTGCAAAAATTATCGGCCTGTGACCTATTCCATGTCCCAGTTCGGCTCATCTTCACCACCGTTCAAATAAAAAAGAGGTACCGGTTGTTCCGGTACCTCTTTTTGGTGCGTTTTTATTTGGCTGTGGCTTTTCTCGTTAGCTTACAGGCCGCAGGCTGCTTTGAGTTCGTCGATGCGGTCCGTTTTCTCCCAGGTAAAGTCGGCGTCTTCACGGCCAAAGTGACCGTAGGCTGCCGTCTTTTCATAGATGGGGCGACGCAGGTCCAGGTCGCGGATGATTGCGCCCGGGCGCAGGTCAAAGGTCTTCTCCACGGCCTCGACGATCTTGTCCTCGGCAATATGCGCGGTGCCAAAGGTGTCGACCATGATCGACAGCGGCTTGGACACGCCGATGGCGTAGGCCAGCTCGACCTCGCAGCGATCGGCCAGGCCGGCGGCGACTACGTTCTTGGCGACCCAGCGAGCGGCGTACGCGGCAGAGCGGTCGACCTTGGTGCAGTCCTTGCCGCTAAAGGCGCCGCCGCCGTGACGGCCGTAGCCGCCGTAGGTATCGACGATGATCTTGCGGCCGGTTAGGCCCGTGTCGCCCATGGGGCCGCCCACGACAAAGCGTCCGGTGGGGTTAACATAGATATCGGCGCCATCCCACGGCATGTTCTCGGCATCCATGACGGGTGCGATGACATGCTCGATGAGGTCGGTCTTGATCTTGCCCATGTCCTCAACTTCGGCAGCGTGCTGCGTGGAGATGACGATGGTTGTGACCTCCACGGGCTTTCCGTCCTCGTAGCGCACGGTGACCTGGGTCTTGCCGTCGGGGCGCAGATAGGGCAGGGTGCCGTCGTGGCGCACGGCGGACAGGCGTTCCGCCAGGCGGCTTGCCAGGTAGTGCGGCATGGGCATGAGGGTCTTGGTCTCGTTGGAGGCGTAGCCAAACATCATGCCCTGGTCGCCGGCACCGATCAGGTCGATCGGGTCGGTGGTGGCGCCGGTCTGGGTCTCAAATGACTCGTCGACGCCCTGGGCGATATCGGGGGACTGCTCGTGGATGAGGCTCATGACGCCGCAGGTATCGCAGTCAAAGCCAAACTTGGCGCGGTTGTAGCCGATGCGGCGGATGACGCCACGGGCGATTTCCTGCACGTCGACGTATGCCTGGGTGCGAATCTCTCCGGCGACGATGACGGTGCCGGTGGTCACGAGGGTCTCGCAGGCGCAGCGGACGTTTTCCACATTGGCGGGCACGCCGTTGGGCGCAATATAGCCCTGCTCCTGCAGCTCTATTTCTTTGGCGAGGATTGCGTCGAGGACGGCATCGCTGATCTGGTCGGCGATCTTATCGGGATGGCCTTCGGTCACCGACTCCGACGTAAACACAAAAGACCCCTGCTGGGGCGGGATGGAACGAAGCTCTTCTGACATGACTGTCCTTTCGAATAACGTGTCCCAGCGACCGTTACCATTCCGCCGGGCTCTGTATGCAGGGGCACATCATAGCGCGTAAATCCAACATTCACACCCTTTTCGCACCTACTCATTGGGTAGCTAATTTGGGACGGGGCTTTTTTAGCTACTCCGGCTGATTGTTTGCTGGTTTAGCCGATAGCCTGCCGGGGCAGCTAAAAAAGCCCCGTCCCAAATTAGCTACCCGGCTTCGATGACTGGGTCGGTGCCCTTTGTGCGGAGGTGGGCATTGTTGCTTTATACTGGTACGGTTAGACATCCATCCTGCAATCGAGGAGATTTCCATGGCATCAGACGTTCGCGTCCGCTTTGCACCCTCACCGACGGGCAAGCTGCACATTGGCGGCGCCCGCACCGCTATCTATAACTGGGCTTTTGCCCGCGCAAACGGCGGCACGTTCATCCTGCGCATCGACGACACCGATCCCACCCGCTCTACCGACGAGAACACGCAGATCATTCTGCGCGCTATGCGTTGGCTGGGCCTGGACTGGGACGAGGGCCCCGAGGTTGGCGGCGACTATGGCCCCTATGCCCAGACCGAGCGCCTGGACCTGTACAAGCAGGCCGCCCAGAAGCTTTGGGACGAGGGCAAGGCCTATCCCTGCTTCTGCACCAAGGAGCAGCTCGAGGCCGACCGTAAGGCCGCCCAGGAGCGTAAAGACCCCTTCCAGGGCTATCAGCGCCGCTGTCGCGATCTCGATCCCGAGGAGGCACGCCGCCGCATCGAGGCCGGCGAGCCCTACGTCCTTCGCATCAAGGTGCCCGAGGACCGCGGCGATGTCGTCATTCACGACGCCGTCCACGGCGAGGTGACCTTCGACGCCAAGGAGCTCGACGACTTTGTCATCTTCCGCTCCGATGGCACGCCCACGTATAACTTCGCGACCGTCGTCGACGACGCCATGATGAAGATCACCCATGTCATCCGAGGCGACGACCATCTGTCCAACACCCCGCGCCAGGTCATGGTTTACGAGGCCCTCGGCGCGCCCGTTCCCACGTTTGCCCACATCTCCATGATCTTGGGTGCCGACGGCAAGAAGCTCTCTAAACGCCACGGCGCCACCTCGGTGGAGGAGTACCGCGACGCCGGCTACCTGTCCGACGCGTTCGTTAACTACCTGGCGCTGCTCGGCTGGTCGCTCGACGGCGAGACCACGATCATCCCGCGCGATGTCCTGGCCAGCAAGTTCTCGCTCGACCGCATCTCCAAGAACCCGGCGACCTTCGACCCCAAAAAGCTCGACTGGGTCAATGCCGAGTACATCAACAACATGTCCGACGCCCAGTTTGCCGACGAGATCATGGTCCCCGAGCTGCACGAGGCCGGTATGATCGAGGGTAACATCGAGTACGGCGAGGACTGGATCGATGCGCTTGCCGCCATCGTCAAGCCCCGCACCAAGATGCCGGCCGACGCCGTGACCGTCGCCGCTCCCATCTTTGCCACGGCCGAGACGCTCGAGTATGACGAGAAGTCTGTCAACAAGGGTTTGGCCAAGGAAGGCATGGGCGCCATTCTGGATGCCGCCAAGGCCGCGCTCGAGGGCGTGGATGAGTGGACGGCTGCCAACATCGACGCCGCGCTTGAGCCGCTGCCCGAGCAGATGGACCTCAAGAAGCGCGTGGTGTTCCAAGCTGTGCGCGTCGCCGTCTGCGGTAACATGGTGAGCCCCCCGCTGGGCGAGACCATGGCGCTCGTCGGCCGCGACGACTGCTTGGCGCGCATCGACCGCGCCCGCACGATGGCGCTGTAGCAGCTGCGTAAACGCATGTATCCGAGCCCCGTTCACCCGAGCGGGGCTCTTGTTTCTAAAGACGTATGGGATGGGAGGTACAGAGACCATGGCCGAGCAACTGTCGCTGTTTGGTTCGCCGGAACCGGATGAAGCTCCGAAGTCCACGGCCCCTGCCGCCGCCCCGGCGCAACCCGGTCTCGCACCCGAACCCGTCTCCGCCTACGCGAGCGTGGTCGTCGACATCCCGACCCGTGCGCTCTCCGAGCCATTCTACTACGGCATCCCGCAGTCCCTTGCCAACGATGCCCAGATCGGGTCCACGGTCCTGGTCCACTTTGGCAACCGTGCGGCCGCGGGCTATATCGTCGATATCGCGCCCGGGCTGGGCGACCTGCAAGGCAACGACACCCTCGACCCCTTGCGCATCAAGCCCATCGAGGCCATCCTCAGCAAGCCGCTCTTTACCGCCGAGGCTGCACGCATTGCGCGCTGGATGAGCCACGAGTACGTCGCGACGCTTTCCGAGTGCCTGCGTCTGTTCTTGCCTCCGGGCGGCAGCCCGCGTGTCGTGAAGGGTGATGACGGCGTGTGGACCGTTGAGCGCCCCGCCGTAAAACCCATCCAAAACCGTTGGGTCATGCTCACGCCCGAGGGATTCGACTACACGCCGCCCAAGACAGCGGTCCGTCAGCGTCAGCTCATCGACGCGCTCCAATGCGGCCCGGTCACGACGCGCGACCTCAACCTGCTCTACAACAGCATGTCGGCAACCATTAAAGCGCTCGAAAAACGCGGCGTCGTGGTGGTGGAGGAGCGCCGCGCCTGGCGTGGGTGTAGCGAGCAGACCACGTTGTCCTCGGCAAGCGGCAAGGCGCCGGTTTCTCTCACCAACGGCCAGCAGCAGGCGCTCGCCCAGATTGAACGCGCCCGCCTTGATGCCCATGGCGACGTGGTCCTTGTCGATGGCGTCACCGGTTCCGGTAAAACCGAGGTTTACCTCTCGGCCATTGAGCGCGTGCTGGCGGCCGGCCGTTCGGCCTGCGTACTCGTGCCCGAAATCTCGCTGACGGCCCAGACCGTCGGCCGCTTCCGCTCGCGCTTTGGCGAGACGGTCGCGGTCTTCCACTCGCGTCTTTCGGCCGGCGAGCGTCTGGACCAGTGGGATATGGTTGCCAGCGGTGCCGCGCGCGTGGTCGTGGGCGCCCGCTCGGCGCTCTTTTGCCCGCTCAGCGATCTTGGCCTCATCATCATCGACGAGGAGCACGAGACCAGCTACAAGCAGGGCTCCAGCCCGCGCTACCATGCGCGCGAGGTGGCTGCCGAGATGGCGCGCCGCTATCGGTGCCCGCTCGTGTTGGGCTCCGCCACGCCCTCGGCCGAGGCCCTCGACCGCTGTCGCCGCGGTATGTACAACGGTGCCACCTGGACGCGTGTCGAGATGCCCGAGCGCCCGGGACACGCCGTGCTGCCCACGGTCCGCATTGCCGATCTGCGCCGCGAGTTTGCGCACGGCAGCCGCTCCATGTTCTCAAAACCGCTGATGGAGGGCTTGGAACGCGTGGTCGAGCGCCGCGAGAAGGCCGTACTGCTGCACAACCGCCGCGGTTTTGCTCCGTTTTTGATGTGCCGTGAGTGCGGCTGCGTCCCCACCTGCAACCACTGTTCTACCGCGCTCACGTACCACGAGCGCACGCACACACTGCAGTGCCACACCTGCGGATCGTCCTGGCGCGTGCGGCCCTATCCGGCGCCCACGAGTCGTTGTCCCAAGTGCGGCAGCCGCTACCTGGCAAAAATGGGCCTGGGTACGCAGCAGATCGAGGACGCCCTACACCAGATGATGCCCGAGGATGTCGCCATCATTCGCATGGACGCCGATTCCACACGCGGCAAGGATGCGCACAAAAAACTACTCGAGCAGTTCGATGCCGCCGATTGCGCGGTGCTGCTGGGCACCCAGATGATTGCCAAGGGCCTCGATTTTCCCGAGGTCACGCTCGTGGGCGTGGTCAATGCCGACTTTGCGTTAAAGCTGCCCGATTTTAGGGCGGGGGAGCGCGCCTACGATTTGCTGGAACAGGTCGCCGGCCGCGCCGGTCGCGGCGATCGTCCCGGCGAGGTTATCATCCAGACGTATCTGCCCGAGGACCCGGTCATTCGCGCCGTCGCCGAGCACGATCGTTCGATCTTTACCGACTACGACCTGGACCAGCGCCGAGACGCGCTGTACCCGCCTTTCGTGCGTCTTGTCAACATTTTGGTGTGGTCGGCGAACGCGGATGACGCGCAGGACTACATTGGGCGCATCGCAAAGCTCCTCAAGCGCCGCTGGCATGCCGCCGCTCCTGACTTTTTGCGGGCCGGAAGTGTCGTGCCGCAGGTGCTGGGACCGGCTTCGTGTGTAATCGAGAGAGCCAAAGACCGTTATCGCTTCCATCTGCTTGTAAAGTCGCCGGTAGGGTACCATGTCTCTGATGATATCGACGCCTGCCTCAAAGAGGTGGGCTCCGTGCGCGGCGTGAGCGTGAGCGTTGACGTCGACGCCTATGATTTGATGTAACAACCCGAAAGGATGGCCATGGAAGCCAACGGAATCGTACTTTCGCCCGACCCTCGTCTGCGTCAGGAGTGCGCCATTATCGAGGAGATCACCCCGGCGATCGAGGCGCTTGCCGAGAAGATGAAGAAGATGATGTTCGACAACGGCGGTTGCGGCCTGGCTGCCCCGCAGATCGGCGAGCTCATCCAGCTCGTCACCATCGACTGCGACTACACCGACAAGAACGACTATGATCCCTACGTGCTCATCAACCCTGTCATTGTTGAGCAGAGTGACCATCTGGTGCCGTTTAGCGAAGGCTGCCTGTCCATCCCTGGCATTAGCTGCGAGATCGAGCGTCCCGACCATGTCGTTGTCGAGGCATACGATCTGGACGCCAACCTGATTCGCTATGAGGCCTCGGGCGACCTGTTCTGCGTGTGCCTGCAGCACGAGATCGATCACCTGCACGGCAACACCATGTTCGAGCGACTCAAGCCGATGCAGCGCATCAAGGCCGTCAAGGAGTACCAGGACGCCCTGGCCCGCGGCGCTCGACCGGGCGAGACTGAATAAGGTCGTCCGTCCCTGGGGCTGGCCGCCTATATATCGTCCCGCGCGCAGTTTCGCAGCGCAGCGAGAATGTTTGAGCACGGGATGATATATAGGCGGCCAGCCCCAGGGACTACTAGTTCTTGGCTCGGTTCGCCCGGGTGCCGTCGGGCCAGGGAGGGACGTCTTCGCTGATAATTGCTTTGTTGGAAGAGCTGCTTTTATTGCGGCTCTTTCTTTGGTTTTGGGTATATTTGTTCTTGTTGAATTGTTATTGCGGATGGGCTGGCGACTTGGCTTTCCGCTGGTATTTGTAGCCGTCTCGGTTTTGTTTGAGGGGAGACGTTCTTGATGCGTATTGTGTTTATGGGTACGCCCGATTTCGCGGTGCCGTCGCTGACTTCGCTTGTTGAGGCTGGGAATGAGATTACGCTGGTAATTACGCGTCCCGATGCTGTTCGCGGGCGTGGTAAAAAGCTGGAGCCGTCTCCTGTTAAGGCCAAGGCGCTTGAGCTTGGTCTGCCCGTTGTTGAGGCAAATCGTATGACGCCGGATGTTATTGATCGGCTTAAGGCTGCTGATGCCGATATTTTCTGTGTGGCTGCCTATGGCTGCATTTTGCCCGATGAGGTGCTGCATATGGCGCCGCTCGGTATTGTGAATGTTCATGCTTCGCTGCTGCCCCGTTGGCGTGGCGCTGCTCCCATTCAGCGTGCCATTCTTGCTGGTGACGAGGTTGCCGGCGTTTCCATTATGCGCATTGGGCATGGCGTGGATACGGGCGCTTATTGCGCCCAGGCGTCGACCTCGGTTGCCGGTAAACATGCCGAGGCACTCACGATGGAGCTTGGTGAGCTGGGCGGTAAGTTGCTTGCCGATACGCTTCCCTCGCTTGCCGATGGCTCGGCTGTTTGGACTGAGCAGGATGAGTCACTCGTCACTCATGCTGCCAAGATTTCCAAGCAGGAGATGCGTCTGGATCCGCAGATGGCCGCGCTTGATTGCGTGCGTCATGTGCTTGCCTCTTCCGACACCGCTCCCGCTCGCTGCGTGATTGCCGGCAAGACCGTGCGCGTGCTCGATGCCGCGCCGGCAGATGTATCGCTTGGCGAGGGGCTCGTCGCCGTTCGGGCCAAGCGCGTCTACCTGGGCCTGTCCGATGGCGCGGTCGAACTGCTCGAGGTTAAGCCCGATGGTAAGCGTGCTATGGCTGCTTCTGCCTGGGCTGCCGGCCTGCAGGGTGCGGATCTTTCGTGGGGTGTTTTGTCATGAGTAAGCTTTCCCCCGCGCGCAAGCTCGCGCTTGATGTTTTGATGGAGGCCGATCGCCGCGGCATGTACGCGCGTGACGTGCTCTCGTCGCGTGCTTCGGCCAAGGCCATTGACCAGCGCGATTCTGCTTTTGCCGCTCGTTTGGCACTGGGCGTTGCAGCCACCCAGGGCATTTTGGATGAGCTGCTCGACCAGTTTCTCGATAAGCCCAAAAAGGTCGCGCCTCGTGTGCGCATGGCACTTCGTATCTCGGCCTTCGAGATGCTCTACCTGCATACCCCGGGTCGCGTTGCGGTGAGTCAGGGCGTTGAGCTCGTGCGCAGCGGTGCTAAGTCTGCCGCCGGTCTGGCGAACGCCGTGCTGCATAAGGTTGCGAACAACGTCGAGGACTTTGCCACTGCGGCGGATGCCGATGAGTCGGAGCGCCGTTTGGTTCGCCTATCTCGCCTGATGGGCATGCCGCGCTGGCTTTGCGCTCGCATTATGGCGTCGTTCGATACACCCGAGGGCGCGCTCGGCTTTGCCGGCAATCTGGCGCCCGCGCCGCTGGCTTTGCACGAGAATGCCTTTGCAACCAAATCCGATCCGTACATTTCGCAGCTTGTGGCACCCGTGTTCCCGGGTTGCCATGCGCCGGTCGACGCGCAGGCCACGGTTGCGTCGGGTGTGTTTGAGCGCGCAGCTGCCGTGGCCTCGGACCTTAACGCCCAGCTCATCGCTACCGCGGCGACCCGTCCCGGGCGTTGTCTAGAGATTGGCGCCGGTCGTGGCACCAAGACCTATGTGATGATGTGCCAGGCCAAGCGTGCCGGTTACGACCGTCAGCACACCGCACTCGATTTGCACGACCGCAAGTGCGACCAGAATCTCGCACGTCTGCATAAGGCGGGCATTACGGGTGTTCGTACGGTGTCGGGCGATGCCTGCGAGCTTAATGAGGTGCTCACGTCCTTTGACGCGATGCTTGGCGAGCCTGCCCTGTTCGACACGGTGTTTATCGATGCTCCGTGCTCGGGCACCGGCACCATGCGCCGTCATCCCGAGATACCTTGGCGTCTGACCGAGAACGACGTTACGACTGAGTTGCCCCGCCTGCAGCTGACGATGCTCAAGGAAGCAGCCGCGCGCGTGGCTGCCGGCGGTGAGCTTATCTATGCCACCTGCTCGGTCTTCGACGAGGAGAACACGCAGGTCGTTGATGCCTTCCTAGCCTCTCCCGAGGGCGCCGGCTTTACCGTGGCGCCGCTCTCCGAAGCCCAGATTTTGCAGCTACCCGATTTCGCGCAGGCCAAGAAGCTTGTCTCCGTACGCCAGAACGACCGTGGACTTTTCCAGAGCGTCCCCGCAAACGCCGATTCCTACGACGGCCACTTCTGCGCCAGACTGGTCCGCAAGTAAAACGGATTCCAAGGGTAGCTAATTTGGGACGGGGCTTTTTTAGCTGCCCTGGCCGCCAGTCGGCCAAACATTTGCGTTATCAGCTGGGGCAGCTAAAAAAGCCCCGTCCCAAATTAGCTACCCTACGTTTCAAGATGACCTGCCCGCCACGAAATGGGCCTATCTACTACATTAAACCCATTACCCTCAACCATGCCGAATTTAGCGAAAACAAAACCGCAGGTAGACGGCTCGTCGATTTTGTAAAAAAGCAGGTGTGCTCGGACCATACGGGTCAAACGTAGTAGATAGGCCGTTTTCGTGGCGCAACCCCAGACCAGTCGCCGGGGCGTGGGACATTCCTGAAAAAATTCGGCCCTGCGATCGGCGTTGATCGCAGGGCCACGTTGTTCTTAGTGGTTATGTGGGCAGTCGGCGCAGCAACCACTGGTGGCGCTGGTGCTGGACCCGCCACTGCGCTGGTCGGTGTTGTAGAAACCGCTGCCGTCGAACTTAATGCCGCTGGCCGAGAACGTCTTGGATGCCGGGGCGCCGCAGCTGGGGCATACGACCTCGGGAGTCTCGGACATGGGGTGCTCAACCTCAAAAACGTTGCCGCAGCTCGTGCACTTATATTCGTAGCGCGCCATAATACTTCCTTTTCAGCACAAAGCGGGCAGATCGCTCTGCCCGCAAAAATTCAAACAGCTGTAACTGTACCCCATATCGGGGGTTTTATCACGCTTCGCCCCAGAATCTATGGGTGCTGCGCAGGAGCTTCGCAGTTTTCCCTTCGGCCTCCGCAACGTCTGCCTCTTGTGCTTGCCACGTCCAGTTGCCTGTGGCTACACCCGGCACGTTCATACGTGCGTCGTCGCCCAGCCCCAGCACATCCTGCAGCGGCATCATCACCAGGGGGGCGTCGCTTGCGAGCGCGTCGCCCATCAGCTTGGCCGCCACCTCAATACCGATCGACTCGTCGCCGCCTGCAAAGGAGCGCGTGCACCAGCCAGCGAGCGTCGAAGTGTCGTGCGTCGAGGTGTACAGGATTTTGCCCGGCGTGGGATGAATTCCGCCGCGAACGTCGTAGTCACTAAACTCCAATACGTCCATGCCGGGAAAACCGCAGGTCGAAGCCATAGCGCGAACGCCAGGCGTCAGATAGCCCAGATCCTCGGCAATAAAATTGAGCGGACCCAGCTCGTCGTAGGCGGTCTGGAACAGGTCCTTGCCCGGACCCGCAAGCCAGCGGCCGTCGGCACAGGTTTTGCCAGCGGGAATGCTAAAGTAGCTGTGGAAGCCCAGGAAGTGGTCCAGGCGCACGCGGTCGTAGAGCGCGAACGCTCGGCGCAGGCGGTCCATCCACCAGCGATAGCCGTTCTCCTTCATGTGATCCCAGCGGAAGGTGGGGTTTCCCCACACCTGACCTTCGGGCGCAAAGTTGTCGGGCGGCGCACCGGAGATCTCGATTGCCTTGCCGGTATCGGACAGCCAGAAGTTCTCGGGCTCGCTCCACGCATCTGCCGAATCGTCCGACACATACATCGGGATATCGCCGATGACCTCGATGCCCTTCTTGTGCGCATAGTTCATGAGCTCGCACCAAGCCAGGTCAAAGCGGTACTGCATGTACGCCTGAAGCTCGGCCTCGTCGTGGAAGCGCTTGTCGTCGATCAGATGCTCGTTGTAGCGCGCGACATCTGCCGGCCAATTGTGGCGCGACTCGCCCTCAAAGTATTTCTTAACGGCCATGTAAACGCAGTACTTCTCGAGCCAATCGGCATTGCGATGTTTAAACGCGGTGTACAGCGGGTCGGCATCTTCGCCGCCGTGGGCCTTCCAAGAAGCGAAGTCGGCGGCCAGCTCCTCGTGACTCTCGGGCAGCAGGTCGATGTTACCCGCAAAAGCCGAGGGTCCGGCATAGGGGGAGCGGAAGAAATCCGTCGGGTTGACGGGCAGGACCTGCCAGTAGCGCATGCCCATGGCGGCCAGGTGGTCGATAAAGCGGCGCGTGGGTGCGCCGATCGTACCCGGCTTGCCATCGTCAGTCGGCACCGAGGTAATGTGGCACACGACGCCCGCGCCATAATCGAGCGGCTCTTGCAGGCGCCTCTCGGCATGGTGATGGATGATCGAAGAGCCCAGCGGGCACAGATCGAGCGTGACTGTACCGTTGTGGATCTCGCACTCGTGGCCGCTGATCACGTCACTCGCGCATTCACCGAGCGCCGGAATCGTCACGCGGTGCGAATTGCGAAGGCTGCGATTGACGATAACAGTCGCAGCCTCGCCGTCTTTGCCCGTGCGGGTGTAGGCTAGGACGTCGTCGTTAAGCGCGAAGGCCTTGATCTCGCCGTCAACCATAAAAGGCAACGCGCGGCGCAGGGCGGATGCGTTCTTCACGATGGCCAACGTATCGAAATCGTGGAGCTGGTCCTTTGTCGGCAGGGTACGGCGGTTGCCCGGATCGGTGAGGCCCTCCAGGCCGTACTCATCGCCATAATAGATCGAGGGCACGCCGGGGAAGGTCATCTGCATGAGCGTCGCCAGCCAAAAGCGCCTCTTGGCCAGGTCCATGGAGTTCTCGTCCAAGCGCCATTTGCTACGCTCGCTCTCGGGTAGCTGCGACTCGTCGGGACCACCGCCGAGCACCGAGATAATACGCGGACGGTCGTGGCTCGAAAGCAGATTGAGAGCGCAGGCCAGTGCCTCGCGCGGGTAGTTCTCGCGCAGTGTCTCGATGTCCTCGGCGGCCTGATAGGCATCTCTGTAGCCCATCAAAAAGCCGATGACCATGTCGCGGAAGGGGTAGTCCATGGCGGAATCGAGTTCGGAGCCCTGCAGATAACGGCGCAGATGGCCATAGCTGATCTTGTTGGAGGCGTCCTCCCAGACTTCGCCGAGCAGCAGCGCATCGGGCTTCTCTTCGAGCACGGCGGCCTTGATATCGGCCAGGAAGTCATCGGAAAGCTCGTCGGCCACATCGAGTCGCCAGCCGTGGGCACCGGCGCGCAGCCACTTGCGAATGACGCCGTCCTTGCCCAGAAGCTTTTTACGCACGAGCTCGGAATTCTCGTTGAGGGCGGGCATGTTGCTCACGCCCCACCAGCAGTCATACGAACCGTCCTCGTGGAAGGTAAACGCATCGCGCCACGGGGAGTCCTCGCTCTGCCACGCGCCGACGCCGGGATAGTTGCCGTAGCGGTTAAAGTAGATCGAGTCGTCGCCCGTATGGTTGAAGACGCCGTCCAGGATGATGGAAATGCCGAGCTTCTCGGCCGCCTCGCACAGCTCCGTAAAGTCCTGCTCGGTTCCCAGAATCGGGTCGATCTTGGTGTAATCGGCCGTGTCGTAGCGGTGGTTGCTCGCGGCCTCAAAGATCGGGTTGAGGTAGATGGCCGTAAAGCCCAGCTCGGCGATGCGGGGCAGGTCATTTTGGATACCCTTGAGCGAGCCGCCGTAAAAATCCCAGGTCTTGATGGATCCGTCTTCGGCACGCTCGTACACGGGCGGCTCGTTCCAGTCCTCGACCATGCGACGCTGGATTCCGTTACGCGGTTTTTCGACCTCGGCCAGCGTGCGTTCGCGCCAGTTTTCGTCGCGGGCGTAGCGGTCGGGGAAAATCTGGTAGACCATGCCGTGCTCGTACCAGGTGGGACGGTTCTCGCGGTGCTTGTAGACGGTAATCTGGAAGGACGGAACTTCGGCGTAGTCGTATACAACGCCCTCGCCGCCGGTGCGACCCTGCGGCGCACCCAAGCGGACCTCGGACTGGCCTTCGATATTGCATATAAAGCTGTACCATACAAGACAGGGCTCAGCGCAGTTGAGCTCACCGGTAAAGATGCCATCGCCCATGTGCTCCATGGGGATCAAGGTCTCTCCGATGCCGTCGACCCAGGTGCGCAGGGTGAGCGTTGCCTGGTTGGGGTCGGCATCCTCCAAAATCACCGAAAGCGAAACGGAAGTTCCAGTGGTCACAGCGCCAAAAGGAGTGCGAAACTGCGTCAGGCGGCTGTTGTGTATCAATCTCATAGTACGGTCCAGTTCTATACAATCATGGCCAGCGGGTCATGGGCTTAACGCACAGTGCATAAGTATATCCGTTGCACTTTAGTTGTATAAACTACAGTCGCTCACTATCGGCGAACGGTTGTCCTAGAAAATCGTTTTACCAACTATCTACAGAGAAGGGGCGCCCGGTTGGAGCGCCCCTTGTTTAGGGTTTTTATTAGGTTTTAGATCGTCTGTGGACTAGCGGCGCTTGCGGGTGGCCGTTGCCTTGCGGACGGAGGTCTTTTTGGTCGGAGCCTTTTCCTCGGCTGGAGCGGCGGGGGAGACCGGGGCCTTCTTGGCGGGTTCGGTCTTTACCGTTGCCTTTGGAGCGGTCTTGACCTCGGCGGCCTTCGGTTCCGGCTCGGCCTTTACTGCGGGTTTGTCCTTGGCTTTAGCCTCTGCCTTGGGAGCGGCTGTCTTGGTCGTAGCCTTTTTGGCCGTTGTCGTGGCGCGCTTGCGTGTGGTGGTCTTGGCGGCCGGCTTTGCCTCGACAGGTGCCTCGGCCTTGGGCTCGGAGGGCGCCTCCTCGACCTTGACGGCGGGCTTTGCAGCAGCCTTCGGGGCCGTCTTCGCGGCGGCCTTCGTCGTAGCAGCCTTGGTCGCCGGCGACTTCGTAGCCGTGGCCTTCTTGGCGGTCGCGGTCTTGGTCGCGGTCTTGGTCGCGGTCGTCTTCTTGGCAGCGGTCTTAGCCGGAGCCTTTGCCGCGGTCTTAGCCTCGGCAATGGTAGCCTCAGCGGTGGCCTCGGCCTTTACCTCGGGAGCGGCCTCGGCTTCGACGGCCTTCTTGGCTGCGGCGGTCGTACGCTTGCGCGTGGTGGTTGCCTTGGCAGCGGTGGTTTTGCTCGTAGCGGCCTTCGTGGTCGTGGCCTTCTTAGCCGTCGTCTTGCGGGTCGTCGTCTTCTTGGCGGCAGGCTTCGCCGTGGGCTTTACCTCGCCGTCGTCAGCGGGCTTCTCCTCGGACTTGGGCTCCTCGGCCTTGGGCTCCTCGGCAGCAGCGGGCTCCTTAACGGGTGCCGCAGGCTCGGCCTCAGCGGCAACCGGCTCCTCCACAGCCGCAGCAGCCTCCACAGCCTCCGGCTCCTCCACAGCCGCAGCAGCCTCCACTGCCACCGGCCTCTCAATCTCTGGGTGCATAAAGAAGTACAGGTCCAGATACTTATCGGCCGAACGTGTCCAGCTAAAGTCCTGGCTCATGGCCTGCGTGACCAGCTGATCCCAGGCCTTGCGGTTATCCCAGAACAGGCGAGCCGCACGGAACACCGCGTCGCCCATCTCGTCGCCGTTAAAGTGACTAAATGAGAAGCCCGTGCCCTCGCCGGTAAACTCGTTGTACGGTTGCACGGTGTCCTTCAGGCCACCGGTCTCGCGCACAATGGGCAGGGTGCCGTAGCGCATGGCGATGATCTGCGACAGGCCACAGGGCTCAAACTTCGAAGGCATCAGGAACATATCGGCGGCGGCGTACATGCGCTGCGAAAGCGCCGGGTCAAACTCGATACGCGCCGCCATGGTGCCGGGGTATTTGCCCTGGAAGTAGCGCAGGCCGTCCTCGTAGTCGCAGTCGCCGGTACCCAGCACGGCCACCTGAACGCCACCGGACAGGATGCGGTCGAGCGCGTACATGACCAGGTCCATGCCCTTCTGTCGCGTCAGGCGCGTGACCATCACCATAAGCGGGCGGTCGTCGCGAATCTCGAGCCCCAACTCCTCCTGCAGTTTGGCCTTGCATACGGCCTTCCCCGCACGGTCATCAACCGTGTAGTTGGCGGCAATGCGCTTGTCGGTCGCCGGATCAAAACCCGCAACGTCAATGCCGTTGAGGATACCCTGCAGTGCGTACGAACGCTCGCGCAGCACGCCGTCCAGGCCCTCGCCAAACTCGGGCGTCTGGATCTCGCCCGCATAGGTGGGGCTCACTGTGGTGATGGCATCGGCATAGTGCAGCGCGCCCAGCATATAGTTAATGCTGCAGGCGTCACAGCGCAGCTGCGTGGCGGCTGCCGGAATATGCGCCATGCCCAGTATGTCTTCCATCACGGTGTCACTAAACTGGCCCTGGAACGCCACATTGTGGATCGAGAACACGGTCTTGACGCGGTCGTACAGCGGCAGGCCTTGGTAGAACTCTCGCAAGAACACGGGCGCCAGCGCCGTCTGCCAGTCGTTGCAGTGCAGGATGTCGCACTCAAAGCCTTCGGGCAGGTGCTGCAGGCTCTCGGTGATGGCCTTGGAGAAAAACGCGAAGCGCTCGCCGTCGTCAAAGAAGCCGTAGGGATAGTCGCGCGCAAAGTAGTGCTCGTTGTCCACGAACATATAGGTGACGCCGTCGTGCTCGAGCTTCTCCAACCCGCAGTACTCGTTGCGCCAGCTCAGGCTCACGTAAAAGTCGGCAAAGTGCTCCATCTGCGCCTTGTACTCGTCCTTGATGGTGGCGTACTTGGGCACCATCACAATGACTTCGGCGCCAGCGCGCACGAGTGCCGCAGGCAGCGAGCCCGCCACGTCACCGAGGCCCCCGGTCTTAACAAACGGCGCGCACTCGGCCGAGGCAAACACGATCTGCATCTTTTTGCTGGTTTGTGCCATTTTGTCTCCCATGTTGCAATTCGAGAATAGTCGCCTGGCGCTAACCGGGCGACTATTCTACAAGTTACGTGCGATTATGTGGTGCCAACGTTAACGAGCGATGGTGGTATCGGACGTTAACGGAGCCTTGCCCAGCACCAGGATGTTCTCGGGCGTACCGCGAAGCTCGGTGTTGGTGGGAACCACGTTGTTCTTGTCCAAGATGGCGTTCTCAACACGGGCGCCGCTCTTGATGATGCAGCTCTGGTTGATGATCGAGTTGGTCACCGAGGCGCCTTCCTCGATCACAACGCCGCGCGACAGGATCGAGTTGCGCACGGTGCCCTTGATGATGCAGCCGGCCGAGATGATCGAGTTGCAGGCGTGGCTGCCGGTCGCGTAACGCGAAGGCGGCACGTCGTGGGCCTTGGTCAGGATCGGGCGCTCGGGGTCAAAGAGCTGATCGGCCACGGTCTGGTCGAGCAGGTCCATGCTGCGACGATACAGCGACTTCTCGCTAAACACGCCCACGACCTCGCCCTTGTACTCATAGCTGCACACGTCGATGTTGCCAAAGTCGCCCTGGAGTGCCTCGAGCAGGTCCAGATAGTCGGCGGCTTGGTAGTGGTCGATGATCTGGAGCAGTGTCTCGCGGTTGACGATGCAGCAGTCCATAGAGGCGTTGTCGCCGTACGCGACGCCGGCGCTCACGCCCGTCAGGCGGCCGTTCTCGTTGATATCGAGCTTGGTCTCGTCTTCGACGTTGTGCGTGGCCTTGCAGTACACCACGGTCATCTGGGCACCGGATTTCTCGTGCGCCTCGATAATGGTGTTGAGGTCCATGTTAAAGATGACGTTGGTGCCCATCATCACAACATAGGGCTTGTCCGAGCGCTGGAACAGCGTCTTGTTGGAGATGATGTCGCGGAGCAAGAAGCGCATGCCGCCCTTGGTGGTGCCATACGCGTTGCCGGGCACCATGAACAGGCCGCCGTTCTTGCGGTCCAGGCCCCAGTCCTTGCCCGAGCCCACGTGGTCGATCAGCGAGCGGTAGTTGCCCGGCATGACAACGCCGACGGTCTTAATGCCGGCATTCATCATGTTGGACAGCGGAAAGTCGATCAGGCGGTAGCGGCCCAAAAACGGAACGGACGCGATGGGGCGATCCTTGAGCAGCACGCTGCCGTAGGTCGAAGAGTAGTTAGCGGTGATATAGCCGATGGCCTTGCGATTGATCATCGGATCATTCCCCCTTCCCGACAACGACGTCATTTCCAACGACGGCCGTATCCTTGGTGGTATCGACAGAGCCGAGCTTCACGCCCTCTTCGACCGTGGAGTTCTCGCCCAAAATAGCGCGGCAAATGTGCGCGCCGCTCTTAACGTGCGCACCCGGCAGCAGCACGGAGTCCTCGACCACGGCGCGCTCCTCGATGATGACATCGGTCGAAAGGATCGAGTGGCGAGCGGTGCCGTAGATCTTGCAGCCATTGGAGACCAGGCAGTCGTCCAGGCGACCGTCCGGGCCAATGTAGTGCGGCGGACGCGTGGTGATGTTGGACATGATGGGGAAGCTCTTGTCAAACAGATCGAACTCGGGGTTGTTGCCCAGCAGGTCCATCGAGGTCTCGTGGAAGCTGGCGATGGTACCGACGTCCTTCCAAAAGCCGTGGAACTCGTAGCTGTACAGGCGCTTGTCCTCGCCGAGCAGCTTGGGGATGATGTCCTTGCCAAAGTCGTGGCTCGAGCGCTGGTCCAGAGCGTCCTCCTCGAGCGCCTTGACCAGCACGTCGGCCGAGAAGATGTAGATGCCCATGGACGCGAGGTTCGAATCGGGCTTCTCGGGCTTCTCCGTGAACTTGGTGATGCGGCCGTCCTCGGGGTCGGTGGTCAGGATGCCAAAGCGGCTGGCCTCCTCCCACGGCACGGGCATAACGCTCACCGTGAGGTCGGCGTTGTTCTCAATGTGCGTCTTGAGCATCTTGCGGTAGTCCATGCGATACAGATGATCGCCCGAAAGAATCAGGACGTACTTGGGGTCGTTGGACTTGATGTAGTCGAGGTTCTGCGTGATGGCGTCGGCCGTGCCCGCATACCATGCGCCACCGGTTTGCGTCTCGTACGGCGGCAGGATCGACACGCCACCGTCGCGGCTGTCCAGATCCCACGCCTCGCCAGACCCAACGTAGGCATGCAGCAGGTAGGGACGATACTGCGTCAGAACGCCCACCGTGTCGATGCCCGAATTGGAGCAGTTAGACAGCGAAAAGTCGATAATGCGGAACTTGCCACCAAAGCTAACCGCCGGTTTAGCGATCTTTTGGGTGAGTGCCCCCAATCGACTGCCCTGTCCTCCTGCGAGGAGCATCGCGATGCATTCTTTCTTACTCATCGATTTCTCCTTCTGTCATCGATGTTCCTAAACCCATTAGCGACGGGCGCGGCGCTCGGTCGCGCCCGTCGAGTAATGCCGTGCGGCAAAGGGAACTCGCGGCCTTTACGCGTGCCAGATCTCGTCGCGGTACTCGCGAATGGTGCGGTCGCTCGAGAACCAGCCGCTCGAGGCGGTGTTGAGCAGGGCCTTGCGGTTCCAGGTCTCCTGGTCGCCATAGCTGCCCGTGAGCTTCTCCCATGCATCCACGTAGCTGCGGAAGTCTGCCATGACCAGATCGGGGTCGTTGTTGTTCATAAGCTCGTTGTAGATGCTCTCAAAGTTGCCCGAAAGGCCGGCAAACGTGTTGTCCTTGAGCTCATCCATCACGAGGCCCAGACGTTCGCGATCATTGTTGAGCGTATCCCACGCAAAGTAGCTGTTCGATGCCCAGAGCTGCTCGACCTCGGGAGCGGTCAGGCCAAAGATCGCCTCGTTCTCGCGGCCGGCCAAATCGGCGATTTCGATGTTGGCGCCGTCGAGGGTGCCCAGCGTAATGGCGCCGTTCATCATGAGCTTCATGTTGGACGTGCCCGAGGCCTCCTTGCCAGCTGTGGAAATCTGCTCCGAAATCTCGGCGGCAGGGTAGATGAGCTGGGCGTTGCTCACGCGGAAGTTGGGGATAAAGCAGACCTTCATGACCTCGTTGACGCGCGGGTCGTTGTTGATGACCTCGGCAACGGAGTTAATGAGGCGAATGGTCTCCTTGGCAAAGGTGTAGCTCGACGCAGCCTTGCCGCTAAAGATAAAGGTCGTCGGTGTCACGTGGAAGTTGGGATTGGCGATGCGACGGTTGTAGATGTCCATCACCTTCATGATGTTCATGAGCTGGCGCTTGTAGGCATGAAAACGCTTTACCTGAACATCGAAGACGGTGTTGGGGTCTATAACCAGACCGGTCTCTGCCTTAACGTAGGCGGCAAGACGCTCCTTATTGGCGCGCTTGGAGGCACCCACGGCCTTCAGGAACTCGGTGTCGTTCTGAAAACCTTTAAGTTTCTCAAGCTCAAAGGCGTCCTTCAGCCAGCCGTCGCCAATGGCCTCGGTCACGAGCTTGGCGTAGGTGGGGTTGGCCTCGGCAAAGAAGCGACGGTGCGAGATGCCGTTGGTCTTGTTGTTGAACTTCTCGGGCGTCAGGGCATAGAAGTCCTTGAGCACATTGTTCTTGATGATATCGGAGTGAATCTTGGCCACGCCGTTGACGCTATGGCTGCAGATCACAGACAGGTTGGCCATGCGAACCTCGCCGTCCCATAGGATGGCGGTCTGGCGCAGACGCTCCTGCCAGCCCTCCTGCGTAGTATCGAACGACTCATGCCAACGACGGCTGATTTCGTCGATGATCTGGTACACACGGGGGAGGAGCTTGGAGAACGTGCCGATGGGCCACTTCTCCAGGGCCTCGGGCAGGATGGTGTGGTTGGTGTAACTCACGACCTGCGTCACGATGTTCCAGGCGTCATCCCACTCGAGCTTCTTCTCGTCGATGAGGATGCGCATGAGCTCGGGGCCGCACATGGCGGGGTGCGTATCGTTGGTGTGGATGGCCACAAACTGCGGCAGTAGCTCCCAGTTCGCGCCGTGCTCCTTCTCAAAGGTGTCGAGCAGGCTATAGATACCGGCCGAGACAAACAGGTATTCCTGCTTCAGTCGCAGCAGACGGCCGTGCTCGCCGGCGTCGTTGGGGTAGAGGATGGCGCTGATGGCCTCGGCCTCGGCGCGCTCGGCGTCGGCCAGGGCGTAATCGCCGCGGTTGAAGGCCTCAAGGTCAAAGTGCTCCTCGACCGGCTCAGCGGCCCAGACGCGCAGCTTGTTGACGGTCTCGCCGGCATAGCCCACCACGGGGATGTCATAAGGGACGGCCAGGATGTCCTGCGTGTCCACGGTTCGATAGAACGTGCGACCGTTCTCCTCAAAGCCCTCGACGCGGCCACCAAACTTAATGGTTACGGCCTTGTCCTGACGACGGACCTCCCAGGGATAGCCGTTGGTGAGCCACTCGTCGGTGGTTTCGACCTGGCTGCCGTTGACGATCTCCTGTTTAAACAGGCCGTAGCGGTAGCGCATGCCGTTGCCGTAGCCGGCAATGCCCTCGGCTGCCATGGAATCCAGGAAGCATGCGGCCAGACGACCCAAGCCACCGTTGCCCAGCGCCGGATCGGGCTCCTGGCTCTCGATGACGGACAGGTCAAGGCCCATATCGTCGAGCGCCTCGGCGACCATGTCGCGCACGCCAAAGTTGAGCAGGTAGTTGTCGAGCAGGCGGCCGATCAAAAACTCGATCGAGAAGTAGTACACGCGCTTCTTGCCCTCGGCGGTGGCGCGGGCGTCGCTCTTGGTGGCAACGGTGCGGGCCTTCTCGGCCACGAGCTTGGCCAGGGCGTTAAAGCGATCCAGATCGCTGGCTGCCTCGACGCTCTTGCCGCTAATGCTCATGACGGCATCGCGATAGAGCTCGGTAAACTCCTGCTTGTTGTCGAAGATCTTATTCATACGTTCCTTTCCCCCGGGGATGTTTCTCCCGGAACGGTTGTGACTTGTATCCTACGCCCCGCTGGGGCGGGTAATTACAGCTGTAACGGCTTTGTTACGCATCCTTAGGTGATGACTTAACAGAAGCAGACTTGGCTTTGGTAGCGGCCTTTTTGGCAGCCGGCTTCTTGGTCGCGGTAGCCTTGGCAGCGGGCTTTGCGGTGGCCTTAGCCTTGGCCTTGGTCGTCGTAGCCTTCGCCTTGGCCGGAGCCTTCTTGGCGGTCGCCGGCTTGGGCCTTACCGAGGACGCACGCTTGCGGGTCGCCTTCTTGGGCTCCTCGACCACGGGCGGCTTATAGCTGCTGGGGCCGCGACGCTTAAGCACCACGCCTGCCAGGCTGGGCACCTTAATCTCGATGGAGTCCATCTGCCCGTTCCAGGGATAGGGCTCGCTCGAGCAGGTGTAGGGCTCCTCGCCAGCATAGCCGCTGCCGCCAAACTCGGGACGGTCGGAGTCAAAGATGACCTCCCAGTCGCCCTCACGCGGCACGCCCACTCGGAAGCTCTCGTAGGCCGCCGGGTCAAAGTTAATCAGGATCACGAGGTCGTCATCGACGTTTTCGCCCTGACGCACAAAGCTCACGATGGACTGCTTGGAGTTGTCCGCGTCGATCCAGGTAAAGCCATCGTCATTGTAACCGCGCTCGTACAGGGCGGGCTCGGCGGTATACAGGTGGTTGAGCGCCTTAATGAACGCCTGATGGTGTGCATGGGTCTCATACTGCTCGGTCAAGAACCACTGAATAGATTCGTAGTAGCGCCACTCGATAAACTGGCCAATCTCGTTGCCCATAAAGTTGAGCTTGGCACCGGGGTGTGTCATCTGGTAGAAGGCGAGCGTGCGCAGGCCGGCAAACTGGCGCCACCAGTCACCCGGCATGCGGCCGATGAGCGAGCACTTGCCGTGCACGACCTCGTCATGGCTCAGCGGGCAGATAAAGTTCTCGGTAAAGGCGTACATGATGGAGAACGTGAGCAAGCCATGGTTGCCGGGGCGCCACGGAAAATCGGTTTGCATGTAGTGCAGGGTGTCGTTCATCCAGCCCATGTCCCACTTGTAGTGGAAGCCCAGGCCGCCGTCCTGCGGCGGATAGGTCACAAGCGGCCACGCGGTGGACTCCTCGGCCATCATCATCACGTCGGGGTAGTGCGCCTCAACAGCGCAGTTGACCTGACGGATAAACGCGCTGGCGTCCAGGTCCTCCTCGGTACCGTACTTGTTGAACTTCTTTTGGCCAGGATCGTCAATGCCAAAGTTGAGGTACAGCATGCTGGACACGCCGTCCATGCGAATGCCGTCCACATGGAAGTTCTCGATCCAGTACAGCACGTTGGAGACCAAGAAGGAGCGGACCTCGCCGCGGGCGAAGTCAAACTTGTGCGTGCCCCAGTTGGGGTGAATCTCGTGCTCAAACAGCATGTGCCCGTTAAAGGTGGCAAGGCCGTGGGAGTCGGCGCAAAAACCGCCGGGCACCCAGTCCATAATCACGCCGATGCCCGCCTCGTGGCACGCATCGATAAAGTGCATGAGCTGCTGCGGGTTGCCGTAGCGCGATGTGGCGGCAAAGTAGCCGGTCGTCTGATAGCCCCAGGAGCCATCGAAGGGGTGCTCCATAAGCGGCATGACCTCGATATGCGTGTAGCCCATATCGCGTACGTAGTCCACGAGCTCCACCGACAGGTCGTCGTAGGTGTAAAACTCGCCGCGCTGCGCAGGGAAGGGGTCCATGGGGCCGGGGTAGTTGCCGTACTCGTCCGGCTCGCCCTGTGGCTCGTCTCCGTGGCGCTTCCACGAGCCAATATGCACCTCGTAGATGTTGAGCGGCTGCGACATGTGGTTGTGGCCGGCGCGGCGCTTGAGCCACGCGGCGTCGTTCCACTGGTAGCCATCGAGGGTCCACAGCACGCTCGCCGTTCCCGGAGGGCACTCGGCCTTAAAGGCGTACGGATCGGCCTTGTAGAGCTTTTCGCCCTCGTTGGTCTCGATGAGGTATTTATAGAGCTGGCCCTGCTCGGCGCCAGGAATAAAGCCTTCCCAGATAGCGCTCGTGTGTACGGGCACCAGCGGGTTGGCTTGTTCGTCCCAATTGTTGAATTCACCGATAACGTGGACGCTCTTAACGTCGGGCGCCCAAACGCAAAAACGCCAGCCGCGCGTGCGCTGCTGCGTGTCGGGATGCGCGCCCATCTTTTCCCAGCTGCGCTCCCACATACCGATGCCAAACAGATAGACATCGTCCTTGGTGAGCTCCGGTGCGTGCGGGGCGGCTTTACGGGTAGCGGGCTTTTTGGTTGCTGGCTTTAGCTTTGTATCGCTCACGTTTGATCCCATCATGACGCGGCAGCGTGTTGCCTTGGTGACTAGATGCGAAAGGTCCAAGGCTGCACGAATCGAAGGGACGGCGATAGCTCTATGATTCGTCCCACCTCGCGTGCACGGTGGAACTTTCGGCAAAAACCACAATAACACCTGTCCGTTACATTTATGGACGAAAGTGGATTTACGGTGGCGTTTAATCGGTGAGCGCCATGTTTATGCCACTGACAGAATTGCGATGGTAAAACTCTTGACAGTTTTACCAATTAGGGTTTCAAGATTTTTAGATTTACGTTTGGTAAAACGTTTTTAGCAGGTTGTTTACCATTTGACATTGAAAGGCTCGTTTATGGACCACATCGCTGCCCCAAGTGTTGCTTTTATTTTCGATTGCGACGGAACGCTGGTAAATAGCACCCCCGTTTGGGGCCATGCACAGACCGAGTTATTGCGCCGTCATGGCATTGATGTAATGATTGACGATTTTGCCCAGTTTGAGCATTTGTCGCTCGAGGACGAGTGCCAGGCCTATCACGACACCTGGGGCATTGGCGCAAATGGCGAGGAGCTGTATCGCGAGCTGAGTGACATCCTGATCGATGGCTACTCCAAGGTGCCGCCGCGCGAGGGGCTCCTCGCGTTTCTGGAGCAGGCGAAGTCGGCCGGCATTGCTATGTGCGTGGCCACGTCCACGCCGGCCGAGCTGGTGCAGTCCGCACTCGCGGGTGCGGGGCTCGACGCCTATATGGAGTTTATTACCACGACGGGCGAGGCGGGCCGCTCCAAGCAGTTCCCCGATGTGTACGAGCTGGCGTTGCGCCGCCTGGAGGAGCGCCACGGTCACCAGTTTGAGCGCGCGTGGGTGTTTGAGGACGCGGTCTTTGGCCTTAAGAGCTCTGGCACTGCAGGCTTTAAGCGCGTGGGCATTTATGACCCGCACGGCCGTATGGAGCGCGACGAGGTTCGCGACAATTGCGATATCTTTATCGACAGCTATGAGGACCTGGATCTGGCCCGCGTGCTTTCGTTTGAGGGCTAGGCGAGGGCCGTGGCTTGTAAGGTATTAGTGGTATGTGGCTCGCCCGTGGTGGCGAGCGCGGATCTGTTGCGTCGACTAGCGGGGGAGTGCGACCACGTTGTCGCCGTGGACCGCGGGCTCGACGCGCTGCTGGGCGCCGGCCTGGGCTGCGACGTGTATGTAGGAGATGCCGACACGGTGAGCGACACCGGTCGCGCGTTGGTCGATGCCGCCGAGGCCTTTGAGGTTGAGCGCCACGACCCCTACAAGGACTATACCGATCTGGCGCTGGCGCTCGATTCCGTCCGACGTCGATGGCCGGGTGCAGAGGTGGTTGCGACCTGCGCCACCGGCGGTCGCCCGGACATGGCGCTGTCTGTGTTAGGGCTACTGGCAGGCTATGCGGACGCCCCCGTCTGGATCGAAGAAGACGAAGTGACAGCCAGAATCCTGCACCAGGACGAGACCTGGACCATTGAGGGCGCCGTGGGCAAAACCTTCTCCATCATTGCCATAGCCCCCAACACAGAAATAAGCGAACACGGCCTAGAATGGGAGCTAGATCGGAGCTCGCTGGGCCTGTTGGCCGACACCGGCATCTCTAATGTCGTAAGGAAAACGGCCAAGATTCAAGTCCACCAAGGAACGGCAATCGCCTACCTCTACAAGTAAGGTGCCGCCGCGTGAGGGTTTTATCGGGACGGTGGGCGAGTAGGCAATCGCCGCGTGAGGGTTTTATCGGGACGGTGGGCGAGTAGGCAATCGCCGCGTGAGGGTTTTATCGGGACGGTGGGTTAATTAGCTGGTTTTGGCTAAGCCAAAACCAGCTAATTCAGCCCCGTCCCAGGAAAACCCGTAAGTAAGAAGTTCAATCCAAAAAACTTCTTGCACAACCAAGGATCTTCCCCTATAGTATCTCCTCGTCACGGGGGCGTAGCTCAGCTGGGAGAGCGCTTGACTGGCAGTCAAGAGGTCAGGGGTTCGATCCCCCTCGTCTCCACCATCGTGAATGCAAAGGCCTTCGGAAAACCGAAGGCCTTTTTTCATGCGTATCCACACTACAAACCAAAGTGACGCTCGCATCAACCTGTAAAAAGTTGCGCAATTACCTCCCCGTTTTGTACAAAGTTTGTTAGCCAAGCATAATAGTTTGAGCAATTCACGCCGCCAGTAATACAACTCAGGCAGTGCTCACCAACCCACACACCCCCATAAACCTGCGGCAATGTGTGCAAGGCGGCACAATATCTCCCATAACCACGGCAAGTAACCAATATGTTGCTAAACACACCCCAAAACGTATGGGCTACCTGCTGTGCTAGGATAACTAACATTACATGGGTTCAACTGTGTTCACGGCTCCAGCAAGCCGCAAAGCACAGGGTCGATCAGCATCCGGCCGTAACGGCGGTGCCAGAAAAACCACGAGCTCCAATAGCGTCGTCATGCGTTTCGCATCGAAAGGCTTTGTTTTTGTCTACGGGCAAGCCGTTCTTTCGATTCGATATTTCATGACTCATCGCAGCAGTCCTACAGCTGTTAGCGTGCGGTCCAGTTTTGTTCCCGCTTGACTGGATCGCACGCAGCCAGCTGGGGTCGCGGTCATTTTGCGATACACGTCCGCGACTCTAGCAACTGCACTTATACATACCGTTCACGGTGGGGCAGAGCCACGTGCTTGTCTAACTGGGCTCAGGGTTTGAATATGGAGCGCCTTCGCGCACAAGCGCCCTGGCGAAGCCATACCTAAACCCCGTGAGCCACACGTAAGACAGCAAGGGGGGTGGTGCTCGTGTGGTATGTGATCCAGGTCATTAATGGTCGCGAAGATGTAATGCGCGAGCGCATTGAGCGCATGGTGCCGGCTGGCGCCATTGCGGAGCTCTTTTATCCCCAATTTCAAACCGAGATAAAGGTACACGGCGAATGGGTCAATACGACCAAGCCGCTCTTTCCCGGTTATCTTATCTGCGATACGGCAGATCCCCGCACCGTGCAACAGTATCTGCTGCGCATGGACGACTTTGCCCGGGTGCTATCCCAGGACGGTCAGTTTGTGCCGCTGGCAAAAGAAGAGGTCCAGCTTATTGGCAGCTTTACTCATGCGGGAGACCGCGTAGTGCCCATGAGCGAGGCCTTAAAAGACGGCGACCAGGTCGTAGTGACGGCAGGTCCGCTACTGGGCCACGAAGGCCTTATCAAAACCATTAACAGACGCAAGAGCACTGCTTATTTGGAGCTCGACCTGTGCGGCCGACGCGTAACTACGCGCGTTGGCCTTGCCGTGCTTTCAGCCGAGCAGCGCGCAATGCGAAACCATAAAAAGGCGATCGCCTAGCTGCAGGCGACTGTTTAACGGGACAGGGAGGATCCCCGGGGGCGGGGACGTAGACAACGGGATTAATAGAGAAGAGAAGAGCTAATTTGAACACTGAATCCAAGAGTGCAAAGCAAAAGGGTAAGCTGAGCGCCTTCGAACCGTATGCGCTGATGGCCTATGACTTTGCTGCGACCTTTTTCGCGGTGTTTATCGCATCGTGGGGAACGCAGCATTGGGCATCATTTAGCGGGGCTGCGGGCGCATTCCCGGCAGTTACTGTGCTCGCGGTTATCAACGTCATCGTATTTTGGTTTTTCCACATGTATAGCAGCCTGTGGCGCTATGCGAGCATTTCCGAAGCCGGACGTATTGTTGCCGCGGTAACTGTCGGTTCGATTATCGGCGATGTGATCTTTAGCGCACTCTTTGGCAAGGGCATGTCGCTTCGCGAGGACGTCATGGCGTGGGCCATTTTAGTCATTATCTGCGGTGGTGGCCGTTTTGGTATTCGCGCTATGTACGGCAGTCAGCTCTGGCGTTTTAAAAGCAAGTCCGACGCTCATCTGCCTCGCACACTCATCGTCGGAGCTGGCGAGACCGGATCGCTCACTATCAAGCGTATGCTCAACGGAGATCCCGATATGATCGGTGACCCTGTTGCCGTTGTGGACGACGACCCCAATAAGCAGAACCAGCGCATTCACGATATTAAGGTTTGCGGCACCTGCGAGGACATTCCCGCTATTGCACACGATTGTGAGGCAGAGCAGATTGTCGTAGCCGTACCGAGCGCCACACATGAAGAGCGTCAGCGTATCTATGACCTGTGCATGAAGACAGGTCTTAGGGTCCTCACACTCCCCAATGTTCGCGATATTCCGCAGGATGGTTTAGGCAGGGTTGCCCTTCGTGAGGTCGAGATCAGCGACTTGCTTTCTCGCGAGGAGAAGTCGCTTGACCTTAAGCAGATGGGCTACGTTACCGGTAAGCGCATTTTAGTCACGGGCGGCGGCGGATCTATTGGCTCAGAACTTGTGCGTCAGCTGCTTCCGGCAAAGCCTGCGCAAATCGTGTTGTTCGACATTTACGAGAACACTACCTACGAGCTGTATCACGACATCGTCAAGACCGCTCGTGATCAAGGCACTGATATTCAAGTTTATATCGGCTCCATTACGCATCTTCCGGCGATTACCAAGGTCTTTGAGAAGTACCATCCTCAAGTTGTTTTCCACGCTGCAGCCCACAAGCACGTTCCTCTTATGGAACACAACGCCCGTGAGGCAATCGAGAATAACGTTTTTGGCACGCTCAACGTCGTGCGTCTTGCCGACAAGTACCAGTGCAGTCACTACGTGCAGATTTCTACCGATAAGGCCGTTAACCCCACGAACGTAATGGGTGCCACCAAGCGTATGGACGAGATGATCGTTCAGTATTACGCGGCCAACAGTAAGACGATCTTTACGGCTGTTCGGTTTGGCAATGTTCTGGGCAGTCACGGATCGGTCATCCCGCTGTTTAGGCGTCAGCTTCGCGAAGGCGGTCCCATCACCATTACGCACAAGGACATTACGCGTTACTTCATGACCATCCCAGAGGCAAGCAAGCTGGTCATTACTGCTGGTGCTTTGGCGCATGGCGGTGAGATTTTTGTTCTGGACATGGGCGAACCGGTAAAGATTTACGACCTTGCCGTGAACCTCATCACGCTTAGCGGTCTTAAGCCTGGCAAAGACATCGAGATTAAAGAAGTCGGCCTGCGTCCTGGCGAAAAGATGTACGAGGAGCTCCTTATGGACAACGAGCAACTCCTGCCGACTGAACATTCAGAGATTCGCATCTCCACGGCCGAGGCCGACAAGATGGAAGAGATCAAAGACAAGCTTCAGAGGCTTCGTGACTGCCTCGACAAGGATAACGATACGGTCAAGACCGTTCTTGCCGAGGTTGTACCTACGTATCATCCGCAGTTTAACGATTAGGGATAAGGAGCCACGATGGACATTAAGCCTTTTGAGAACAAGGTCTGGCTTAGTTCGCCGACCATGCACGGCGATGAGCTCAAATACGTTACCGAGGCATATGAGACCAACTGGATGTCGACGGTAGGCGAGAATATTAATGAAGTCGAGCGACAAATGGCCGAAAAGATTGGTTGCGGCTATGCCGTTGCCCTTTCTTGCGGTACTTCTGCGCTGCATCTTGGCATGAAGCTCGCTGGTATTAAGCCGGGTGATGAGGTCCTTTGCAGTGATATGACGTTCGACGCTACGGTGAACCCAGTTGTTTATGAGGGTGGCGTCCCTGTATTTATCGATACTGAGCGCGATACCTGGAACATGGATCCTGTCGCCCTGGAGAAGGCTTTTGAGCTGCATCCGACTGCCAAAGTTGTTGTGGCGGCGCATCTTTACGGCACTCCTGGCAAAGTTGAAGAACTTCGTTCAATTTGCGATGCGTACGGGGCTGTCCTTGTTGAGGATGCTGCTGAGTCACTTGGTGCCACGTATAAGGGTCGTCAGACTGGTACGTTTGGTGACATCAGCGCCATTAGCTTTAACGGCAATAAAATCATTACCGGATCCGCCGGCGGCATGCTTTTGACGGACAGCAAAGAGGCGGCTGATAAAACGCGCAAATGGTCGACCCAGTCGCGCGAGGCCGCTCCCTGGTACCAGCATGAGGAGCTTGGTTATAACTATCGCATGAGCAACGTAATTGCCGGTGTCGTGCGTGGCCAGATTCCGTACCTGGAGGAGCATATTGCCCAAAAGAAGGCTATTTACATGCGTTACAAAGAGGGCTTCAAGGGTCTGCCAGTGAGCATGAACCCCTACGACCCCAACGTTTGTGAGCCAAACTTTTGGCTTTCTTGCTTGCTGATTGATCCCGAAGCGATGTGCAAGCAGGTTCGTGGCGAGAGTGAGGCGCTTTACGTAAGCGAACCTGGAAAGAGCTGTCCCACCGAGCTTCTTGAGGCTATTGCCGCCATTAACGCCGAGGGTCGTCCCATCTGGAAGCCTATGCACATGCAGCCTGTTTATCGCATGAATGCTTTCGTAACGCGCGAGGGCAATGGTCGAGCTAAGACCAACGCGTATATTTCCGGCGGCGCTACGGGTGCAGATGGCTTGCCTTTGGATGTAGGAGCCGACATCTTCCATCGTGGCCTCTGCCTGCCCTCCGACAACAAGATGACTCCCAAGCAGCAGGACGTAATCATCGAAGTGATTAGGCGTTGTTTTGAGTAATCAAACGTTTAATAAGGTTAATGAGGGAGGGTCTTTGCAAAACTGGATTCAGCTAGAACAGACGTATGGCGTAAATAAAGGGATTTATGCTCGATATGTTAAGCGTCTATTAGATTTTGTTCTTACGTTAGGTGGCTTAATTCTTATCTCGCCGCTTCTCATTGTTCTCTGCCTTCTTGTTCGCATCAAACTCGGTAGCCCGATTTTCTTTAAGCAAAAGCGAACTGGTCTTAATGAGAAGACCTTTGAAATGATTAAGTTTAGGACAATGAGCGATGCTCGAGACGCTAATGGCGATTTGCTTCCCGATACCGAGCGCTTCACTTCTTTCGGCAATTTTTTAAGAAATACCAGCCTGGATGAATTGCCCGAACTTTTTAATGTGCTTAAGGGGGATATGAGCCTCATCGGTCCAAGGCCTTTGTATCCTTTTTATCTCCCTTATTACACCGAAAAGGAAAGTCTCCGTCATTCCGTAAGGGGTGGAATCACCGGTTTAGCTCAAGTTAACGGCCGTGCTCTGCTTCACTGGAATGAGCGATTTGCAATGGACGTCGACTATGTCCAGAACATCACTTTTCTCGGTGACGTAAAAATTCTCTTTAATACTTTCTACAAGGTTTTTAAAAAGGACGATATTGGCGTCCCAAGTGTGACTGAAGAGGGCGGTCTACATATCGTTCGCGATGTTCAAAGGCCGGAATACCTAGTCGATTACGGAACAGACAAGAATATGCCTAAGTTTATCCAAGGGGTTGCAGGCAATGAATAACAGACTTGTAATTCTGGGAACCAATGAGTACCAGAATCCTCTTATCGTACGTGCCAAGGAGCTAGGGTATGAGACCCATGTCTTTGGATGGAAAACCGGCGCCATCGGTGAACAAACTGCTGATGTATACCACGATGTCAATATTATGGACTACGATGCGCTCTGGAACGAGGTAAAGAAGGTGGATCCATGCGGAGTTGCATCCATTGCGTCAGAGCTTGCTATGCATCCTATGAACTATCTTTTAAGGAAACTTGGAATTCCGTGCAATTCTCCCAAAACAGAAGAGATTGCCACAAATAAGTATCTTATGAGATGTGCTATGCGCGATGCTGGCGTCGAAGGTCCTCAATTTGTATTGATCGAAGACTCTTTCACGCCCGGTATTGCAGATGGATTTAACTACCCGCTTATCGTTAAGCCGATTGATTTAAGTTCCAGTCGCGGCGTCATGAAAATCAATAACGCCGACGAGTTAGAGACCGGCGTTGAGTATGCTCTCAGCTGGTCGAAAGTTAAAAAAGTAATCCTTGAAGAGTTTGTTGAAGGACCTGAATACAGCGGCGAGAGCATTGCTTATGAAGGTAGGTATAAGCTGCTTGCAATTACTGAAAAGCACACCACCGGCGCCCCCCATTTCGTCGAGCGTGGTCACGTACAGCCTGCAAATATTGCTCCCGCAATGTATGAAAAGGTAGAGCAGACACTCTACAAAGCTTTTGCTTCAATGGGGATTGAATACGGAGCAGTCCATCCCGAGTTCCGCATCACCAAAGATGGCGACATTCGTTTTATGGAAATCGGCGCCCGAATGGGTGGCGACACTATCGGCTCCGATCTCGTGCCACTTTCCTCGGGTTATGACTACATGGGAATGGTGATTTCCATTGGCTGCGGTAAAGCCCCCAGCTTTACAAAAATCAATGAGCCTAGAAGAGCTGAGATTCGTTACATCGTTGATGAAAACGACTACAAGGAATACCTACGAATTCAGCAAGAAGAACCTGACGTACTGATTCGGCATAGTGACATAAAGCCTGTATATGGCAATGAAATACTCAAGAGCGCCGATCGCTCGGGTTATTTCATCACTGCTCGCCCAATGTAATGATTTTTGACGGGATATTCTATGAGTTTCTTAGAAATGGGAAGAAGAGCCTGCTTTTGGGCAATGGACGCTGTAAAAGGTTCGCCCGTAAAGAAAGAACTCGAAATCTTAGAGAACTTAAACTCTCAAGTTCAGGATGATGATTTCGAGAATAGAACGGATGTCAAAAAGCTTCTGGAGCATGCCGTCAGCACTACGGATTTTTATTCGCATTTCGATGCTACTGATTTATCCAGTTTTCCTTTAATTACAAAAGCAACGCTCAAGGAAAACTACGAGCAGTTCCTATCTAGCTCGTTTGATAAAGACTCGTTATTTCGTATGACCACAAGCGGCTCTACGGGTACACCGTTTACCTGTCTTCAGGACTATAGGAAGAAAAAGGCAACTTACGCCGAAGTGCTTTATTACAACGGAATGATTGGGTATTCGATAGGAAAAAAAATAATTTACCTACGTTCTGTTGTTGAGGAGTGTTCGAAAACTCCTATTCAACAGTTTATGCAGAACATTTATCTGGTTGATTGTAATGATTTAAGTGACGAGGGCATCGAACGAATGCTTACCAGAATTGCCTCGTTAACCAAGCGAGAGCCCGCCATGATGATGGGTTATGCCTCGACTTTGGATGCATTCAGAGATTACTTCACTCGTAACGACAACCGCCTTGCTAAGCAGGCACATATCTACGGAGTCATTAGTGGCAGTGAGATGCTCTTTGATGACACAAGAAAGGCAATCGAGCAAGCTTTTTCTTGCACATGTCTGAGCAGGTATGCCAATGAAGAAAATGGATTCCTTGGACAAGATCTCTATCGTCCTAATGAATTTGTAATCGACAACGCTCACTACGTTTATGAGATCGTCGATTTTGATTCGGATAAACCTTCGCCAAAAGGTCAGGTAGGAAGAATCGTAGTAACCGACCTGAGGAACTACGCTATGCCAATGATCAGGTACGACACTGGGGATGTTGGCCGACTTGAAAATCGAACATTCAGAGACAAGCACTACACTGCACTGGTTGATTTTGGCGGACGAAAAGTCGATGTCATTTATGACTGCAATGGGCAAAAGATTTCTCCCCACGCGATTACCAATCTAATGTGGAAGTTCACGGGTATCAACCAATATCAACTAATTCAAAAGGACAAAGGTTCTTATTTGCTTAAGATTAACGTTCCGGACTCCTTTTCCTTCAATGAGGAACTTGAACATGATCTCATGCATGTTCTTGGTATTGGTGCAAACCTGCAGGTTGAACGAGTTGATGAAATTCCCGTTCTATCTTCAAGGAAAAGGAAATATATCGTCAATGAATGCAACTAGGCAGATTGCTGTTGGGTTAGGTTGGGTTTTATGCTAATTCTTGGCGATCTAGCATGTCCGTCGAAGGCTATTTCAACCCGCTTGATTGAAGACATGAGAGCGATGGGGATCTTCGATAACGAACTTATCCTCTGCAACTTCGAAGGGCTTTTGGCTGAAAATGCGAGCCTGGAAGATGAGAAGTTATTCAACGTTGAAGATGTCCTTCGAGCGTTCACGCCTGAACAGACCGTATTCTCTTTGGCTAACAATCATATCTACGACTATCCAGAATATATTGAGAAAACTGAGCGAACGCTTAACAACTGGGGCTTTTACACTGTCGGTGTAAAACACGGGGAATCGTTGACCCCTACTGTTTTAACTTGGCGGGGAACCAAATATGCATTCTTCGCTCATTGTTGGAATGTTTACACACGAACGAACTCAAACAATATTAACGATATTTCCATTGTAGATGACGACTACCCGATTTTTGTAAATGCAGTTTCCGAATACGCTCGATCTCATGCAGAGCAGCGCGTCATTTGTTACTTTCACTGGAATTATGATTTCGAAGAAATTCCATTTCCAATGCATAGGGAAATTGCACGCTCCCTTGCTGAGGCTGGCGTTTATTCAGTTGTCGGCGGCCACTCCCATGTTCCACAGGGCGGCGAGATGATTAATGGCTGCCCCGTTCTATATGGGTTGGGCAACTTCTTCATTCCTTCTGGTGTATATTTTGGCGGTGCTTTGAAATACCCGAAGGAATCTCTTATTACAACCGTTCTCGACATTGATGATGAGACCGATGATGTGAATTGCTATTGGCTAGAAACTGATGGTGAGCATGCGATTTCACTCATTAAGGCTGAACGATTTGACGATGGCAATTTGATTAAAAGGTTTTCGCCGTATCGAGGAATGGGAAACGACGAGTACGTGTCCTATTTCAAGAAAAACCGTACGAAGAATTCACTTGTTCCGGTATTTGACAGATATGAAGGCGCAACAGCCAAGCTTAAGCAGTTATTTGCCGTTATTCGAATTAAGCTAATAAAAGCCATTAAAGGGTAAACGATGCGTATTCTATTTCTGACAATTAGTTATTCCGACGAGCAGCGTGTCAGCTTCTACGAGGATTTACTGCAGGAGTTCGTATCAAACGGGCACAATGTATCCGTTGCCTGTGCGGTCGAGAGGCGTACGGGCAAAGAGACGACCCTGAAGAAGATTAGAGGGATCGATGTTCTCCAAATTCGTACGGGGAATCTAACTGGGAATGTTGGTTTAGTTGAAAAAGGGCTGTCAACTATTTCCATCGATAACTGTTTTAAAAAATCAATTAGTCGATACTTTCAGAATATCGACTTTGATTTAATCATATACCCTACACCGCCCATCACGCTTGCAGGGACCGTTAAGTATCTCAAGAATAAAACCGGGGCCTCGACGTATCTGCTTCTGAAGGATATATTTCCTCAAAATGCCGTTGATTTGGGCATGATGTCAAAGAAAGGCGTCAAAGGTTTAATTTACAGTTATTTCCGGGCGAAAGAGAAACAACTTTACCAGGTTTCGGACTATATCGGATGCATGAGTCCTGCCAATGTCAACTATCTTCTGGATCACAACTCTGATATTGACTCCGCTCATGTTGAAGTCTGTCCAAATTGTGTTAAGCCGATCCCTTTGAATTTCTCTGAGTTCACTAAAGATGAGGTCAGGAATAAATATCGCATCCCACTTGATAAAACTGTCTATCTGTATGGCGGGAATCTTGGTAAGCCCCAAGGTATCGATTTTGTTCTTGATTGTCTTGAAGCTTGCTCCCAATTAAAAGACGCATTCTTCCTTATTATCGGAGGAGGAACCGAAGCAGAAAAAATCAAAACCTTCATCAATGATCATAAGGTTCCTAATGCAATGATTTTGGGAGCATTGCCAAAAGATGAGTACGAAGGCATGGTTCGCGCGTGCGATGTCGGTTTAATCTTCCTCGATAATCGTTTTACAATCCCAAATTTTCCGTCAAGGATTCTTTCTTACCTTCAGTCGTCACTGGCTGTTTTAGTTGCTGCTGATCACGCAACTGACATGGGCGATATTGCCGTGAGTAACGGGTTTGGTTGGAAGTGCTACAGCGATGACATTCAATCGTTCGTTGAAGCTGTGAGGGAGTCTTCGAATTGTGATTTGCGAGCAATGGGAGAGGCTGGTCATCAGTACTTACTTGAAAACTACAACGTAAATAACGGCTACAAAATCATTGCAAAGCACTTTGAAAATGCAATTTTATAGGGGGACGAACAACTTGAATACTTCATTTAACGGCAAAACATTAATGATTACAGGCGGCACGGGTTCCTTTGGATCCACCGTCCTCAAACATTTTCTCCACTCTGACATTGGGGAGATCCGCATCTTTTCCCGCGACGAGAAGAAGCAAGATGATATGCGCCACGAGCTCCAGGCACAGGCTCCGGAGCTTGCTAAGCGCGTAAGGTTTTATATCGGAGATGTCCGTAATCCGCAGAGCGTTCAAGATGCAATGCATGGAGTCGACTACATCTTTCATGCAGCAGCTCTAAAACAAGTCCCTTCCTGCGAGTTCTTCCCTATGGAGGCCGTTCGTACCAACGTTATTGGAACTGATAACGTTCTGCATGCAGCTATTGCCGAGGGCGTTGAAAAGGTTGTTTGTCTTTCTACGGATAAAGCTGCATACCCCATTAACGCCATGGGCAAATCTAAGGCTATGATGGAGAGCATTATTTACGCAAATGCGCGTAATGGCGCAGGTCGAACGACCATCTGTTGCACTCGATATGGCAATGTCATGTGTTCGCGTGGGTCGGTAATCCCCCTGTTCATTGACCAGATTCGCGCTGGCAACCCCGTAACGGTCACCGATCCCAATATGACGCGATTCCTTATGAATCTGGATGAGGCCGTCGACCTTGTTTGTTTTGCGTTTGAACACGCAAACCCGGGAGACCTTTTTATTCAAAAGGCTGACGCTTCAACAATTGGCGATTTGGCCGAAGCGGTTCAGGAGCTGTTCGGTAAAACCGGAACGAAAATTATCGGCACGCGTCATGGAGAGAAGCTCTACGAGACGTTAATGACGCGCGAAGAGCGTCTACGTGCCGAGGATATGGGTGACTATTACCGCGTCCATGCAGACACCCGCGATCTTAATTACGACAAGTTCTTTGTCGAGGGCAATGTTCGCACGGAGGCAGATGAAAGCTATACGAGCCACAATACCCAAAGGCTCGATATTGCCGGAACTATCGAAAAGATTAAAACGGCTGAATACGTCCAGAAATGTTTGGCAGGTGAGCTGTAATGAAAACAGTTCTGATTACGGGAATCGGCGGCCTAACGCCCCGTTCAATCGCCACGATTCTTAGGGAAAATCATCATGATTATCGAATCATCGGCTGCGATATTGATAAAAAGGCCGTAGGCTTCTTTATGAGCGGCTTGCTTGACGAGCATTATGTTTGTCCGCGTTGCGATTCCGAGGAGTATTTCCCTTGGATTGAAAAGCTTGTTGCTGAAAAAGGAATTGATTACGCCTTTGTTCAGCCTGAAGCTGAGATTGTTGCATGGGGCGCATACTTCGAGCAGACCGGTAAATATCCATGTCCGGTTTTTATGGGATGTAAAAAACTGTCCGAGAGCCTTCGTGATAAGTCAATTATGGCCGACTTGCTCGAAGGTACCGATTTCATCCCAAAGACAATTAAGGTAACTCAAGAAGACCCTCGCTTTGATCAGGTCTCCAACGAGATCGGGTTTCCCTGCTGGATTAGAGCAACTGAAGGTACTGGCGGGCTTGGTTCGCTGCGTCTTGATGATTTAAGTAGCTTTAAAAGTTGGCTTTTTATCAACGCCGCGATTCCTGAATTTACGGTTAGCGAATTCTTAACTGGAAGGCATCTAGCGAACGAGATGCTGTATTACGAAGGCGAGTATGTAAAAGGTGCGGCCCTTGAGTGCGCTGAATATGTTATGGCGAACACCGCTCCGTCGCATGTTACCGGAAACACCCATTTCGGTCGCTTCTTGGACGATGACCGCATTAATGGATTTTGCGACTCGTGCGTCAAGTACCTTGAGAATAAACTTGGTGTCCCTGCACACGGCATCCTGTCGTTCGATCTTAAGGAGAATGCCCGCGGTGAGCTCAAGGTAACTGAAGTAAATATTAGACATATGGCCTATGCCGGCGTAATGGCTCACGCAGGTTTTGATTTAATTGAGGACACGGTAACGATTATGGAGGACGGCAACTGCGATCGTGTCGTCCGCGATCAGTTCCATCATTACGATAAGCCATATGTCTTCCTTCGCGACGTCGATGTCGAGCCAATTCTTCTTGAAAGCGAAGAGGTTTTCGATGCATAGCGGTTCCAAAGGGATGCGCGTTCTCGTAACTGGGGCTAAGGGCTTTGTCGGAAAGAACCTCTGCTGCGCGCTGAAGAACATCCGCGACGGCAAGGACCGCCGCGAGCAATACCAGTCACTCCTTCCCCTCGAGGTCATGGAGTACGACGTCGACTCCACGCCCGGGGAGCTGGAGGACTTCTGCTCCCGCGCGGACTTCGTCTTCAACTTGGCCGGCGTCAACCGCCCAAAGGACCAGGCGGAGTTCATGGAGGGCAACTTCGGGTTCGCCTCCACGCTGCTGGACACCTTGGAGCGCCACGGGAATAAGTGCCCCGTCATGCTCTCCAGCTCCGCGCAGGCGAGCCTGTCGGGCCGCTTCGAGGGCTCGGTCTACGGCGAGTCCAAGCTCGCGGGGGAGGGCCTGTTCCGCGAGTACTCGGAGCGCACGGGGGCGCCCGTGCTCATCTACCGATTCCCGAACCTCTACGGCAAGTGGTGCCGCCCGCGCTACAACTCCGCCGTGGCCACCTTCTGCGACGCCATCGCCAACGGGCGCCCCTACACCGTCAACGACCCGTCGGTGGAGCTGGAGCTCCTCTACATCGACGACCTGGTAGGCGAGATGCTGGGCGCCCTGCTCGGCGAGGAGCATCGCTGCGGATACGATGTGCTTGAGAGGGTAGAGGGTGACGAGTTCTGCTACGTCCCCGGGACCGACGTGAAGACCTTGGGCGAGATCGTCTACCTGCTGGGCACTTTCCGAGACAGCCGCGAAACGCTCTCCGTGCCCGACCTTTCGGAGGGCTCCTTCTCCAAGAAGCTCTGGAGCACGTTCCTGTCCTACTACGAGCCGGGCAACTTCTCCTACGGCCTCAGGCCCAACGTCGACGACCGCGGCTCGTTCACCGAGTTCCTGCGCACGCCCGAGCGCGGCCAGGTCTCCGTCAACGTCTCGAGGCCCGGGATCACCAAGGGCAACCACTGGCACATGAGCAAGTGGGAGAGGTTCCTGGTGGTCTCCGGCACCGCGTCGATCAAGTTGAGGAAGGTGGGGGAGGACTCAGAGGGCAAGCCGTTCCCCGTTGACGAGTACGTGGTCTCGGGTTCCGACATGCGCGTGGTCGAGATGATCCCCGGCTACACGCACTCCATCACCAACCTGTCCGACACCGAGGACCTCGTGACGGTCATGTGGGCTAACGAGCCTTTCGACCCCGAGAACCCCGATACCTTTTTCGAGGAAGTTTAGAGATTCGCCAGCCCATTGTTCAGCAAGAGGTAATTAGAATGAAAATCTTAATCATTACCGGTGGATTTTTCCCCGGCGTTAAATGCGGAGGGCCTCCGGTTAGCGTAAATAACTTCTGCACGCTTATGCAAGACGATGAGTGCTATATCGTTGCTAAGAATCATGACATGGGAGAAACGGAACCGTATAAAGACGTTAAGCCCGGGTGGAACGATCGAGGTAATTGTTCAGTTAAATATCTAAGCGATTCCGAATATTGCTATAAGGGCTTTGCCGAGGCAATGAATGAAGTTGCGCCAGATGTACTCTATCTGCAAAGTTTATTTGCAGACTGCATAGTGCCATGTCTAATGCTTGCGAAGAAGAATAACATCCCCGTACTTCTCGCTCCGAGGGGTGAATTATGCCCCGGAGCAATGAAGAAGAAATATAAAAAACTACCCTATATTTCTTTCCTCCGCGCTTTGGGCCTAGTTCGCAATATTAGTTTTCAATACACGAGTCAAGATGAGCTTGAGGGCATAAGGAAATACTTTGGCAAAGATAACCGCTGCTACTTCCTAACCAACGTGCCTTCCATGCCATCTGAAAATTACAGTCATCCAGAAAAGAAACCAGGTGAAGCTAAGCTCGTATTCATTTCGCGCATTGTGCCCAAGAAAAATCTTCGCAAGGCAATAGATATTCTTACAGGGATACAAGGAAAATTGACTTTCGATATTTACGGGCCAATTGAAGATCACGATTATTGGGACGAGTGTCTCTGCGCCGCGAAAGAACTACCAAGTTCGATAAAGGTGTCATATAAAGGAACGGTCGGGCAGGGTGAGGCTGCGAAAACCTTCGCAAATTATGACTGCTTTGTCTTCCCTACAATGAGCGAAAACTATGGACATGTAATTGCGGAGTCCTTGTCAGCCGGATGTCCCGTGCTTGTAAGTGATCAAACTCCTTGGGATTTTAATGGACACGTCGATGCCGGTGCCGCAATCCCGCTTGTATTAGAAGAGCCATGGGTAAAGGCAATTCAACAAATTATTGACGACAGCGAAGAGACCTTACGTCAAAAGAGAGTAGCTGCAGTTTCCTACTTTAAAGAGTCATCTGATTTCTCCCATTTAAGAACCCGTTATTCTAACTGTCTTTTCCATATTAAGGAGACAGCACGATGAGATGGGAATGTGCCGTTGTTTCACTACTCCCTCTAATCACTTTCTTGATATTTCATGACAAAAGGGATTTGTTTGGGCCTAAGAATATATTCTCACTTTTGTATATTGTCGGAATAATTATTCCCATAGTGTATTATTCAGACAAAGCAAACTGTCTAACTGTTGGTAATGCATATTTATTTGATGCATTGAATAATGACAGCGTATTTTTTAAGTATGTCGCTCTTCAGACACTGTCATATCATTGCGTTATGGCAGGTATCGGCCTTATTTCAAAAAACGAAATTTGCGGTAATCAAAGACAGCCAAATGATTTAGTTGAACTTTCAGCTTATAAGTTTTGGGGCTATTTATTTGTGATCGCTGGGCTTATCGCTTTTTCTTTAATAATGAGAAAAATTGGCGGCCTGGCTTATTTTATTTCTCATCTACAGTCGCGGACCTACCTGGTTAGAGATCTTGATGTTCTATCCTGGATACTCTCGCTTGCTCAATATGGATGTCTTTTAATTATTGCCTCTAGGATTGACAGAGAGAAGCCTATCAATCTAGGTGTAATAATTCTTATTGTTATGGTTGGGTTAATGTGTGGCCTTGGCGGCAGAAAAGCCCTGCTAATTTTGGTTGTTGAAGCCATTGTTATTTATCACTATATGTTTAAGCAGATTACCATTTCGGACATTCTAAATCCGAAAATCATATTTGCACTACTTGCTATTCTTGTTTTCTTTCTCGTGTTGTCCGATCTAAGAGCAGAAGGTGCATTCGATCGTCTAGCAAACGATCCGCTGTCTTTTATTTCCAGCTCTTTTTCCGGCTTAACCAGTTCGCTTGTAGGCGAATCGTATGTGCCTTTCTACGTTAAAGTTGTTGAGTACTTCAATTTGCATGAACTGTGGGGCGGCTCGTCATTTCTAGGGTTAATTTCAGCTTTTATTCCATCTAGCCTTTTTCCTAATAAGCCCCCCGTTGATGACGGTGCGTATTTATATTCAATCTGTCAGGGAAGGAATGGCATTGTTCCGCCTATGCCTTTCAATCAGCTCAATGGATCCTCGTTTCCTTTGGAAACGTTTGGGTCAATGTATTCAAACTTCGGAGCTATAGGTCTCGCCGTTGGCATGGTAATTCTTGGCATTATTTATGGCCTCGTCTATAAGAAGATGCACTCAACATCCTGCAGTCTTTTTTGGACCATCATGTATCTACAGGTAATCATGACATTTCAGCTATCGACGCTACGCATATTTCAGTTCATAGAGTGCTTTGTTCTCATGGGGCTCGTTATTAAAACCTCGGAATTCCTCGTTTTGAAAAGAACCGAACAACGGTCCAGGAAGTCACCTTTCCTGATAGAACAATCTGATAAGAGGTAGAGATTTACAATGTTAAAGAAAATTGCATACTCTAGACCCGTTACTTTAGTTTTAAAAACTATTTTGTCTTTGTTTTTCGACAGAAAATATCTAACCGGAAAGTTTTTTGAACAAAAGCGCATGGGGTATGTTTGGTGTCTAAAATCTCTATCGCGATATTCTCAACTCAAAAGACAGCACATTAAATTTCCTGTTGGTAAAAATACTTTAGTACTTGACGGCAGTAAGATAACTATTGACCCATCTTCATTAAATGTTATGCAGCAACCTGGTTGTTATTTTCAGGCATTTGAACATCTCGTAATTGGAAAAGACGTTTGGATTGCACCAAATGTTGGAATTATTACGGCCAATCATGATCCTAGGAATCCAGAAGAACACTTACCTGGATCGAAAGTAGTAATCGGTGACAAATGCTGGATCGGTATGAACTCCGTTATTTTGCCTGGCGTTGAATTGGGAAACAATGTCACGGTAGGAGCTGGTTCAGTTGTGACAAAAAGTTTCAAACAGGGCAACTGCATAATCGCTGGCTCACCGGCAAAGATTATTAAAGATTTCAACTAACAGAACGGTGATTGTGGTCATTTGGTTTAGCGCAGATGGCTTTCACACCTTCTAAGACGAGGGTTAATATGGTAAAAAATGATGGACTGGGAAAAAATATTGCCATTATGGGTTTAGGGACCGTTTTGGCACAGGGTATTAACGTTTTAATCCAGCCGTTACTGTCTCGCATTTTTCCCGCTTCTGATTTAGGGATATATACCTTTGTAATCTCTATTGCAAATATCCTAATTCCAATTGCATCCCTTAAACTTGATTTACTTATCGTTTCAGAAAAAGACGAGCTTAAGGCACAATATATAACTGATATTTGCGTCTTGGCTAATTTTTGTGTCGCCTTTGGGCTATTTATCTTTCTACTTTTATGTAATCTGCTATCCCCAAACATGGTGCTCTTTCAGTATGGGCTCCTGATTTATTTTGCTCCAATTCTGGTTTTAACCAATGGACTGCGCTTCCTGTTTATCAGCTATAACAACAGATATAAAGAATATAAGCTTATTGCGAAGCTTGAAGCTCTCCGAGAGGCCGTAAGGGCTGCTGTTCAAACTCTTTCTGGGTTGTTAGTCTTTGGAGCTCCTGGTCTACTTACTGGCTATGCCGCCGCTCCCGTACTTGGCTATAAACTACAGATGAAGCGCTATTTTAATGGATTAAAAAATCGGCCTAGAATTACTTCATCTCAGATAAAAGAACTGTTATTTCATGGCCGAAGGCAAATTCTTTATATTATGCCAGCACAATTAATCAATAGCTTTTCTTCTTCTCTCGTTACCATGTTGATTGGTACATTGTTTTCTGCCACGGCTTTGGGATACTATTCTATGGGCGTTCGTGTGCTCGAAGTCCCAATTATGTTTATTTCAGCAAACGTGAGTAAAGTTTGCTATCAACGTATATGCGAAAGCATTTCCGAGTCATTGCCGCTATCCAAAACTATCCTGAAGTTAATCGCATTGTTAGCTGCAGCTTCGTTCTCAATTTTTGGGATGGTCTTCTTTGTTGCGGTTCCATTATGCGAATTCGTATTTGGAAATGGGTATAGCGCCGCCGGCTCTTATATTCGCTGCCTCTGTTTAATGTATGCACTTAGGCTAGTTGCTACTTCTTTCGCGGGATCATTTACAGCTTTTGGAAAACAGAAATTTGAACTACTCCTCAACATCGCGCTTGTATTAGCTGCACTTGTTGCATATGCATTGACATCAGCACTATCACTTTCAATGGAAGGGTTTCTTACCACAATTGGTCTTGGCTATTCACTCATTTACGTTTGCGTTCTAATGGGTGTTCTTGTTTGTTGCTTTAAATTCGATAGACAGCTTAAAGCATAGTTGTGTTGTTTATTGCTTATAGAGTCCTGAATAGGGGTTGGTTATGAATAAGGAGAACTCTGTTACTTTCTTGAACGACGGCCGCCTGAAGTTGCTGATCATCGTGGGCACCCGCCCCGAGGTCATCCGCCTGTCCGAGGTCATCAAGAAGTGCCGCCGCCATTTCGACTGCCTGCTGGCGCACACCGGGCAGAACTACGACTACACGCTCAACGGCATCTTCTTCCGCGACCTGTCGCTCGACGACCCGGACGTCTACCTGGATGCCGTGGGCGCCGACCTGGGCGAGACCGTGGGCAACATCATCGCGGCCTCGTACAAGCTCATGATGCAGGTGCAGCCCGACGCCCTTCTGATCCTGGGTGATACCAACAGCTGCCTGTCCGCCATCGCGGCCAAGAGGCTCCACATCCCCATCTTCCACATGGAGGCGGGCAACCGCTGCAAGGACGAGTGCCTGCCCGAGGAGACCAACCGCCGCATCGTCGACGTGATCTCCGACGTCAACCTGGCCTACTCCGAGCACGCCCGCCGCTACCTCAAGGACACCGGCTGCGCCCCGGAGCGCACCTACGTTACGGGCTCGCCCATGGCCGAGGTCCTGCGCGCGAACCTGGGCAAGATCGAGGCCTCGGACATCCTCTCCGAGCTCGGCCTGGAGCCCAAGCGCTACATGCTGCTGTCCGCCCACCGCGAGGAGAACATCGACACCGAGGCGAACTTCACGAGCCTGTTCACCGCGATCAACGCGCTCGCGGAGAAGTACGACATGCCGATCCTGTACTCCTGCCACCCGCGCTCCCGCAAGCGCCTGGAGGCCACCGGCTTTAAGCTCGACCCGCGCGTGCGCATGCACGAGCCCATGGGCTTCCACGACTACAACTGCCTGCAGATGAACGCCTTCGCCGTTGTCTCCGACTCCGGCACCCTGCCCGAGGAGTCCAGCTTCTTCGCGAGCGTCGGGCATCCGTTCCCGGCGGTGTGCATCCGCACCTCCACCGAGCGCCCCGAGGCCCTGGACAAGGCCTGCTTCACGCTGGCCGGCATCAGCGAGCGCGGCCTGCTCCAGGCCGTCCACACCGCCGTCGAGCTCGACGCGGAGGGTTCGCTGCCCGAGGCGCCCGTTCCCGACTACGCCGACGAGACCGTGTCCACCAAGGTGGTCAAGATCATCCAGAGCTACACCGGCGTCGTGGACAAGATGGTGTGGAGGAAGAGCCTCTAACTTTTAAGCCCCAACAGCTGTTGGGGGTATTTCTAACCTGCTCTTTGACAATTGGAGAATGACATGAAGATCGCTGTTGCCGGTACCGGCTACGTCGGCCTGTCCCTCGCCGTCCTGCTCTCGCAGCACAACGAGGTGCATGCCCTGGACATCGTGCACGAGAAGGTCGAGAAGATCAACAACTACGTATCGCCCATCCAGGACGACGAGATCGAGCGCTTCCTGGCGGAGGCCAAGGCGGGGGAGCGCGAGCTCGACCTGCACGCCACGGCCGACGTGGCCGAGGCCTACACGGGCGCCGACTACGCCGTCATCGCCACGCCGACGAATTACGATTCCGATAAGAACTTCTTCGACACGAGCTCCGTCGAGGCCGCCATCGCCGCCGTGCGCTCGGTGAACCCGGACGCCTGGATCGTTATCAAGTCGACCATCCCCGTCGGCTACACCGCGGGCCTGCGCGAGAGGCTGAGCGACGAGAAGATCTTCTTCAGCCCCGAGTTCCTGCGCGAGAGCAAGGCGCTCTACGACAACCTGCACCCCAGCCGCATTGTGGTGGGCGCTCCGAAAGAGGACGCCGTCGCCGTCGCGGCTGCCGAGCGCTTCGCACGCCTGCTCGCGCAGGGCGCCGACCCCGCCGAGCTCGAGCGCGCGAACGCCGACGGCACCAAGGGCATCCCGGAGCTCGTGCTGGGCACCACCGAGGCCGAGGCCGTCAAGCTCTTCGCCAACACCTACCTGGCGCTGCGCGTGGCCTACTTCAACGAGCTCGACACCTACTGCGAGGTCCGCGGCCTCAACACCCGCGACGTCATCGACGGCGTCTGCCTGGAGCCGCGCATCGGCAGCCACTACAACAACCCCAGCTTCGGCTACGGCGGCTACTGCCTGCCCAAGGACACCAAGCAGCTGCTGGCCAACTACAGGGACGTGCCGCAGAACCTTATCGAGGCCATCGTGGATGCCAACCGCACCCGCAAGGACTTCGTCGCCGACGAGGTGCTGCAGCTGGTGTGGGACCGCGTGTACGAGGGTAAGCCGAAGCCGGTCGTGGGCGTGTACCGCCTGACGATGAAGTCCAACTCCGACAACTTCCGCGCGAGCTCCATCCAGGGCGTCATGAAGCGCGTGAAGGCCAAGGGCGTGCCCGTGGTGGTCTACGAGCCCACGCTGGACGCGCCGGAGTTCTTCGGCTCCGAGGTGACCCACGACCTGGAGGCCTTCAAGGCCAGCTGCGATGTGATCGTCGCCAACCGCTGGAGCGACGAGCTCGCGGACGTGGCGGACAAGGTCTACACGAGGGATCTGTTTAAGCGGGATTAGGGGAGAGGATTCCCGACCGCGATTTTTAGCCTTATCTATGAGTTGCATTGTCAAGAAAGAGGTCATATCGGCTAACGCCGATATGACCTCTTTTGGTATAAGACTGATTCCTTTTGCAGCTGGTGAGCGATGCGTTGTATATAGCACGTTAAGCAACGAACTCCATTTTCCCTGCTTTTAGCCTTGAGCGTCAAGAACGGGACATCGCCCGTGCTGCAATCGACTGCGTCGGGCCTCTTGATCCAGTCCGACAGGCTTCCGACGTCGTGGCTCAGCCAATGCGTCACCCAACTCCGCGTGGGCCATCCCAGACATTTTGAAAAGCCCCATGCTTGCATTGGTGACGACAAGGTTGAAGTGCTTATATGGTTTTTCCAAATGGGATTCCACATTTTAATGCAGGAGCGTTTGTAAAGAATGTTCGTTATGCAAACCAAGCTGAATGGCGTATCGCCGTTAATAGGAATGAACGCTCATATGAGCCTCTAATTCTTAAGCTTGGCGATCTAACTGATATCGCTCATTTGACTAGGAGAACGGAGCTTGCTGAAGATTTGCAACGGGTGCGCGGTTGTTCGGTTCCCTATTTGACTCGGGGGTGCTTTGGAACGAAGACTTCTCAAGAACTATCTCAGGATCTCTTTGAGTTGGGAAATGAGGAGGTCTTTATTACGCTGACGATTGGATAGCGCACAATAAGCGAGGATAGAGGTAATGGACTGGTGACCCCTCTTTGTTAAATAGACGCTAGGGGGTCGCCCCTACACCAACATTTTCGGCACGAATGCCTTTCACCGACTGGCAAAACGATTTACACCTAATTTTGGGAGCCGATCACAGGTTTCCTTCTTCGCCCGATATCTGATCTCGCTACACTAATAACTGCTGCTACAAGGGCATTTCCAGTAGCGGCTTCCATTGGCTCTTGCGAAGATCGGAGCGGTTATGTTTGCTGCCGCGTTCCACACCAGCCGACACTACATCCTGTTTATTGCCATGGCCTGCCTATGCGTTTTGCTGGGCGGGCCTTCTTATGCCGCGGGCGCGGAGAGCCTGATCATCGCGGGCGCGACGTACTACGAGCCGGGCGTGTCGGGCCCCGGTTGGGCTTGGACCGATGCCGACCGCCTGGAGCTTAACGGCTACACGGGCGAGGCCATCGGCGCCGACGGAGACCTGGTGGTGACGCTGACCGGGCAGAACACTGTTGACGAGACGAGCGCGCCCGACGTGGACATCTCGCAGTGCGGCATGGAGGTGTGGGGCGATCTGACGCTCCGCGGCACCGGGTCGCTGGTGGCCACGGGCTCGCAGTGCGGGATCTACGTGTCGGGGACGCTCGCGGTGGACGGCTGCAAGGTCGACGCGCGGGCCGACGGCGACGGCATCACGGAAGCACGGGTGGCAGGCGTGATCGCGGACGGTCTTGCCGTTCGCTGCAGTGAGCGCTTTGTCGCCGCGGGCGCGGGCTCCGGGGCGGACGTGCTCGCCTATGGCGTGTGCCTGCCGAGCGGGGCTGCCGGCGGCGGCGCGGCCGGGAAGCTTACCGTCGATGCGTCCTGGCTGGATGCTTCGGGCGCCGAAGGCGGCGTCGCCTGCTTGGGCGGGTCGCTTGCATCCGCTCGCTTTGTGGCGCCTAAGGGCGGGGCCTTCGGCGATGGCGGCGTGGTGGATGCTGGTGGGGCTGTGGCACCGCACGTGGTTATTGAGCCCGTGGATACCACGGCCCCGGCGGGGGAGGCCGGCGGGCCCGACGTGCCTGATGGCGCGGGCGATCCGGCCGGTGATGCCGGTCCTACCGTTGAGCAGCCCAGTGCTGGGTCCGTAACGGATCCCGTCCTGAAGGCCGCGACTGCGACGCCCAAGACAACCGCGACAACCAAAACGACCGTGACCAAGACCACGGCGTCCACGCCATCCAAGGCCAAGACTGCCAGCGCTGCCACCGTCACGCTCCCCAAGACAGCCGACATCAACTGGATCGCCGCCTCCTTAGCGCTATTCCTGCCGGGAACAGCGCTTCTAGGAAGGTGTCTGCTGCCTTTATCTTAATGGTCACGATATAGAGTGGCGGTTGTTCTTGCATCGAGCTAAGCGGGCAACCGATTAAAAGCGAGTTTTATGTTTCCTATAGTAGGGGCGCGCCGGCTAACGCCGGCGCGCCCCTACTATAGAACGGACAGTTTTATTCACTAAAGATATCCTCAAGAGAGCAAGAAAATAAAGAAATACAGCTTATAATATTACCAAGTTAAAGAATATCTGTTCATAGTTAGATTCTTAGACGTGGCTTGCATTTGAAAGGCGTTCGAAATGCTTCGGATTAGTTATATAGAATTGGTTGATTATAAGAACACCGAATTCGGGGTAATTCAGTTTCCATCCTCGGGAACCGATCCCAAGGATTTGGCTCCTGGCGCAGATGTCGTTGGTATTTATGGCCAGAACGGATCAGGTAAAACGAGTGTCGTTAATTCCCTGGAAATTATCAAAGGCTTGCTATCCGGTGATGGCTACTCGATCTCGACCGTTCAGGATTCTTTTGCTTTTGGTAAGACTCAGTTTTCGCTTGCCATCGGGCTTGAGCACTCCCTTGGTGGCGTTGTTCGCGACATCCTAAGGTATGACGTTGAGTTCTCGAAGGACAAGGATGTCATTTGGGTGTCACGGGAAAAACTCTCGGGCAGGCTTACAGGTCCTGTTCCAGAAAAGGCCAAGCCTTCTCACAGGACTCTTATTGAGATTTCACAGGCCTCCCCGATGTCAGTGCCCGTGTTATCTCCTAAAGGGTCTTGGAGATCCTTACTTGCTGCAGATTCACGGATCAAGACGGATCTGTTGGTTAATATGAGCGTCGCTCAGCGTCAGCATTATTCACTTATCTTTAATCATGATATTTACCCTTTGCTCCGCGAGCTTCATGGGCGGGCATACCGTTCTGACAATGATTCGAGTTCGTTCGCTAATGGTGATTTTGATTCGGTTGATTGGGGTGCGCCCGAATCTGCTCCGGCGACTTTTAGGGATGCCTTTTATGATGTGCTCAATCCACTGGTTTTCTTTATTCCAGTTATTGGTTATCACTTTGTAAGCAACGTCGAAATCATTACTACGCTTGACCATGCTGCCTGTTCTATGCAGCTGATGACTGTGAACACCGATGTTGAGCGCTACGGGTTTGGCGAGCCGCCCGTAACCCTACGTTTATATAAGCCTGCCGAGCTCAATGACCTTGAATATGAAGCTGTATGCTCAAGCATAGCCGGCATCAGCCAGGTGATGGCCAGTCTTGTCCCGGGCTTTTCTCTTGAAGTTAAAAATCTCGGCAATCGCATCTCTGATGTCGGAGAAGAAGTCCGACGGGTGGAGTTTATTTCAAACCGAGACGGAGTCAGGATTCCTCTACGTTGCGAGTCCGAGGGAATCCGCAAGCTTATCTCACTCACCACGGCTTTAGTTCAGGTTCACACTAAACAGGATGCCTTTGTTGCCATTGACGAGCTTGATGCTGGCGTCTTTGAATATTTGCTCGGTGAATTGTTGGGTGTGATTGGTGACTTCGGTCGTGGCCAACTCTTATTTACCGCTCATAATCTTCGCGCTCTTGAAACGCTTAATGCTAGGAGCATTGTGCTGTCTACAGCCAATCCTAAGAATCGGTTCATTAAGTTCAAGGGACATCGCACGACAAATAACCTCCGTGACCAGTATTTGAGGGCAATTAACCTTGGGGGCCAGGACGAGTCCGTTTACGTGCCCACAAATAAATATGAGATTGACGAGGCACTGTATTCTGCAGCAGCTCAAACTGCCGATCTTAAAGCTGATCATCAAGCGGGGGAGGGGCAGTAATGGGAAAGAGCCGTAGCTATGCATTGTTTATCGTTGAGGGCTCAACTGATGAGCTGGCACTCGGCCGAATTCTATCAAATCTAGTTGGGATGAAATCTGGCAACGAGTCTAAATTTATCGTTATGAGCGGTGATATCCTTACGGAGTCGCGGCTTTCGACGGTGCCGCGCGGCGAGATTGCCCCAAAGAATGCGCGCGACAAAGTTAGGGCAAAAGTCCTTTCCTTTATTAGTTCCCAGCGTATTAACTGGACCGACCTTGCCCAGATCGTCTATATCACTGATACAGATGGGGTTTTTATTCCTGACGATTCGGTTGTTTTGGATGAATCTTTAAATCGGTTGGAATATGGTGCATCCGAGATTCGATGCAGTAACCCCGAGGCTATATGTGCGCGTAACCATCAGAAGGCGAGTGCACTGAAGGCACTTAGTAGGGTTAATGTGCTGAAATATAATCGAAGGGCCATCCCGTTCTCAGTATATTATTTTTCAAGAAATCTTGAGCATGCTTTGCACGATAGGACCGAGGAACAGTCGACGGATCAAAAGGTTCAGCTCGCGCGTGCATTCTCCCGGACTTTCGCAAATGACATCCCCGGTTTCCTAGAGTTATTGGCCGATATATGTCCCGAGGGGAACCATCACGAAACTTGGGAGTATATTGCACAGGGCGCCCATTCTTTGGAGCGTGGTTCGAACCTGCTTCTTGCAATGTAGTTTTTAAGCGTTGCACCTTGTTATTTGTACGCGCTTGAAGGCACCTCAGATCGCTGCCAAAATGCCTATATTTCGGAAGTGCGGGGAAACGCTTATCGACATATCAACTGTCGACTCTCGCGCGATTTCTCGTTATGTTGGTTTTTCGTGTCCCGCTACGCTTTCCAGCATGGCGGGACTATTTTGACTAGGACGTCCACCACGGACTCGAGCGACATGCGCGCGAGAGCGCCAGGGCCGCCTCGGCGGAGTCGTAGGCAGAGTGGTGCTGTCAAGATTCTTTCGCAAATTGATTTGGCCGTCCTCGGCCCCGTCCTCTTCTAGCCCTCCGCCTTTCCCCTCAGCTCGCCCATCTCCTCCAGCTTCGACATGTCCAGGTACCTCCTCTTGTCCCACTTGTGCTCCGCTATGTACTTCAGCCTCGCCGTCACCAGCATGAGGGCCGAGTTGCCGTCCGGGAAGGTCCCGACGACCCTCGCCCTTCTCCTGATCTCGCGGTTGATGCGCTCGATCCCGTTGTTCGTCCTGATCCGGCGCCAGTGCTCCGGCGGGAATTCCGTGTAGGCAAGCGTCTCGGCGAACCCGTCGCGCACCGTCCCCGCGGCCGCCCCGAGCCGCATCGACTCCAGCTCGTCCGCCACCTCCCCGGCCTTCCTGCCGCATGCCTCGCGTGATTCCTGCGCGTGGATCGCCTTCAGCATACGCGCCACGGCCTTCCGCCTGGTCACGGGAACCCTTCCCAACACGTTGCGGTAGAAATGCACCGTGAAGCGATGGTAGCGAGCCCCGGGGGACACCTCCTCGAGCGCACCGAGCATCCTCGCGCACTAGTCGCCGGTGACGAGCCGCACGCCGGAGAGCCCGCGTCCCTTGAGCCAGGAGAAGAACTCGCGCCAGGACTCCGCGGACTCGGTGTACCCCTCGGAGCAGCCGATGATCTCCCGGTCGCCGGCGGAGTTGACGCCGATGACGAACAGCACGGCCACGTTCTCGTGGGACACTCCCCAGCTGCGCTTGAGGTAGATGCCGTCGACGAAGACGTAGGGGTAGCCGCCCTCGAGCGGCCTCTGCCGCTAGGCCTCGATGGACGGCTCACGTGGAGCACTCGGGCAATCTCGGACCTCGAGCGCCCGGCGGCATCCATCGACCGTATATCATTCACTGTGTCCAGGAGCACGGTCATCTCCTCCATCCTTCCCGGGCGGACTCGCCAAAGTAACCGCCCGGGGAAACCATACGGCGAGGGCCGCGCCCCCGATCCCCGGGGCGCGGCCCTCTTGCTTAAACTGCTCAATTTTTCGTGCTCACGGTGCTTATATCCCAGCGATCACTCGGACCACTTCTTAGTGAACATCAACACCAATCTTCTCGGCTATCCCCTGCACCTTCCTGGTGCTGGTGCCGGTCGCGTACATCTCGGCCACGGCCGCCACGAGCGTGCGGTCGACGCGCTGGTAGCGCTCGAGGACGTCCTCGGGGAAGAAGCTGCCCGTCCTGAGCTTGGGGGTTCTCAGGTTGAGCGTGCCCACACATGTCTCGAGGCTGCGGTCCCTGTAGCCGTTCCTGCTGTTGGCCCCATCGCCGCAGAGCTGGTCGGCCTCCTCGTCCATGATGGCGTTGACAACCTGCTCGGCGAGCAGCCTGAGCAGCGACAGGATGTCGACCATCCCGTCGGTCGACCTCGGGATGGCGGCCTTCTCCGGCATCGCGTCTGCTAATATCTCCATAGCGGTCCCTGTCCTTTCTCAGAACCTGTGTTATGTAGCAATTCCAGATTCTAGGACAGTGGCCGCTTGCGTTTGGCGGTCAGCCGTCGGCGCGCTTACACCAACATTTCCGACGCGATCAGAACTATCGCTCGTGGCAATATGCAAACATATGTTCTATACTTGTAAAAAGGAGTTGGTGAGAGGCGGTTATATGAAAGTCAGAAGAGATGACATCGCGAGCAGCGTTGTTCGTTTAATTATTGAAGCGGGGCGCAGCCCCTATCTATTCGTTGGCTCGGGCTTTTTTCGTAGACATATGGGCACTGTCGATTGAGAAGGCCCATGCAGCCTGCCGGCAGGGTTCGGGTCTTATTGGATTAATTCAATTCACCTCGTGTTAAATCCACTCCTTTCTTTAAACTCAAATGCAAACACTAAGGAGGTATTCATGTTTTGGAGCTATGTTCAGCTTGATGATGGCACCCAGTTTGCCTACTCAGAGACAAGAGAAGACGGAACCGTTCGCGTGGCCGTCGAGCGCCCGGTTGACTTTGGCTTTGACCATGCGGAATGCTTCTTGCCTGCGGTCAAATGGTTCAACGTCGAAGGATTTACTGCTGATGACCTCAATTTCTTGACTGAATTCGTTAGATCAAACGCCCCGTTTATCTTCGAGCTCGCCGAACGCAAAAAAGCCGGACCGGCGGTGGCATAATGCCTCGAGTTCTTATTTTTGGGCAGTACGTTCTGTTCTTTTGGATTGCGGAAAACGGAGAACCAATTCACATACACGTAGGTGTAAAGAGGGCGGCTGCTAATTCGACCAAGTTTTGGCTGACGAAAGAAGGCGGATGCAAACTTGCCAACAACGAGAGCAAGATTCCGGCTAAGGATCTCAGGGATCTTTCAAAACTAATCACCATGAATCATCAATTCATATGTGACAAGTGGTGCGAAACCTTTGGTGATGATTCGCTGACGTTCTACTGTTAAACGCCCAATTGAGACATGGTTTCACTTGCTGACATATCATCTGCGGCCTCCCGCGTGCTGGTTCAATACGACGTCAGCGAGGCATATTTATTTGGTTCGTTTGCCCGAGGCGAGCAAACGCCTGATAGCGATATTGACTTGCGCCTAGTCTTCGGCAACACCATGACGTTCGGCGCGCTTTACGAACTCTCCCATGAGCTCGAGAAGGAACTTGGGCGAAAAATTGATATCGTCACCAACCCACCAGAGCACATGCGCCCGCCCTTCCGCAAAAGCATCGAACAGGATGAGGTGCTTGTTTATGAAGCGTTGTAAACAAGACAAGGAGCTTGCGAATACCAGCCCTCAACCCTTTCCTTCCAATGAACCCAACCCGGAGACCCTCGAGGCCATTCGCGAAGGTGATTCGTTCTTAGCGACGGGGGAGTCCGGTCGCTTCGACAACGGCGCCGATCTTATCGATGCGGCTCTAAAAGCCCCTGAAGTGTGAGAGAATTCAATCACCGAAAAGGCGATTGTCTTGGAAGTGTCAGACTGGCGAGGTTCGTACCTCGCCATTTTTATGCGAATTCCGGAAGTGCTGGGAACAATCGGGGGCCGCCGAGCTCAATATCCTCGGCATTGGCGCTCGCAAAAACCTTACCCTGCAGCATCGAAGACCTTGTCTGGCAACCGATCGCCATAGAGTACGATTCGAAACCCTGTTCATCCGTAATCTAAATACTAAGATTATTGTTGTTTATCTTTCCTTTCAGTACGTATTTAAATGGGTCTATAATACGTATTAGAGACATATTTTGAAGGAGGTTGCTATGGTTGCCGTAATAGACAAGAAACTCGTTTTCGGACGCGAACAGGTGCTGACTTCGACGCAGGCAAGCAAAAATTTTGGCGAAGCGAGACGTCGCGCTCGAAGGGAGCCGCAATTTGTCTCAGACAGGAACGATGGCATCGATACTGTTATCGTCGGCTTCGACGAGTTCGAAGCGATGGCGGTTGAACTCGAACAGCTCCGAGAGGAGCGCCTGCACGCCATAGCCGCTGCAAGGCTCGCGCAGGGCGACGCTGAATCGAATCGCAAGGGCATCCCGTTCTCCTATACCGTGGGACGTGAGAGGTTCGAGACCATGCTAGAAGCCGAGGCGACCGATCCCATTTCCGACGAGGAGCTGTTCGAGTGAGCGTGGCTAGGTTTAAAGTTGAGTTTTACGACAAGACTGCCGAGAAAGAGTATCTGTCACTCGATGGCTCGGTCCGCGCTATGGTGAACAAAGGTATTGCGCGTCTTGCACTTCGAGCCGATGAAATTGGTAAGCCACTTTCGGGTCTTCTTGCAGGTTGTAGGGAACTTAAGTTTCGCACTGATGGCATTCGCGTAATTTATCGCATCCGCGATGGGCACGTCGAAGTGGTTCAAATCATCGCAATAGGTGCAAGGGACAAGGACAAGGTTTTCGACCTGGCATCTAGACGCCTGGACAGCGATGATTGATTGCCTCAAGAAAAATCTATTTAGATTGCATGGTCAAAATGCTCGGGTTAAACGCTCGGATTCAGACTGCAGAAGGACGGCGTGATGAAAACGTTAAATGCAACGACATGCCCTGATAGTTGTTGCAGCAATTATCCTGAAAGCATGACTTTTTGCGGCTGTACAGCTGATGCAACCGACTCCACCGCGCCGAAAGCGCCCCGTACTTTACCCGATGATCTGGACAGTATCGCCTTGCTCGACGAGGTCATTCAGTCAACTATTGTGGGCATGCCCAACGCGCTCAGGCTCTTGGAGAACTCATGATGGCGGCTACGCAGCGGAGCGCTCATCCGTTCGCGCCGCTCGCGTTCGATGATGCCGGTTCGCTCGAAGCTATGGCCGCGGCCGTGATGCGCCTACACAGCACGCTGATGACGGTCGGGCGCTGCTATACAACCGACGCCACAGGCGGCCGGGCCGCGCTTGAGCTTGGACGCGTCGAGTCCGTGCTTGCGGGTGCATTCTGTACGATATTCGGCCAATCGCCGGCCGACCGCTTCGCAGACATCTTTGACCAGATCACCTACGTGGCAGAGCACATGGTCAAGGACCACATCTTTGAGGACGGTAACAAACGCACCAGCCTTGTCTTTGCGTTGTCTGTCCTAAGGTTCGCCGGCACTCCGGTCGTGCTGTCCGACAGCTCCGAGCCCAAAGACAACCAGTACTACGTCTGGATCCAAGACCTCGTATCCGGAAACCGCTCTCGCGCCGATCTCGCGGAAGAGCTTAGGCGCAATTGCGTTGTGTGTCTCGACTGCGCTTCGCCCGTATAGAATCAAACCTTCCGCACGCTGGTTACTGAATGGATTGGACACCGCATGGAACTCCCTAGCACCCTGTGCAGCAATGTGTATGACTTCGCGTTTTGTCCCGAGACTTCCTGGATTAAGCGATAAATGGTGGTTTAGCTGCAGGTTTGCCGGTTTCTTTGGTTGCTTTGGTTTGGCTGGAGCCCACGAATTTAAAATCGAGGGCAAAAAGTTCTTGGTAAACCGCGCGCGGCTATGTTAGTATCTCTTTTGCCGAAAGGCGACGGGCGATTGGCTCAGGGGTAGAGCATATCCTTCACACGGATGGGGTCACAAGTTCGAATCTTGTATCGCCCACCATCAAAAGCACAGGTCAGAGGTATTAAGCCTCTGGCCTTTTTCTTTTTGACACCAAGGGTGACACCAAAACTGACACCAAAAATAAATCGTAGTCGTCTAAGGCGTCATTTTTTTCGCACCCTTTTTGCTGATGCTATCGCATGTTTTGTATAAAACGCATGCGTATTTTCATTGAATTCCCCATCTGATTCGAGCGCAAATGTGGAGACAGGGACCACACTCCCAGGGCTCCTGCCAGCGGATTTCTATCACACGAGGGATCTTCGGCAGAACTCGTCAAGCTATTGGTTTGCTTCCGGTACTTACCCGCATGATGGCCCAGTAGATTATCGGCCATGCCCGTGATCCACACGGCCCGCGGCCGAAACCAGGGGAGACGCAAATGGACGAAATCGTCTGCGCAAACACCGCATTCCGCTACTGGCGCTGCCCACCGCAGGTGCGCGATCTCTACCCGCGCCTGCCCAACTCCGAAGACGGCTGGCGAGCTCTATCCCAAGCCCCTTTCGTAACCGACGTCCTCAAGACCCCGATTATTACCACAACATTGCCCGGTGGCGTTAACTACCATTCGGGATTACGGACGACAATCCACTGTGATGATGCTTCTGGGTTGGACAGCACGCTGGAAACCGCGATGAACTTTAGGGTTACCAATCCACTTGCGACGCTATTTACCATGGCGCGCTTTGTGTCTTTAACCGATCTTGTCCTTGCCATGTACGAATTCTGCGGATGGTTCTCAGTCTTTGAGCCCACCGCCGCAGCAGAAGTGGAACTAGACAAAGCCAAAGACGCTGCCGAGAATGCAACAACCGAATCCCTCTTTGACCTCGATGAAAGCCAAGACGAGCCACAATGGAAACGCGTTTATGCTCGCATAAAAGTCAAGGAACAGGTAAATGCGAAGGGGACCAACGGACAAAAGAAGACGAATGAGGTCACAAGGCTAAAGGGCACTTCGCTCTGGATGAGGAAGCCGCTCATCGAATTACACGAGCTTCATGAGTACGCCAGTAAGATTAAAAAACGAAAGTGGGGTACGAAGTTTTATAACGCCGCGCAGCTGGTGACGGGTATAGCCGCTTCTCCGCTCGAAGTTGCAGGAATTTTATTGCTATCGCTTCCTCGCTCTCGCGGCGGCGCCGGTTTTAGAAACGTTTACGTCAACGACCTTACGCCGCTTACCGCATCGGCGCAGAGCATTGCAGGGCAAAAAGTCTGCTACGGGGATATCGTGATTGTGAATCCGACCATAATGAAGGCAGGCATCGTGGAGATTCAGGGAGAGGTCATCCACGGATCAGGCGCCGTGCTCGACCACGATGCCAAACGCATGACGGCGCTGCAAAGTATGGGGTATGACGTCTTCCTGGTTACACACGACATGCTCAACGATGCCGAACAGCTTGATGCGATCGTGCGAAGTCTTTGCTCGCGTTTGGAATTGCGCTATAGGTGCAAAACTAGGGCGCAAAAGACGACGGAAATGGAGTTACGAGCCAACGTGCTGTGCAATTGGCTGGAAATCGGTCGTTAAACGGGTGCCTGCTCACTTCCGGGCGCCCTCGGCCGGCTGCCCTCGACGCTGCCGCCACGGATGCGGCCCATCTACTACGTTTAGCCCCGGCCCCTCGACCATGCCCCGTATTTCGCGAAAACCGCAGGCCGTCTACCTGCGGTTTTATTTTTAACCGTGACGCCATGGTCGGGGGATGCCGCCCAAACGTAGTAGATGGGCCGCATCCGTGGCGGGAGGTCCCCGGGGGCGGCCGGCCGGGCGCCGGGAGGGCGGGCGGCGGCAACGCCGCCGCCCGCGGGGCGCGCCCCCGCGGGCCGGATCGGGCATCGCGGGCCACTCGCTCCCGAGCCCGTCCCGCATCCCCGGCCCCGCCGCCGAAAGATTTTTCCGAGATTGTCCTTGCATCGGCGGGGGAGTTCCCGTATAGTACTTCTTCGCACGGGGGCGTAGCTCAGCTGGGAGAGCGCTTGACTGGCAGTCAAGAGGTCAGGGGTTCGATTCCCCTCGTCTCCACCCGAGCATTGAATGAGGCTCCAACGCAAGTTGGGGCCTTTTTTCATATAGGCACACAAGGTCAAAGGCGGCACCATGATCCTCCTGGTCGACAAGATCGTGCGTTGAACGGGTGCCGCGTGCATGGTAGTATTTCACGTCGTAGGTCAAAACGTTGGAAGTTGTTCTTCAACCCTAACCGCGACAGCTACTTTATAAGGGCTCTTGGCGCAACGGTTAGCGCAGGGGACTCATAATCCCTGGGTTCTGGGTTCGAATCCCGGAGGGCCCACCACTATCTACCAGCGGTTTCTCTGATATTCAGTTAATCGGGGGAACCGCTTTCGTTTTAGCTTTCCCTTCTAGAATCCTCGTGTTTCTTCTGGCTATCCGCAACTATCCGCAACAGCCAAATGTATAAACACTGGCCGGTTTCTGCTCGATGACAACATTACCTGCCCGCAAATCAGTTTGCTTGTCCACCTCCATGCATCCGGGCCGGCTGCCCTCGACGTTGCCGCCACGGAACCGGCCCATCTACTACGTTTAGCCCCGGCCCCTCGACCATACCCCGTATTTCGCGAAAACCGCAGGCCGTCTACCTGCGGTTTTATTTTTACCCGTGACGCCATGGTCGGGGGGTGCCGCCCAAACGTAGTAGATGGGCCGCATCCGTGGCGGGAGGTCCCCGGGGGGGCGGCCGGCCGGGCGCCGGGAGGGAGGGCGACGCCCGATCCGGCCCGCGGGCCCCTCGCTCCCGAGCCCGTACCGCATCCCCGGCCCCGCCGCCGAAAGATTTTTCCGAGATTGTCCTTGCATCGGCGGGGGAGTTCCCGTATAGTACTTCTTCGCACGGGGGCGTAGCTCAGCTGGGAGAGCGCTTGACTGGCAGTCAAGAGGTCAGGGGTTCGATTCCCCTCGTCTCCACCCGAGCATTGAATGAGGCTCCAACGCAAGTTGGGGCCTTTTTTCATATAGGCACACAAGGTCAAAGGCGGCACCATGATCCTCCTGGTCGACAAGATCGAAAAAAGCTTCGGCGCGCGCGTCCTCTTTAGCGGCGCGTCCTTCCAGATCAACCCTGGCGAACGCTTTGCGCTCGTGGGACCCAACGGCGCCGGCAAAACCACCATGCTCAAAATCATCATGGGTATCGACAGCCCCGATGCCGGCCAGGTCCAGTACTCCAAGGACTGTCAGGTGGGCTACCTCGAGCAGGAAACCAACCTGGAGCACAAGGATACGACCATCCTCGCCGAGGTCATGGCCGCCGCCAAGGAAATCCGCCGCATGGGTGAGCGCGCCAACGAGCTGCAGGCCCAGATCACCGAGCTCTCTGAGCAGGGCAAGGACGTCGACGCGCTCCTTAACGAGTACGGCCAGGTCCAGGACCGCTTTGAGCATCTGGGCGGCTACGAGCTCGAAAGCAATGCCCGCAAGATCCTGTCCGGTCTGGGCTTTAAGGTCACCGACTTTGAGCGCCCGTGTTCCGAGTTCTCGGGCGGCTGGCAGATGCGCATCGCGCTGGCCAAGCTCTTCCTGCGCCATCCCGACCTGCTGCTTCTGGACGAGCCCACCAACCACCTGGACCTCGAAAGCGTCCAGTGGTTGCGCGGCTTTATCGCAAACTACGACGGCGCCGTGCTCATCGTCAGCCACGACCGCGCCTTTATGGACGCCTGCGTCGACCACGTCGCCGCGCTCGAGAACCGCCGCGTGACCACCTACACCGGCAATTACAGCAGCTACCTCAAGCAGCGCGAGGACAATCTGGAGCAGATGCGCGCCAAGCGTGCCGCCCAGGAGCGCGACATCGCCCACATGCAGGTTTTCGTCGACAAGTTCCGCTACAAGCCCACCAAGGCCGCCCAGGCCCAGGAGCGCATCCGCAAGATCGAGCAGATCAAAAAGGAGCTCGTCATCCTGCCCGAGGGTCACAAGCACATCGACTTTAAGTTCCCCGATCCGCCGCGCTCGGGCGACATGGTCGTGGGCCTGGAGGGCGTGTCCAAGTCCTACGGCAACAAGCACATCTATAGCGATATCGACCTCAAGCTCTATCGCGGCGAGCATGTGGCGCTCGTCGGCCCCAACGGCGCCGGCAAGTCCACCCTCATGAAGATTCTCGCCGGCCTGGAGCCGCCCACTACCGGCACGCGCGACCTGGGTACCAACGTGGGCGTGGCCTATTACGCCCAGCACGCGCTCGAAGGCATGACCGAGTCCAACACCGTCCTGCAAGAAATCGACACCGTCACGCCCAAGTGGACCGTGCCGCAGCAGCGCAGCCTGCTGGGCGCCTTCCTGTTTAGTGACAACGATTCCATCGAAAAGCAGGTTCGCGTTCTTTCCGGCGGCGAAAAGGCGCGTCTGGCCCTGGCTAAGATGCTCGTGGCCCCCGAGGCACTTCTGTGCCTGGACGAGCCCACCAACCATCTGGACATCGACTCGGTGGACATGCTCGAGAACGCCCTGCAAAACTTCCCCGGCACCATTGTTCTGATCAGCCATGACGAGCACTTGGTGCGAGCCGTGGCCAACCGCGTGATCGACATCCGCGATGGCAAGGTCACGGTCTATGACGGCGACTACGACTACTACCTCTACAAGCGCGAGGACCTCGCGGCCCGCGCCGCCGCCGAGGCGTCCACGGAGAGCACGACTTCCGCGGCCAAGCCCACCAAAGCCAGCGCCGCCCAGGCCGACACCCCCGCCGCCGCCCCCAAGCCGGCCGAGGGCAAAAAGACCAAGGAGCAAAAGCGCGCCGAGGCCCAGGCCCGCGCCGCGCTCAACAAAAAGCTCAAGGGCGTGCGCAACCAGCTCAAGAAGATTGAGGCCGAGCTCGACAAGAAGCGCGCCCGCTATGACGAGCTTATGGAATTGATGGCAAGCGAAGAGCTTTATGCCGATCAGGATAAGTTCAACGCCGCGCTGGGGGAATATAACGGCCTTAAGCAAGAGCTGCCCAAGCTCGAGGACGAATGGCTGGAGCTTTCCACCCAAATCGAAGAGGAGACCGCGCGTGAACTCTCGTAAGGCCGCTGCCGTGGCGATGAGCATCATAGCCATCGCGTGCCGCATCTGCGGCATCTTTATGAGCGCGATGACTGTGCTGCTGTGCTTTAGCGGCCTCACCGCCAAGCTGCAGATCGTGGGCTTTGTCGTTGAGCTTTCTCGCGCGCTGCCGACCGCCATCGCCGGCTATGGCGTCATCACATCGCCCTTCGGCGGAGTGTTCCGCCTGGATTACGCCATCGTCGCCGTCATCCTGTTTGTGGCCGACTACCTGCTCACGCGCGCCTCGCGCCGCGTCCGCTAGGGGAGTGCCATGTCCAGTAGCTACCTCATGAACCTGCTTGCCAGCGCCGTCGCCGTCATCGTGGGCATCGTGATCCACGAGAGCGCACACGCCGCCGCAGCCTGGGCGCTTGGCGACAAGACGGCCCGTTCGCGCGGCCGCGTCTCGCTCAACCCGCTCAACCACATCGATCCGTTTGGCACCATCATCCTACCGCTGCTCATGCTCGCCGCCGGCGGCCCGGTGTTCGCCTTCGCTAAGCCCGTGCCCGTCTACCTCAACAACCTCAAGCACCCCAAGCGTGACGAGGTCTTGGTGAGCGCGGCCGGCCCAGCATCGAACATCGCGCTGGCGTGCCTTGCGGCCGCCATCATGCACGCAGCATACGGCAACCTCTACACCAGCATGTCCTTTGCCGTAGCGTCCCAAATCATGAACTTCGGCGCCACCTTTATCGTGGTCAACCTGTCGCTCGCGTTTTTTAACCTCATCCCGATTCCGCCGCTTGACGGCTCATCTATCATCGTGCCGTTTCTCAAAGGCAAGGCACTCGCCAATTACTACCAACTGCAGCAATACGCCATGCCGATTCTTATCATCGTGCTGTATCTGCTGCCCATGTGGACCGGCATCGATGTGATCGGCCGGTATTTCGACGTTACCGTGTATCCGCTCGCTGGGCAGCTGCTTAACTTCGCAATCGCCGGCATCTAGGGTAAACTTACAGGTCGACCGTGCAAAACGGTCGCAACATGCACCCAAACCGCGCCGCGAAGGCGCCGTCAAAGGAGGTCGAAGATGTCGTATCGCGTGTCGACGCAGGTCTACAGCGGACCGTTCGACCTGCTGCTGCAGTTGGTAACCCGCCAAAAAGTTGATATCGGCGCCATCTCGATCAGCGAGGTGGCCGAGCAGTACCTGGCCGAGGTCGAGCGCATCGAGGCGCTGGACCTGGACGTAGCGAGCGACTTTCTGCTGGTGGCGGCAACCCTTTTGGACATCAAGGCCGCCTCGCTGGTGCCCCAGGAGGCCCCACGCAAAGCCGACGACGATGACGAGATTGACGAAGACCTCGAAGAGCTCAGCGCGCTCGACGGCGACGCCCTGCGCGAGGTCCTGATTCAGCGCCTGATCGCCTACAAGCAGTTTAAGGGCGCGGCGGCGGCCCTTGGCGCGCGCATGCAGGCCGAAAGCCGCATGCATCCGCGTGTGGCCGGCCCCGACCCCGAGTTTTTGGGCCTTATGCCCGACTACCTGGCCGGTATCACGCTGCGCGGCCTCGCCGTCATCTGCGCCGACCTGGACGGCAAGCGCCAGACCTTCCTGCTGGAGGCCGAGCACGTGGCGCCGCATCGCGTGCCGCTCGACTTGACGGTGGCCTCGGTCGACCGCTTTACCATGGCGCACCAAACCTGCACCTTCCGCGAGCTGTTAGACGGCGACGCCACCACCAAGCAGCTCGTCGTCACCTTCCTGGCCATGCTCGAACTCGCCAAGCGAGGCTCGCTCACCCTGAGCCAGGACGAGATCTTTGGAACCATTCAGATCAACCGCGTCGAGGGCGCCGAGGCCTACGTGCCCGGCGTGGGCCCCGAGCTCACCGAATAGGAGCGGCAACCATGTCAACCCTTTCCACGCTAGAGGCAAACAGCCTCAAAGGCGCCTTGGAGGCGCTCCTGCTGGTTTCGAGCGACCCCGTCAGCGCGCCCGCGCTGGCAGATGCGTTGGATATCGCCCCGGGCGAGTGCGCGTCGCTTTTGGCCGAGCTCAAAGTTGAGTACGAGGAGGCCAATCGCGGCTTTCAGCTGCGCGAGGTCGCCGGCGGCTGGCGCCTGTTTACGCATCCCGCCTACCACGATGTGGTCGAGTCCTATGTGCTGAGCTGGGACACGCAAAAGCTGTCGCAGGCGGCGCTCGAGACCCTTGCCGTCATCGCCTACCACCAGCCCGTCACGCGCGAGGTGGTCAAGGGCATCCGCGGCGTCAACTCCGACGGCGTCATCGCGTCGCTCGTTGACAAGGGTCTGGTGCGCGAGCTCGGTCGCGACCCCCAGCGCGGTCAGGCCATCATTTACGGCACGACCAACGCCTTTTTGGAGAAGTTCGGTCTGCGCTCCACCCGCGACCTTCCCGATCTGGAGCAGTTTGCCCCCGACGAGCAGTCGCGTCAATTTATCCGCGAGCGCCTGAGCGGCCGCAGCATTCAGTCTACGCTCGAGGAGCAGGTCGAGGACCTGGACGAAGAGCGCGAGCTGCTGGATACCGATGTTGAGGATGTCGAGGCAGTCGGTGGCGGGGAAACACTTGCCACTGACGACGCTGCGGAGGATACGCATGACGAGGACTAGCGAAGCAGGGGAGACGCGTACCTCACACGCCGCGGGCGCTGCGGCGCCCAATGCGGATACGCACAAGTCCGTCTCCCAGCCCGTCTACCCACACACGATGCGCCTGCAGCGCTTTTTGGCGCGCGCGGGCGTGGCGAGCCGCCGCGGCTCGGAGGACCTGATGACCGCCGGCCGCGTGACCGTCAACGGCCAAGTCGCGACCGAACTGGGCACCAAGGTCGATGTGGACCGCGACCATATCGAGGTTGACGGCATGCCCGTCAAGCTCAACCAGGGTGCCGTGTACCTGATGCTCTACAAGCCGACCGGCTATCTCACCACCATGAGCGATCCGCAGGAGCGCCCCTGCGTGGCCGACCTGGTCCCGCGCGACCGCTTTCCGGGGCTCTTCCCGGTGGGTCGCCTGGACCGCGACACCACGGGCCTTTTGCTCTTTACCACCGACGGCGACCTGTCGCAGGACCTGCTGCACCCCAGCAAGCACGTCTACAAGACCTACCAGGCGCTGGTGGACGGCCACCTGACCGATCGCGACTTGGAACCGCTGCGCCGCGGCATCGAGCTCGACGACGGCCTGTGCCAGCCGGCAATCTGCCGCGTTATTACCGCGCGCGAGGCCGAGGCCGTGGCTCCGCAGGGTGTGAAGCCCGGCACAACCGCCGTGGAGGTCATTATCCGCGAGGGGCGCAAGAACCAGGTCAAGCGCATGCTGAGCAAGATCCACCACCCGGTGATCCGCCTGCACCGCTGTAACTTTGCCGGCCTGGAGCTCAAAGACGTGGCCAAGGGCTCGTGGCGCGAGCTCACCGACCGCGAGGTGCAGATCCTCAAGGCCGGAGGCATCCCGCCCAAGCAGGCCGGCGCCAAGCGCGGCGCTGCGCCGGCGACCAACACCGCGAGCCGCACGCGTCACCACGGCAGCCACGGCTCCGCGCCCAAGCGCAACACCTACCGCGAGCGCTACACGGGCTAGCCAGTCCGCCAAGCCCCAGCGCCCGCGTCCCATACCAGCACGTCAACCACCGAAAGGAAGCATTGCATGATCGTCGCCATCGACGGCCCCGCCGGATCCGGCAAGTCCACCATCGCCAAGGAGATCGCCCGCCAGCTGGGCTTTAACAAGCTCGACACGGGCGCCATGTATCGCGCCGTCACCTTCGCCGCGCTCGACCGCGGCATCGATCTGGACGACGAGGCTGCCATCGATGCCCTCGCCGAGCAGATCGAGATTCGCTTTACCAACGGCACCGGCGAGGACACGCGCCTGACCATCGACGGCGCGGACGCCTCGGCTGCCATTCGCACCCCGCAGGTGGACGCCAACGTCTCCAAGGTCTCGGCCTACCCGGGCGTACGCGCGGCCATGCTCATCCATCAGCGTCGCGCCGCCGAGGACCGCGACATCGTGGCCGAGGGTCGCGACATCGGCACCGTCGTGTTCCCCAACGCGCAGGTCAAGGTGTTCCTGACCGCCGACCCGCGCGAGCGCGCCCGTCGCCGCGTGCTGCAGCGCCACCAAAACGACGCCCAGCCGCCCACCGAAGAGCAGCTCGAGGCCGAGGTAGACGAGACCCTCGACGCCCTCAAACAGCGCGACAAACTCGACAGCAGCCGCGAGGTCGCGCCGCTCGTGCCCGCCGAGGACGCGGTGCACGTCGACTCCACCGCACATACCATCGACGAGGTCGTCTCGATAATCGAGGACCTCATCAACCAAAGGAGGTAGCTCATGCGCCTGTTTAAGCAGACGCCCGAGGATTACTACAACGCGCCTTATGCCGAGTTCCCCGTGCTCATCCGTGGCACCGTCGCTGTGGTCATGGGCATCCTGTGGGTCTTCTCCAAGCTCATGTGGCGCTGGAAGGTCGAGGACGCCGACCTGCTGTTTGAGCGCCAGGAAGGCCGCGGCAGCGTGGTCATCTGCAACCACACCTCTATGGCCGAGCTCCTTGCTGTAGAGACGGCGCTATTCTTTGGCGGCCGCCGCATTCGCCCCATTTTTAAGTCCGAGTTTGCCAAGAGCAAGATCGTGCGCTGGGCCTTTAGCCGCGTGGGCGGTATTCCCGTCGAGCGCGGCACCGCCGACATGAAGTGCCTGCGTGCCGCCCAGCATGCGCTGCAGCGCGGCGAGGACGTTCTGATCTTCCCCGAGGGCACGCGCATCCGCTCGCGCGAGATCAAGCCCGAGGTCCACGGCGGCTTTGCACTCATTGCCCAGATGGGCAAGGCACCCGTCAACCCGCTCGCCATCTGCGGCTGGTCCGATATCACGCCTGCGGGCAAAAAGCTCATGCGCCCCAAAAAGTGCTGGATCCGTGCCGGCAAGGCCATCTCGCTATCCGATGCACCGGCTGAGCTCAAGCGCAAGGAGCGCCTGGCATGGTTTGAGTCCGAGGCCATGAGCCGCGTCTACGCCATGCGCGACGACCTGTGTGCCGAGCACCCTGGCAGGTTCTAGCCATGGGCGAGAACGTCATGAATACCGCCGCGACCGCCGCTGAGGAGGTCGTCCCCACCATCGAAATCGCAGCGCATGCCGGCACCTGCTACGGCGTGCAGCGTGCGCTCGACATGGCGCTGGCGGCCGCCCCGCAGGCGGGGGAGGACGCCCAGGTCCACACCCTGGGCCCGCTCATCCATAACCCCATCGTGGTGCGCGAGCTCGCCGAGGCAGGCGTCGGTCTTGCCGAGACCCTGAACGACGCCGCATCGGGCACCGTGGTCATTCGCGCGCACGGCGTGGTGCCGCAGGTCATCGAGGCTGCTCGCGAGCGCGGCCTTACCGTGGTCGATGCCACCTGCCCCTACGTGAAGAAGGTCCACGTGGCGGCCGAGCGTTTGGTGCGCGAGGGCTACCGTGTGATCGTCGTGGGCGAGCCGGGCCACCCCGAGGTTGAGGGCATCCTGGGCCACGCCGGCGATGACGCGCAGGTCGTGAGTTGCGCCGCCGATGCGGACGCGCTGCCGCTCAAGGGCAAGGTGGGCCTGGTTGTGCAGACCACCCAAACCGCGCAGAACTTGGCCGAGGTAGTGGCCTCTATCACCCCGCGCGTGCAGGAGCTGCGTGTGATTAACACGATCTGCGCTGCCACGAGCGAGCGACAGCAGGCGGCCGCCTCACTTGCCAACCGCTGCGACTGCATGGTCGTCGTAGGCGGCAAAAACTCCGGCAACACGCGCCGCCTGGCGCAGATTTGTGCCGATGTCTGCGAGCGCACCCATCACATCGAGGAAGCCTCCGAGCTTGAGGCCGCATGGTTTGCCAACGCGCGCCACATCGGCATCACCGCCGGAGCCTCAACTCCGCAAGAACACATCGAACGCGCCGTTGCGCGCATCAAGGAGCTTTGTCGCTAATCATGGACCAGACCGTACCCGCATACGCCGCCGAGGTGGCCGATTACGGGCGCAGCCGCGACCCCGAGCCGGGTGAGGGCGCGCTCGTAAAAAACGTGCGTCCCGAGTCGCCTGCATGGGATGTGGGTATCGAGCCGGGCATGCGCGTGCTCACGGTCAACGGCGAGCGACTCACCGACATGATCGTGTGGCTCTGGGAGGCAGATGACGACACCGTCGAACTTGAGGTTCTCGACCCGCGCGACGGCACCGTCACCCCCGTGGAGCTTGACCGCTTTCCCGGCGAGGACTGGGGCCTTGAGTTCGATGGCCCCATCTTCGACGGCATGCGTACCTGTGTGAACGCCTGCGTGTTCTGCTTTATGACCATGCTGCCCAAGGGCGGCCGCTCCACGCTCTACATTCGTGACGATGATTACCGCTTGAGCTTTTTACAGGGCAACTTTGTCACGCTCACGAACCTTTCCGACGAGGACGTGCAAAACGTTATCGACCGCAATATGAGCCCTATGAACGTGTCGGTCCATGCCGTAAGCCCCGACGTCCGCCGCCGTATGATGGGCCGCAACGCCCAGCGCGGCATGGACGTGCTCGAGACCATCATGGCCGCCGGCATCGAGATCCACGCGCAGATTGTGCTATGTCCCGGCATGAACGACGGCGAGGAGCTGCAAAAGACCCTACGCTTTTGCGAGGAGCACGAGCAGATCACCAGCCTGGGCATCGTGCCGCTCGGTTTTACCAAGCATCAGAGGCGCTTTACCTGGTCATACAGCGACAAACCTGAGCTCGCGCGCGAAACCATTGCCATGATCCGTCCCTTCCAGGATCGTGCCTACAAGCGCTTTGGCCGCCACACCTTCCAGATGAGCGACGAGTTCTATCTGGACGCCGGCATCGAGCCTCCCGAGGCAGACTTTTACGACGGCTACCCGCAGTATTATGACGGCATCGGTATGATCCGCTCGTATCTGGACGAGACCGATGACGTGCTCGCCGCCGACGCCGAGCGTCTGGGCCGCGTTCGCGAGGCAATCGCCGCCCGTGGCCAGCGCCTCCTGTGCCTCTCCGGCACCAGCGCGCGCGACACCGTGGCGCGCTTTGTGGAGTCGCCACGGGGCCTTGCCGGCACCGTCACCGCTATCGAAAACCGTTACTTTGGCGGCAACGTGGACGTGACCGGCCTCATCGTCGCCTGCGACATTCTGGAGCAGCTGCCGCAGGACCTCTCGGGGGTTATGCTCTTTGTGCCTAAGCTCATGTTCAACGCTGACGGCATGACGCTTGACGAGTATCATCGTGACGATTTACTCGCAAGCCTTGAAGCTCGCGGCGCCGAGGTTCATGTGGTGTCGACCATGCCGCATGAGCTGCTCGATACCCTGGAGCATATCCTTGGCATTGTGCCCGCAGGCTCTACTAATTCCACTGACCCTACCCATTAAAGGAGTGCAGATGAAACCTATCGTCGCCGTCGTCGGACGCCCCAACGTGGGCAAGTCCACGCTCGTTAACCGCCTGGCCCAGACCTCGGACGCCATCGTCCATGAGTCCCGCGGCGTAACGCGCGACCGCTCCTACCACACGGCCGACTGGAACGGCCGCGAGTTCACCATCGTCGACACGGGTGGCATCGAGCCGCTCAAGAGCGATGACGTCTTTGCCACGTCCATCCGTGACCAGGCCCTCGCCGCCGCCGAGGAAGCCGCCGTCATCCTGTTTGTGGTCGACGGTCGCACCGGCGTCACCGAGGAGGACGAGTCGGTCGCCCGCATGCTCAAGCGCTGCGACAAGCCGGTCTTTCTGCTGGTGAACAAGCTCGACAATCCCGATCGCGAAAACGACAGCATCTGGGAGTTTTATTCGCTCGGTATCGGCGAGCCAACGCCGCTCTCGGCCCTGCACGGCCACGGCACGGGCGATCTGCTCGACGACATCGTTGCCCTGTTGCCCGAGGAGGAGGACGAGGTCGCCGACGAGTTCCCCGACGCGCTGAACGTCGCCATCATCGGCCGCCCCAATGCCGGTAAGTCCTCGCTGTTCAACCGCATCCTGGGTGCCGACCGCTCTATCGTGTCCAACATCGCCGGCACCACGCGCGACGCCATCGACACCGTCGTGGAGCGCAACGGCAAGCACTACCGCATGGTCGACACCGCGGGTATTCGCAAGAAAAGCACCGTGTACGAGAACATCGAGTACTACTCCATGGTCCGCGGCCTGCGCGCCATCGACCGTGCTGACGTGGCACTGCTCGTCGTCGACGCCTCCGTGGGCGTTACCGAGCAGGACCAGAAGGTCATGGGCTTGGCCATCGAACGCGGCTGCGCCATCGTCGTACTGCTCAACAAGTGGGATCTGCTCGACGACGACCGCAAGCGCGAGGCCTGCATGGAGACCGTCGACCGCCGTCTGGGCGTCATGGCTCCCTGGGCCCAGTACCTGCGCATCTCGGCCCTGACCGGCCGTGGCGTCGAGAAAATCTGGGCAATGGTCGACGCCGCCGAGAAGACGCGCTCGCAAAAGATCACCACCTCGCGCCTCAACACCTTCCTTACCGACCTGCGCGAGTTTGGCCACACCGTGGTGGACGGCAAGCGTCGCCTGCGCATGCACTACGTGACCCAGACGGGCGTCAACCCGCCGACGTTTACGTTCTTCGTCAACCACAGCGACCTGGTCAACGACACCTACCAGCGCTACGTGGAGAACCGTATGCGCTCGACCTTCGATTTTTCCGGCACGCCCATTCGACTCTTCTTTAGGAAGAAGGAGCAAAAGGATGCATAATCCGATTCTTCTGACCGTCATCTGCGCCGTGGTCTCGTTCTTTATCGGAGCGATTCCGTTTGGCCTGATCCTGGGCCGCGTGTTCAACCACACGGATATTCGCAAGGCGGGCTCCGGCAACATCGGCACCACCAACGCCCTGCGCGTAGCCGGCCCCAAGGTCGCGGCGCTCACGCTGCTGCTCGACTGCTTGAAGGGCGCCATCTGCGTCCTTATCGCGCGCCCGCTCATCGCGAGCGTGGGCTATGGCTTCCCGGTGAGCATCATGGCTCCCGGTGCCGCCGGCGACTGGATGCTCGGCGTCATTTGCCTGGCTGCCGTGTGGGGCCACATATTCTCGCCCTACCTCAACTTCCACGGCGGCAAGGGCATTGCCGTGGGGCTGGGCGTCATACTCGCCTGGTACTGGCCCATCGGACTTTCGCTGCTGGGCATGTTTATCGTGGCCGTCGCCATCACCAAGTATGTTTCGGTGGGCTCGCTTGCCGCGGCCATCGGTCTTCCCATCGCCGCCTGCGCGGTCTTTCCGTACAGCAGCCTGGGCCTCAAGTTTTGCATGGCGATGATCGGCATCACCGTGGTGTGGGCCCATCGCGCGAACATCAAAAAGCTCATGACGGGTAAGGAATCCAAGCTCTCGTTTACCAAGCGCGTCACCGAGCCCGACGATAAGTAGGAGAGAGTCATGAATGTTGCGCTGATTGGCTCCGGCTCCTGGGGAACCGCCGTCGCCGGCCTTGCCGCCGCGCGAGCCGAGCGCGTGACCATGTGGGCCCATAGTGAGCAGACGGCCGCCGGCATTAACGGCGAGCACCGCAACCCGCGCTATCTGGTGGACTACGTGCTGCCGGAAAACGTTGTCGCCACGACGGACCTGGCCCAGGCGCTCGACGGTGCCGATGCCATCATCTTTGCCGTGCCTTCGACGCACCTGCGTGGCGTCTGCCACCAGGCGGCACCCTTTATCGCCGCCGACACCCCGGTGCTCTGCCTCACCAAGGGCATCGAGCCCGAGTCCGGCATGCTCATGAGCGAGGTCATCGCCAGCGAGATCGGCAACGAGGCGCGTGTGGCGGCGCTCTCGGGCCCCAACCATGCCGAGGAGATATGCCGCGGCGGACTTTCCGCCGCCGTCATCGCCAGCAAAGACTCGCAGGTAGGGGAGACCTTTAAGGACCTGCTCCTATCCACGGCCTTCCGCATCTACCTGTCGCAGGACATGACCGGCGTCGAGGTTTGCGGCGCCATGAAAAACGTCATCGCCATCGTGTGCGGTATTTCCGCCGGTACCGGCGCAGGCGACAACACGCTCGCCCTTATCATGACGCGCGGCCTGGCAGAAATCAGCCGACTGGTGCACGCCCGCGGCGGCCAGGCCATGACCTGTATGGGTCTTGCCGGCATGGGTGACCTTATTGCCACCTGCACCTCCGAGCATTCGCGCAACCGCACCTTTGGCTACGAGTTTGCCCACGGCGTATCGCTCGACGAGTACCAGGCGCGCACGCATATGGTGGTCGAGGGCGCCGTCGCCGCCCGCAGCGTGAGCGAGCTCGCCCGTTCGCTGGGCGTAGACATTCCGCTCACCTTTGCCGTGGAGCAAACGCTCTACAAGGGTGTTACTTTGGATAGGGCGCTCGAGATCCTTACCGACCGCGTCCCCTCTCAAGAGTTCTACGGACTCACCGACTAGCGCAGAAAGGCTACTACCATGGGTTCCATCAAAATCGCTCCGTCCGTCCTTTCGGCTGACATGGCCAACCTCAAGGGCGAGCTCGACAAGATCGCCGGTGCCGACTATGTGCACTTCGACGTCATGGACGGTCACTTTACCGGCAACCTCACCTTTGGAGTCGATATCCTCAAGGCCGTCAAGCGCTCCACCAAGGTGCCGGTCGACGCGCACCTGATGGTGTCGAACCCCGACGAGACCGTCGATTGGTATGCCGACGCCGGCGCCGATATGATCACCGTGCACTACGAGGCCTCCACGCACCTGCACCGCACGCTCACGCACCTACAGCAACGCGGCGTCAAGGCCGGCGTGGTGCTCAACCCCGCCACCCCCGTCTGCGTGCTCGAGAGCATCATCGAGGTCGTCGACATGGTGCTGCTCATGAGCGTGAACCCCGGCTTTGGCGGCCAGAGCTTTATCCCGGGCACGCTGCATAAGCTCCACGAGCTCAAGGCCATGTGCGAGCGCCACGGTGTGTCGCCCATGATCGAGGTCGACGGCGGCATCTCTTCCAAAAACATCGCCGAGGTCGTCAAGGCCGGTGCCAACGTACTCGTAGCCGGCTCCGCCGTATTTAAGTCCGAAGATCCCGCCGCCGAGGTTGCGCTGCTGCAGAAGCTGGGCAACGAGGCCGCACAGGAGGCATAAACCCTTATGACCGCAGGTCAAAACCGCATACCCGTGAATCTTGACTATGCCGCCTCGACGCCCATGCGCGCCGAGGCGCTCCTTGCGCAGCGCGAGTACGACGAAAGCGAGCTTGCCGGCGTCAACCCCAACTCGCTGCACTCGCTCGGCCGCAAGGCTGCCGCACGTCTGGAGGTTGCACGCCGCGAGATCGCCCGCAGCTTTGGCACACGCGTTCGCCCGTCCGAGATTGTTCTAACCAACGGCGGCACCGAGGCCAACCAGCTGGCGCTCCTCGGACTTGCCGAGGGTGCTCGTCAGCGCGATCGTAAGCGCGAGCGCGTGATCGTGTCTGCGATCGAGCACGATTCGATCCTGGACAACCTATCGCTGCTGCGAGCCGCGGGCTTTACCGTCGACTTGGTGCAGCCCTGCCGTGCGGGCTACATCGAGCCTGCCAAGCTGAGCGACTTGTTGGGCGACGACGTCGCGCTCGTGAGCATCATGGCCGCCAACAACGAGACCGGTGTGGTACAGCCTACGCGCGAGCTTGCCGCGGCTGCGCACACCGCGGGTGCCCTGTTCCACACCGATGCCATCCAGGGCTATCTGCATATTCCGCTCGATGTGACCGAGCTGGGCGTCGATGCTATGACCGTTGCAGCACACAAGATTGGCGGCCCCGTAGCCTCCGGCGCGTTATACCTAAAAAACCGCACGCCGCTGCGCCCCCGCATCTTTGGCGGAGGACAGGAAGCCGGACGTCGTGCCGGCACGCAGGACCTGCGCACGCAGCTGGCCTTTGCCGCTGCCGCCTCGTCTCTGGCGCCCCATGTGGCTCAGGAGCGCGAGAAGCTGCAAGCCCTTTCCGACAAGCTCTACGCCACGCTCACGGCCCATCCGCGCATTCACGCCACCATGGGCGACTACACGCAGGCCGACCGTCTGCCCGGCATGGTATCGATCTATATTGACGGCATGGACTCCGAGGAGCTCATCATCAAGCTCGACGCCGCCGGTTTTGAGGTGTCGGCCGGATCGGCTTGCTCGAGCGGCAGCATGGACCCGAGCCACGTGCTCAGCGCCATGGGCATTGGTCGCGAGCAGGCGCTGGGCGCACTGCGCATCTCCTTCGATGACCGCGTGAATCCGAGCGATCTGGACGACTTTGCCCAGACGCTGCTCACGATCGTAGGTGCCGCATGATCGTCGCCGAGCTCGAGCGCGCCCTGCTGGCACGCTATCCCAAGACGGACGCCGAGCCCTGGGACCACGTAGGCTTATCCGTTGGCGACCCCGACGACGAGATCCGCGGCGTTGCCTGCGCGCTTGACGCTACCAGGGACAACGCGCAGCGCGCCTTGGAAGCCGGAGCCAACGTGTTGCTCACGCATCATCCCGTCTACATCAAGGCGCCCGAATCGTTTTGCCCGCCCAGCGCAACGCGCCCCCAGTGCAGCGCGGCGCTCTACGAGGCGGCCCGCTGCGGGGTGAGCATTATCTCGCTCCACACCAACCTGGACCGCTCGCACGAGGCGCGTATCCGCCTAAGTAAGCTGTTGGATGCGGCGCCTGCAAGCTCGTTGGAGCACGTGGACGACCCCGAGGCCTGCGGCCTGGGCGCGCTTGCAACACTCAACGACCCGTGCACGCTGCGCGATCTTGCCGCCCGTGCTGCCACGGCCTTTGGCAGCGACCCACGCGTATGGGGCGATGCCGAGCGCCCGTGCCGCACCGTCGCCATTCTGGGCGGCTCCCTCGGCGACTTTGGCGAGCTTGCCATCGCCGCCGGTGCGGATGTCATCGTGACGGGCGAGGCGGGCTATCACGTGGCGCAAGACCTTGCCTTGCGCGGGCTGAGCGTGATCTTGCTCGGCCACGATCGCTCCGAGGAGCCGTTCGTGGATATCTTGATGAACTCTGCGGTTGACGCCGGGATCGACCCCCGTCATGCGATTAAAATACTGAACCCTTGCCAATGGTGGACTGTGACAAAAGGAGAGAACTTATGAGCGCCGGCGCTACGCTACTCAAGCTGCAACAAATCGATTTGGAGCTCGCCCGCAACAAGAGCGAGCTTGCCAATATGCCGGAGCTCAAGGAGCTCGCCTCAAAGCGCAAAACCTATGTAAAGCTTAAGTCCGAAATGACCAAGCTCTATGCTCAGCGCAAGGACCTCGACATTGAGCTGGACGATCTCAACACCACCGAGATCCAGACCAACAACGCCATCGAGGCCGCCAAGAAACGCCACGTCGACGGCTCTGACTACCGCGAGGTCCAGGATCTGGAAAACGAGCTCGCCACCCTGGCCAAGCGCCTGGACAAGATTGAGCACACCCGCAAGGATGTCGTTGTCGCCCACAAGGAGGCGCTCGACCGTGAGGCTCGCGCGCAGGCCATCATCGCCAAATTCGAGGAGGGCGTGAAGGCCGACACCAAGGCTGCCCGTGCCAAGGCCGCCGACCTGCAGGCCCAGATTGATGCCGCCTCCAAGGAGCGCACCGCGCTCGCCGCCACGCTGCCCGCCGACGTCCTCACCGATTACGAGCGTTTGCTCAAGCAGTTCCGTGGCCTGGCCGTCGAGACCATTAAGGGCAACATCCCCACCGTCTGCCACACCGCGCTGCAGGCGTCGTCCATGAGCGACCTCAACCACGACGGTAGTGAGATTACGCACTGCCCGTACTGCCACCGCCTGCTCGTGCTCCCCAACAAGGAAGCCTAGCAATGACGACGGCACCCGACCATTCAATGCAACTTGAGGGAAAAACGATCCTGCTGGGCATTACCGGCGGGATCGCCGCCTATAAGTCGTGCAATATCGTGCGCCTGCTGCAAAAGCGCGGCGCCCGCGTCAAGGTCGTTATGAGCGAGCATGCCACGGAGTTTGTGGGCCCGCTCACCTTTCGCGCGCTCACGGGCGAGCCGGTCGCTGTAGGTCTGTTCGACGACCCCTCCGACCCCATCCACCATATCTCGCTGGCGCAGGAGCCCGACTTGGTGGTCGTGGCGCCCGCGACGGCCAATATCATCGCCAAGATGGCCAACGGCATCGCCGATGACCTCATCTCCACCACGCTGCTTGCCACGCCGCGTCCTATCGTGGTCGCGCCGGCCATGAACAATGGCATGTGGAAGGCGCCGGCCACGCAGGCCAACATGACCACGCTGCGCGAGCGCGGTGTCCACGTTGTGGGTCCGGGTAGCGGCTACCTTGCCTGTGGCGATGTGGACACGGGACGCATGAGCGAGCCCGAGGACATCGTCGAGGCCGTCTGCAAGCTGCTCGACCCCGCTCCTCAGGACCTTGTGGGCAAGCGCATCGTGATCACCGCCGGCCCCACGCACGAGCCGATCGACCCCGTGCGCTTCATTGGCAACCGGTCATCGGGCAAGATGGGCATCGCCCTGGCGGGGGAGGCCGCGCGCCGCGGTGCCGCCGTCACGCTCGTGCTGGGACCGACATCGCTCGACGTTCCCCGCAGTGTAGCGTGCGTGCGCGTGCAGACCGCCGCAGAGATGCTGCAGGCGGCGCTGAGCGCCTTTCAGACGGCCGACGCGGCCATTTGTGCCGCCGCCGTCGCCGACTACACGCCTGCGGCCCCGGCGGACCATAAACTCAAAAAGGCCAACGAGCGCCTGGATCGAATTGAGCTCGTCGAGACCGTTGACATCCTGGCCGAACTCTCACGCCAAAAGGGCGATCGCCGTGTAATCGGCTTTGCGGCCGAGACCGATAACGTCGTGGAGTACGCGCAGCGCAAACTCGTGCGCAAGGGTTGCGATGCCATTATCGCCAACGATGTCTCGCGCGCCGATTCGGGCTTTGGGACCGATACCAACAAGGCCTGGATAGTGAGCACAGCGGGCACGCAAGAACTTCCCGTTCTAAAAAAACCCCAGCTCGCAGATACAATTTTAGACTTGGGTTGATTTCCGATCTCAGCCGAACACATTGAGCTGATGGCTCGCTCCCGCAGTTAACCGAACGCCCCCGCGGCCCCTCTCGGGCCCCGGGGGCGCCATTTTCCCAGTTGAAGGAATGGTGGAGATG
>NZ_VUME01000009.1 GCF_009696325.1 Collinsella sp. WCA1-178-WT-3 (M1)
TTCATCCTGAGCCAGGATCGAACTCTCCGTCCAAATATGTTTGGGCCTCGAGCCCGTCCGGTCCTCTCAGTCATCGCTGATCGGTTCCGTTCGATTCATATGGTTCTGTTAGATAGGAAAAGGAATTCTCGGGGCCGCCTCTCGGCGGCCTTGCGAAAAACGAATCCAAGTCAGACCATTTCAAATGGTTCGATGTCTGCCCGGATGCGACACATCTGGTGTGTCCATCCTCGCAGTATCCGGTTCTCAAGGTGCACGCCTGCGCGTCTCATCCGGTCCGACCGGGCCGCGCGGCAAGGAGATATATTGCCAGACCGCGAAGCGATGTGGGACGTCAATTCCACTCTTCATAAGTCCTACACAATATATCGCTTTCTATATAAGTAATAGAAAGGCTGGTGCAGAAATACTGCACGTATCAGATGATGACCCTTCGGTTAAGAGATATATAAAGATCGGTCACCTGTAAGTGTCTATCTACCCGCGCTTTTGCTATATAAACCAGCGCCTTAGATAAAAAGAGGGAGCGCCGCGCACAGCGCGACACTCCCCTAGCGATTCAAGAGAATCAATTAGGCCTCGAGAGCCTTCTTGGCGATGGTAGCCAGCTCGTTGAAAGACTCGATGTCCTCGTAAGCCATCTGAGCCAGGACCTTGCGGTCGAGCTCGATACCGGCGACCTTCAGGCCGTGCATGAACTGAGAGTAAGAGATGTCGTTCAGGCGAGCAGCAGCGTTGATACGGGTGATCCAGAGAGAGCGAATCTCGCGCTTCTTATTGCGGCGGTCACGGTACTGATACTGCAGAGAGTGCTGGACCTGCTCTTTAGCATGCTTGTAAGTACGCGAAGCGGCACCGTAGTAACCCTTCGCACGGTGCATAACGGTACGGCGCTTCTTCTTGGCGGCAACAGCGCGCTTAATACGTGCCATGTTCTATCAACTCCTAGACGGTTAAACGAAAAACGGGAACGCTAACTTAGGCGAGACGCGACTTGATGACCTTGCGGTCGGCAGCGGCGATCTCGGTCTCCTGACGGAAGCCACGCTTACGCTTGGTGGACTTCTTGCTCAGGATGTGGCTCTTGAAAGCCTTGGCGCGCATAAGCTTGCCGGTACCAGTCTTGCGGAAACGCTTCTTGGTGCCGCTGTGGGACTTCATCTTAGGCATGAAATACTCCTTAATCGGTTACAGAACACTAGTTACTTAGTATCACTTGCCGCTTTATCCTCATCAAAGGCGCCCTTAATCGGGGCGAGCAGCATAAGCATGTTACGGCCTTCCATCTTAGGCTTGGACTCGACCGTAGCGTAAGGCTTAAGATCCTCGGCGAGACGCTCGAGAACGTTAAGACCCTGCTCCGGGTGAGCCATCTCACGGCCGCGGAACATGATGGTGATCTTAACGCGTGCGCCCTTCTTGAGGAAACGCAGAACGTGGCCCTTCTTGGTCTCGTAGTCGCCAACGTCGATCTTGGGTCGGAACTTCATTTCCTTAACCTCGACCTTGGACTGGTTCTTACGAGCAGCCTTGGCCTTCATGGCCTGCTGGTACTTGAACTTACCGTAGTCCATGACCTTGCAGACCGGCGGCTCCGCGTTGGGAGCGATCTCGACAAGGTCGAGACCCTGATCGTCGGCGACGCGCTGGGCATCGCGGATGGCGAACAGGCCGAGCTGAGAGCCATCGACGCCAATCAAACGGCACGAAGATGCAGTGATCTCGTCGTTGATGCGGGTGTCATCAGACTTAGCTATTTTCCCTACCTCCATTCATAAAAAAATAACCCGGCGCTTTTTTGCAACCAGGTCGTACACATAGACATCCTCGATATGAGGAAGAGAATCTAAGTTGTATGACCAGTCAGCTGCTCATTGGCGCCAAAAGGTGGGAACCCTCGGGTTCCTCTTTAGGGCATTGCGGAAACAACGCCTTGGCGATAATAACACGTACCGCTCGTTATCACATTACGTACACGAAAAAGGGGGCCTCGACCCCCTTGAACGCTCTTTTGCATGTATGGTGCCCGAGGCGAGACTCGAAGGGCCTTCGCTTCGCGAAGCCCCGGGCTTCGGGCGCATGGCGCCCTCGCCACGCTCCGCTACAAACAGGCCACAGGCCTGTTTGCTTAACGCTCCGCGCGCTCACGCGAGTTCGGCACGAAAAAGGGGGCCTCGACCCCCTTGAACGCTCTTTTGCATGTATGGTGCCCGAGGCGAGACTCGAACTCGCACGTTGTTGCCAACGGTGGATTTTGAGTCCACTGCGTCTGCCAATTCCGCCACTCGGGCACGTATTGCGTGAGTTAGTTTATCACAGCTTTCCGTAGATTAGTCCGAAAATGGAACTTCGAGCATTTCGATGAGTTCGACCGTGCGGAGCATCTCGCGCTGACGGCATCCGCGACCGTCGACCGAGGCCTCGCCCATCTGGTTATCGTAGGGGTCCTCACGCATACCGTCAAAGACGGGTTCAAACTCTGCCTGGAACCGACAGTTTGCCACCATGCGCCATGGATCGAGGTTGCCAAAGTAGTGGCGGCGGCGCCATTCCTCCCCCATCCTGCGTGCCGAGGATCCAAACGAGACATCGGCGTTAAGCCAACCCGTCTGCGGTGTATAGAACTCCGCCCAGTCATGCGAGCCCACCGAGTCGGGCGCAACGTACAGGCCGCTCTGCCAACGTGCGGGCACGCCGGCGATGCGGCACATGGTGATAAACGTGAGTGCCATAACACCGCAGTCACCGCGAAGCGAATGCGCGCAGTCATCGGCGATAGAGCCCAGAAGCAGATACGGTGGCTGGTATCGATAGTCGATATGATGCGTCAAATAATCATAGATAGCCCGAGCGCGGTCGAGCTGATCCTCGAGACCATCGATAACATGTTCGGTCAGCTGCTGCAGATACGGCGTGAATGCAATATGCGGTCGGTCCTCGGAAATATCCTTGGGCAGCGGCGCGTCCATACACGGATGCGCCGGAAGCGCTCCCCCGTAGATATCGCAATAAGCGGCATCAATCAGATAACGATAGGTCACTGAGAACGATCGATCAGCCGAGGAAACCCACGAGGCGGTACGCGCCAAAGCGTTCGCGGGAGCAAGGACCCCCTCCGGCGTCATATCGAGAATCTCGATATGAGACTGCTGGCGGCAGGCTGCGGCAACGGGAAGCCACGCGCGAACGGCCTCCCCCTCCAGAGCACCGGGAACAGACACGGATGCTTTAAGCGTAATGGCACGAGACAGCCCGCCCTGTGATTCCATCTTCTTAAGCATCTGGTTGCGCAGCGCAGTTCCATCCGTAGAATCGGGACGCAGGCCCGGAACCTCCTTGGGATACACACGCAAAGAATCAAGGAAGTTGTCGAGAACGAACAGTTCACCATCGATAAAGCGCCAGTCGATGCGTTTGCGATCGATTAGGTCGTCAAACTGATCCTCGGTAAACTCCGGCCACTCCTCGCGGATCATCGCAATAGCCTGATCGCGCGACACCGAAAAATGAAACGACGTCTCGATCATGCGATACCGCTCGGCACGAACGCAAGCGGCCAACGAGGGATCAGGGCTCTGCTCCAAAAGACGGTCGCAAGCCGCAACAGCCTGCGCCAGGTACCCGGCGTCCTTGAGACGAAGGATCTCAGGTGGCAATCCAATGTCGAGATGCCGGAAATCATCACAACAAACATCAACAGAGCAACCAACGGGGCCCTCGGCAACAACCTTTCCATCGGCAGGCAAAACATTAACGACAGCCATAACCACTCCCACGCAGAACGACAACCCGAGACCATTGTACCGACATAAAAAGAAAGCCCCAACAAGGGAGCCATCAACACCGCTGAACGGTAGTCAAATAAATAATTCAGCCCAGTAACCCTGTAGCGAGTTAACGAAGGAGGCCCCGTTTCCCCGGAGCTGATTCCATCGCGCGACTTCTGGCGAAGCCAGGTGAGCGCGAGGGAAACAGCGTAGGGGAAACGGGGCCTCCGGCGGGAAGTTAAACCGCTACTTACGCCTTGTTGACGGAGCCAAACTCCTCCATGAGCTCCTTGGTGCGGGCAACGATGGCCTCGCGACCGGGCTTCAGGAGCTTGCGGGGGTCATAGCCCTTGCCCTGCTGATCCTTGCCAGCCTCAACGTACTCACGCGTGGCGGCAGCGAAGACAAGCTGCAGGTCGGTGTTGACGTTGATCTTGGAGATGCCCAGGGAGATGGCCTTCTTGATCTGATCCTCGGGGATGCCGGTACCACCGTGCAGAACGAGGGGCAGGTCGCCGGTCTGAGCCTTGATCTCGCTCAGACGCTCGAAGGAAAGACCGGCCCAGTCGGCGGGATACACGCCGTGGATGTTGCCGATGCCGCAGGCGAGGAAGTCGACGCCCAGGTCAGCAATCTGCTTGCACTCAGCGGGGTCAGCGAGCTCGCCGTTGGAAGTCACGCCGTCCTCGGTGCCGCCGATGCCGCCGACCTCGGCCTCGATGGACATGCCCTTGGAATGGGCAAGCTCAACGAGCTCCTTGGTGCGATCGAGGTTAAGCTGGAAGGTTTCCTCGTGAGAGCCGTCATACATGATGGACGTGAAGCCGGCCTCGATGCACTTGAAGCAGTCCTCGTAAGAACCGTGATCGAGGTGAAGGGCGACGGGAACGGTAACACCCGTGGCCTCGACGGCAGCCTTGACCATGTCGGCGCAGACCTTGAAACCGCCCATCCACTTAGCGGCACCAGCGGTGCACTGAAGGATCAGCGGAGACTTGGCCTCCTCGGCGGCCTGGAGAATAGCCAGAGTCCACTCGAGGTTGTTGGTGTTGAAGGCACCGAGAGCATACTTGCCGGCCTCGGCCTTCTTGAGCATGTCTGCTGCGTTGACGAGCATAAAAGAAACCTCCTGTAAGGTTGCTCCGATAACGCATGAGATTTTACCACGGCGTACCCGAGCGTAAACGTTCGTTTGTTCACGAATATCGTCCAAACAGACTTTTTTTGACCGTTTGCCCTACGGAATCGGCCCGTTGGGGAAAATATCTTGACGTTTGGACACTTCTCGTGCTTAAGCAGCTGACTACAAAGCTACATCTGCATGAAAGGGTTCTGCATGAGCTCGCGCGCCATAGTGGTCGAATCACCATGCCCCGTTAAACAAACGGTATCGGCTGGAAGCAGCTGGGCGAGCTTGGAGAGCGAGCGCAGAATCGCCGCCTCGTCTCCACCGGCGAGATCGGTGCGGCCGTGGCTGCCCGGGAACAGTGTGTCGCCAACAAAGGCGATGCTTCCCTGCTCGGTGGCGGCGAACAAGACAATGCCACCCGGTGTGTGACCGGGCGTCTCGATCACCTGCAGGCAGATATCACCCAATCCAATCGTATCGCCCTCAGCAAGCAATCGCGTCGGCTCGCCCGGATCGGGCGTATCGATGCCCCACATCGCTCGCTGCTCCTCGATATTCTCACGAGATACCAACACGTCCTTCGCACCTAACTCATATAGGAAACCCTTACCGACGGCGGCTCGCGCTCCGGCAACGCCACCTACGTGATCGGCATGGCCATGGGTGCAGACAGCGCCTAGCACGTGCGCGTCAGGATGCTTGGCATAGATATATTCCACAAGACGCTCACCTTCCCAGGCCGGATCGATAATCAGGCATTCGCCGCTCGAGATTACGGCGTAACTGTTGGTCTGAATGGGGCCGTTTACAAGCGCCTCAATCGAAGCCGTACCCCGAGGGGTTAAGTCCAAAGCCGCAGTGACCATGAGCACGTCCTCCTTCTACAAGCGTCGAGGCATCAAACGATGCCTCGAACGTAGCCAATATCATTACCGTTGTGCGTTCGTCACGCCTATACGCGACGCTTAAGCTGAGCCCCACCCTCGCCAGGCATCAGACGGCGTGCGTCATAGACCGAGTCGACACTGCTGATGGATGCCAGCAGCGGATCCAGACCGCTCGCGTCCGAAATCTCGACCATAAAGCGCAGGGTCGCAATGCCCTCGCGGTTGGTCGAGGTAGCGGCGGAAAGGATATTTCCGCCTGCATCGCCAATGGCGATGGTGACATCCTTGAGCAAGCCCATACGATCCAAGCACTCGACCACGATCTCGACCTGGAAAAGCGTATCGGCAGCACCATCCCACTCCACGTCAATCATGCGCTCGGGGTGTTCCATGAGACCCTTGACGTTGGGGCAGTTGGCACGATGCACCGAGACGCCTCGACCGCGCGTGATAAAGCCCACGATGTCGTCGCCCGTCACCGGATTGCAGCAATGCGCCAGACGAACCAGCAGGCCGCTGTTGCTCTCGCCCTTGACGATAATGCCGTTACTTGCACTCTTGCCACGCTTTTGCGGTTTGCGGTTGGAACCGCGGGCAGGCTGCTTGACGACCTCAGCGATGGCTTCGGCCTTGGTGAGCTGCTCCTCGGGCTTGGGATCCAAGATTTGCTCGACCTTATTGCCCACAGCACGCGGGGCGACCTTGCCCGCGCCAACGGCTGCGAACAAGTCCTCGAGTTGCTTGAAGTTAAACTGCTCCGCCACGGCATTGAGTGCACGCGTGGATCGCGGCGTAGAGATGCCGTACCCGCGCTTGCGCAGGTCCTTGGCCAGCATATCGCGACCGGCAGCAGCGTCATCGTCTTTGGTCGCAGCGGCGAAGTAACGGCGAATCTTTGACTTGGCCGAAGGCGTCTTGACGATCTTGAGCCAATCGCGCGACGGCTTGGAGCTCTTGTTAGTCAGGATCTCGACACGGTCACCCGTCTTGATTTCGTGCGTGAGCGGGGCCACCGCACCGTTGATTTTGGCGCCGACACAGTGGTTGCCGACCTCGGTATGAACAGCGTAGGCAAAGTCGAGCGGTGTAGAGCCCGCACGAAGCGCCATGACCTCACCCTTGGGCGTAAAGACAAAAATCTCCTGGTCAAACAGGTCGACCTTCAGTGAGTGCAGATATTCTTTGGCATCGGTGATCTCGTCAGAGGCTGCCCAATCGAGCGAGTGCTTGAGCCAGTTAATCTGATCGTCCAGACGCTGTGCGTCGTTGGTCTTGGAGGCAGACGATCCGCCCGATTTCTTATATAGCCAGTGGGCGGCGATGCCGTACTCGGCCTGCTCGTGCATCTCGTAGGTTCGAATCTGAATCTCGAGCGGACGGGCCGTGGGGCCGATAACCGTCGTATGGAGCGATTGGTAGTTATTGACCTTGGGCATGGCGATATAGTCTTTAAAACGACCGGGCATGGGATGCCACAAAGTATGCACGGCACCAAGCGTGGAATAGCAATCGCGCACCGAATGGGTGATGACGCGCAGCGCCACCAGATCATAAATCTCGGAGAACTCCTTGCCCTTGCGCTTCATCTTTTGATAGATGGACCAATAGTGCTTGGAACGACCGTTGATCTGAAAACCCTCAAGGCCAATGCGGTCGAGCTCATCGGTAAGCGTCTTGATAGTCTCGGCCAGAAAGCGTTCGCGAACCTCGCGTGACTCTGCCACCATGCGGGCGATGCGCTGGTAAGCGTCGGGTTCAAGGTAGAAGAAGGACAGATCCTCGAGTTCCCACTTGATAGAGCTCATGCCCAGGCGGTCGGCCAGGGGCGCATACACATCCATGGTCTCGCGCGCCTTAAACAGGCGGCGGTCCTCGCGCAGGGCGGCAAGCGTGCGCATATTATGCAGGCGGTCGGCGAGTTTGACGATGATGACGCGAATGTCCTTGGACATGGCGAGGAACATCTTGCGCAGCGTAAGCGCCTGCTTTTCGTCCATGTTGTCGACTTCGATGTTGGTGAGCTTGGTCACGCCGTCGACGAGCTCTGCCACGGTTTCGCCAAACAGACCCGAAACATCGGCAAGCGAGGTATCGGTATCCTCGACGGTATCGTGCAGCAATGCAGCGCACACCACATCGCAGTCCATCTTAAGGTCGGCCAAAATGATAGCCACCTCGACGGGATGGTTAATGTACATCTCACCCGAGCGCCGCTTTTGGTTGCAGTGCTTCTCGGCAGCAAAGCAGTAGGCCTGCTCCACCTTGGAGAAGTCATCCTCACTCATATATTTAAGGCACAGGCGCTCCAGCTTGTCGTAGCTGTCCGCCATAATCTCGGGCGGCAGATCATCGGCATGCGTATAGTGCTCCATCTCCGAAAAGGGCTGGAGGGCGGAATCATGGGCGGTACGGGCTGCGGCATCCATCGAGGTCCCCTTCCCTAGGCCCGCGGTACGATCGGGCGGTTAATTTTGGTAAGCATATCAGAAGCGCACGAATCGAGTGCCCAACTCCGGAAAGCCGAGAACTCCATGCGCGAGCGCAAGCCCTCCAAATAGCGGATCGACCTGCTCAACTGCACGCGCCCGGGGTTTTCGGTCATCGCGATGCGACGGGTATCGTCAAACCCCGAAACGTGACAGAAACCGAGCTCTTCGAAGATTCCCAAGCCGCTTGCCACCGAACGCTCATCGACCGGCGTGCGCGCGTCGATTGCAAGGCACATCTGCGCAATGTCGATATCGCTTGCGCAGAATGAATCGTCCCCCGTCTTGCCACGATTGGAGCGCCACATGGTCTGCAGCGCCCGATAGAGCGTGACAAGCTCATCGCGCTCGGGCGCGTAACAATCGAGCAGGCGCTCATTAATACGAGCGTCACGAGACGAATAGAGCAGGTGAATCACGGCAGGCTGCCCATCGCGGCCGGCACGGCCACTCATCTGGTTAAACTCAATCGCGCCAAACGGCATGTGGTAGAGCACGACATGGCGGATATCGGGCAGGTTGACGCCCTCACCGAAGGCCGAGGTTGAAACGATGCAGCTCAGGCTGCCATCTCGAAACGCCTCCTCGACGCGTCGGCGATCGGAACGCGCAAGCCCGGCGTTATAGAACGCGATATGGGTCGCGCAGTCGGGCACACGTTTGCGCAACGTCTTGGCAAGCGCCACGGACTGGTCGCGCGAGTTCACGTAGATGACGGTCTTCTCCCCCGTCGCAACGATCGAAACCAGGCGATTTTCACGGCTCGCAAGGTCACGATCGTCCTCGAGTTGTAGGTTCTCGCGAACGGTCTCGTCGACCACCGTGCTGGTAATCGGCAATACGCGAGCAAGCTCTGCCACAACTGGAGCCGTCGCGGTAGCCGTTGCCGCCATGACAACGGGGTCGCCCAGGGCTTTAAGAATATCGGGCATATCGAGGTATGCACTCCGGTCACCACCCTTAGCAAGACCGGCATGGTGCGCCTCATCGATAACAACGAAGCCAATACGTCCAGAACGCGCAAATCGATCGCGGTGGATAGACAAGAACTCGGGCGTCGTGAGAACGATACCGGTGCGACCCGAAGCAAGGCCGGCGAACACGTCATCGCGTACGGCCTCCACGGTCTCGCCAGTCAGCACGCCGACACCAATGCCGAGCGCGGCCATCGTCGAGGAAAGGTGATAGGCCTGATCGGCAACGAGCGAACGCAGAGGATAGACAAAAATACTCGCACGCCCGCGAAGAACCGCCTCGCGCGCGGCATGCACATGGAAAATCAGAGACTTGCCACGCCCCGTCCCCATAACGGCCAAAACGCTCTGATGGTCGGCAAGCGCGTCGAGTGCCTCGACCTGCGCGCGATGCGGCTGGTTCGAGCCGATAAAGCTATGGATAAGCGAGCGCGTGAGCTCGGTATAAGAAAGCTGGGCGAGCGTCTCGCGTTTACGCGACTCCAGGCGCAGACCAGAATCCGCCGGTTGCACGCCGCGGCGAAGCTCACATGCCGGATCGTCGATATTGGGCGCCGCGGTATCGCGCACCAAGACATCTTTGATCATGAGCTTGGGCTTCACACGTCCCTGCCAATGCTCGGCCACGGCCTCGAACACCAAGTCGACGGCGCTGTCGCAATTGATGAGCCTATCGATCTGCGGCACGCGGAACATGATGGCCGGCACACTCGCGGCACCATCGGTCGCCACAAAGCGCATGTGCTCGCCGGTTTTGCCCACCACGGCGCGATCGCACATCGTCACGCCCTCGGCGGCCAGAAGCGGCACCTTATTGCCCTGGCCAAACGGCTCAAGACGGGAAATTTGCTCGATGGTCTCGATATTTAGCTCGGAGAGATCAACGGTGGCGGCAACCTCGTCAGTGTCCTCAAAGTCCTCGGCGGGAAGCTCCGATAGCACGGCCGAAAGGCGACGGCGGAACTCATCGAGCTTGGATGCCTCGATGGTCACACCCACCGCACCGGCATGCCCGCCGCGACGAATCAGCAGGTCGGAGCAACGCTCGACGGCGTCGAACAGGTTGATCTTGCCCACCGAGCGGCCCGATCCGCGCGCAACGCCATCCTCGATCGAGAAGAGTAGCGCCGGCACGTGATAGCGATTGGTCAAGCGGCTCGCCACGATGCCCTTGACGCCCTCGTGCCAGCCCTCGCCGCCCACGACGATTGCGCGCCCGCCGTCATAAGTCTCCTCGACCTTCGCCATGGCATCGCGCGTAAGCTCGGCCTCGATCTCGCGGCGTTGGCGATTGATTTCCTCGAGCTCGGCGGCAAGCGCGCTCGCTTCGATGGGGTCGCGGGCAAGCAGCAGGTCGAGCGCCAGCTTGGGATCGGCCATGCGGCCGGCAGCATTCAGACGGGGGATGAGCGAAAACGACAAGCCGTCGGCCGTAATGGTAGAAAGGTCGGCCTTGGCAAGTGCGGCAAGCGCGATATAGCCGGGACGGGCCGTCGCGCGCATCTGCTGGATGCCCTCGGCGACCAGTGCGCGATTCTCGGGCGTAAGCGGCATCATGTCGGACACGGTGCCCAGCGCCGCGACCTCTATCAGCGAACGCCAATACGACGGCTTGCCCAAACGCTCGCCCAGGACCTGCACCAGCTTGAGTGCCACGCCGGCACCGGCAAGCTCGCGCGAGGGACCCTTGTCCTCGAGCTTGGGGTCGGTCAGGGGCACGCCCTGCGGCACCTGGTCGGACGGCTCGTGATGGTCCGTGACCACCAAATCGATCCCCAGGCTCTCCAGATAGGAGGCCTCTTCCTTGGCGGCAATGCCGTTATCGACGGTCACGATCAGCTGGGGGCGAGCGAGCTCGTTAACGCGGTCGAGCGCCGCACGCGACAGGCCGTAGCCCTCGTCAAAACGATGCGGAATAAACGGCGTGACGTTGGCGCCAAACGAACGCAGCGCCTCGGTCAACAGACAAGTCGACGTAATGCCGTCGACGTCAAAATCGCCAAAGACGGCGATGCGCTCGTGGCTGCGAATAGCACGCTCAACGCGGTCGACGACGACCGCCATACCCGGAATAACGAGCGGGTCCGCCCAGTCGCGATCGAGCGAAGGCGTCAGAAAAAGCTGGCCTTCCTCGATGGATGTAATGCCGTGCGCAACCATAATGCGCGCCACCAGCCCGGGTATGCCCAGGCCAGCCGAAAGCTCCTTTTCGAGCTCGGGGTTTTGCTGAGCGACCGCCCAGCGATGCGTTGTCTTAAGCGATGACAAAGGCGCCCACCCCCGATAGGGGCAGGTCGCCGCGATACCTCTCACGGTTCATAGCGATGAGTCCTCTGTGTATGCCCGCTTCGGCAGGCAGATCTGTTGAACGGATTTATTATACCGTGCGGCGCGGACGCACAACGTCCAGCACGCCGTGGTTTCGATAAACGAGGGCGGTAATACCCTCGAAATAATCGGGCGTTTCAGCCACACGGACGCATGCGAGCGTCTAGCATATCCATTCAAAACGGATTCACGAGCAAAGGGAGTCACAAGCGCATATGAAGCAATGGGTTGGACTGGGTAAGTTCCTCGCGGGGCATATGCAGATCATCGTTCCGATTTGCGTGACGCTTGGCGTGTTCTTTCCCCAGCAGATCGGCGTACTCAAGCCCATCGTCCCCACCCTGTTTGCCTTTATGACGTTCCAAGGTGCCCTCAGCAACACCTTCCATCAGGTAGCCGAAGTATTCCGCCGTCCGCTGCACCTGATTTTGGCGCTGCTGGTCTCGGCGGTGCTTATTCCCATAACAGCCTATGCCATGGGGTCGCTGTTCTTTGGCTCCAACCCCAACCTAGTCTGCGGTATCGTGCTCGAGTACAGCGTACCTGTGGCAGTCACTGCCTTTATGTGGATTAGCATGTTCGGCGGCAACGGCCCGCTCGCGCTCACCATCATCCTGACGTCCTCGGTTATCTCTCCCGTTACGATTCCGCTCACGCTTAAGCTCTTGCTGGGCGCCACCGTCTCGATCGACGTGCCGGGCATGATGAAGAACATGGCCTTCATGATCGCTATCCCCGCCCTGCTCGGCATCGTGATTAACGAACTCACGCGCGGATGGGGACACGAGAAGCTCTCCCCCGCGCTCTCGCCCGCCTGCAAGTTCATGATGATGGGTGTTATCGCGTCGAACTCCACCGCCATGAGCGAGTACGTGCTGCACATGAACGCGGTGCGCTTGGAAGTCGCCCTCTTTATTTTGATCTTCGCCATCAGCGGCTTTGTCGTCGGTATTCTGGTCGCCCGCGCACTGCATCTGCCGTATAGCGAAACGACTACCATGTGCTTTACCTGCGGCATGCGCAACATCTCTTCGGGCGCCGTCATCGCCACGCAATACTTTCCGGGCGAAGTCGTATTTCCCGTCATGTGCGGAACGCTGTTTCAGCAGGTACTTGCCTCGCTTATCGGGCATCTCTTTGAGCGTCTAACCGGCGAGGAGCGCGCTGCCCAGCGCAAGCGCGTCGAGGCCGGCCGCGACGCCATGGCACGCTAGGCTGTCCGCATTACGCGGGTGTTAGTCTTGCTATATGAGCGTTTCCAGATGCGCGCGCAGACGCTCAGCATCGATATCGAGCGTCGTCTCGGCATTGACCTGGACCAAACGATAGCCGACAAAGTAGGGCGAAACCACCCAACGCGGCAGCGCCTTGGCAATGGTCCGACCGCCCAGGTGATAGAAGAACAAGTTGTACGAATCTGCACGGCCACCGTGGTGCTCGTTTAGGATATAACGCAGAGCTACCTGGATCACATCGGCGAAGAGATCCGCCTCGGCTTGGTCCCGCGTGTCATCGCTGGCGGCGATTCCCCGCGGAGCTGAAACGTTGACCTCAAAGAACCCCATAATCGGTTCGGTTGAGATGTTGACCGCAATTCTCCCCTGTTGCCAGACATTGATGCCTTCGAAATTGGCGGAAGTCAGCGAAGCATAGCCATCTTCCTGCTCCAAACCCACAATCTGCATGTGCGGATGAACGAGACTACCGCCCGAGAGCGGACCCTTGTTCTTGTACATGAGCACGCTTCGATACTGCTGTGAATCGATCATCTGCTGCCAGCAACCCAGGGCAAACCGCATCACATGATGCAGCTCGTCCGGCGCATAGGTCACCAGATCTGCGTCGTGGTCGGCCGACTCGATCAGCACGGTTTGACGGGTGGCGCGCAGGGTCTTGAACTTATTCTCGAGCCAGATACAGTCACCGTCGCGCCGGATGATATTGGCGAGTTCCTCGGTATCGCAAAAGGGGCACGCGGTGCCAGGGCGCCGGTTGTCGTCGGGCTTCCCGCTCGCCTGCTCAACGTCAAATACCAGGGGCACGGGTTATACCTCCAGCGGCACGATCTTGGTGCCATGGAGCTCGGAGACGCCCAGTGCCGTAGCCACGGTATCGCGGTTGGCCGTGGAAATGCCGCCGCCGGGAAGGATGGTCAGGCGATCGTTCGCGTAGTCGATAAGGTGCGACAGATGCTCCAGGTTGTCCTCAATCGGCGTGCCGGCGGCACCGCCATGCGTCAGGATGCGCGTTATGCCGCAGTCGGCGAGCGTGTCAATCGCGTCGAGCTGAGCCTCGGGCGAGAGCTGGTCAAACGCCATGTGAAAGGTGATGTCGATGGGCTCGCGCTTGCACTCCTCGGTCGCGCAGCCCGCAGCCATCACAAGGGCGCCCAACGCAAGTTCATCGAGCGCCCATCCACCGGCACAAGGCTTGCAGCAGCCAAAGACCAAGCCATCGACGCCGGCACTTACGGCAAGGCCCAAGTCCATCTCCATCATGCGCAGCTCGTCCTGGTTGTAGTGAAAGTCGCCGCCACGCGGACGGATCATGCACATCACCCGTGCATCGTGCTCGCGAGCATAGCTGGTCGTAGCGCTGATAACGCCGGCCGAGGGCGTGGTGCCTCCAACCGCAAGGTTGTCGCACAGCTCAATGCGTCCCGCACCGGCCGCAATGGCCGCCGGCACCCGCTCAAAGTTCTCGGCACAAAACTCGTACAGCATAGATAGACCCCCAGATGACACTTGAATTTCCACACGGCATTGTCGCACTTTAAATACCAAGCCAACGGATCATTTCAAAAGGGGCGCTGACCGAGTTGGTCAGCGCCCCTATTACTGGATGGATTAACCACCAAGATAAGCTTTGCGAACGTTGTCGTCGTGCAGCAGCTCTTGGCCGGTGCCGGTCATGGTGATCTTGCCGGTCTCGAGCACGTAGCCGCGTGTGGCGATGGAAAGCGCCATCTGCGCGTTCTGCTCGACCAGGAGCACCGTGGTGCCGGCCTTGTGCAAATCCTCGACAATCTGGAAGATCTGCTCGATCAGGATCGGCGCCAGACCCATGGAGGGTTCGTCGAGCATGAGCAGCTTGGGGTTACTCATAAGGGCACGACCCATAACGAGCATCTGCTGCTCGCCGCCCGAAAGGGTGCCGGCCACCTGGCGACGGCGTTCCTTCAGGCGCGGGAACTGCTCGTAAACACGTTCGAGGCCCGGGGCAACCGTGGACTTGGGCTGTGTATAGGCACCCATCTCCAGGTTCTCCTCGACCGTCATCTGCAAAAAGGCACGACGCCCCTCGGGTACCTGAGACAGGCCCTTGCCAACCAGCTTGTCGGCGGGCGTATGGATAATGTCCTCGCCCATAAACTTGATGGAGCCGGTCTTGGAGCGCAGCAGGCCCGAGACAGTCTTGAGCGTCGTGGACTTGCCGGCGCCGTTAGCGCCAATCAGGGCAACGATCTCGCCCTCGTTAACGTTAAAGGAGATGTCCTTAATGGCGTGGATGGCGCCGTACCAGACGTTGATGTTGTAGACGGAAAGCATCGGCTCTGCCATTTAGTTCTCCCCCTTATCCTGCTTGCCCAGATAAGCCTCAATAACGGCTTCGTTGTTCTGGATTTCCTCGGCCGTGCCCTTGGCGATGACCTTGCCAAAGTTAAGCACGCAGATACCCTCGCAAATATTCATGACGAGCGACATGTCGTGCTCGATGAGCATGATGGCAATGCCAAAGGTGTCGCGAATCTTGACGATGTTCGCCATGAGCTCCGCAGTCTCGGACGGGTTCATGCCGGCGGCAGGCTCGTCGAGCAGTAGTAGCTTGGGATTGGTGGCAAGCGCGCGGACGATCTCCAAACGACGCTGAGCGCCGTAAGGCAGCGAGCCGGCCTGCTCGTTTGCCAGATGTTCCATATCAAAGATAGACAGAAGCTCCATGGCGCGCTCATGGGCGGCCTTCTCGTGCTTCCAATACGTCGGCAGGCGCAGCACGCCCTCAAAGCCGGAGTAGCGCTCCTGGTTGTGCAGGCCGACCTTTACGTTGTCCTCCACCGTCATGGTGTTGAACAGGCGGATGTTTTGGAAGGTACGAGCGATACCCATGCGGTTGACCTGGTAGACGGACTTGCCCGAGGTGTCCTCACCGTCGAGCAGGATGGTGCCGTGCGTGGGCTGGTACACCTTGGTGAGCAGGTTGAAGACCGTGGTCTTGCCGGCGCCGTTGGGGCCGATAAGACCGGCGATCTCGGTCTTACCGATGGTCAGGCTAAAGTCGTCGACCGCCTTAAGGCCGCCGAACTCAATGCCCAGGTGGATGCACTCGAGCGCCGGGCGCTCGCCCAGGTCGCGGTCGGGAACGATGGCGCCAGAAGGATACGGGACCATCTTGCCCTTGTTGAACTCAAAATTACTGGGCATCGGTTGCCACCTCCTTCTTGGAAGCAATGCGGTCCTTAATGCGCGCGAAGAACGCCTTGAGCTGCGGGTTGTTAGTAAAGACCATGACCAGAATCAACACGATGGCGTAGATGAGCATGCGGTAGTCCGAGAACTGACGGAGCAGCTCGGGGAGCACCGTGAGCAGCGCCGCCGCGATGACGGAACCGCGCATGTTGCCCAGACCGCCCAGGACCACGAACACCAGAATGAGAATCGACGTGTTGAAGTCGAACTTAGTGGCGGAGAGCTGCGAGAAGTTACCGCCGAAGAGGGCTCCGGCAGCACCGGCGAGAGCGGCGGAGACCACGAAGGCGATCATGCGGTACTGGGTGACGGAGATACCCACGGACTCGGCAGCGATCTTGTTATCGCGCACGGCCATGATGGCACGACCGGTGCGGCTGCGGACCAAGTTGAGCACAATCACGAGCGCAACCATAACCAGGATGGCGCCAGCAAGGAACGTCGAGTAGGTCGAAACACCAGATGCGCCCTGGGCACCCTTGATGATAGCGGTGCCGTCTTCGAGCAGGTGTAGGTCGTCGATCGTGGAATTGCCCGTGATGTTAAAGATCACGTGCAGGCCGCGGGAATCGACGCCCACAATGAGGCAGGTAACGATCTCTTTGATAATCTCGCCAAAGGCCAAGGTTACGATGGCCAGGTAGTCACCGCTCAGGCGAAGAACCGGAATACCGATCAGGAAGCCCAGAATGGCGGCGGCGATAGCGCCGACCACAATGCTGATGATCAGACGCACCGGGTCGGACGGAACGGCGCTCTCCAGCGCGACGGCGGTGACGATTCCCGTATAGGCGCCGACGCTCATAAAACCCGCGTGGCCCAGCGACAAGTCGCCCGCGATGCCGACGACGAGGTTGAGCGAGATGGCCATGACGATATAGGCCGTGATGGGAACCAGCTGACCGACAATCATGCGCGGAATCATGTGGTTAGACTGCATAAAGAACACGATGGCGAACGCCACAACGCACATGGCGTACGTGACAAAGTCGTGACGCGTCTGCTTGTCTGTAAGAAACTTCATAACGCTCACCTACACCTTCTCGGGTACGTACTTGCCCAAGAGGCCGGCAGGCTTGACGAGCAGAACGATGATCAAAACGCCAAAGACGATGGAGTTGGCAAGGCTCGTGGAAATGTAAGCCTGCGCCATCGCCTCGATGATGCCGATGAGAATGCCGCCGACAAAGGCACCGGGGATGGAGCCGATACCGCCGAAAACGGCAGCGTCGAAGGCCTTGATGCCAGGCATGGCGCCCGTGGTGGGCTGCAGAACCGGCGAGTAGGAGCACAGGAGCACACCGGCGATGGCGGCAAGGGCGGAGCCGATGGCGAACGTCATCGAGATGGTGCGGTTGACGTTGATGCCCATGAGCTGAGCGGCGGCCTTGTCCTCGGACACGGCGCGCATGGCCTTGCCCATCTTGGTCTTACCTGTAAAGATCATCAGACCGGCCATGATAACCAGGCAGGCGACGATGGTGACGAGCGAGACGGCACTTACGTTGAACTTGGCCAAGAACTCCGGCACCGGGAAGGTGACGAGCGAAGTGAAGTTCTTGGGCGTGGCGCCCCACAGAAGTTGCGCGGCATTCTGCAGGAAGTAGGACACACCGATGGCCGTGATCAGAACGGCCAGCGGGCCTGCTTGGCGCAGCGGCCTATAGGCCAGACCCTCAATGAGAACACCGAGAACCGTGCAGACCACACAAGAGAGAACTACAGATGCCCAGCCCGGGAGGCCGAGATACGACGTGGCGCAGAACGAGACATAGGCACCGACCATGATGACATCGCCGTGAGCGAAGTTGAGCATCTTGGCGATACCGTAGACCATGGTGTAGCCCAACGCGATGATGGCGTAGACGCTGCCCATGGACAGGCCGTTGACCAGGTATTGGATAAAGACCGTCATGTTCCACATCCCCCTTTCGAATAGGTTTCCAGTTGATGTATGAAACAGGGACGTTACGTTGTCCCCAGATACCAAGCAAGCAGGGAAGGCGAAAACCTCCCCTGCTTGGGATCAAAACCGCTCTATGTAAGGCGGCCTATTAGGCCAATACGTACTTGCCGTCGGTGATGACATACGCCGTAGGATCCTTCTGGACCTGGCCCTTGTCGTTCCAGGAGAGCTTGCCGGTCAGACCGTCAACGGTAATCTTGAGCATAGCCTTGGGCAGCTTCTCGGCGACCTCGGTCGGGTCGGCGTCGACACCAAGACCGGCCTCCTTGAGGGCCTCGACCACCGCGTGCACGCCGTCGTAGGCATCGGCGGCAAACTGGTCGGGGGTATCGCCGTACTTATCCTTGTAAGCGTTGACGAAGTCGGCGTTCTTCTCGTCGTCGGCGGAGAACGGGGTCATGAGCAGCAGACCCTCGGCAAGAGAGGTGTCGAAGCCCTCGACGCCCAGGATACCGTCCATGCCGTCGCATCCCATCATCTTGACGTCGTAGCCCATGTCCTTGGCGTTCTTGAGCAGGACGGACGCCGGCGTGTAGTAGATCGGCGCAAAGATCATGGTGGCGCCGGCCTGCTTGGCCTTGGTCAGCTGGTTGGTAAAGCTCGTAGCGGAGTCGTCCTTAAAGGTCTCTTCGTCAACAATCTCGAGCTTAGACTCAGCGGCCTGGGCCTTAAAGGAATCTGCAATGCCCGAAGAATAAGCGTCGCCGGAGTTATAGAACAGCACGAACTTCTCGTCCGCATACTTCTCTGCCAGGAACTTGGCAGCGTTGACGCCCTGGTTGGGGTCGGTAAAGCAAACCTGGAAGACGCAATCCTTTCCGTCGGTGACGTCCTCGGAGGACGCGGACGGGGTGATCATGAATGTCTTGGGGTCGTTACCGCACTCTGCGGCAACGGCAACCGACGCACCCGTGGTGGTCGGGCCGACGAGGGCCTGCATGCCCCAGTCGAGCAGGTTATTAAAGGCGTTGACGGCCTTCTCGCCGTCGGCCTGGTCGTCCTCGGCCTTGCTGGCAAGCGGCAGCTCCTTGGTGGAGAAGTCCTTGCAGCCAAGCTCGACGCCCTGGGTAACGGACTTGCCGTAAGACGCGGCGGCACCGGTCAGCGGGCCAATGGTGCCGATCTTAAACGAAGCGTCGCTCGAAGCGGAACCGCTGTCGCCGCCGTTGGAGGAGCAGCCAGCTAGAATGGACATCGCCCCCAGACCTGCTGCGCTCGCGATAACGCTCCTGCGATTCATAACAGGGTTCAATGACTTACCGGTGAGGCTCGACATGCGGCTCTCCTCTCAAATCTCGTCGGGTTTCGGTTACCCGACAGGCCATCCTCCGCCGTCTTCGGCGCTCGCAAAATAGTAGACGCTTTAGTTGAGAAAAGTGGCGATTATTTCAACTTTTCTTTTGCCTTGTCCATTTATCCATAATTATGCGTATTTCTTTCGGTTTATACAGTTTAAAGATTTTATTGTGTGAAAGTAATGTTTCCGTTTTGTTACAAGCTTTCCTGCCCTGAATAACATGGCCCCACCGGTCTCGTTATATGCACTTAGGCGGCGATGTACTTGCCGTCCTGAATCACATAGGCCGTAGCGGGCTTCTCGACTTGGCCCTCGTCGTTCCACGTGAGCTCGCCTGTCAGGCCCTCAATCTTGATCTTGCGCATAGCCTTGGCAAGGTCGCCGGCAATGTCGGCGCCGTCGACCGTAATGTCGATGTCCGCCTCATCGATTGCCTCGACAATCGCGTGGATGCAGTCATAAGCATCGGCGGCAAACTGGTTGGGCGTCTCGTTGTAGGCGTCCTTATATGCCTTGACGAAGTCGGCGTTCTTCTCATCGTCGGCAGAGAACGGGGTCATGAGCAGCACGCCCTCGGCAAGAGAGGTGTCGAAGCCCTCAACGGAGAGCAGGCCGTCCATGCCGTCGGTGCCCATGAGGGTCATGTCGTAGCCCATGTCCTTGGCGTTCTTGAGCAGGACGGACGCCGGCGTGTAATAGATCGGGGCAAAGATAAGCGTGGCGCCGGCCTCCTTGGCCTTGGTGAGCTGGTTGGTAAAGCTCGTGGAAGAGTCGTCCTTAAAGGTCTCGGTATCGACGATATCGAGCTTGGACGCCTTGGCCTGCTCGGCAAAAGCGTCGGCAACGCCCGAGCTATACGTATCGCCGGAGTTGTAGAACAGGGCGATCTTGGCGTCTGCATACTTCTCGGCCAGGAACTTCGCGGCGCTGGCGCCCATGGTGGGATCGGTGAAGCAAACCTGAAAGACCGTGGTCTTATCCTTGGTGACGTCGAGCGACGAGGCCGAAGGCGTGACCATGAGCATATCGTCGGCGATCTCGCCCGAGACGGCGACGGCGGCACCAGTCGTGACGGGGCCGACGAGCGCCTGCATGCCCCAGTCGCACAAGGTATTGAAGGCGTTGATGGCCTTCTCGCCGTCGGCGACGTCATCCTCGGACTTAAGCGAGAGTTTGAGATCCTTGGTCGAGAAATCCTTGGCGGCGAGCTTGGCACCTTTCTCGGCCGAAACGCCATAGGTTGCCGCGGCGCCGGTCAGAGGGCCGATGACACCGATCTTGAAGGTCTTACCGCCATCGGCGGAGCCGCCGTCTGAGCCACCCGACGAGCAACCAGCGAGTGCGGCAGCGCTGCCGAGCGCCGCGGCGCCGGCGAGAAAGTTCCTACGGCTGAGCGTGCTGTTGATGTTGAACATGGTGTCCCCCTTTTTCGCTGGCCGCGGTGCGGCCGTCTTGCGGTACGGGGCAAACCTTATGGCGCAAACGTTGACAGTTTGTTACGGAAGTTCGTTTGTAGCGAGCATGTTTCCAATGTTTCCGCAGCGTTTCGGGGGTGCCGTTTTGTGCGACTCCTGTTGCCTGGCGAGCGCGCGCTCTCGGTTCACGCTAGAATGCACTCAACATTACTTGATCAATCAATCTATAAGATGCACGAAGGAGCTATCTATGAGCGAACCCCTGCGCACCGTGAACGTCGGTCTGATCGGTCTGGGAACCGTCGGCGGCGGCGTGGCCCGTCTGATCAAGAGCCACCACGATGAGTACCTGGCCGCCTACGGCATCGACCTTAAGCTGACCCGCGCCTGCGCGCTTGCCTGGGAGCAGGCCGAGGCAGCCGGTATTGAGCGCGAGGCCTTTACGAGTGACTGGCACGACGTCGTTACCGACCCCGCCGTCGATATCGTCGTCGAGCTGATCGGCGGCGAGCATCCCGCGACCGAGATCTTCACCACCGCCTTTGAGCACGGCAAGCACGTCGTCTCTGCCAACAAGGCCCTGCTGGGCCGTCACGTCGAGACGCTTGCCGAGAAGGCGCGCGCGTGCGGCGTGCAGATTAAGTGCGAGGCCAGCTGCGGCGGCGGCATCCCCATCGTGAGCACGCTCGAGCACGACCTGGTGGGCAACAAGATCCTGACCATCGCCGGCATCCTCAACGGCACCACCAACTACATCCTGTCGCGCATGGACGCCGAGGGCGCCGATTACGCCGACGTGCTTGCCGACGCGCAGGCCAAGGGCTACGCCGAGGCCGACCCGTCCGCCGACGTCGACGGCTTCGACGCCGCCAGCAAGACGGCCATCCTCGCCTCCATCGGTTTTGGCACCCGCGTTACCACCGATGATGTGTACCAGCAGGGTATCCGCACCATCGGCGCCGAGGACATCGCCCAGGCCCGCGAGCTCGGCTACACCATTAAGTTGCTCGGCATCGCCCGCAACACCGAGGCCGGCGTCGACGTCCGCGTGCATCCCACGCTGATCCCCGCCGACCACATGCTCGCCAAGGTCAACGGCGCCATGAACGCCGTCTACGTGGTAGGCGACGCCGTGGGCGAGACCATGTTCTACGGTGCCGGCGCAGGCTCCTTCCCCACCGCGAGCGCCGTCGTGGGCGATATCCTGTCGCTCTCCGAGCAGATCAGCCGCGGCGTGGCTCCGCTGCCCGAGATTGAGCCCTATGGCCACAACCTCGCCTTTAAGCCCATGGACGAGCTCCAGACCAAGTACTATGTGCGCCTGAAGGTCGCCGACCGCGTGGGTGCCCTGTCCGAGACGGTCGATATCTTTGCCAAGCACAACATCTCGATCTCGCTCATCAACCAGGTCGAGGACGGCAAGTCGGGCGTCAGCGATGCCTGCTCGGTCATCTTCCTGACGCACCGCGCGCTCGAGAAGGACGTCCAGGCTGCCGCCGCCGAGCTTGCCAGCGTCGACTGCGTGGCCGAGGTCGCCAACGTCCTGCGCATCGAGAACGTCGAGGCCTGGACCGAAGGCGTCATGGCCAACTAACCCAACGCTCGCCCAGCAATACGCGCTTTGAGGGCTCCCGTCCGATGTGGGACGGGAGCCCTTTTGCCTCCTGCCCTAAGCACAACGGCAGAGCACATTTGCGCGAGCCGCTCATCGGTAACGCGCGCTGCCGTTCACCGATATGCAAACGCGGTCGATTCCGGCTACCGCTACGCTGTGCTGAGAATGTCCGCCCGCGATGAGAGGAAACACTATGTTGCTCGAGGGCAAGAAAGCGATCGTCACCGGAGGCACGCGCGGTATCGGCTATGCCATCGCCTGCCGTTTTATCGAAGAGGGTGCCGCAGTCACCGTCTTTGGCTCGCGCCAGGAGACTGCCGACGCGGCCGTTGAGAAGCTGGCGGCCGCCTATCCCGACGCCAAGGTCTGGGGCCGCTCCTGCGACCTCACCTCACTCGAGGCCGTAACCGAGGCTTTTACCCAGGCTGCAACCGACATGGGCGGCTTGGACACGGTCGTCAACAACGCCGGCATCTCCCAGCGCTCGCCGCTTTTGGACTACACGGCCGAGGAGTTCGCCAAAGTCATGGACCTCAACGTCGTCGCCGTCTTTAACGGTCACCAGGCGGCCGCCAAGATTATGACCGAGGCCGGCCACGGCGGCACCATCACCACCACGAGCTCGATGGTCGCCAAGTACGGTCAGCCCTCCGGCGTCGGTTACCCCACGTCCAAGTTTGCCGTCAACGGCATGGTCCAGTCGCTCTCGCGCGAGCTCGCCCCCATGGGCATTCGCGTCAATGCCGTCGCACCCGGCGTAACCAAGACCGATATGGTCGCCAACCTGCCCGAAGAGGTCATCAAGCCCATCATCGCCATCATTCCGCTGGGTCGCATGGGCGAGCCCGAGGATGTCGCCAACGCCTTTGTTTTCCTGGCGAGCGACATGTCCTCCTACGTCACGGGCGCCGTGCTCCCCGTCGACGGAGCCGCCCGCTCCTAAAGGTCGCAAGCCACGACTTCGAACCTCAACGAGGCCCAACGCAAAAGGCGCGCTGCCTGCATCAACCGCAGACAGCGCGCCTTCTTCTGTTTGTAAGGGAAACAGCGTCCCGGTATTTCAGCTCCGAACGGGACACAGCTTCCCTCAGGGCCATGTTTCGGAAAATGCGCCCCGTTTTGAACGCTAATTCTGGGACGCGCTTTCCGCAAGGCCTTTGATTCGGAAAGCGCGTCCCATTTTGAACCTTCAGACTGGGACGCGCTTTCCGGCAGGAGTCCAAAGCGGAAACCGCATCCCACTCCGGGCGTCCATTCTGGGATGTGACTTCCCGATGGGGGCCGATGCGGAAACTGCGTCCCGTTTCGGGTCTTTAAAGCGGGACGCGGCTTCCCCTAGGGAAGCATCTCGTTATTTGCCGTCGTCGTCCTGGGCTTCATCGCGCGCGTAGAGCTCCAGCATGCGGCGGCGGTATTCGCGCACGGCGAGCTTGGCGCGCTCCAGGCGGCGGCGCTCACGCGGAGTCAGCTTGGACGGGTCGATCTCGTCGCCATAGGTCTTCTCAGCCAGCAAATGAGCGGCGTCCACGATGCGGGCATCGATGTGGCCGCTTGCCGCCTCGATCGAGAGGCGGTCAGCAATGGAATCAAGGGTAGGTATGCCGTCGAGCGAACGCCCATGGCCATGCGAGGTCAGCAATTCGTGTTCGCGCGCGAGCAGGCTCGCTAGGTCGTGGTGAGCGCGCAGGATATCGAGTGCGTCGGCAGGGTGCTCGGCGACCTCTGCCACGGCAGTGGCCGGCGCGGCATCGACCACGCGATAGAAGAGCTGCGCGAGCAGCGGCATCAAGAACACCGTGATGGCACCGGCGGCTACCATAACCGAGGCGACGTCTTGCGACAGAGCGCCTGCGTTGACGGCCACACTCGTCACGGCAACGATGATCGGCAGGGCCGTGGTGCAGTACAGGGCCACGGTAATGCGGCCATACGCCGAAACGTCACGTGTCGCAGGACAAATGCTCATAGAGACAAGGATCGGCACGGCGCGAATGATCAGCAACGCCGCGATAAAGCCCACGAGCAGACCCGGGCGCGACGCCACGGCCGTCAGGTCAATCTTTGCGCCCGACACGGTAAAGAACACCGGAATCAAAAAGCCATAGGCCAGGCCATCGAGCTTGGTCTCGAGCGTATGGTTGCCCTCGGGGATGATATAGCGCAGGACAAAGCCAGCGGCAAAAGAGCCCAACACGATGTCGAGGTCAAAGATGGCGGAAAATGCCACGAGTGTGACCAGGATGAGCACCGTCAGGCGCACGAACGTCTGCGACGTCGTGTCGGCCCGTTCCTCGACAAACGCAAAGAAGCGGCTGCCGACGCGCTTGGAGCGGCTCGGAACCACGGCCAACAGCACACAGACCAGTGCAAACAAGCCAAGGATCACGAGCGTCTGGATACCAGTACGAGCGGAGAGCAGCACCGACATGGCAAGCACGGGACCGAGCTCTCCCCACGTGCCATAGGCAAGGATGGAGTCGCCCACGCGCGTGCCGGTCAGCGAACGCTCACGCATGATGGGCACGAGCGTGCCGAGCGCCGTCGAAGTGAGCGCCAGCGTCACGGCGATACCGTCGAAATGGCTGACCGAGAACCACGGGGTAAAGCGCACGGCAAGCCAGGCGATGCTAAACGTGACGACCCACGTCGCCATACCGTAGCGTCCCTCGACGCCCGTGATGTTCTTGGGGTCGATCTCAAAGCCGGCAAGCAGGAACAAAAAGGCCAGACCGAGCTCGGACACAAGCGATACCTCGGCATCTACATGGATGACGCCGAGCATGTGAGGTCCCAGCACCGCGCCGAACACGAGCAAAAAGACCGTCTCGGGAACGGGCTTTCCGGGAATCGCCGATGCGATAAAGGGGCTTGCGAAGGCCACAAGCGCGATGATGGCGAGCGAAACGAATGCCATGTGATGCCTTTCTCTTGTTTGCGCTTCACTGTAGCACCCTCGCCGTCCTCAATACGCCATGAGCTGTCGTATCATAGTGACGTTTACAAACATGTGGCTCAAGGCGACCGCGAGGCTTGTCCCGCAAACCGACCGCTGCCGCATACCGCACCGTACGCCCAACCGATCAGGAAGGCAGGAACCAATGGTCTCTCGTATTTACGTGGAGAAGAAACCCGGGTTCGACGTCGAGGCTCAGCAGCTCAAGGGCGAGCTGACCGAAATTCTCGGCATCAAGGGCATCGAGGCCCTGAGGATCATCAACCGCTACGACGTCGAGGGCATCGATGAGGAGCTTTTCCGCTCCTGCGTGCCGACCGTCTTTAGCGAGCCCCAGGTCGATGTGACCTACGACGAACTCCCCGCAAGCGATGGCGCCGTCTTTGCCGTCGAATTCCTGCCTGGCCAGTTTGACCAGCGCGCCGACTCCGCCAGCGAGTGCGTGCAGCTCATCAGCCAGGGCGAGCGCCCCGCCGTGCGCTCCGCCAAGGTCTATATGATCTCGGGCGCTCTGGACGAAGCCGCCATCGAGGCCATCAAGCACTACGTGGTGAATCCCGTCGAGGCCCGCATCGCCTCGCTCGACCTACCCGAGACACTGTACATGGAGACCCCCGAGCCCCAGCCCGTCGAGGTGCTCGACGGCTTCCGCGAACTCGACGAGGCCAGCCTTGCCGCCTTTATCTCCGAGCGCGGCCTTGCCATGGACGAGGCGGACATCGCCTTCTGCCAGCAGTACTTCCGCGATGAGGACCGCGACCCCACCATCACCGAGATCCGCGTGATCGACACCTATTGGTCCGACCACTGCCGCCACACCACCTTCGGTACCGTCCTGGACGACGTGACAATCGATGACGCCGTGGTACAGCAGGCCTTCGACCGCTATATGGAGATGCGCCACGAGCTCGGTCGCGACGCCAAGCCCGTCTGCCTCATGGACATGGGCACCATCGGTGCCAAGTACCTTAAGAAGACCGGCGTCATGACCGATGTCGACGAGTCCGAGGAGATCAACGCCTGCACCGTCAAGGTGAAGGTCGATGTCGACGGCGAGGACCAGGACTGGCTGTTCCTGTTTAAGAACGAGACCCACAACCACCCGACCGAGATCGAGCCCTTCGGCGGTGCCGCCACCTGCGTGGGCGGCGCCATCCGCGACCCGCTCTCTGGCCGCAGCTATGTGTACCAGGCCATGCGCGTCACCGGCGCCGGCGACCCCACCGTCCCGGTCTCCGAGACGCTCGAGGGCAAGCTGCCGCAGCGCAAGCTCGTGACCACCGCTGCCGCCGGCTACTCCAGCTACGGCAACCAGATCGGCCTTGCCACCGGTCAGGTCAACGAACTCTATCACCCCGGCTATGTGGCCAAGCGCATGGAGGTCGGCGCCGTCGTGGGCGCCACCCCGGCAAACCACGTGCGTCGCGAGTGCCCCGCCCCCACCGACAAGATCATCCTGCTGGGCGGCCGCACCGGCCGTGACGGCATCGGCGGTGCCACCGGCTCCTCCAAGACTCAGAATACCGATTCCATCGAGACCTCGGGCGCCGAGGTCCAGAAGGGCAACGCCCCGGTCGAGCGCAAGCTGCAGCGTCTGTTCCGCCGCGGCGACGCCTGCCGCCTGATCAAGCGCTGCAACGACTTTGGCGCCGGCGGCGTCTCGGTCGCCGTGGGCGAGCTTGCCGACGGCCTGTATGTCGACCTGGACACCGTGACCAAGAAGTACGATGGCCTGGACGGAACCGAGCTCGCTATCTCCGAGTCCCAGGAGCGCATGGCCTGCGCCGTCGCCGACGGTGACGTCGAGGAGTTCATGGGTTATGCCGCCGAGGAGAACCTGGAGGCGACCGTCATCGCCGAGGTCACCGCCGAGCCGCGCATGCGTATGGCCTGGAACGGCGTCGCCATCGTCGATCTGTCCCGCGAGTTCCTCAACTCCAACGGCGCACCCAAGCACCAGGTCGCCCGCGTGTGTGCCCGTAGCGTGTGGCAACCCAGCTGGGCCGGCACCACGCTTGCCGAGCGCATGACCTCGCTTGTCACCGATCTCAACGTCGCCTCCAACAAGGGCCTTTCCGAGCGCTTCGACTCCACCATCGGTGCCGCTACCGTGCTCATGCCCTTTGGCGGCAAGACGCAGCTCACCCCGAGCTCTGCCATGGTCGCCAAGTTCCCCGTGGACGGCGAGACCACCACGGCGAGCGCTATGGCATGGGGCTTCAACCCCTACCTGATGGAGGCCGACCAGTTTGCAGGCGCCTACCTGTCCGTGGTCGAGTCCATCGCCAAGCTCGTTGCCGCCGGCTTTGAGCACAAGCGCGCCTACCTCTCCTTCCAGGAGTACTTTGAGCGCCTGCGCACCGAGCCCGAACGTTGGGGCAAGCCCATGGCAGCCGTCCTGGGCGCCCTTATGGCCCAGGTCGACCTGGGTGCCGGCGCCATCGGCGGCAAGGATTCCATGAGCGGCTCGTTTGAGGACGAGGCCGGCGAGCTCAACGTTCCGCCGACCCTGATCAGCTTCGCTGTCGCCGTGGGCCGTGCCGCCCGCGCCGTCTCCCCCGAGTTTAAGGGCCTCACGCACCGCGTCGTTCGCATTGCCCCCGCCACCTATGGCGAGGACTACCGCCCCGATGCCCAGCAGCTGCTCGCCGCGTTTGACGCCGTCGAGGCGCTCACCGCTACCGGCGACGCCCTGGCCGTCTCCACGCCCGGCTACGGCTGCGGCGCCGAGAGCCTCTTTAAGATGTGCGTCGGCAACCAGATCGGTATCGAGCTTGCCGAAGATGTGGACGTGGAGAGCCTCTTCACCCCGCTCTACGGCAGCTTTATCGTCGAGCTCGCCGAGGACGCCGAGCTGCCCGAGGTTGCCGACGGCGTTGTCGTCGAGCCCCTGGGTACCACCGTCGAGGGCTATGTCATCGACACCGGCTCCGAAGTCATCGAGCTCGCCGAGCTCCAGGAGGCCTGGGAGAGCGGTATCGAAGGCGTCTTCGCCTACCGCAGCGCCAGCGAGACCCCCGAGGTCGAGGCCATCGACTTCCGCGCCAAGGATATCCACGTGTACGGCGGCGCCAAGATCGCCCGCCCGCGCGTGATCATCCCTGTGTTCCCCGGCAACAACTGCGAGTACGATAGCGCCCGCGCCTTCCGCGCCGCCGGCGCCGAGGCCGACACCTTCGTGATCAACAACCTCACGCCCGAGGCCGTCGCCGAGAGCACCCACGAGCTCGCCCGCCGCATCCGTGCAAGCCAGATCGTCATGATTCCCGGCGGCTTCTCGGGCGGCGACGAGCCCGACGGCTCCGCCAAGTTCATCACGGCGTTCTTCCGCGCTCCCGAGGTCACCGAGGCAGTCCGCGACCTGCTCAAGGCCCGCGACGGCCTGATGCTGGGCATCTGCAACGGCTTCCAGGCCCTGATCAAGCTCGGCCTGGTGCCCTACGGCGACATCGTCGACGCCACGCCCGATGCGCCCACGCTGACGTTCAACACCATCGGTCGCCATCAGAGCCGTCTGGTGCGCACCCGCATCTCGTCCAACCTGTCCCCGTGGCTGTCGCAGTGCAGTCTGGACGACCCCTACACCGTCGCCATCAGCCACGGCGAGGGCCGCTTTGTCGCCAACGATGAAGTGCTCGCCCAGCTGATCGCCAACGGCCAGGTCGCCACGCAGTACGTGGGCGAGGATGGCAAGCCCAGCATGGATCTCTCCGTCAACCCCAACGGCTCCGCGCTCGCCATCGAGGGCATCACGAGCCCCGACGGCCGCGTCCTGGGCAAGATGGGCCATGCCGAGCGTCGCGGCGACAACCTGTACCGCAACGTGCCCGAGCATGTCCCCGGCGATAAGTTCATGCCGATCTTTGAGAGCGGCGTAGCCTACTTCGCTTAAATACGTTCCCATCGGGTACAATCCCCTCGGGTAACAACACCCGCCACCGGCACACCCGGTGGCGGGTTCTTTTTTACTTCGCGCATACAGGAAGGACATCATGGAAAGCCGCAAGCCGTATCTCGCCACCCTGCCCGGACTCATCCTGGGCTGCCTCGTCTGCTGCGCACTCTGGGGGTCGGCTTTCCCCTGCATCAAGATCGGCTATGAGCTCTTTGGCATCCCCGCGCACGATAGCGCCTCGCAGCTGCTCTTTGCGGGCTTGCGCTTCACGCTTGCCGGCGCCCTGGTTATCGTTGGGATGAGCGCGGCCCAGCGCTGCCCACTCGTTCCACAGGCTCGCGACATTAAGCCCATCTGCATCCTGTCGCTCTTCCAGACTATCGGGCAGTACTTCTTTTTCTACCTGGGACTCTCGCGCGCCAGCGCCATGTCGAGTTCCATCATCGAGGCCAGCGCCAACTTCCTCGCCATCCTCTTTGCCGCTCTGGCGTTTCGCACCGAAAAGCTCGATGCGACCAAGGTGCTCGGCTGCGTACTGGGATTTGCCGGCGTCGCATTCGTCAACCTTTCGGGTGCGGACGGCACCTTTGGCTTTACACTCGACGGCGAGGGATTTATCTTGGCTTCCACTATTGCGGGCGCCCTGTCGACCTGCCTCATTGGCATCTTCTCGCGCGAGCATGACGGCGTCTTGCTCGCCGGCTGGCAGTTTTTAGTCGGCGGTTTGATCCTTACCGCCATCGGGTTTTTGATGGGCGGCGCGCTATTCCCCACCGAAATCGCCCCCGCCATCGCGCTCATCATTTATATGGCGCTCATTTCCGCCGTCGCGTACTCGCTGTGGTCCCGCCTACTCGCCGTCAACCCCGTTAGCCGCGTTTCGGTCTTTGGCTTTATGAACCCGGTCTTTGGCGTACTGTTGAGCGCGTTGTTGCTCGGAGAGGGCGCTGGCACGAGCCCCGTTACCGTAATTGTGGCCCTGCTCTTGGTCTGCAGTGGCATCATCATTGTCAACAGGCCCAAAAAGGCCTAACGAATTGCTCTAATTTAGCAGAGGGGATTCACATACTTTAGTTTAATGGAGTACATCGGAGAGCCAAGGGCCGCCATGCACGCAAGCGTGTGCCCCTTTTTCTAGCGTATCTGGGCGCCGGCTTTCTTCTTCTCGCGCTTTACGCGGTAGAGCTCCGCGTCGGCAGCACGGAGCAAGTCTTGCCAGGTATCGACGCCATCACCAACCCGTGCGTAGCCGATGGACATCCGCAACAGATACGGAACCTCGGCGCGCGCGAGCTCGTCGTTGATTGCCGCGCACAGATGCAAGATATCCTGCTCCGCTATCGCCTTTTGAAGCACCACGAACTCATCGCCGCCATAACGCGCGATAAAGCTACCAGACGCCGAGCAGACTTCTTTGAGCGCAGCGGATATGACCTGAAGAGCATGGTCGCCCTCCACATGTCCATAGCGGTCGTTAATCTGCTTAAAGCCGTCGGCGTCCATCACAAGCAGATACACGTCTTTGGCCTGATCCACATTTGAGAAGAGCGACAGTATATAGGTCTCAAAACGGTTGCGATTGTTGAGGCCAGTCAACGGGTCGGTCGAGATGAGCTGCTCCTGGAAGACAATGTAGAGCAGCAATATGCTAATCATTATGCCGACACAAAGGCCGGGCAACGAGTATACAACCTGAAAGGTACCGCCCACCAGGGCCGGAATGGCGAAAAATGCCAAGGTTCGATAGATGGTCTTCGTCTGCAGGCTCTCGACCCTGCGAGACTGCACAAACGCATGTAGGGACGTATGTATAACGTAACAGTAGCTGACAATGGGCTGGATCATATAAGCAGAGCCGCGACTATACACGCCCTGCGAATCGATATAGAACAGGGCGTGCGTCCAGTAACTGGTAAACGCCAGCACGACCACCAGAACCGTAGGCGACGCTACAAGCACCACCCTATAGCGCGAGGCCAAAAGGCGAGAACCCTGCACCGTCTCGGAATAGATAAACCAAGTGAGACACACGATGGCAAAGAGCGAAAACGAAACCGCGTTGGAAATCCAGTTGACAGCAATGCCCAACGTGCCGTCCACACCATCCAATAGCACCCAGATCATATCGAATAATATGTACGCGGCAGAGGTGTAGCCAAGCATGCTAAACAATAGCTGCTGGGTGCTCGAGAACAAGGAGCGACGACTCCGCACGGCAAGCCCGATAAGAACAATCATGCTTAGCAGGAATATCTCAATCTTGAGCGCCTTAACCACCAGGCCCATCTCCCCATCATCAAACCGACAGCGCTTCTCCGAGCCGCACGTATCACCATAACTCCCCCAATCCAGAGGGGAATGAGGGAATAATACCAGAGCGCCCGGGCGCTCTCACGGCGCGAGTTGCACGCCAGCATCATTGATGGGCGCCGATGGCTACTCGCCATCGATGTCGGCCGCGACGGCTTCCTCGATGGCCTCGACACCGGCGGGCGACAGGTCTTCCTTGCCCTGGCAGAACTTCTTATCGACCCAACCGGTCAGAATCGGAGCCATGATTGCCGTAATGATGACGGCGGTGGCGATCTGAGCGTATGCGGTGGGCGCAAGATCGGCATAGCGCGGCGCGACCTCGGCAAGAGCAACCGGCGTGGTCATAGCCGTGCCGGCGATGGTGGAACAAGCCACGGCGGCTTTGCCGCTACCGCCGCACAGGCGCTCGAACGCAAAGGTGATGGGACCGACGACAAACAACGTGACAAGGCCCAGCAAGATGCCGGAAATGCCGCCGGTGATAAAGCTCGACAGGCTCATAGACGCACCGAGCTGAAATCCGATGACGGCGATCGCAGGATTGGTGCCGGGAACCAGCAGGTTCTTGATGAACGGGAAGAGGTTGCCCAAAACCATGCCAATCACGAGCGGCAGGATGGAACCGATGATGGTACCAACGGGAATGTTGGCAAGACCAGAGACACCAAGAATGATCATGGTAACCGCAGGGCCCGCCGTGAAGAACAGGATGCCCACGGCGCCCTGCTCGGACTCGTCGCCAAACTCGCCCATGATGCCCGTGTAGAGCGCCATGTTGCAAAACGTAATGCCGCCGATGATGGAAACCGAGCTCAGGCCCAAAAAGTTGTCATTAAAGAAATACGCAACGCTCAAGCCCAGCACGGCTGCCACCACAAGCTTAGGAATCAGTACGACGATGCCGGTCTTGATGGCACCCGGCGTGGACTTAAAGCTGATGCCGGCACCCACGAACAACAGGATCGCGGCGACGATGGTATTGGAACCGCCGCGGCAGGCGGCGGTAAAGAAGCCGCCGATCTCGAAGACCTGCGGGCAGAAGGTATTGAGCAAAAGGCCGACGATCATCGGGTAGATCATGATGTCACCCGGAATGCGCGGTACTTTGAATTTCTTTTGCTCGTTGGCGATCGCTTCCTGTGCCATGAAACCCCCATTTCCGCCGACGCAGAACAAAAGCCCACGTCATGCTTTGCTACAGTAAAGTTTGACCATGGTACCAGAAGAAGCAGACCGGCTCGGTGAGAAATCCGATTCGTGGGGCCCGGACGGTAAACGCACCCCACTCCTATACGAGGCTCAAAACGATATAGAGCCCGATACCCGAGACGCAGCACCACAACATCGACTTTGTCTTGATTGCCACCGCAGCGACGCCGACAGCCGCTGCGAAAAGAGCAGGCAAATAAAGAGCGATGTGCAGACGAAACCCGCAATAGCGGTGGGAACATCGACAACGGCGCACCTATCGCAACATTGGTAAGCATCACCGGCCAGACGGTTTTAACGATTTTGAGCACCATAGCGTTCCTCGTCCCGACAAGCTTTCCGAGCCGCATTCGACGACATGGCAGAATCATCGCCCGGCGGCAACCGAGTTCACCTACAATTGCCACCGGATCGAAAGACACAGAAAGACACAGCTTTTTTAGGAAGTCGTTATGACAGCTATCGATCGAACGGGGGCAATCGCGGCCTTCAGGACCTACACCGATGCCTACGATGCCGCCAATCCGCGTATCGCGCTCAAAATCGAGCATACGTACCACGTTGCCGAGGCATGCGATGCCGTGGCACGCAAGCAGGGCTGGTCACCGCAGGACATTGACCTGGCGTGGCTTTGTGGGCTGTTGCACGATATGGGCCGCTTTGAGCAGCTGCGACGCTGGGACACGTTTAAGGATGCCGAGAGCATGAGCCATGCGAAGTTGGGCCTCGAGGTCCTCTTTGGCAAAAACCCTGCAGACGCGCCCGCGGCAACAAGTATCCGCGACTTTATCGACAGCCCGGCAGAAGACGAGCTCATCCGCGCGAGCATCGCCTATCACAGTGACTTTCGCCTGCCGGCACAACTCGACGAGCGTACACGGTGCTTCTGCGATATCGTGCGCGATGGCGACAAAATCGACATTATGCGCACCATCGCCGACAGCACCGTCGACACCATCCTCAAGGTGGATGAGGACGCATTTCTCGCCAGCCACTTCTCGGCGCCGACGTTGGCCGCCTTTGACGAGCACCGCTGCGTCGCACGTGATGAACGCGACGAGCCCGCGGACTACCTGGTAGGACTCATCTGCTTTATGTTTGAGCTCGTCTATCCGGCGAGCCGCGCGCTGGCGCGCGAGCAGGGCGATATCTACCGCCTGCTCGACGCGCCCTTTGGTATTACGCAGCCCTTTACCGACCCCGCCACACAGGCAACCTGGAGCCGTCTTAGGGAAGAGATGCGCGACTGGCTGGCGCGCGCCTAGCGCTCAAGCTGGGCTAGCAGCTCCTCGACGACCTCGACGGCATCACCGACAACCTTGTACTGGGCAGCACCAAAGATGGGGGCATCCGGGTCCTCGTTGATGGCGATGATGCATTCCGCCCCACCGATGCCGGCAAGATGCTGGATGGCGCCCGAAACACCGATACTCACAAGCATCTTGGGCGAAACCGATACGCCCGTCTGGCCAATCTGATGGCGATACTCCAACCAGCCGGCCTCCACGACAGGTCGCGTGCAGCCAAGCTCGGCTCCCAGAGCCTCGGCGAGCCTTCGCATCAGCGGCAGGTTTTTCTTGGAACCAATGCCGCGACCTACCACGACCAGGCGCTCGGCATCGGCGATTGAAGCCTGCTGTCCCCACTCCTCGGCGGGAATCGAGATCTCGACACGAGCCTTAGCATCATCCGCAAGTGCTATCTGGGTGATCGTGCCGGAGCGGCCGTAGTCAAAGTCGGGCGCCTTAAAGATGCCGGGGCGCACCGTTGCCATCTGGGGACGATGATTGGGGCAGACGATGGTGGCCATCAGGTTGCCGCCAAACGCCGGACGCGTCTGTTGCAGCAGCCCCGTCTCCGTATCCATCGAAAGCACGGTGCAGTCAGCCGTAAGGCCCGTCTGCAAACGCACGGCAACGCCGGGTGCCAGTTCGCGGCCAAAGGCGGTCGCTCCGTACAGAATGGCCTCGGGCTTGCGCTCTGCCACCAAATCGCAGATGAGGCGAGCGTAGACCTCCACATCGTTCTGGCGCAGACGCTCGTCGCGACAGATCAGGACCTCGTCTGCACCGGCGCAAACCAGATGCTCCAGGTCACCGAGAGAACCCTCGGGGCCCATGCCGACCAGCGCCACCAGGCGACAGCCGCGTGTATCCGAAAGCTCGCGGCCCTTGCCCATGAGCTCGAAGGCAACGGGAGCCACCGTATCGTGCTCGTCGGTCTGCGCGAATACCCAAATGTCTCGATATGCATCGAGGTCAACCGCGCCGGCGGCCTCGTCGCGCTCGATCGAAATGGCATTGACGGGGCAAGCGTCGACGCACCCGCCGCATAAGATGCAGCCGTCGGTTACGCGGGCGCAACGGTTGGGCCGCTCGCCTTCCACTACGATGCCGCCCGAGGCACAGGCGCGAACGCAGCGACCACAGCCGATACAGGCTTCGCTATCGATAATCAGTCCGCTCATCTATGCCATCCCCTCGATAATCTTGGCAAGTTTCGCCGCCTGCTCGGACGCCGTTCCGTCAACGGCCTCGCACGTTTGGTCGCGGTCGGGCACAAACGATCGCACGACCTGTGTCGGCGAGCCGGCAAGACCGCAGCGCGCGGGGTCGGCGTTCACGTCGGCAGCGTTGACCACGCGCACGTCCGCCTCCTCGGCCGCACGAATACCGGCGATACTCGGCATACGCAGTTGGCCAATCTCCTTGGCAGTCGTCATCGCGCACGGCATCTCAAGATAGACCGTCTCCTCGCCGGCATCGCAGCCGTGAACAAGCGCCAGTGAACCACAGGTCGTAAAGCCCGCACTCTGCACGCAACTCACGTCGGTCACGCAGGGAATCTCGAAGGCACCGGCAAGCTCGGGACCAATCTGGGCCGTATCGCCGTCCACCGCCATCTTGCCGCAGATGAGCAGGTCGAAGTCCTCGTCGAGCGCCTCGATGCCGCACTTCAGGGCATAGGTGGTTGCCAGGGTATCGGCACCTGCAAAGGCGCGATCGGTTAGCAGCAGTGCGTCATCGGCGCCTCGGGCGATGCAGTCGCGCAATAGCGATTCAGTCGCGGGGATGCCCATCGACACCACCGTTACGCGCACGTCCATGCCAAAGCCGATAAAGTCGTCCTTCAGCGCCAGCGCGCATTCCAAAGCGCTCGCGTCAAAGGGATTAATGACCGCCTGCTTGCCATCGCGCACGATGGTATTGGTCTTGGGGTCCATCTTGACCTCGGTGCTGCCCGGCACCGCCTTGACGCACACCACCATATGGAAATCGCTCATCTTCACGCGCCCCCTTTCTGGACGAGCTCATCCAAGAGCTTCTCCGAAAACAGGTTACCGCGGCCCAACTGCCCGGCAGGATCGAGCTGGAGCTTGAGCCGCGCCGACTCGACCATGGCCTCGTGACCGTACATCGTCTCCAAGAAGCCCGCCTTGATCTTGCCGACGCCGTGTTCGGCGGAGACGGCGCCGCCCATGGCCGTGACCTCGGAAGCCCACTGGGCAAAGAGCTCTCCGCCGCGGCGGTAATCTTGCGCATCGCGCGGCAGAATGTTCACATGCAGATGGTTGTTACCGATGTGCCCCCAGGCGGCAGATTCAAGCCCACTTTCGGCCAACGTGCGGCGATAAAGGGCGATGACATCGGCCAAGCGTGCGTTGGGCACCGACATATCCGACCCCAGCTTGGTAATGGTGGGGTCCGTGCGGCGACGCTCGTCGATGAGCATGTTGACGCTCTCGGGCACCGCATGGCGGAAGAATCGCTGACACTCGCGATCGACCTCGGTGCGCGCGACCCATGTCGCATCGTCGCTGCCGCCCGCAAGCTCCAGTACCCACCCCAAGTGATACAGCTCCTCAGTCGCCTGGGCTTCGTCGTCGCAGTCGAGCTCCACGTAGACACAGACCTTGGCGTCTTTGTCGAGCGCCGGCAGCGAGGCGAACGCGGTCGACTGCTCACGCTGACGACGCAGGATATCCAGGGCGCCCGCATCGAAATATTCGATGGCAGCCGCGTGGGACAGGACGGGACGTACAGAATCGGTGAAGGACACGGCCTTGTCTTCGCTGTCAAAGAAGCAGCTCACGCCCCAAACGACCGCAGGCGCCGCCTGCAGGGCAATCTCGAGCTCGGTGATGACGCCGAGTGTGCCACACGCACCGATAAACAGATCGATGGCATCCATATCGTCAGCAACGAAATAGCCCGAAGCATTTTTGGTCTTGGGCATGGTGTAGTCGGGAAGGTCGAGCTCGAGCGTGCGGCCCTGCACCGTGACGAGCGAAAGGCGACGACCCTGTGCAAAAACCTCGCCACGGTGAAGCTCGAGCAGGTCGCCATCGGTCAGCACGACATGAAGGCCCGTGACGTGAGGGCGCATGGGGCCGTAAGCGTAGCTACGGGCGCCGGAAGCGTTGCATGCCGCCATACCGCCCAGGCAGGCAGATGCCTCGGTGGGATCGGTAGGAAAGAATTGCTCGGGAGCTTCCTGGAACTCCTCGTAGGCCTCAAGCGATGCCTGGTCCCAGCCGGCAGTCGGCAGCACTTTCTTGCCCAGTTGCTTGCGCAGCTCAGACAGCACGACGCCGGGCGCCACGCGCAAAAGAAAGCGGCCCTGCTCATCGCGGCGAATGCCTAGGTAGCGATTCATGCGGGAAGTATTGAGAATGTGACCGCCATGAGGCACGGCGCCGGCGGCAAGACCGGTCCGGGCGCCCTGAACCGTCACCGGGACACGCTCGGCATGGAGCTTTTCCATAATGGCGCGGACCTCGTCCTCCGTTGTCGGAAACGAGATGCTCGAGGCCTCGCCCGATGTGCGAGACTCATCGCGACCATACTCTTCGAACTCGTCGGTGAAGGGTTTGATGGTTGCAGACACGCGAACTCCCCCTTTAGCTAACTACAGTGTTTGCAGGGAAATGTTACCGCATCGTTTCACCGACATGTTCGAGACCGTCTCCATAATTGACGTTTTTAACGTTCGCGCAATTCGGCGAACGGTGGAATTTTCGAGACAAGCGACGCTTTTGCCACACGTTGCCGCGCAGCCACAACATGTGCATTTATCAGTCAAAAATAGTTGAGATTTTTTTCACATGCTTTTACCTGCGGAGATATCGGCTCGTCAAGCAACTGGTTAGTTATTGGGCAAGTTGCGGCTGATACGGTCGGCATCGACAGCCAAACCAATAGGAGTTTTGGCCCCAGAGCAGGGAGGTTTCCATGGCATATTACTGGCCCCAATACGGTTTCGCCATCGAAGTCGATGACGACCCCTATCTCTTGCCTTTCGACGAAGATGCATTTCCAGGTACGGAGGTCTACCACGTCACCACCGATGTGATCTGCGACCCCGAGTCGTTCTCGGCGCTCGCCCACCACATCGCGCGTATCCACAACATCGAGCTCCCTCACGACTTCGACGAGCTCATCTACTCGCGCCGCCTGATGCTTCACATGCTCTTTGGAGCGGACCCGTCCACGTTCGCACGTGTCTACACCACCAAGGACGCCGCATGAGTGCGAAGAAGCCACCCCGCCTTGCAGGACTGGGGCGTCGCAAGAAACTCGTCGTTGCCTGCCTGGCTGTCGTCTGCGCCCTCATCGCCGTAGGGCTATACGCCTGGCAGTCGCAGCCCGTGCCCGAAGCGGGCGCCTCAGTCACGACGGCAGAAGGTAAATCGCGCCAAGAAATCCAGGATGAGCTCGACGCCATCGTCCGCAACAACATGATGACGATCTCGGTCGCGCCGGTCGCACAGTTGCAGGAAGGCGGCAAGTTGCGCGTCAACGTGCAAAACGTCCAAGACAACAAGTTTCCCCAGCGCTTCCGCGTGATTCAAAACGACGAGACCATCTATGAGTCCGGTGTGGTCGAAGCCGGCAAGACGGTTGAGACCTGCCCCGCCGGCGATATCCAAGAAGGCGAGGCATATATCGAGATTCAGGCACTCGATGCCAAGACCTACGACACCCACGGCAATCCGACGCGCGTCAAAGTGCGGGTGGCACAGGCAGAAGGCTAGTGGCCGACGCGCTCGCAGGGGCAGCACCCTGTCCCCATTCGTCCAACCATCACGGAAACAGTCCGTGACGAGCAGAAAGGATCGATTATGAACACACCCATGAATCTGAGCGGAGCCAGGGCACTCGCCGTGGGCGCAGGGCTTACGCTCGCACTTGCGATGGGCGCCGCGCCAACGGCGGCCATGGCAGAGGTGCGCGTTGGAACCACCGATGTGACGGTGAAGGCCGACATTAGCAATGTTTCGTTTAAGGCGCCAACGGTCATCCCCTTTGCCGCCAAAGCCGACGGAACGCTTGTAGGACCCTCCGACGAGACAATTACCATCGACAACCTCTCGGCATATGGCATCCACGTCACCAACATGAAGGTCACGGCCAAGAACGACTGGACAATCGTTGCAGACGCAAAGACGGGCTCGGCCCAGAACTCCATCGATTTTAAGGTTGGCCCCGATACGGCAGAAAAGGATGCCAGCTCGGCGACTCAGACTACGGGCCTCGATCTTTCCACAGACGCAAGCTTCGACATGAAGTACAAGGACATTGGCGACGGAACGGACAAAATTAGGCTCAATGTGAGTGGCCACGTCGCCCGCGTCACGCGTGACATCTACCACGCCACCGGTACGGGAGATCAAGTGGCAAGCATCACCTGGACGGTCGAGCCCGGTGCGCACGCCACGTCCTAAGGCGATTGCACTGGCCGCCATCGTCGGCATCTTGGCGTCCGCACCCGCAATGGCCTTTGCTCAACAAGAGCAAGCGCAAGCGGCCACAGAAGTGACCGTCGATCTTTCGGGCCTTAATCGCGGCAGCCGTCACGAGCCGCTCGTCCAGACGAGCGACACCCGACAACTCATTGCGGTAGGCGTCGCCACGGTGGGAGCAGGACTGACGTGCCTTGGCCTGCACATCAAACGCAACCAATAGCCAAGCACGACCGGAGTACGCGGAATAGATAGGAGAACCATGGCACCCAAAAACCTTTTGCCCGTTGCCGCGCTCTGCAGCGCACTGGCGAGCGGTACGCCTCTCGCCGCTTGGGCGACGCCCGCCACGGCAAGCTCCTTACCGCAAGCTCTGAACCCCGCGTCGAATTCGTCGGGTATCGTCGTCTGCCAACGTTTTTCGCTCGCACATGCCACGGTCCGAACCTCGGGATGCCTTCACCGCAATACGGTCGACTCGATAGTCGTGGATATCAATCGACCGGACAAGGAGAACGGCCCCCAGACAGGTTGCGCCATCTGCACATGGAAATCGGCTGCAGTCGACGCCGATGGCGACCCATGCGACTTAGAGCTGCGCATCGATATTGCCTCGGTCGATGACTCGGCGAACGGGGCAAAGGTCGTCTTCGACAGCGCGGCCCATGAAGAAGAAGGGGGTGTATGCCTGGGCTGCGTTCCCTCGAATGTCGATGGCGCGCAGCCCATCATCTCCTTTACGGCGTCGCTGCGGCTGACCAAGGCGGACACCGAAGCCATCGCAACGGGAGATGCGCCTTTGCTGTTCTACGCTGGCGACGCGGACGACCAAAAGGCTCAAAGCACCAGGCAGAAGGGCTCGCATAACCTCACGCGCGGATCAGAACGCGCCCCCATCAATATCGATGCCCAGGAGCCGGGCGTGCAGCGCATTCTCGCCGATCCGGCGCTGCTCCAAATGACATGGCACGGAGTTGGGTCCATCGAGATTGCCGCTCCTATATCGAGCGATAATGACAAATCCCCCAAAGACGAGGTCGCAGACGCACCGGCACATGTTGACGATGCATCATCAGAAGACAACGCTGCGGTTCCTCTCGAGAAGCCAAGCGGCAGCGCCACCGAACTAGGCGATTCCCAACCGAAAGACGGCCTGGACTTTGCCGCTCCCCCAGGTGTCGACGAAGGCAACTGTTGCATGATGGTCGCGCTCGACCACACGGAAACCGTCGATGCTGCAAGCATTGAGCCAGTCGCTGCCAATGCGCCCCGCCGCAAAAATATCCTCATCGCATTCCCCAAAACCGTCGAGCTCGTCTTTTTGCCTTCGGGCGAAGTCGTCGCGCCTACGGCACTTACAGCAGTGGGAGCAAAGAACGCATCGAACGATATCCAAGCTATCTCGGCACTTGATGCCACAACGACCGCCAAGTTACACCTTTATTCCGTTGCAGCAGACGGAACGCGAACCGAAGAATTCGACGGAACCAAGCTTTTGGTTCCTCGTCGCATCGGTATCCAAGAAGACGTCCCCTATCAAATGGAACTTGAAGGGTTCGATCGCGCACGAGATGCCGACATCATTGCCGCAGCCATCGAATCCCCGCAGCACCTCATGACGCTGCGCTTCGACTTTAGCCCCATCCTGTCCTAGACCGCTAACCGCCGCTTGGCTCGGATACTGAGCGCCCCCTCCCCGTTCTGCTACGATTGCCGCGTTGGCATCAATTACAGGAGGGTTCATGCCGGGTTTAGGAACGATCATCAACGTCGCGCTTTTGATCGCGGGCGGTCTGCTTGGCCTTATGGGCGGGCGCTTCATTACGCCTCGCATCCAAGACACGCTCATGAAGGCGTCGGGGTTGTGCGTTCTGTTTATCGGCCTGGGCGGCACCATGCAAAAGATGCTCGTTATCGATGGAGAGGCGTTGGCGACCACCGGCACCACCATGCTTATCGTCTCATTTGCCCTCGGTTCGCTCATCGGCGAGGCCATCAACCTGGAGGCCGCCATCGAGAACCTCGGCGAATGGCTCAAGCGCAAAACCGGCAGCGAAGGCGACAACGAGTTCACCAACGCCTTTGTCTCGGCATCGCTCACCGTGTGTATCGGTGCCATGGCCATCGTAGGATCGATTCAGGACGGTCTGCTCGGCGACTGGTCCACGCTTGCCCTGAAGGGCGCGCTGGACTGCATCATCGTCTGCACCATGACGGCCTCGCTTGGCCGCGGCTGCATCTTCTCGGCCCTGCCCGTTGCCGTATTCCAGGGCACGATCACGCTTTTTGCCGGCGCACTCTCCCCCATCATGACCACCGCAGCCCTCGACAGCCTTTCGCTTGTGGGCTCTATGCTCATCTTCTGTGTTGGGGTTAACCTTATTCGACCTCAGACCTTCCGCACGGCCAACATGCTCCCCTCCGTCGTCGTGGCGGTCATCTACGCCCTCTTGTTCTAAATCTATCTACGTAGCGATATCTCGAACACCTGTTTGATGCTGTGCTATGATATGAGGTCACCGAAGCTGCGTTAGGAGAGGAGAAGCGGTGGCCGACCAGGACGTCAAGATGCTCATCGAGCGCATTATGGCCGAGGCCCGGACCCATCAGTCCGCCCGCTTCTCAAACGAAATCTATGCCGACGAGCCGATTCTCAAGACCGGTCGACAGATGCAGAACTTCCTCCCCGACCAGTACCGCAAGATGCGCGAGATATCGCGCTGGCAAGATGATCCCAAAGGCGGCGCGGGACGTTGGCTATCGGAGGCGGAGCTCTTTTACCGCCAAGGCCTGCTGATGGCCGACTTCGAGGACGATTGTCCCTACAACGGCACCTTTAAGTCGTACTTTCCCACCTACAATGCCATGAGCGATCGACAGTTGCGCGGCTACTTTACCTGGCGTGCCCAAGTGCGCCGCGGAACTGTCGAGGAAACGTCTACGTCTTTTGCCTTCCTGTATCTCTATGAGCTGATCTGCGGCATTGGCGTAGATGACCCACTCGATGGCTTTAGCAAAATCAAGGCCTTTTGGAACGCCTATCGTGCCTTCGAGCCCGGCATCGACCGGTTTGCACGCGTGTGGTTGCAAGATTACGCCGTTTTCCACGGGCTCGACCCCAAACTGCTTCGCGACTCTAAAACCGTCATGTTCGATAACGCCCTTATCGAGCTGCGGCGCGCGGCTCGAGACCTTGCACCTGCACCGACGCCGCCGGACCTGGCGCCTGCGCGTCGCAAGACCTCCGAGCCTACGCTCCCCCTCCCGCCCGACGAGGCGGGCGAGGAGCGACTCATGGCCGCTATCAACGCCCTCTCCACGTATAACCTCAATAACTCTAGACTCGATCGCAGCCACCATCGCGACCTACGCCACGTGGCATGTGCCGTGTACGTCCGCATGGCGCGCTACTATGACACGCATCGAAAGACCGGTATCGTGGCGAGCTTGTTTGGGGAGGAGACGGCCATGCCCTATACCATGTTTGCCTCGGCCGTGTTCTTTGCGCCCGAGCGCCACGAGGACTGCGAATACCGTCTTGACCCCATCCATATCTACCGCTGCCAAAACGGTTTTTGGGAATGCATGCGAATTCACGGCAGCAGGCAAAAGAGCAGCAAGCTTGGTGAGATGATGCGCGCCTGCGACCAACGTCTGCGCCTGGCCCTAGCCCCCGCCCACCCCCTGAAGGAGGAGAAGATCCCCAAATATCTGGCCAAAATCATCGATGACGAGATCGTGGCATGGCTTTCGTGGGATGCCGCACACCAGCCCGTCAAGATCGATATCGATTTGAGCCAGCTGGGGCACATTCGGAGCGCCGCCGCGCAAACGCGTGAAGCGCTTTTGATTGATGAGGAGCGCGAGGACGGCACGCCCGTGGAAGCCGAGGCAACGCTTATCGAGCAGCCGGGCCGCGAGTCTGCGCCCGGCATGACTGCCGAACCTGGCGAGATGACCATACAGCAAGACGAACCCGACGAGCCGACTGTCTCCGCCGAAGAGTTTGGCGTCATGGCACCGCTCCTCGTGTCTGCGCCCGCACTCGTAACGCCCGCGTCTGCCGAAGCTACGAACAAACTCGCGCCCGCCGAAGATGCCTTTCTTCGCGCGCTCCTCGAGCAAAACACAGCGCAAGCGACATCGGCAGTGGAGAGGTCGGGCCAGAGTGAGGATATGCTCGTCGACAGCATCAACGAGACGCTCTTTGACCTGGTGGGAGACACCGTTATCGAGTTCGGCGCGGCAGGACCGCAAATTATCGAGGATTACGAAGCAGACGTGAGAGGATACCTAGACCATGAGTGATATCGCATCCGCAGCACCCCGCGTGCCCAAGCGCGTCGCTGCCGTCATTCTCAACTCACTCAAGGGCGGTGTGGTCCCGCGCATCGGCCTTCCCTATATCACCGTAGGGCGCGAGGTCGAGATCCGCGCCCTGCTCACCGATTTGAGTCTCATCGCCGACGGTGGCGCGAGCTTCCGGTTTCTGGTCGGTCGCTACGGCGCAGGCAAGAGCTTTTTGCTCCAGACCATCCGCACGCACGCCATGGGCGAGGGGTTCGTCGTCGCCGATGCCGACCTGTCGCCCGAGCGCCGCCTGCAGGGCGGTCAGGGGCAGGGCCTTGCCACCTACCGTGAGCTCATCCGCAACATATCGACCAAGACGCGCCCCGAGGGCGGTGCGCTCAACCTTATTCTGGATCGCTGGGTCGCCTCGTGTGCCGACGTCGACGAGTCGGTCGTCAATGCCCAACTGGCCCCGCTCGAGGAGATGGTCCACGGCTTCGACTTCGCCCGCATGCTCCGCCGCTACCGCACGGCCGTATCCGAGGGCGATGAAGAGGCCATGAGCCGCATAACCAAATGGATCCGCGGCGAATACCGCACCAAGAGCGAGGCTCGCGCCGAACTGGGTTCCTCAACCATCATCAGCGATGACGACTGGTACGACTACGTTAAACTCATTGCGCGCTTTTTGGTCTGCAGCGGCTACAAGGGCATGCTGGTGCTCATCGACGAACTCGTGAATCTGTATAAGATTCCCAACGCGATCACGCGCCAATACAACTACGAGAAGATCCTGACCATGTACAACGACACGCTCCAGGGCAAGGCGCAGTACCTGGGCATGATCATGGGCGGCACGCCAACCTCCATCGAAGACCGCCGCCGCGGTGTGTTCTCCTACGAGGCCCTGCGCAGCCGACTCGCTCAGGGCCGCTTTGCACGCGAGGACCTTAAGGACATGCTCGCGCCCATCATCCGTCTGCAGCCACTCACCTACGAAGAGTTGCTGGTGCTGATCGAAAAACTCATGCAAATTCACGCCGGCTACTTTGGCTGGACGCCCACGCTTACCGAGAGCGACCTGGTGGACTTCCTCAAGATTGAGTTCGGTCGCGTGGGAGCCGACACGCATCTGACGCCGCGCGAAGTCATTCGTGACTTTATCGAGCTGCTCGACATCCTATGCCAAAACCCCGACGCCAACGTGGCCGAGCTGCTGCAAAGCGTCGGCGGTGACGCGCCAGCAGCCGCAACAGACGACACCGGCACCGCAGGCGCCGACCGCAACTTCGCCGAATTCGCCATCTAACCTGCCAAAAAGGGACAGGTTTATTTTGGCAGGTTTTATCTGGGAAAACATTGAAGCAGTCATGCAGCAAGCCACTGCCCGCCGCGTTGAGAGATTCGCTTTTGAAAGGAGGCCCCGTGAACGCCTTTGACCGCTACGCCCCGTTTATCCAAGACTTCATCTACTCCCACGATTGGGAGAGCCTCCGCTCCATTCAGGTTGCGGCGGCAGATGCCATCTTTAACACACAAGACAATGTGCTCCTGACGGCATCCACGGCTTCCGGCAAAACCGAGGCGGCCTTCTTTCCCATCCTGACCGAGTTTTGGGAGAAGCCGCCCGCGAGCGTGGGCGCCCTCTACATCGGCCCCCTCAAGGCGCTCATCAATGATCAGTTCGTCCGCCTTAACGACCTCTGCGAAGAGGCCGATATCCCTGTCTGGCACTGGCATGGCGATGTCTCGCAGTCGCACAAGGCTAAGCTCATCAAAAAGCCGAGCGGCATCTTGCAGATTACGCCCGAGTCACTCGAGGCGCTCCTGATCCATAAGCACATGGCGATCCCGCGCATGTTTTGCGACCTGCGCTATGTGGTCATCGACGAGGTCCACTCGCTCATGCGCGGCGACCGTGGCGGGCAGACGCTCTGCCTTATCGAGCGACTCTCGCGCATGGCCGGCGTGCAGCCTCGCCGCATTGGCCTTTCGGCCACCATCGGCGACCCCGAGCGCACGGGCGCTTTTCTCTCACAGGGAACGGGACGTGACTGCGTTATCCCTCGTTTTGAGGAACCGCGCCGCGTATGGCGCATCTCCATGGAGCACTTCTACAACTCGGGTCCCCAGGCACAGCAGCGGGGATTCGAGAGCATGGGTCCTCAAGAGGCCGAAGTGCTTGCCTCCGAGCGCATTGAGGCAGCGGCACCCACGGCGCTGCCGGCCGACACCCAAGGCATGTGCCACAGCGGACAGCCCACACAGGACAAGCGCCGTCAACGTCGCGAACGGGCACAGGGTAAGGCTACCTCCGGGAACCGCTGCACTTCTTCGGCCCCCGAGGGCGAAGTCGACATCCCCCGGGCCGCCGAGCAAGCGCTCCTCAACCCCACCGACACCGCACCCGACAACGCCGATCCCGGCATGGGCTATATCTTCGAACACACCCGCGGGCGCAAGTGTCTGGTCTTTGCCAACTCGCGCGAGGAGGCAGAGGCCGTATGTTCCATGCTGCGCAGCTACTGCGAGAGCCGACACGAGCCTGACCGTTTCCTCATCCATCACGGCAATCTTTCGGCATCGTTGCGCGAGACGGCAGAAGAGCTCATGCGCGATGAGGAGCAGGCACAGACGACCGTCACCACCTCTACGCTTGAGCTTGGCATCGATATCGGCCGTCTGGAGCGTGCATTTCAGATCGATGCGCCATTTACCGTCAGTTCCTTTTTGCAGCGAATGGGCCGCACGGGACGCCGCGACCTTCCGCCCGAGATGTGGTTTGTCATGCGCGAGGAAGAGCCCGAGCCGCGCACGATGATGCCCGAAACCATTCCGTGGAAGCTCCTGCAGGGCATCGCACTCGTACAACTCTATCGCGAGGAAAAGTGGGTCGAGCCGCCCGAGCTCGATCGACTCCCCTACAGTCTGCTCTATCACCAGACTATGTCGACGCTTGCCAGCACCGGAGAGCTCACGCCGGCAGAACTTGCCCAGCGCGTGCTCACGCTCAGTTATTTCCACCGCGTCTCAGCCGATGACTATCGCGTGCTGCTGCGCCACCTCATTAAGATCGACCATATCCAGGTCACCGAGGGCGGCGGGCTCATCGTGGGCCTCGCGGGCGAGCGCATCATCAACAATTTTAAGTTCTACGCCGTGTTCCAGGAAAACGAGGAGTTCACCGTCCGCAGCGAGTCGGCCGAGCTGGGCACGATCGTCAATCCCCCACCGCCCGGTGAACGCATCGCCATCGCCGGGCACTGCTGGATTGTCGAGGAAGTGGACTGGAAGCGCCATACCGTCTTTGCTACGCAGGTCAAGGGCCGTGTGCCGGCCTACTTTGGCGACTGCCCCGGCGACATCAACACGCATGTACTCGAGCGCATGCGTAAAGCGCTCAACGAACATGCCGCGTATCCGTACCTTATGGGTAACGCGCGGGCCCGCTTGGCGCAGGCTCGCCATACGGCCGAGATTTCGGGTGCGGGCACTAGGCCACTCATTAACCTGGGCGGCGACACCTGGGTGCTCTTCCCCTGGCTGGGCAGCTATGCCTTTTTGGCGCTCGAGCGCATGCTCAAGATTAAATGTGCCGCGGAGCTGGGCCTTCGCGGACTCGACCCGTCGCGCCCGTACTTTATGCAGTTTAAGATGAAGGCCGACGAAGAGACGTTCTTTGAGATACTCACCGCCGAGGCCGAGAAGGACTTCGATCCCATCGAGCTCGTCTATCCCGGCGAGGTGCCTTACTTTGATCGTTACGATGAGTTCGTTCCCGAAGAGCTCGTGCGTAAGGGCTTTGCCGAAGGCGTGCTCGACATAGAGGGTATGAAGCAGCGTGTCCGCAGCTGGCGCGACCACGCCTAAAACGGGGCTGACTATATGAGCAGTCAATTTGGGACGGGGCTATTTTAGCTGCCCTTGCAGGTAAGGCGAAAGGTTTGGCCGATTAGCGGCAGGGATAGCTAAAATAGCCCCGTCCCAAATTGACTGCTCCCGATGTGGAGCGAGCCGGCATCCGAAAGCAGCTAAAAAGCCCCGTCCCAGAAAGACTGGTCGCAGAAAGACGCGCTAGTCGTGAAGGACGGCGCCGAGGAAGTCGGCGTCAAAGGGCACGGCTTCGGCAAAGACATAGTCGCCGTCGCTGGCGATGAGCAGGCAGTTTTCCTCGCCGCCGAACTCTGTATCGCCACAGGGGACCACCCAGGCGTGGGCGAATACCTCGAGTGCCGTGGCAGCGCAGTCGCGCAGGAACGTTACATCGCTCCCCTCGTTTGCACTCACGATATTGGCAACGTAGATACCCCCGGGGTTCAGGCTGCCCCGCACTAAACGCAACGCCTCAACCGTCGCCAGCTCGCGTACGGGCTCGGCACCGCCAAAGCAATCGCTCACGACCACGTCGTAGCGACGATGGCCCACGCTCGTCACACCCAGATACGAGCGAGCCTCAGCGGTTATCACCCGCAGGCGATCGCCCGCCGCGCGCTCTAGCTCGTCTAGGTAGAACCAGCGGCGCGCCAGGCGCGTAATCTCTCCGTCATACTCGATAACGTCCATGCGCAGGCCCTCGTGCGACATCAGCGCAAATTTGGGATAGGCAAACCCGCCGCCACCTAGCATAAGCATACGACTGATACCGTGACCATAAACGTCACGCATCGCATCCTCGGCCTCAAACACGTCGTCAAACGCGCGATAATACGCAAAGACGGGCTCCGCCCAGCGCTCGCCGACGTAACTCGCGCTTTGGTAGACACCGCCTTGCACCAATACGCGGACTTCATCGCCGCCCTCATCGTGCACGCGTTTCACACGCGCCAACCCATTGCGGGTTCGCGTGACCTGCAGGCAGGCAGCACGAACAGCGACGGCAGCCGCGCCCAGCGCCGCGGCTCCCAGAGCAACGCCGGCAACAACGCCGGCAGAAACACTCGGCTTGTTCATCTAGAGCTCCTTTTGCAGATAAAGGCCATGGTCATAAAATCCAAGATGGCGATAGTACTCGCGCGTGCCGATCGCGCTGATCACGTTGATGTGCGTATAGCCCGCGTCCCGAGCAATATGGCACGCACGCTCCACCAGCGACCGCCCCAACCCGTGATGCTGCGCCGCCTGGCCCTGGTCGCCCACGCGCGCCGCCATGCCGTACACGTGCACCTCGCGAATCATCGCCTCGTCCGGCGTCGTCGGCAACTCGTCCGCATGCGCGGCAACAAACGAATGGTCGGGCAGCGACAGGCGCAAAAAGCCCGCAATCTTGCCCTGCGGCGTCACCCACTGCAAAAAGCGCTCGTGCGTCACCGGCGTCTCGTACGCCACATCCTCGTCAAGGGTCAGCTCATCCAAGTCGGCACCCGCCGTGCTGATCTCGCGATAGCGAATCTCACGCACCGTCGCACCGTCGCCCCGAGCAGCCAGGCGGTTCTCAACGAGCTGACGCAGGTTGGGCTTCTTGTTGCCCACCATAATGTCGTCGGAGCTAAAATCGCGGATCATGCGGCTGATACGGCAGAACGGCGGCGTCACCACGATGTCATCGGCCAGCACGTCGAGCAGCTCCTCCTCGGTATAGGGACGCCACTCGCCGCGCTCGTAACAGCCCACCAGACGCGAGCCCTCGATGAGCGCGCACGGGTAGACCTTGACCTCGTCGGGCATAAAGGCCTCTTCGGTCACAAAGCGTTCGTAGTCGCGCTTGTCCCCCTCGGGCGTGGCGCCCAGCAGGTTAAGCATAAAATGCGCATGGATCTTAAAGCCAAACAGGCGCGCAAGCGAAAACGCCCGCTCGATTTGCCCCACCGAAATGCGACGCTCGTTGATATCGAGCAGGTACTGGTCGAGGCTCTGGATGCCCATCTGGATCTTGGTGCAGCCCAGGCGGCGGATGAGCGTAAGCGCCTGCGGCGTTACAGCATCGGGGCGCGTCTCGATAACGAGTCCCACCACGCGATGCTTCGCCGTCTCGTTGATGCGCTGCTGACGCTCGAGCTCCTCCATCGTTGCCGTCTGCCACTCGGTGACCTCGCCCCACGGCGTACCGGGGCCGTACAGACGACGCACCGCACGGTTATAGCCGCCCACGGCAGCATCCACACGCTCCTGCTCGTCGGCAACGCCGGCAGCGAGCTCGGCCTCGTCTGTCGCAATGCCGGCAGCCCGATAGCGCTCGCGGCGCTCCGCTACCACCGGCGGCAGGGCATCGGCGGGTGCATCGTCGAGCAGACGCCCCGCCTCGGCACGGCTGACACCCGGACGCGCCAACATGGGGTTGGCCGCCACGCCGGCGACGGCATCGTCATTGAGCGCACGGAAAAGCTCCGACATAAACCATGTCTGATAGCCTTCCGGATAGTCGCTCCAGGTGCCACCGAGCACAATGAGCTCAATCTTATCGGTCGCATGCCCCATCTGCGAAAGCGCGGTCAGACGAGCGCTCACCTGCAGATACGGATCGAAGCAATTTTGCTCCGCACGGGCGCACGCGGGCTCGGCATGCAAATAGCTTTTGGGCATACGCAGGTCGTTGGGGCAAAACAGGCAATCGCCCGAGCACGGCCACGGCTTGGTGATGACGGTAATGGTCGCTACGCCCGAAGCCGTGCGGCGCGGCTTCATGCGTAGCACCTGCAGCAGTTGACGTTCCAGATCGGCATCGACATTCCACGCAGCCCAACGAGCCGGATCCTCACGTTTAACCCGCTGGTAGAACGGCAGCAGACGGCGCTTGGCCAGATCGCGCTTGTCGGCACCCTCACGGCGTGCCTCGGCATGTATCAGTTTGACGAGCGCCTTGTCGTCTACGGTCTCGCCGCGACGCAGGGCCTCAAGTATGTTCAAGATAATCTGTTCCATGCCCCCATTGTAAAGGCAAAGGCGCCGGAGCCCGTCACGGCTTCGGCGCCTTCATCAAAGAGCACGCCTATATGTACCGATCTCCGAAAACCGCGTGTCACTCCGGATCAAACGACATGTCACCCGAACCGACCTCAAAACGATACGTGGCAGACTTATCCCCGTTGTCGAATTCAAGATTCAAAATGGTCTCGCCGTCGTAGCCAAGCGGAAGGAAATCGCTCTCGAAGTCGCCGCTGCCCAAGGTGACGCTCGCCTTAAAGCCCGTCGAGTTCGGGACCGTCATCTCCACATCGCCCGAGCCCACACTCACGTCCATCGACTTCGCGGGGGCCTGGTAAAGCTCGAACGTCACATCGCCCGAACCGACCTCAGCGCTGAGCGCATCGGTCACGCTGCCCGAAAACTCTACATCTCCCGCACCCAGGAAAAGGTCGAAACCATCACAGATGACACCGGCAATCTGCAGATCACCCGAGCCCACGTGCGCGTTGACTCCCTTCAAATGTTCGGCAACACGGCGTGGCAGCTCAACCGTAACTGAGCGATCGATTGCCTTACCGTCATCACTTCCAAACTGGGAAACCTTGAGCGTCGAGTCCTCGACGGATGCGATGTTTTGCGTCGCGGCCTTGGAGGCATCCATACCCTCGGCAACGCGCCCCCGCTCGATAACGCGAGCCTTGTTGCCATCAACAACCTTGACGTCCACCGAAGCCGCATTGATATCGAAATCGAGGTAGCGGAACTCATCGGCATCAAAAGTCACACTCGAAAGTTGCTGAGGCCGAGCGGAATAGTTACCGCTATTCAAGGAATCGTCCTCGTCAAACATATCGTCAAAATCAGACAAATGGCCAGATAGAATACCGGTCGTACGCACCATATCGGAATGAGCCAATAGCCGCGAAATGCCAAAGACAAGCCCAATGATGAGCACAAACGCTCCGACGCCAACGCCCAAGCGTACCTTGGATTCATGCGAAAGCTTCATCATTCATCACCCTCTTTGGCAATCGGCTCAGCGGTGGTCGCGGTAGCCACGTCAGTATCAACCGCAGCGGAAACATTCCGAGCCCTAGCCGTCACCGATGCCGGACCAACCTGAATATCACCGCGCGCCCAATCGCCATCGAGCGCACGCGCCACCCAGTGATAGATGGGAATCGTAAAGAAGATGAGCGCAGCAAAGGGGCCGGCACCAAACGGGAACATCAGCAAAAAGAACAGTAGCCAGCACACGGCCCAATACGGGAACGACTGGAACGGGCCCTTCGCCGGAGTCGAGCCAACTGCACCACCACTCGTCGCCTGCGCCGTAGCGGCGTTGGCGGCCTGCGCACTCCAGCTTGCCGCTTGTGCCGCCTTGGCCGCAGCATCACTCGCCTGCGTTGCCGCCTCGGTGGCGCGTGCCGCCGCCTCATGGGTGCGGGCGCGCTCCGCGGCCTCGGCCTCGCGCTGACGGGCGCGGTCCTCGTTCTCAAACTCGATATCGTCCTCGATCTCGTCGCTCGGATTGAGCAGCTCGTCTAGGCTCACGCCATAGAGCTTGGCGAGCGAGATCAGGTTCTCGGTATCGGGCGAGCTCTCCGCGCGTTCCCATTTGCTGACCGCTTGGCGCGACAGCCCCAGCTTTCGTGCCAGCCCTTCTTGACTAAAGCCTTTGCTGCGGCGAAGGTCGGCGAGCCGCTGCGCAGTTTCTACATTCATGGTTCCTCCTATGTGATGCCAGCCGTGCCGCCGGACCGTTGTTGTTCTTAAGGCGCCTTGCACAGTTAAAAATCTATCCGCCACCGCCAAAAGCATGCCACCTATTCTAGTGAGATTTTTGACAACCGGCGGTTGCGGGCACATATGAGCTGCGGAAATGTGTCCAAACAAAGCAATGACACGTAGCTTGGTTGTCCCCGTTGCAGCGTTAACGGTAGTATGGTCGTACTGTTTATTCCGCACCGCCAACGGAGGGAGTTCCGCGCCGTGAACCGCGATTTCGCCTCATCGCTCATCCAGCTCAACAACACGTTCTATCGCGAGCACTCCGCCTCCTTTTCCGATACGCGTCAGGCCCCGTGGCCCGGCTGGGTGCGAACCATGGACATCGCGCTCGAGCAGCTCGACGTCGCCACAATCGAGCATCCCGTCCGCGTCTTCGATCTCGCCTGCGGCAATATGCGATTCGAGAACTTTGCCGCCGGCGGCGCACTTGCCGCCAAGGGCGTCGACGGCGCAAACTCCTCGGCAGATGCCAGCTGCCCGTTTGAGTTCTATGGCGTCGACTCGTGCCAAGACCTGGCCATCGATGCGCACGGTCACGCCCTGCGCATTCCCAACCTGCACTTCCAGGAACTCGACGTGCTCGATGCCCTCATGAAACTCAACCCCGCCGAGACTCCCGACGCGCTTTTCGACGCCCCGCTCGCCGACATCTCGGTCTGTTTTGGCTTTATGCACCACGTGCCGTCGTGCGAGTACCGCGTACGCGTGCTCGACGCCCTGGTGCGCCAGACGCGCCCGGGCGGCATCATCGCCATTAGCTTTTGGGAGTTTATGAACGACGAGCGCATGGCGCGCAAGGCCGTTCGCGCCGAGGCCCGCGCCGAGCTCACCCCGCCGTTTGAGGGTTACGATTCCGCGCAGTTTGAAGCCGGCGACCACCTCATTGGCTGGCAAAACGACCGCCATGCCTACCGCTATTGCCACCACTTTGACGATCAGCAGATCACCGACTTGGTGCGCGGCGTGCGCACGTTCTACAAGAGCGGCGAGGTCCCCGTACGCGAGCTTGAGCGCTTCCATGCCGACGGTCGCAGTGGCGAGCTCAACCGCTACGTAATCCTCAAGCGCCTGTAGGCACCGACGACTTGCCGTCGAGCCGTACCGCATCTTTCGGGCAAGCTATGCCTACCCTTTTTTTCAACCCATTGATGGAACGCGCAGCTATGCGTTCCATACTTATGACCAAGGAGCCTCATGGGAGCCGTCCACGTTCGCACGCCTAAGAACTTTGTGCTCGAAGAGCGCCTGGAGCGCTACGCCGATGCGATTGAGACGAACCCTGAAATCTATGCCGGAGATTGGCGCGAGGCCTGTGCGCCCGCAGGCAGCAAGTCTTTCGAACACCTTCACCTGGATCTTGGCTGCGGCAAGGGAACGTACCTTGTAGAGCGCGCGGCCCACGAGCCAAACACGCTCTTTATCGGCATGGACCAGGAGCCCATCTGCATCGCCTATGCCGCACAGAAAATCTGCGAGCAGGAACTGACCAACGCACTCGTCCTGCCCCGAGGCGCCGCATCGTTGCCGCAGCTGTTTGCCACAGGCGAGCTCGATGCCATCACCATCAACTTTCCCACGCCGCAGCCCAAGGCCAAGTACGCCAAAAAACGACTCGTCCATGTCGACCATCTGATGCTCTACCGCCCGCTTTTTTCAGCCGGCGCCACCGTCACGCTGCGCACCGACAGCAAGCCATTGCGCGACTACGCCCTGGGGCAGTTTGCCGCGGCCGGCTACGACACACTTTGGGTAAGTGACGACGTTCGCCGCGACCATCCCGAGCATCCCGAGACCGAATACGAGCGCCGCACGCGCGAGATGGGTGCCGCCGTCTATGGCATTTGCGCCACTCCCGACGCGCTGCCCAGCGACGAACAGCTCACGGCGGGGCGCGCGCAGGAGCAAAGCCTTGCGTGCTACCTGCCCGACAATCTCGATGAGCTCACCTACGTGCCCCTCGGCATGGAAGAGGCCGTCGAGAACTTTAAAAACCGCGCCCGCAAGGGCAAGAAGCGCTTACCGCAGGAGTCCCAGGGGCCTCTGATGGTCGCGGCTTCGGCAAACAAGCGCAAATAGGCGCCAGCAAACGACCCTCAAATCTAAGTGAGTAGACTTTTTTGCAATAGCCAAGCACAACTCGCATAACCAATACTAAAACCGCAGGTAGAGCCTTTGCGCAAAAGCCATGTGCTCGCAATATTGCAAAAAGTCTACTCACTTAGCTGGCAACTGCACCAAACAGCTGGGCAGAACGCCCATTTCCTGCATTTTCTTGCCTGCGAACGCATCGATGCGACGCTACGCCATAATAGTTGGCGGACAATCGCGAGAGAAAGCAAACACATGGCACAGACCACGACAGATACCGCCGCCAGCACCGTCTCCGGTGCCGGCGCCGCCAGCTCGTTCTCGGGCGGCACGGGAACCGAAGCCGAGTTTGGCTCGCTCGGCGCGCTCTCTCCCACCTGGTGGGAGCCCGAGGACGGCAGCGAGCCCGAACCATGGCTCACGCCCGATCAGGCCTTCGAACGCTTCTTTGAATGGACGAGCGACCGTGGCATTGAGCTGTGGGATCACCAAGAAGAGGCCCTCATGGACCTGGCCGCCGGCGATCACATCATTTTAGGCACACCGACCGGATCGGGTAAATCGCTCGTCGCACTGGGCATGCTCTTTATGGGCATGGCTCAGGGCAAGCGCTGCTATTACACGGCCCCCATCAAAGCCCTGGTCAGCGAAAAGTTCTTCGACCTAGTACAGGTACTCGGCCGCGATAATGTCGGCATGATCACCGGTGATACGCATATCAATACCAAGGCGCCCGTCATCTGCTGCACGGCCGAAATCCTTGCCAACGATGCGCTGCGCGAGGGCGAGGGCGCCGACGTGGGCTGCGTGGCCATGGACGAGTTCCACTACTTTGCCGACCCCGACCGCGGCTGGGCCTGGCAGGTACCGCTGCTCACCCTGCCCCACACGCAGTTTATGCTCATGAGCGCCACGCTCGGCGATGTCACCGCGATCGCCACCTCGCTCAAGGAACACACCGGCGCTGCTTGCGACTTGGTTGTCGATGCCCCGCGTCCTGTTCCGCTGAGCTACGACTATGTGACGACCTCCCTCGAGGGCACGGTCGAGCTCGCCATGCGCCGTGGCGAGGCCCCGCTCTATATCGTGCACTTTAGCCAGGATGCCGCCCTTGCGACGGCACAGTCGCTCGCCAATTTTGGCATCGCCAGCAAGGAGCAGCGCGAGGCCATCAAAGAAGCGGCAAAGGGAACGAGCTTCTCCACGGCCTTTGGCAAGATTCTCAAGCGCCTGCTTGGATGCGGCGTCGGCGTGCACCATGCTGGCATGTTGCCGCGCTATCGCCTGCTGGTCGAGCGCCTGGCGCAGCAGGGCCTACTGCCCGTCATTTGCGGCACCGATACGCTCGGCGTCGGCATCAACGTACCCATCCACACCGTGGTGCTCACCGCGCTCACCAAGTTCGATGGTTACAAAATGCGTCGTCTGCGCGCCCGCGAGTTCCATCAAATTGCCGGCCGCGCCGGTCGCTCGGGCTTCGATACCGAGGGCATGGTAATCGCCGAGGCACCCGAGCACGAGATCGAGAATGCCAAGCTTATGGCCAAGGCGGGCGACGACCCCAAAAAACTCCGTAAGATTAAAAAGAAAAAGGCCCCCGAGGGCTTTGTCTCATGGAACAAGCAAACTTTTGAGCGCCTGATCGAGACGCCACCCGAAACACTCAAGCCACGCCTGCGCATCACGCACTCTATGGTGATTAGTGTGGTCGAGCAGGGCGGCAATGCCCGAGCCCGCGTACATGACCTCATCGAGACAAGCCTGCAGACCCCCGAAGAAAAGGCCAAGCTTGAGGTTCGCGCCGACGAGATCTTCGCCACGCTCATCGACTCCGGCGTCGTCGTGCGCACCGAGGTGCCGCCCGCACCCGACGCTCCGGCTGACGCCGCGCCGGACATCGACTACGCGCTGACGGTCGACCTGCCCGAGGACTTTGCGCTCGACCAGCCGCTCTCGCCGTTTTTGCTTGCCGCGCTGGAGCTGCTCGACCCCGAAAGTGAGACCTATACCATGGACCTCATCTCGATGGTCGAGGCCACGCTCGAGGACCCCAAGCAGGTATTGCGTGCACAGGAGCGCGCCGCACGCGATCGCGCTATGGCCGAGATGAAGGCCGACGGCATCGAGTATGAGGAACGCTTGGAGCGCATTCAAGACGTCACGTACGAAAAGCCGCTCGAGGATTTGCTCGACGCCGCTTTTGACAAGTACTGCCAGGAAGTGCCCTGGGCAAACGACTACCAGCTCTCTCCCAAGAGTGTCCTGCGCGATATGCTGGAAAGCGCGAGCGATTTTAAGGGTTACATTCAAAAGCTCGGCATCGCCCGCTCCGAGGGCATTTTGCTTCGCTACCTGGCAGAGGCCTACCGTTCGCTCGACCGCACCGTACCCATCGAGAAGCGCGACGAGCGCCTGCGCGACATTATCTCGTGGCTGGGCTTTGTGGTGCGCTCGGTGGACTCGAGCCTGGTGGACGAGTGGGAGAACGCCGGCAACCCGGCAGCCCTCGATGCCGCGCCGCCACAGGGCATCGACGAGGTCGTGGCGGACCGCCGCGGCTGCACGCTGCTGGTGCGCAATGCGCTCTTCCGCCGCGTGACCCTTGCCGCCCGTGAGCACGTTCGCGACCTGGGCGAGCTCGACGACGACTGGGGCATGAGCGAGATCCGCTGGCAAAAGGCCCTCGATGCCTACCATGAGCAGCACGAGGAAATCCTCACCGACGGAGATGCCCGCAGCGCCGCGATGTTTTCCATCGATGAGTCCGACGAGAAGACCGCGCACGTATGGCACGTGCACCAGATCTTTGCCGACGAGGACGGCGACCACGACTTTGGCATCATGGGCGATGTCGATCTGGACGCCACGCAAGACGGCGGTGAAGTCATCTTCAAAAACTACCGCGTCGGCTTTATCGAAGACCTGCTCGAGGACTAGTCGAACATATTGGAACGAAACGAAGCGGGGCCGTTGGCAATATCGCCAGCGGCCCCGTTTTTGCACTATACGCTATGCCTTACTCGGTATCCTCGACCTCATACGAATCCGCCTCGGCTGGCTCATCGTTTGTCTCTGGCGCAGCCCCGCGCGCCTCGTCAAACGCCGCCTTCATGGTCTTGTTGCCCCACGTGAGCTTGCGGATGGTAAGATCGTCGGCCTTCTTGTTGGCTAGGCGCAGATTGTTCTCGGAGGACAGCAATGCCTCCTTGGTTTTCTGCAGATGGCTAATCGTCTTGTCGATCTCATCGATTGCCGTTTGGAACTTGCGGCTCGCGATCTCGTAGTTGCGACCGAAATCATTCTTGAACTTCTCCATCTTGGCTTCGAAGTTCGTGACGTCGATATTCTGCTGTTTGTACTCCGCTAGCTCCTGCTTATAGCGCAGTGAGCCCATGGCGGCGTTGCGAAGGAGCGTGATCATGGGAATGAAAAACTGCGGGCGAATCACGTACATCTTCTCGTAGCGATAGCTCACGTCGACTATCCCTACGTTATAGAGCTCGCTCTCGGGCTCGAGCAGCGTGCAGAGCACCGCGTACTCACAGCCTTTCTGGCGACGATCGTGATCGAGTTTCTTAAAGAAGTCCTCGTTTTTATGCTTGGTCGCGGTCTCGTCGTTTTCGTTTTTCATCTCGAACATAATCGAAATGACCTCGTTGCCGCTCGCGTCGCACTCGCGGAAGATAAAGTCGCCCTTGGTACCCTCGGACGCATCGTTATCCTTCTCGAAGTACGCGTTGGGAAATGCCGTCATGCGCAGACGGTTAAACTCGGTCTCGCAATGCTGCTCGAGCGACTCGCCCACCATCTTGGTGGACAGACGGACCTTCATGTCCTTAAGGCGCTCGATCTCTTCATCCTTGTAGCGAATCAGGTCATCGCTCGCGCGCTTGGCCTGCGCAAGCTCGAGCTCGTGTGCCGCCTTGGCCTGTTCCTCGCGAGAATCGCGCACCGCCAGCTCGCTCGTCAGTTTGGCACGCGCCTCATCGCGCTCTCGCTCCGCCGCGGCGACCGCCTTCGATAGCTCCATTTTTGCAGAAAGTTCTTGCTCACGAAGCTGTGCACGAAGGCCCTCGGCCTCGCGCTCAGACTGAGCCTTTGCGGCGGAAAACTTCTCTTGCACCTTCGCGCGATAGTCAGCAAGCGCGCGCTCGGCCTCGCTGCGAGCGGCATCGAGCTCACGCTGCGACTCTGCCGCAGCAGCGGCAAGCGCCATCTCCTGGGCCTTGTCCGCCGCGGCAAGCCTGGCCTGCAGCTCGGCAATCTGAGCATCGCGTGCAGCTAAATCGTTTTGAGCAGCATTGCGCGCCGCCGACTCGACAAGCTTGGCTTCGTCATCTTTGCGCTCCAGCTGCGCACGCAAATTGTCGATCTCGCGCTGGAGTTCGGCATTCTCCTTTTGAGCGTTGGCTCGTGCCTCTACCGCCGCGCGCTGGCTTGCACTCTCGCGCTCTGCGGCAGCGCCCTCGAGCTTGGCGCGCAGCTCGGCGAGCTCAGCATCGCGCTTGGCAACCTCTTGTGCCAGCTGTTGAGCTGCAGCGTTCTTCTGCTCGGTAAGCTGAGCGTTGCGCTGGGACTCTGCCTTTTGCAAGGCAGCCATCGAACGCGAGCGCTCAAGCTCCAGCGCTTGCTCGCCCTCGCGCTGGACCGCCTTCACACGCTCATCCAGGTCGCGCGAAAACTCGGCATTGCGCACTTGCTTGACGATATCCGCATAGCCGGATGCATCGACCTTAAATACTTCGCCACAATGCGGGCACTTGATCTCGTTCATAGCAGCTCCTCGCTGGACGCAAATTTCAACCGCCTACACTCTACCGCGCCGCACGGACAAAAAAGGTGCCCCCACCATAATGGCAACGGCGCCAGAACCGCCACAAAGGTGCCCGTCCCCTTTGTGGCGGTTTGTGTGACGGTTCGAGAATTACAATCCAAAGAAGCCTAGGATTTGGTCACGGCTTACGGGCTTGTACTCGTTGGCATCGAGGCCGACATCGTAGCGAAAGATAGGACGTTCGCGATCGCGGTTGCGCGTATTGGTGCGGTCTCCCCTACTGTGGATATGCCCGTGCAGCATAATGGCGCCACGCGCCTTGCCGTTCCAGCTGAGCATGGGGTAATGGCTCATAACCAGACGATGGCCCTTGGCATAGCCGGGAGCAATCTCCAGGTAATCGCGCACGTCTTCCCAAATCCGCGGTACGTCGGGATCTTCCCAGTCGCCGTCATGGTTACCACGGATGAGCGTCACGTTCTGGCATTCGATGCGCTCGCGCAGGCGCACGGCATCCGCTAGGGGCAGACGATAGGTAAAGTCGCCCAGAATATAGAGGCGGTCGTCCGCAGCCACGCACTCATTGATGACATCGATGACCTTGCGGTTCATCTCCTCAACCGAGCCAAACGGTCGGTCCATGTCGTGCAAGATATTCGTATCGCCCAGGTGCAGGTCGGCGGTAAACCACATCATCGTCTCAGTCCTCATTTCGCAACGCGTCCAACTCGTGCTAAGTATACAGACGCAGCGATGCGGCAGTTACCCAAAGAGCCCGCCAAACAGTCCGCGACGGCGCTTGTCTTTCTTTTTCGACGCATCACCCTGAGTTTTCTTGTCCTGTCGCATCTTACGGTCCTGCTCCAGTTCATCGTCGTCGAGTAGCATATCCCACTCAAACGAATCGTCCGTCAGATCGAACAGGTCATCGTCATCAAACATGGCAGCCTCCCTTACCGATTAGCGGGCATCCACCACATAGAGGCCAACGCGCACCTGGTGCCACGGGCTACGCTCGGGGGCAACCTGCTGCACGCGGGCCTCAAATACGTCCTCATGGCCGTAATACATCATCAAGGACAGCGGGCCGACCTCGTTTCCCGGAACATAGCCAAGTTTGGTCTTGCCATAGTAGATCGCGACCGCCTCGGGATCATGGGGATTATCGCGCTCGGCGCACAGCGTCAGTTTATCGCCCGCTTTAAGATCGCCCAGGACCAAAGCGCCGTCGGCATACTGAAATCCCGCAATGTGAAACGACAGAAGAACACGTGAAGGCTCGTACATAGCAACTCCCCTAACGGCCGGATAAACCGGCGCTTAACCTTACCGAGAAGTCTACGGGTCCGTACGGACACAAATTCATCCTGCCTGCGTCTTTTCGACCGTTTGTCCCTACGCCATCTGATTCTAATGCACAAACATGCGCACGAATTTGTGCTTCCAGTTTGCGTAAGGGGCATAGCGGAATGGCACGTCCAGCCACGTTGCCTTGTTCACGATGCTCTTCTTGTGGCTAAACGTATCGAAGCTCTCGCGTCCATGGTACTGCCCCATACCGCTCGCTCCCATGCCGCCAAAGCCCATATGGCTCGTAGCCAGATGCATGATCGTGTCGTTGACGCAACCGCCACCAAAGGGCACGTAACGCACAAAGCGCTGCTGAACCTCACGGTCCTGGCTAAAGATATACAGGGCCAGCGGCGTCGGACGATCCGTAATAAACGTCTCGGCCTCGTCTAGGCTCTCAAACGTCAGCACCGGCAAGATGGGACCGAAAATCTCCTCCTGCATCACGGCGTCATCGGGGGCCACGCCGTCCAAAATTGTCGGCTCAATCTTGAGCGAAGCCTCGCGCGCAGCACCTCCAAGCACGACCTTATCGGGATCGATCAGCCCATGCACGCGCGCAAAATGCTTGGCATTGACGATATGCCCGTAATCCTCGTTGTCGAGCGGATGCTCGCCAAACATACGGCGCGCCTCTTCCTTGATGAGGCCCAGCAAATCGTCGTGCACACGCGTATCGACCAGCAGGTAGTCGGGCGCCACACAAGTCTGCCCCACGTTGAGCCATTTACCAAAGGCGATACGCCGTGCCGCAACCTTCAAGTTTGCCGTCGCATCCACGATGCAGGGACTCTTTCCACCCAGCTCAAGCGTCACGGGCGTAAGGTTTTTACTTGCGCGCTCCATGACGAGCTTGCCGACCGGAACGCTACCGGTAAAGAAGATCTTGTCCCAGCACTCATCGAGCAGCGCTTCGTTCTCGGCGCGCCCGCCCTCGACAACTGTCACCAGGCACGGATCAAATGCTTCTTCGCAGATCTGCTTGAGCACCGCACTCGATGCTGGAGCATAGGCGCTCGGCTTGATGACCACAGTATTGCCCGCGGCAAGGGCGCCGGCGAGCGGCTCGAGCGTTAGCAAAAACGGGTAGTTCCACGGGGCCATGATGAGCGTGACGCCATAGGGCACGGCTTGCGTTTTGCACACACTCACGGCGTTGGCAAGGTCGCACGGACGCAGGCGCGGACGACTCCATCGAGCCACATGCGCGATCTGATGACGAATCTCGGAAAGCGACGTGCCGATCTCGCACATATACGCCTCGTCATGCGACTTTCCCAAATCGGTCTTGAGCGCATGGGCAATATCGGCCTCGTGGGCCCGCACCGCATCGCGTAAACTCACGAGCGCACGACGTCGAGCATCGACATCAAACGTGGCGTGCGTCTTAAAGTAGACGCGCTGGTCTCCGACAATGCGCGCAATTTCCTCGGTATTCATGGACCCTCCTAGTTCTCGCCCTCAAACATACCACCCGCGTCGACCTCGTACATGCGCATCAGCTCCAAACGGTCCATCAAAAGTAGAACGGGGTACAGCGGATTGGCCTCGGCATCGGCATGCGCCGCCATCTCGGGAATCTCAGAGCGGCGAATGCCCGTCACATATTTGGGAATGTCCAAGGCGGCGTTCATTCGATCGACCCAATCGATAAAGGCCTCGACGGCATGCGTCAGGGCGCCCATGCCCGTCTGCCCCGTAATGGAGGCGGGCAGACCGCGCGAACTCGGGGTCATGCACCGCAAAGCGCGGGATAAGCACAAAGTCGTTAATGGGGTACTTGTGGTGCGTCTCGTCATCGGTGATAACCGCCGCGAGCGTGACTTCGCTTCCCGTACCGGCGGTAGTGGGAACCGCAATAAGCAGCGGCAGGAGACGGTGGACACGCAGCAGACCGCGCATCTTGTTGATGAGCTTGTTTGGCTGCGCGATGCGTGCTCCCACGCCCTTGGCACAGTCCATGGCCGAGCCACCGCCAAAGCCGATAATGGCCTGGCAGGCGCTCTCTCAGCATGCTCCAGAATGCGTGGCTCGGTATAGGGCAGCACCGGCAATGCGATGCGAAAAACCGTTTGATACGTTCGGCACCAGGCGCAGCGGGCTAGATGCTTAAAGGAAACTCCCTCATTTGTTGATTGGTCAACATTTGTTCGACCGATTGTACTCATTAGAGGTCGCAGGCGGCCTGTCAATCGTTAATCAATCAACATCTTCACCTCTCAAAATTGTTTTATCAAAAATCATTCCTAATAGGCTTCACATTTTGTTGCATTTATGGATAATAGAACTCGTCAAGACGCACGTCCGGAGAGGGCCCTTACGGGATCGGACAAGCGCCCCATCGCCATCCATCGAAAGGATCGAATCATGAAATTTGTTTGCCCCGTTTGCGGTTATGTGGAAGAGTTCGACGGCGACCAGCTGCCCGAGGATTTTAAGTGCCCCCAGTGCGGCGTTCCCGGTTCTCGTTTCCTGAAGCAGGAGGAGGGCAAGCTCGAGTGGGCTGCCGAGCACGTCGTGGGCGTCGCCAAGATGGAGGGCGTCTCCGAGGACATCGTTGCCGACCTGCGCGCCAACTTTGAGGGCGAGTGCTCTGAGGTCGGTATGTACCTGGCCATGGCTCGCGTCGCCCATCGCGAGGGCTATCCCGAGATCGGCCTATACTGGGAGAAGGCGGCCCACGAGGAGGCCGAGCACGCCGCCAAGTTCGCCGAGCTCCTGGGCGAGGTCGTGACCGACTCCACCAAGAAGAACCTCGAGATGCGCGTTGAGGCCGAGAACGGCGCCACCGCCGGCAAGACCGATCTTGCTAAGCGTGCCAAGGCCGCTGGCCTCGATGCCATCCACGATACCGTGCACGAGATGGCTCGCGACGAGGCCCGCCACGGCAAGGCTTTCGCCGGCCTGCTCAAGCGCTACTTTGGCTAAGCCAACCGCCTGAGAGATATTCTCTAACTTTAAAGGGCCCGAACCGCATGGTTCGGGCTTTTTTCGTGTCTCATGAACTCGTTAATGCCCTGAAATAGGGCCACCTTCGGCATCGACTTCTCGTCAAAAACTAAGTGAGTAGACTTTTTGGAACTTGCCGAGCAGACCATCCATATTGCTCTATAAAGCCGCAGGTAAATGACTTGTTGCAAAACGGCCTGGTCGCCATCACGCCAAAAGTCTACTCACTTAGATCCGCGCCGTCCACGATCGAGCTGTTTTGTGTCCAATGGACATCTTTCCGTCGATTACTCCCAATTTTGTCCAGTCAACGAATAGTTCAGACCGGAGTAATGCCTCAGCCCTTTGCTCATCCAAGCTTTTATCGCGATATTCAACATCGAGCATCCTGCATACGGCCTTAACGATCGCACGGAATCTATCCTCATCGGATATCTGTCCGTGTGTCAGGAGAAGCACGTCGTAGCCCATGGCTTGAAGCGCCGTCATGCGGTCAGCGTCACGCAAGCCATCCCCCGCGCGCCCGTGCGAGGCCTTTCCCTGGCATTCAATAGCCACCTGTCGCCTCCCGTCCGGCGAAGAAAGGAGTAGGTCGATATATACGCGGGTCTTTCCTACAATCGCTCGAGCACTTGTGCTTAGCACCACTTTGACATTGAGCTCTATGCCGCAAAACCCTTCACCTCCCAGGGCTCGCGGCAGTCCAAGCAACAAATACGCCTCGACCTCAAAAGGCGAAGCGGCACCCAATGGAACGAGTTGCGACACCGCCATAAATCGATTGCCGTAACGCATCCCGCAAACATCTGAACAAAAACGGTCAAGGTCCCCATCCAAAACCAAAGCGTCGCGACGCCACAAATTTGAGGCGGCGCCGCCCCCGGACGGGCAGCGCACCCAACCCAACGCTGTCGAAATCGCACCCGAATCAATTGCATGCGAAAGCTCCGCCTCAAGTGCCGCCGGCAGAGCGCATACCGCAAACAAGCCGCACATCTCCGCCAATACCAGAAGAAGTTGGAGATCCGTCAGATGTCGAGACATGATAAATGCCGTCAGTAGAGGAGACGTGACCAAAAATCCATGCTCCGTTTCCAGCACGGATTCCCTGGGGAGTTCACCAAGAAACAGCCGCTGCCTAATGTTGGCAGGGCAAGTCCGTTTGTTTCTCGTCCGAACCAATGTATACAACGGAAAACCGAGCGCGACCGCAGCCGTCGGGTTGCGGACGAGGTCATATCGCTGCCGGTCTTCATCCGGCCGCGGAAGCGGAGGACACAATGCGAGGACTTGAGGGGGCAAACGCCAGTACCTAAAAGCCGTTATGTCACAAAGTAGATCCTTCATAGGCACAGGAAAGCACGAATTTCAACCCAGTCGGTCTCTCATTGGCGCGAACGCACCAAAAATGGCTCCGAACGAACTGCAAGGTTTTCAACAGCCCTCCCCAACTGGCCAAAAGCTTACCGAGAACTGGACGAAGCCCTGTTGAAAACCCCATTTTTTCTCATGCAGAAGCTTTGCGCGGCAAGTGAGTGGACTTTTTGGAACATCCCGAGCAGACCGATGATCCCACTTCTCAAAACCACAGGTAGATAGCTTGTTACAAAACTGTCTGGTCGCCAAAGTGCCAAAAGCCTACTCACTTAGGTTACAGAGTGCCCTATGAGCTGCGATTCCAGGGTATTAAGCACCTCCGGACTCAGGTCGTCATACTGGACAAGAATATGAGTTGAGTTTTCAGGGACAAATGCGCCATCGGCACACCAATAACAGTTACTGATATCGATAAAAGGGATGCTCGAGCGCGTGAGGACCTGCGCAAAAGAGCTTCCGCCCGTTCCCCGCTCCGCAACCACGGTGCAGTAAAGACCTGCGTCTGCATGCTCGATCGAAACCTCTCCTGCTGGAAACGCATTCCGTACAAGCGCCGCCAGGCCATCACGCGCCTCACGAGCACGAACGCGCACGCGGTTCACATGTCGCTCGTAATCACCCGATTCCAGCAAACGAGCCAAAGCGACCTGGTCGACAGAGCTCACCGACGAGGCGTAGAAACCAAGGTTGCACCTAAACCGCTCCATCAGCTCATCGGGCAACACCATGTACGCTAGACGCAACGCCGATGAAAGGCTCTTCGAAAACGTGTTGGTGTAGATGACCGATTGAGCGGCATCGATCGAAGCAAGCGCGGGAATCGGCTTGCCGGCCAGACGAAACTCGCAATCAAAGTCATCTTCGATGAGATATCGACCTGGTCGCTCGGCGGCCCAGCTCAGCAGCGCATAGCGACGCGCAATGCTCGTCACCAGGCCGGTCGGATACTGATGGGACGGCATCAGGTGAAGGACATCGGTCCCCGTTTTCTGCAGAGCGCTCAAGTCTACGCCCTCATCATCCAACGGGATATGTCGAACTTTGCAACCCATAGCCTGATAGATGCGCGTTAGGCGCAAATAGCCCGGGTCCTCAACGGCATACACCTTGTCGGCGCCAAGCAACTGAACCAACATGGTATCGAGCAGCTGGGCGCCTGCGCCGATAACAACGTTGTTGGGGTCGACATTCATACCCCTTGTCCCGCGCAGATGGTGGGCAATTGCGCGTCGTAGCCGAGTGGTGCCCTGTGCCGGCGCGGTCGAAAAGATTTCGCGCTCGTCTTCGGATGCCAGCGTCGCCCGCAGCGCGCTTTGCCAAAGCCGCGCCGCCTCCAAAGCAGAAGGAGAAAGTGCATCGAATCGCTCGACCTGTCCGTTGACATCATGCGCGCCGGAACCCGCAGAGACGGCATCCCGGTCGATGCCCTCTGCAGCCGAAGCCAAAACCGGTGCATCCGGAAGCTCGCAAGCGTAGTAGCCACGACGCGGCATTGAGCAAATATAGCCCTCGGCAAGTAACTGGCTATATGCATTCTCGATGGTAATGACACTGATTCCCAGATGATTGGCAAAGGCGCGCTTAGACGGAAGATGCTCCCCCGCCGCAATGCGTCCAGCAACGATATCATCTCGAATTTGCTGGTAAATATACTCATAGAGCGATGCTTCGCCGCGTTTTTCCAAATTGTAGTCAAGCATGAGTTTATCACCTGACCTTATTGAGTCATTCAATCTGGTATTAGTCTGACCTTCTTATTATCTCTAAAACTGAGTATTTCGCCATACCCAGCTCCCCGATAGGATGTTCCGTCAAGCAATGCACATGCCAACCAAGGGAGCAACCATGGCAGAACAGACCAGCAAGGCAGATCGCGTCAAACTCAATCGCGAGCTCGCGCAGATGCTCAAGGGCGGCGTCATCATGGACGTCACCACGCCCGAGCAGGCACGCATCGCCGAAGAGGCGGGGGCCTGCGCCGTCATGGCACTCGAGCGCATCCCGGCCGACATCCGTGCCGCAGGCGGCGTCTCGCGCATGAGCGACCCCAAGATGATCAAGGGTATCCAAGAGGCCGTCTCCATCCCCGTTATGGCCAAGTGCCGCATCGGCCACATTGTCGAGGCGCAGGTCCTGCAGGCCATCGAGATCGATTACATCGACGAGTCCGAGGTTCTCTCCCCTGCCGACGACGTCTATCACATCGACAAGACCCAGTTTGACGTGCCGTTTGTCTGCGGCGCCCGCGATCTGGGCGAGGCGCTGCGCCGTGTTGCCGAGGGCGCCACGATGATTCGCACCAAGGGTGAGCCGGGTACGGGCGATGTCGTCCAGGCCGTGCGTCACATGCGCAAGATCCAAAAGCAGATCCGCGACGTTGTTGCCCTGCGCGATGACGAGCTCTTTGAGGCAGCCAAGCAACTGCAGGTTCCGGTCGAGCTGGTGCGCGAGGTCCACGCCACGGGCAAGCTTCCCGTCGTGAACTTTGCCGCCGGCGGCGTAGCGACCCCCGCCGACGCCGCGCTGATGATGCAGCTGGGCGCCGAGGGCGTCTTTGTGGGATCGGGCATCTTTAAGAGCGGCAACCCGGCCAAGCGCGCCGCCGCCATCGTCAAGGCCGTGGCAAACTTCACCGATGCCAAACTCATTGCCGAGCTTTCGGAGGACCTGGGCGAGGCCATGGTGGGCATCAACGCCGACGAGATCGAGATTATCATGGAAGAGCGCGGGCGCTAGTCCGGCAGAAAGGATCGCCCATGAGCGATTATGCAGACCAAACGGTCGCCGTGCTGGCGGTCCAAGGCGCTTTTGCCGAGCACGAAGCAAGACTATCCGAGCTGGGCGCACACTGTATTGAGCTGAGGCAGGCGGCCGATTTGCAGCAGAACTTTGACCGTCTGGTACTTCCCGGCGGCGAGTCCACCGTTCAGGGCAAGCTACTTGCCGAACTCGATATGCTCGAGGATCTTCGTACCCGCATTGTTGAAGGCATGCCCGTACTGGGAACTTGTGCCGGTCTGATTCTGTTGGCGCGCGACCTTGCCGCCCACGATGACAAGGGGACACCGCGCTTGGCGACCATGGATATACTCGTTGAGCGCAATGCCTATGGCAGGCAGCTCGGCAGTTTTCGCACCAAGGGGCAGGTAGGCGGTATCGACGGTGAAGTGCCGTTAACGTTTATCCGCGCACCCCGCATCGTCGAGGTGCACGGCAATGCCGAGGCCCTAGCCGAAGTCGATGGCCGCATCGTCGCCGCCCGTCAAGACAATCAGCTCGGCATTACCTTCCACCCCGAGCTCGACGACGACACCCGCCTCCACGAGCTCTTCCTCCAAATGTAGGCATCGAAATCAACAAACGAAACGAGAGTGGATTATTTCCCACTTTGAGCTTGAATGCAGGCTCAAACAGGGAGATTATCCACTCTCATGCTAAGTAGTCGTTGGGGACGTTCTTAAACGACTAGTCAAACAAGAACGTCCCCAACGACTAGTCATTTAAGAACGTCCCCAATGACTACCTTTTTGGCATGTTTGAATCAAGGCGACGCCGATGTTTTGACACCGACAGCGAGCGCCCACCAGAGCGAATAAATTGGCATGAAAAGAGGACGGCATAGACCTTCTGGTCATGCCGTCCTCTTTGAATGACAAGTTGTCGCTCTGGTGGGCGCGCAGCGTCAATTAGTTACGCGGTTCGTAGAACCGCGTAACCCCTAAAAGCGGTTGCCGCGGAAGCCGCCGCCGTTGCGGCCGCCACGGTCGCCGCCTCGACCGCTGCGGTCGCCGCCACGGTTGCCGCCGAAGCCGCCACGGTTGCCACCGCGGTCGCCATAGCCACCACGGTTGCCGCCAAAGCCGCCGCGACCGCCACGATCGCCGCCACGGTCACCAAAGCCGCCACGGCCACCGCGGCCACCACGGTCGCCGCCACGGCCACCGCGGTCGCCAAAGCCGCCGCGACCGCCACGATCGCCGCCACGGCCACCGCGGTCGTCACGGCCGCCGCGAGGACCGCGATCCTCGTCCAGACCCATGGCGACGAGCGGAGCGATAACCTTATCGAGCGCGGCCATCAGCTCGGTGGCCTCCTCGTAAGAAAGCTCGGGCAGGAGCTTCTCCTTCTTGTTGGCAAGCTCGACCAGGCCCTCAGCGGCATCCTCGGCAGCGAAGACAACGATCTTGCGCATATCGCCCTCGGCGTTGTCGATGCGGCCGACCAGATCGGCAGCCTCGGCCTCGGCCATCAGGCCATCGAGCTCACGAAGGCGCATGCCCAGCAGATCGGACATTTCCTTCTGCTCCATCTTGGGCTTGAGGTCAAGGAGCTTGATGGCGCGCTCGATGTTCGCCATACGCTCGGCCTTAGCCTCCTCCTCCTTGGAAATAGCAAAGCGACGGCTACGCAGCAGGCGGGCGGCCTTCTGCATCTTGTCCATCAGCTCTTCGTCATCGTAATCTACGGCGGCCTCGACAACCTCGGCCTCCTCCTCGGCGGAAACCTCGTCAGCAGCCTCAACCTCGGTAGCTTCGGTCTCCACGGTCTCGACTGCCTCGACCTCGGCAGCCATGGTCTCGTTCTCGGTCTCGTTCATGATCTCTTCGTTCTCGGACATGAGACTCCTTCTTGGCCCTCTCGGGCATCATCGCCCCATTCGCGGGGCCCGTCGCGCACTCTTTGCGCTTTAAACATTCATGCCTCTCGGCAAAACGTCCCTTAGTTTATGGTGTCGCCATCCAATCTAGCTGCAGAATCTATGTGCACACATTAATGCGACATGTCGCGGTATCATGGCCTGAACCAAACGTGTCCACCTTAAGGAGCCCGCCATGATTAAGCCCATCATGAAATCCGAGTTCTTTTTGCGCCTGCCTTCCGAAGACGCAGGGCCCGACGATGCCGTGATCGGGCAGGACCTCCTGGATACGCTCCACGAGCATGAGCACGAGTGCGTGGGGCTCGCCGCCAACATGATCGGCGTGCGCAAACGCATCATCTGCGTAAAGGACGGCAACAGGACGCTCCTGATGTACAACCCTCAAATTCTTGAGCAGGTCAATGCCTATCAGACGAGCGAAGGATGCCTCTCGCTGATCGGCGAGCGTCCCTGTACCCGCTATCGTCGCATTAAGGTGGAGTATTTGGACGAGAACTTCGTCCACCGCATCAAAAACTTCTCGGGCTACACCGCCGAGATCATCCAGCACGAAATCGACCACTGCAACGGCGTCGTTATATAGTTCCGCGAGTCAAGGAAAATGATCTGTTTTCCTCCGTCCCCTTTGGATCATGGTAACGACGCAGGCTGAGCACACGACAGCGAGCGAGCCGCATTTATATAAGTTCCGCCGTTCTACCGAACGGCGGACCACTTGACGCTGCGCGAGCCGCATTCACGCCAATCTGACGTTCAATTTCGAGGGCGCGACCAGAAGGTCAGCGCCCTCTCATTTCACGTCACCTTGGCGTAAATGCGGCTCGCTCGCTGTCGTATGTCTATCCTGCGACGCCTCGATTCTTGCGGCGGCAGATACCTAATCCCCTACGCTTGGCGGTAGTGATCAAAGAAATCGGCGAGGTCTTCGAGCGACTCTTTGAGCACTTCCATGCGCGGCAGGTACACGATGCGGAAGTGATCGGGCTCAGCCCAGTTGAAGCCGCCGCCACGCGTGATGAGGATCTTCTTCTCGTGCAGCAGGTCAAGGGCAAACTGCTCGTCATCGGTGATGTTGAACTTTTTAACATCCATCTTGGGGAAGATATAAAACGCCGCACGCGGCTTGACCACCGAGATGCCGTCGATCTTGCTGAGCGCCTCATACACAAAGTTGCGCTGCTCGTAGACACGACCGCCGGGGCGGATGTAGTCGTTGACCGACTGATGGCCGCCAAGCGCCGTCTGGACGATCGACTGGGCCGGCACGTTGGAGCACAGGCGCATGTTGGAGAGCATGTTGATGCCCATGATGAAGTCGCTCATGCAGCGCTGGTTGCCCGAAAGCACCATCCAGCCGATGCGATAGCCCGCGATCATATGCGACTTGGACAGGCCGCTAAACGTAATGCAGGGCAGGTCGGGGGCGAGCGATGCAATGGAGACGTGCTCGTAGCCGTCCATGCACAGGCGGTCATAGATCTCGTCGGCAAAAATCATGAGCTGGTGCCTGCGCGCGATTTCAACGATGCCCTCGAGCACCTCGCGCGGATAGACCGAGCCCGTGGGGTTGTTGGGGTTGATGATGACGAGGGCCTTGGTCGCGCTCGTGACCTTGGACTCCATATCCTGCAGATCGGGATACCAATCGGCCTGCTCATCACACAGATAGTGCACGGGATGTCCACCGGCAAGAGTTGCGCACGCCGTCCACAGCGGATAATCGGGGCTGGGAATCAGAATCTCGTCGCCATTGTCGAGCAGCGCGTTCATCGAAAGCTGAATGAGCTCGGACACGCCGTTGCCCGTGTAGATATGTTCCATCTGAACATTGGGCAGGCCCTTGATCTGCGAATACTGCATGATCGCCTTGCGCGCAGAGAACAGACCGCGCGAGTTGGAATAGCCTTCGCAGTCGGGCAGCTGCTGGCGCATGTCCTTAATGACCTCATCGGGCGTGCGGAAACCAAAGGGCGCCGGATTACCGATGTTGAGCTTGAGGATGCACTCGCCTTCGTCCTCCATACGGGCTGCCTCGTCGACAACGGGGCCGCGCACGTCATACAGAACGTTCTCGAGTTTGGTGGATTTAGAAAAAGTACGCATGGTGGTGCTCCTTGCAATTTGAGCTGAGGGATAGGGTTCGGGCTTGGAAACGTTGTGGGTCGATGATGTCTCGCCTTGATCGGCGTCACCGGCGAGCAGCCAGGTAACATCGACCTCCAAAATGCGGGCAAGCAGCTCTGCCACATCGCGCCGCGGAATCGTCTTGCCGCTCACATATTGGCTCATCTGACTCTTGCCTAGCTTTTTGCCGAGCATCTCAGATGCGCGGATTACGTCCGACTGGCGAACGTCGCGATCGGACATAGCCTGTCGCAGGCGATCGCTAAACGTCTCTTGGGTCACAGGAACCTCCTTGCTGGCAAAGTTCAATTTACAGAACACGAATTGAACCAAGGTTCAATTTAGCAAGCAGTATAGCGCCGTGCTATTTCTAAAAGTTCAATTTCAAAAATAACATGACCTAAACCTCAAGATTTATCCCAAGGCGATAACGACGTGCGCCCATTTAGAGGTATTCGAGAAAACGGGCGGCGGCAAGCGAAACATCGGCTGTTCGATATATGGCATTGATCTGCCGATGGGGATGCCCTTCGAGCGGACGCACGGCAACATCGAACTGACAGCGGCGCATGATGAGCGCGGGAAGAATGCTCACACCCAGGCCGTCCTCGACCATAGCCATAATCGCATAGTCATCCCAGGTCGACAGTTTTGAGTGCACTGCCAGTCCCGCCCGACGAAACAGCGGCGTAATCTCGTCATCGGTGCCGCGTTCTAGCAGAATAAACTGCTCGTTGGCCAAGTCGGCAAGAGAGACGACCTCCGCCGTGGCAAACAACGAGCCTGACGGCACTACCGCCATTAACTCGTCACGCACCAAAGGCAGCGATGTCATGCCGTTTTCTCGGGGCTCACGAGGGATAAAGCCCAGATCGCAGCGACCCTCTGCCACCCATTGTTCAATCTCTGAATAGTCGCCCATCAGCAACTCGTAATCGACGTCTGGATGATCAGCACGAAAACGCGCAATCACCGGCGGCAGCACGTGGGTCGCCACGCTCGAAAACGTACCGATGCAGATTTTGCCGCGCATGAGCCCGCGCATCTCATCCACCCGTCGCTGTAAGCGAACGAATTCCTCACAGAGCGCCTCGACAGCCGGCATGACCTGCCGCCCGTCGGCAGAAAGAGCAACACCTTCACGACTGCGGTCGAGCACCTTAAAGCCCCAATCGGCCTCAAGATCGGCCACCATGCGGCTCACGCCCGATTGCGAGTAGCTCAGGCGCTCGGCAGCACGCGTAAAGCTTCCAGCGCGCACGGTCTCCAGCAGCACCTGCATCTTTTGAATATTCGTTTCCACGACATGCCTCCACCTTTGCATGAGTTTTTGTCATGTTTTCCATGCATTATATTCGCTTTTCTTCTAAAGCCAGTTCAACCATAGTGAACATGCACGGATATAGAGGGGACGGCAGCGCATGAACAACGGATTGATTACGTATTTAGCAGCATTGTTGTTGTTTGGCTCCAACGGCATCATCGCTGCGGCCATCGCACTCCCGAGCTCCGATATCGTGCTGCTACGCACTTTTCTGGGAGCCCTTTCGCTTGTCACCATCCTCGCCATTACCCAACGCCATAAGCTGCAGGCACCTTCTCGCCCCCGCGAAGCCGCAGCCCTCCTCCTCTCGGGAGCCGCGCTGGGCGCCAGCTGGATTTTTCTGTTCCGCGCTTATCAGACGATCGGCGTCGGCGTTTCTTCGCTGCTGTACTACTGCGGCCCCATCATCGTCATGGCCCTCTCGCCGTTTATCTTTGGCGAAAAACTAACCGGTGGCAAAATCGCCGGGTTTATCGCAGTCGCCTGCGGCGCTTTTCTCATTGCAGCGCAAGGTCTAGGCGGCAATATGCCCATTGCGGGCATCGTCTGCGGAATCGCCTCGGCCTTCTGTTATGCATTGATGGTCATCGCCAGCAAGGGCGCGCCGCACATCGAAGGCCTCGAGAACTCCGCGCTCCAGGTGAGCGCCGCCTTTGTGACCGCGCTGGTCCTTACACTCGTCACCCAAGGCACCCCCTCATTCCTGTCCGCCAGCATCGCCGCAACCATCGATTGGCGCGCCGTCGCTATGCTCGGCGTCGTCAACACCGGCATCGGTTGTCTGCTCTACTTTAGCGCCGTCGCCAAACTGCCCGTGCAGACCGTCGCTGTCGTCGGCTACCTCGAGCCGCTTTCGGCCGTCGTGTTCTCTTCCGCCCTTTTGGGCGAAGTCATAACACCGGTCCGCCTGATGGGCGCCGTGCTTATCATCGGCGGTGCGATCTTTTGCGAACTCGCCGGTAAACGCGCAGACGCCAAGACCGGTATCGCTCAGGCAGCACGCGTCTAAAAGTTCCCTCTTCAGTTTCAAAGCAGGAGCGCGTCCGCGGTTATTGCATTGCAGCAAAGCCATACAGCGGATGCGCCCCTGTTTTGAAATGCTATCTGCGTACATAAATAATCCCCAGCTGGGGATTATTGTCTAAAATTACCCGATGTGCCAAACAGCTCTTGTATGTATAAGGACGGCATAAAAGTTATCTGTCCAAGACAGATAACCGGATGTCCAAGAGAGTCCACGTGGCGCACGCCAAACTGGAGGCAAACCTTCAAGACCAGCACGGTCAAGTACGTGGTAATCGCCATGAAGGCGACAACCACAACGAGAGCGGCATCTTCGCCCTGTTTAGCCTGGTGCGCAAAGTGGCGCCGTGGCTGATTCTACCTGCCATGATCGGCGGCGCGGCGCTGCTCGCCCATAACTCCAGCTCAAAGTTCAGATCGAGGAAGCCGAGGAAATGGATGTCGATATCTTCTCGGACGACCTTGTCAACAGCAACGAAGCCGGTAGGGGCATGAACGTCGACCCCACCGAGCTGCTCGGGAGCGTCGCCGATACGCCCGAACAGCAACAGCTCGACGGCCTCGAGAGCGAACAACTCAACGACGCCAACTTCTAACGACGTCGCGCGTCGACGACGACAGCGGCCCTGCGCCTCACAGGAGGCGCAGGGCCGCTTTGCATTGCAGTAAAACCGCCGGCTACGAACGACGCGGCTCGGGAACCACGAGCCTATCGGGGCTCGCGCCCTCGGCATCCATCAGGCTCACGTAGCGAATCGACGGATCCTCATACGTTGAGTAATAGTAATTGCCCGTGCGCGCGCTAAAGCATCCGGTGTAGATAGTCTTTTCGAACTTGCCGTCACCCATCTTGGACGCGCCCTCGATCATCACCACCCCCTCGAGCGAGCGGAACATACGAATGACGTTCTCGGCCTCGTTGTCTTTTTGCGGGTAATTGGCATTGAGGTACGCCGCCTTTACAAAACGGCTCGGCGAATAGCAGTCACCCGGAATACCGCGCATGCCGGCACCCGCGCCATAGGGCTTGAGCTCGGCGCCACGCCATGTCGCCGTCTGAGGAAAATCGCTTGTGGCGGTGATATAGGTGCGCAGGTTTTCCATGTGCCACGGGAAGGTCGGCTGATTGGCAAGGGTGTCGACCGGATCGTCGTATACATGCAGACCGTCAGCCATCATCTCGACCACGATGCTGCGTCGGCTGTCGCCGATAATCCAATGGAGCAGCGACACACCCAGCCCCTCTCCGGCAGATTTGGCAACAATCACCGTGTCGCGCAGCGCAGCCTCGACCTCGTCGACCGTCGAGAACGTCGCTGCCACCCACAGGGGAAACTCATAGGCCGCGATATTGGTCTTGCCATCAACCGGGTCCTCGGCATACTCGGCATAACCGGGAAAGTTGAGCCCTGCCACAGCCAGACCCGCATCGTTACCACAGTCGAAAAACATAGGATAGTTCTTGTAATCGATGCACATGCCGATTACCGCGTGTGCCGCCGACGCATCGTCGATAAACGAATACGGGATATGGAACCCGCGGGGCATCACGCGAACCTGTTGGCCGTAGCTAAAGCTCCAGTCGAGGTTGCGACCCAGATACATGTTGCCGGAATTATCGGTAAATCGAATGCTCGTGCACATGGCGCCTCCTAGCCATACGTCCTTGTTAAGCTCATTGTTACCAAACAAATAGGCGCTAAACACAAAAGCCCGGACATGACAATAACGTCACGCCCGGACCACACAAGCAAGATAAACTCAACCAAGTCAACCTCGCAGGTCGTCTAAGGGGTCAAAGTACCGCAGATTGCCACGAAAGAGGAGCGAAGCGTACTTAAGGTACGCGAGCGACGATTGAGCGGCAAGGTGCGGCGCTTTGGTCCCCTTAGACCAATTTTCCAAGACAGTGATCGATCATATGCTGGATCATTTGTGCCTCAAAGCCCGTGTAGTCGCGGCGGCACTCCTTCATCTTGCCGTCGACGATCTGGTCAAAGGCAACCTTGCACTTGATATAGCGCGTGGACTTGGTGATTTCGTCGTGCGTCAGGCAGCTCTCCTCCATCTTGCTGGCGCCCAGGCCAAACACCAGACGGGGGTTGTAGAGCACGTGGGGCTCGCCGGCGTCGTCCAGATAGACGCAGACCTTCTTGGTGACGCCAATCTGGTTGGCGGCAAGGCAGCCGGCGTCCTCGAGCGACTTGATGGTATCGATCAGGTCCTGTGCGACCGACTCGTCCTCGACAGTCGCAACCTCGCAACGCTGGGACAGGATAGCCTCGTCGCGGCAGAGCTCTTTAATCATACGTTCCTCCAAAGAGTTCAATGTAACTGCTTAAGTATACGGTACCTACACATTTTCATGCGAAAAATACCGTCCGCCTGTTACAAAGCGCCGAACTTCAACATGCGAGAAGCATCGACCTTCCAAAGGCGATATAGTAGGTAAGTTCGTGTCAATCGGCCTAAACTCGGGGCCGAACAAGGAAAGGGTATGCATGGACGAACTTTTTCACGTCAGCGAGCGCAAGTCCACAATCGGGACCGAACTTCGCGCTGGACTGACAACATTCCTGGCGATGGCCTACATCATCGCCGTCAACCCTGCGGTGCTCTCGGGCGCTGGCATCGATGCGGGAGCGCTCGCCTGCGCCACCTGTCTGGGCGCCGGCATCATGACCATCTGCATGGGCATCTTCGCCAACCGCCCGCTCGCCTGTGCGTCGGGCTTAGGCGTCAACGCGATGATCGCTGGAATCACCACCACCGTCTGCGGCGGTGACTGGCACGTGGCCATGAGCGTCATCTTCCTTGAGGGCGTCGTCATCTTGCTGCTCGTGCTTTGTGGCCTGCGCGAGGCCATCATGGATGCCATCCCGGTTGTCCTGCGCCACGCCATCTCGGTGGGTCTGGGCCTGTTTATCGCCATGATCGGCCTGTGCGACGCCGGCATCATCACCGCTGGCGCCGGTACGCTCGTCGGCCTGGGCGACATCACCTCCCCCACCTTTATCGTCGGCATCATCTCCATCCTGGTGACAGTCGCCCTCGCCTGCCGCAACGTCCCCGGCTCGCTGCTCATCGGCATCATCGTCGCCGTTATCGCCGGTATCCCCCTAGGTGTGACCCATGCTCCGACCGGTATTATCGCCCCGCTCGACTTCTCGAGCATCGGTGGCCCCATCGCCGACGCCAGCGGCGTGCCCGCCATCGTCAAGGTCCTTACCGACCCCACGCTCCTCGTCATCTCGTTCTCGCTGCTCATGAGTGACTTCTTCGACACCATGGGCACCGCGATGGCCGTGGCCAAGCAGGGCGAGTTCCTCACCGACGACGGCAACGTCGAGAATATCAAGGAGATCCTTGTCGTCGACTCCGTGGCCGCCGCTGCCGGTGGCTTTATGGGCGTCTCCTCCATCACCACCTTCGTCGAGTCCACCTCTGGTGCTGCCGACGGTGGCCGCACCGGCCTCACCTCCGTCACCACCGGCGTGCTGTTCATTCTCGCCGCGTTCTTCTCCCCCATCGTCACCATCGTTTCCAGCGCCGCCACCTGCGGTGCTCTGGTCTACGTCGGCTACCTCATGATGAGCGAGGTCTCCGAGATCGACTGGTCCGACGTGTCGCAGGGTTTCCCAGCGTTCATGATTGTCGCCGGCGTGCCCTTCACCTACTCCATCTCTGCCGGCATCGGTCTGGGCTTTATCGCCTACGTGGTCGTCGCGCTCTTTAAGGGCGAGGCATCCAAGATCAAGCCGCTCATGTGGATCGCAGCACTCGCCTTCCTTGTCTACTTCTTTGTAGCGTAAGGGCAAAGCTGCCAAAGCAAAACCTCAAGGCGCAGAGTCGCATCAAGCGGCTCTGCGCCTTTCTTTTAGCGACGGTCCCTACGCCGACGTGCGACAATCGTATTTGTAGATGTCGAAATGCAGAGAGAAGCTTGTCATGGAAGCGCGTCAAAAGCAGATAACCATTCATTCAAAGCATGTCGAAAGCGCGCCCGTCATTTACCTTCCCGCGGTCATGGGTGACGGCACCGAGGTCTATAGCCGTTGTCTTGAGCTTGATTGCCCGCCATTCACCCTGGTCGCCATTGGCGGGCTCAATTGGAATCGCGAGCTGAGCCCTTGGGAATGCGACGGAACCGTGCGCGATGCCGAGCCCTTTGGTGGACAGGCGTCCGAGTTTCTCGATGAACTGCTGAATCGGATAATCCCAGAGGTCGAGCCATCACTTCCCTGCCCCCCTACCTGGCGCGGCGTTGCCGGTTACTCACTGGCGGGCCTCTTTTCGCTTTGGTCGCTCTGGCAGACCGATGCCTTTGACCGCGCCGCAAGCGCATCGGGGTCCCTATGGTTTCCCGGATTTGTCGATTACGCACACGGGCACACGATGCCAGCCGCGCCCAACGCCGTCTATCTATCACTCGGCAAAAAGGAGACCAAGACGCCCAACCGCATGATGCGGCACGTACTCGACGACACGCGCACAATGGAAAAACTACTCGGCGACCGAGGCATCCCCGCGACCTTCGAGCTCAACCCCGGTAACCACTTTGCCCAAACCGATCTGCGCATGGCCCGCGGCATACACTGGATACTGACGCATTAAAAATGGCGCCCACGCGTACGCACGGGCGCCATTTTTTGATTTAGCCGAACACAACTACTACTCGACAGTCTCCTCGAGTTCAGAAACGGCGAACTCAAAGTCGTTGCCAGGCAGAATCGCGTTGAGCACGATGCCCACCAGCGAGCCCACGGCAAGGCCCGAAAGCGAAATCGTCACGCCGCCCAGCTCCAGCACGATGGCACCGGCGGCGCTGTAGGCAATGCCGAGTGAAAGCACGAGCACCAGAGCGGCCACCAGCACGTTGCGGTTGTTCTGGAAATCGACCTGGTTCTCGATGAGGTTACGGACGCCCACGGCACTGATCATGCCATAGAGCACGAGCGACACGCCGCCGATAACGCATGCCGGCATGGCGGCGATCACGGCAGCGAACTTGGGGCAGAACGAAAGCACGATGGCGCAGCACGCGGCAATGCGAATCACGCGCGGGTCAAACACGCGCGTCAGGGCGAGCACGCCGGTGTTCTCGCCATACGTGGTGTTGGCCGGAGCGCCAAAGAGCGAAGCCAGAATCGTGGCGAGACCATCACCGAGCAGCGTGCGATGCAGGCCGGGATCGGCGATGTAGTTGCGCTCGCAGGTGGAGCCAATAGCGGATATATCGCCGATATGCTCGATCATGGTTGCAAAGGCCAGCGGCATGATGGTGATGATGGCCGTCGTGGCAAGGCCGCTATCGAACTGCGGCTCAAAGAGTGCAAACACCGTGTTGTCCCACACGACAGGCAAGCCAAGCCAGGGAGCGGCTGCGACGCCGGAGAAATCGACCTCGCCCAGCGCAGCCGCAACAGCATAGCTCACCACGACGCCCAGTAAAATCGGCACGATCTTGACCATGCCGCGACCCCAAATATTGCAGATGACGATTACGGCGACGGCAACCACGGCAACGAGCCAGTTAGTCTGGCAGTTGGCAATAGCGGAACTCGCCAGGATCAGACCGATCGAAATGACAATGGGGCCAGTCACCACCGGCGGGAAGAAGCGCATGACGCGCTTGGCGCCAAACGCGCGGAAGAGCGCCGCAAGCACCGGGTAGAGCAAACCGGCGCAGGCAACGCCCAGGCAAGCGTAGGGCAAGAGCTCGGCCTCACCGTTGGGCGCGATTGCGGCATAGCCGGCAATAAAGGCAAACGATGAGCCCAAAAATGCGGGGACCTTACCGCGTGACAGGAAGTGGAATAGCAGCGTGCCCAAACCGGCAAACAAAAGCGTTGCCGACACCGAAAGGCCGGTGAGCACGGGCACCAGCACCGTGGCACCAAACATGGCAAACAGGTGCTGCAGACCGAGCAGGAACATGCGCGGGCGACCGAGCGACGAAGCGTCGTAGATGGCATCGGTGACGGCGGGCGTCGAGGACTGGGACATGGATGTCCTTTCGAATGGAAGGGCGCTCGGGCATAACGGATAACCTACCCGAACGATACGGTCCGAACCATTGTACGCGATACGCCATGTCTCGCACGCGCCGTCACTTGCAAACGGTACCGCTATTTCCAAACCCTTGATTATCAACTTTATCCGAACACCTCCCACATTCATCCGTACATGTGCGGATGAATGTGGGAACCCGATACCCTGAGGGCCGGATCGGCCGGCCCCGGGAGATCGGAGGACGGTATGTCCGGA